>JADYZV010000052.1 GCA_020852965.1 Pirellulaceae bacterium | reverse complement strand
GTATTGACCGCCGAATACTGCTGTGTCTCCTGGGATCTACGGTGCCCTCCGTAGACGATGCAACTCGGTCATTTTGGCACATTTAGGAGTATCGCCTTGTTCGACGTATTGCTGGACGAATTCGATGACGACACGCCACGTAGCACGGAGGATGATCTCGATAGCTTTCAAAAGCTACCCATCGAAGATGATGACTCGACTACGGACGTGTTGCCCGAGGATGACGGGCTAGCCGCTGAGGGTGAAGTTCAGCTTGAGAGTGACGAGGAGCTGTTGGCCGCTGCTGAAGAAGAGGCGGAAACATGGTCTGACGATCCGGTTCGCATGTACTTGACGCAAATGGGTGAAATCCCTCTCTTGACGAGAGACGAAGAGATTCGCCTTGCCAAAGCTATTGAAGTGACGCGACGACGATTCAGAACGAAGCTGCTCGAATGCGATTATGTAATGCAGTTTGCCTACAAGATTCTTAAACGAGTCCACACGGGTGAGCTGCCCTTCGACCGCACGGTGCAAGTCTCGGTGACCGATCGACTGGAGAAAGAACAAATCCTCGGTCGTTTGCCGCACAATTTGAAAACTCTGGACGTGCTGCTGCGCAGAAACGCTAGAGACTACCGCATTGCCCTGAGCCATTCGCACGGCCCCGAGCGACGCAAAGAAGCCTGGGATGCTTTGGCCCGCCGCCGCCGCAAAGCGGTGCGTTTGGTCGAGGAACTCGGCTTGAGAACCCAACGACTCGAACCACGCATCATCGACTTGGCCAAGTTCAGCCGTCGCATCGACGAGCTGCGCTCCGAGATCGATCGACTGGAAGGGGATCGCGCGTCGGCGGCCCAGCGTACCGAACTCCTCCGTGAGTATCGCGAGCTGCTGATCGCCACGCAAGAAACCCCTTCGAGCTTGCGCAATCGAGTTCTCGCGGTCCGCGATGTATTCTTCGAATATCAGCGCGCCAAGAAGCAACTCTCCGAAGGCAACTTGCGGTTGGTCGTCTCGATCGCCAAAAAGTATCGCAATCGGGGGCTGAGCTTCCTGGACTTGATCCAAGAAGGAAATGCCGGACTGATGCGCGCGGTCGACAAGTTCGAGTACCGACGTGGTTTCAAGTTTTGTACCTACGCCACTTGGTGGATTCGCCAAGCGATTACTCGCGCGGTGGCCGACCAAAGCCGTACCATTCGTATCCCGGTTCACATGGTCGAGACCATGAGCCGCGTGCGCAATGTATCGCGACAACTGCTCCAGGAGCTGGGACGCGAACCGACTTTGGAAGAGACCGCGCGTCGCGCGGAAACCACCATTGAAGAAGCCCGACGTGTGTTGGCCATGAGCCGCTATCCGATCAGCCTTGATCGGCCGGTAGGCAATAGTGAAGATAGTCAATTCGGCGACCTGTTGCCTGACGGAACCGCTGAAAGTCCGGCCATTGGCGCTGGACAAGAAATGCTTCGCGAACGTATCAACCACGTGCTCAAGACCCTCAGCTACCGTGAACGCGAAATCATCAAACTGCGTTACGGTCTTGGTGATGGTTACAGCTACACTCTCGAAGAGGTCGGACACATCTTCAAAGTGACACGTGAAAGAATTCGACAGATCGAAGCCAAAGCGGTACGCAAGCTACAGCAGCCCAGCCGCAGCCAAGACCTCGTCGGTTTCTTAGACTAAGTGCAGAACCAGACCGCGAATCGGTCGCTGAATCCTCCCAAGTTTGGTCCTGCCATCCAAAAACCTCGAGTCGGCTCTCCGCCGCCTCGAGGTTTTTTTGTTATAGGATTGTTCCCGCGAATCAGTAGCCACGAATGTTTTACCCACGAATCACGCGAAAGAGCACGACTTTCTTTCCGCCCCCTCGCCGGCTTGCCCGGCAGGAGCGTAAGTTTTTTATCTAGTATTGGCGACATTTAAATAAACACCTCCTCCATGAATCGACATGAACAAACACTTTCGCGCGGTTGGCAAATCCATCAACAAAAGGATTTCAGGCAGGCCGAGCAAATCTATCGCGGTGTGCTCAGCGAAGAGCCGCTGAGTGGAAACGCGTGGTGCTATTTGGGAATCGCGCTTCACGATCAGCGACGCTACGAAGAGGCTGTCGCCGCTTATCGACAGGCCCTCGAACTCCAACCGCACTTTCCAATCGCACTTAATAATCTTGGCAACTCGCTGCGCTACATCGACCAATACGACGAAGCCGATCGGTGTTTTGAACGCGCTCTTGAGCTCAAACCCGATTATCTCAACGCGTACAAAAATCGGGGAACGCTGCACGTCTGGACCGGCAATTTGGATCTGGGACAAACCTACTATGAAAAAGCCCTGGCGATCAATCCGCAAGAAGCCGAACTGCATCGTAACTTGGGGGTGATCTATCTACTCAAAGGGGATTTCGAGAAGGGCTGGCAGGAATACCGTTGGCGTTGGCGCGTCGGTGATCTACATCGCTCCCAATTGAATGTCCCCGTATGGGACGGAAGCGATCTGGCCGGTAAGTCGATCCTGCTAACCGCCGAACAGGGATTGGGGGACACGCTGCATTTCGTACGCATGGCCAAGTTGCTCCGCGCGCGTGGAGCAACGACGATCGTGCATTGCCAAGCTCCCTTGTTGGCGCTGTTGCAATCGGCGGATGGCCTGGGAACGGTCTTCCCCAATAACATCCCTTGGCAACAACCCGTCGATTGCCAGTGTTCACTCCTGGACGCCGCCGACCTGCTAAAAATAAACGCTGAAAGCATTCCAGATCAAGTTCCCTACTTGCGCGCCACACCGCAATTGAAACAGTATTGGCAACAACGTTTCCCGCCATCGCCGTGCACATTTCGCATTGGCATCGCCTGGCAAGGCAATCCGGACCATCAAGCCGACGCCTATCGCAGCCTGCCACTGAACTGCTTCGAACGCCTGGCTGAAATTCCCAATGTGGAATTGGTCAGCCTGCAACGCGGTGCAGGGACAGAGCAAATCTCGCACTGGAATGGTGCGCGGCCACTGACGCTACTGCCTGCCGACGTGGATCAATCGAGCGGAGCGTTCATGGACACGGCTGCCATCATGCACACCCTCGATCTAGTTATCACTAGCGACACGGCCATCGCCCACTTGGCCGGTGCTTTGGGCATACGTGCTTGGATCGCGCTGGGCTATACCCCGGATTGGCGCTGGCTACTCGAACGAGACGATTCCCCATGGTATCCAAGCCTACGACTATTTCGCCAGCCGAAGATCGGCGATTGGTCGTCGGTATTCGAGCAAATAGCCGCCGCGCTGCCAGAGCTAGTTCTTAACAACTAACATGGAATGGACTGACAATGACGCCTACTCACATCCGTAGATCAACTCGAGTTGCATTTTTGCTCGCTTTCATCGTCGTTCCTACGACTGTCGTCACGGCGCAAAATTCAGAAGCGGTGTTTGCCCAGCGCGGCTACTATTTTACATTTTGCAGGATGCCTACCTATGGATTGGCAGAATGGAAGGACATCCTGGATTGTGTGCACGAAGACAACGGAAACACTGTCATTCTATGGATGGGAGGAGCATTTCGATCGAAGACGTATCCGATTACTTGGGAGTACAATCGAGATCATAAAAACGTCCAAGCGGACTTTGTTCACGAGTTGATTGACTATGCGCATTCAATGGATATTCGCGTGTTGCTTGGCATCACCCCATTTGGCTACGACGGCGTCAACCAATACTACAAGGTGAATTCAAACACGATTGCGACCCAGTTGAATGGGGAGAAGGTGAATCGATTTGGAATCCATAGCTGGGGTTACAACATGTGTGCCTCGAATTCGGAGTCTCAGTCCTTCATGTTCGGGTATGTCCATGAAATGATGAGCGACTTTTATTCGAATTCAGATGGACTGTTGATCGAGTCATCAGACTATGCAGTCTGTTATTGTGATGCGTGCTGGAATAAGTTCTTCGATCATGAGTTCCAATGGGTCAGAAAGATTTCGGACGATATTTGGAGCGGTAATCCAAATGCAACAATTATCGTTTACCCTCGGTACTTCGTAGATGCTGAAGTGCCTGTGTTGGGCGTCCCCGGCAGTCGACATGAACTTGACCCTAGATGGACTCTGTTTTTCACACCGCATAGCGCTCACATCGACAAAGAACTTATTTCCAAAGCCAAGAGCAGCATCTGGTGGGACGATTCGACGGCACTCCGCAGACCGGAGGACGTGCAGCGAAATGCTCGGATCGCACAGGCGGCGGGAGTCAGCGGTTATATTCCGTCCTTGGAAACCTTTAGCTACGTTGCTACAGAACCAGAGGCAGGACAGCCATGGCTACACGGGCGACGCCATGTGCCCCTTGGGATGGGCTGGCTAGCGTCGACTCAGCATCCGTATAGGGAGCTGCCAATCAAGATTCAGCGTAGCGCATATAGGATCTTTTCGAGCAATCCAAACGCGAGTAACGAGCAGTTCCGCGCAGAAATTGGTCGCGAGTACTTTGACGATCGCGTCGACGAGCAGAACATAGACGACCTGCTTGCCATTCAAGATATTTTCGCATTGGAAAGGACCTGGTATCAACCCTCGCCGATAGTCTGCATCGAGCGATGTCGCGCCTTGAAAGACGCGGGAGGGCTAACACCGGAAACAAGAAAGCTGTATTTGGACCGCCTAAATAAGCTAAAAGAGATTGCCGAGCGACACGAGCATTCAGAGCATACAACTGAAAGGGAAATGTGTCACTTGATCGACTGGGTACTCAAGCAATGGGATCCCGAAGCGATACAACTACTCACTACTGAATGATAAGCGGTGGCCACGAATCAGCTTCTCAGCGGGTGCTAGGTCTTAGCTCTCCGGCCGCGCGCAATCGTTGCCGAAGAAGGTTTCTGTTTAACCGCGCAGCGCGCACGCTGGAATCGTTTAACGCCGAGACGGAGCAGGCCGCTGGCGCGCAAGGCGAGCTGGTTAACGGGTGAAGTTCTGACGAACCTCGGCGTATGCCAACCCACTTGCGCGGCCTGCGCAGGCGACGGCACCTGCGGCTGACAACTGACAAGCTCACATGCGGCTGCCAACCACACTCCCAAAACCCTCTTGCGCGTAGTTTCGTGGCTAGGTGCAATCAACTCCGCTCCTGCCTGCGCCTACGTAGCCGGTACACCCGCGCTGCCCAAGCCACAACCGCGTCGAGCCAACTCTCCGTAGGGGAATCACTCCCAATCCACCGGCCACTCCGGCTAGGCGTTAAACAATTTGCGCCGACTCGGCATTAATCGATTTCAGTTCGATGAATTTCTTCCAAAATGGAACTATGTTACAGTCCCAATGTTCCAACACTAGTTTTCGGCACGATGCTAATTTGTACTATTTCTCCAACGGTCCAGTCTCGCCACCTTGGTGAGTTAGATAGGCGAGTAGACGTTCTGAGTTCACGCTTCTACGCTCGATGGTTTTTATGGAACCATCGAAGAACCCCAGCTGCATAGTTGGTCGATCGCCGAACAGACTTGTCACGGGGTCGTCTTTGTCGACTTGTAGATCCTCTGGCTTGGTCCATGGCACCGCTTTGTCTCGAGGTGCGTTGACGACAGCGATCGTGTTGGATGTCCCGTCGGTGATGTCTTGGAATCCCAACAGTCCCTCTTTCTCGCCAGACCAAAAGCTCCCCTCACACAGTGGCAACTCAACGCAGGTAAAGCCTGGTTTTAACTCGGTGGGTTCTGGAGTTTGATAGGTGACGGGGATTTGCGCGAGCAGCTTGATATTGTGCGGACTGTCCCACGCTTCGTCCAAATGAAACTGATCATATAACGCTTGCTGATTGATAAACGGCAGTATAAGAACGCGCCAACTGAGCAGCGGAGTGCCGTCTTCGCCGACTGTCATTCTAGGTGGGAAACCACGATAGGCATCATGGAAATTGTGCATGCCCAGCATGACTTGTTTGAGTCGGTTCGACTGCTGCGCGCTGGCTTGACCGCCTGCACCGGCACGTGTGATCGCGGGCCGAAGCGCACTGAGCGACTGTGAATCCAGTTCCAGCGAAACGGTTCGGTCGTGCGCAGCGACCTGAGCGCCGGGGAGTAATAGTTGGGCGTATTGTTGTCCGAGTTCCTGCAAACGCTGTGCAGCAGGACTGTCGCTGGCATACAAACCAATGCGAACCGACAACTGAGGGGCAGTGACTCGGAGGCTCAGCGAATTCAAGTCGCTAGCGACTTGCTTTGGCGAAAATGCAATCGGTAACTTTCTAGGAAGATCGTCCGCGAGTAGACTTACTACGCTTTGACGAAGATCGTCTCGCAAGCCGAGCGCAACAGTGAGCGTTGCAGGATCAACGTTGAGCGCCTGTTCAAGTTCTGGCCGCGCTGCGTTGGGGCGCGTTCTCAAACGCTGAAGCACTTCCGTGGTTGCGATCAGCAGGCCGTCGTCAACCTTGGTCAGTTCGTAGCCCAGATCCTGCGGCAGTATCGCCAAGATAGCCTGTAGGGCTTCGATCGCCGAATCGGGTTGAGCTGTCGGCACAAAAACGCTGGGACGAAGGTGAGGTATCTCCAAAGTCGATAGCGAGATGTAAACCCGCTGCACTCCGCTGCTGCGCAGCGCACTTACGAATCCGCCCCCTAGCAGTTTGACTTGTCCCTGCACTTGCTCAGGGATCAGGCCTTGGGCGACTTGGTTGATCGCGGCGAGCGTGCGTGGTACATCCAGTAGATCCAGATCCACTTTGGCAACTACCGCTGTAGAGACTTCCAGGTAGGGCGAGATTTCTGAGGCTTGGCCAATCGACAGACCGCTCGCCAGGACCAACACCATTAGACGCATTAGATTCTTCATTGAGCTACTCTCTGTGACAAAAGCTGTAACCGTTTACAAACAGGAGGATTGGGAGTTGCATTAACCACGAAACACACGAAAAAGAATCTCTGTAGGTGTTCTTGGTGGTTTCGCAACGAGGTCATGAGCAACGCTGAAATACTGTTCAAAGTTGAAAGTTGCAAAATCATGGGAGAGATGTTCAAGGTTTACAAAGAGCAATGTGAACGAAACGTCCACTAAAGGATTCTTGCGATGAAATCGCCGGATGCACAGAATATTTAAAAAACAACAGAGCCAATGTTTCGTGTATTTCGTGTCTTTCGTGGTCCACAAACGAACCAATTCATGAGCGGTTACCAAAAGCTGCGTTTCGTACTACTGGCGTATTTCAATCTGGTATTCCGACGGAACACCTGGGCTCTTCGCAATTTGGATCACGGCGTGGTGCAGGTCCGTTCTGTGGTACTCGAATGGCTTGCCTGTACTGGTATCTGGCCAAGCGGGCAGGGGAGTCAATCTGTCTAAAGTCTCGGGCAACGCGCCGGAGTTCTCAGCCGCGTAGGCGCGGAGCGCTTCCAGGGTGATAAGCAAGGCGTGATGTCGTTGCGTTCGAGCAACAGCCGAGTCCAAGGCTTGCACCGCAGGCAAAGTCAACGATGCGACTACTTCCGCTGGTGAATCCGGCATTCTCCGATAAACCCAAAGCCAATCGTCGACCAGATCAGCGCGAGCCAGTCTCAAGTCGAGCGGTAGATAGTACCACTTGAGAACTTTTTCCATCGTCGCCTGAATTCCAGTTGTTGTCCACTCTATCAACGCTTGGCAATTCCCTGACTGGGCGTCTCCAATCTCGAGTCGTGCTCGATCGGCTAACAAGGCCACTGCTAGGGCGGCAATCAGACGGTCCTGCGTAGGGGCTGGCACGAACTCGCGGTTGGAACCGTGCGCAAACGATTGCACATTGGAAATCAACTCAAGGAGCCTACTCTCAGATTGCGACTCGTTTGCCAAGTCGATGCCTTCGATGGTCCATGGCATTAGCGTCCGCGTGATAGAAAACAATTCCCCTTCTAAGGCGGTGCGCGGGGAGTATAGTTCCTGTTGTGGCACCGATGCCAACGCCCAGTACATGTTCGGTGAATCTGGAAGTTGCAACATCGATTGAACTTCGTAGTTCATCATCCCAGAGATGGCCAGGCTCACCAACTGTGAGACCACTGTCTCGTTGCCGAAGCGCAAAGCAACCTCTGCTAAGCGATACCCACTTTGCAATGCATGCACGGCATCTTCGAATCGGTCTTCTGCGATGGCAAGACTACACTCCAATGTCAGTAGCACAGCCAGCGCACGAAGATTTTGGGCAGTGGCTGCACTAGCGTTGAATAAATCCAATCCACTCCTATCCAGTACAGCGAAATTTCTGTCGATCTTGTCGAGACGCAGCGCATAGTGTAATTGATTGAGAACGTCTGCTTGGCTCTCCAGATAATCGCGAACTTGATTGCGCAGCTCTTCGGTCGGAATGTCAGCTCCGCTGTTTTTGTTGGGGAACGCGCTAGCGATTTCGGCATACTGACTGTCTAGTTTGCCCCTCAATGGATGCTGCAAATACATAATCACGGCACGCGAGACACTCGACTCCACATTTCCGGGCTGTCGCTGGCCAAGTGGAATCCAGCAGCGGTATTTGAGTGCCGGTGATGTTTCTGTGGCGGGTGTCAGTATCAACTTGACTGGGACCTCCCACGCGCGAGGTTCCTTGAGTACTTGAGGCAGGCTCTCGCGGATATCGCGCTGCCCCTTTTTCCACGTTAAGACCTGCGCGTGCGCAGGATAACTGCAGCAAGCGACCAGTAGTAGAACGCAGGTGAGGCGAAAGCTAACCATAGGAATTCTCCTGTGACGGATTAATGAGTCTGTGAGGAATGGCACGAGGTTAAGGAGCTGTGAGCGGTTTTGGCGCTAGCCACCGGTGTATTTATTGGATGTCCTCCGTGGAAATACCGGTGGCTAGCGCCATTCCGCTCAGTCCATAAATCCTTAACCTCGTGCATTCGAGTCTGTGAGTGTTTTAGTGCAATCGATCTCGCTTCTGCCTGCGCCTACGTAGCCGGTGCCATCGCGCCGCTCCAATTGCTGGTGCACCTAGCCAACATTCCGTAGTAGAAATCGCTTTTCCCCACCGGCTACTGCGGCTAGGCGTTAAACGATTTTGCAATCCACAAATCTACAGCCTCAATAGCTACATCGACAACCATCTACGCAATGGCGAATCGATCTGGAGTCGTTCGAGTTCAGGCAGTTGGCGATCGAGGGAACTAGGGGCAGTGCTCGCTGGCTCTGGTGTGGCTGCTGTGCGCGAAAGCGGAGGTCGAGTGCGCATTTCAACGTGGCGCAAATAATCCTCTGCGTCTCGCTGTGGCAGTTGGAGCCAGGATACCAACATCGGTGTTGCCAACTGCGCATAGAGGCTCGGACGCGCCGGCTCGCGCCGGCTCGCGAGTCGCTGCTCGACTGGCTCATGCTCACTGGGCTGGTTCACCACAGATGCGGATGCGGGGCTCGAATCGGGGGGAGTGAGCTCGATGGCTGCTATGAGGTTAGACGCATCAGAATTCCGCGTCGCGCTGAGCTGGCTACCGGCGTAGAATGAAGCAGTGCTACACAGGATGGCTACTGCCAGTGAGGCGGCCAGCGATCTGAGCTTCAATCGCGATGGTGCAGGCCGACTGCTAGCTGCGCGTCTGCCTGCTTCAAAAAAGGCCAAGGCTTGCAAGCGATCTGTGGAGGCAGGCTGCAGCAGTGAGAGCTTACTGGCTAGTGAATCGAATTGCATTGGATCTTCAGGATTCATGGTCGGGTGACTCGGCGAACGAGTTGTTTGAGGAGCAAAATTTTGTTCTGAGCTCTTCCATGGCGAGCGTATAGTGTCGATGAGCCGTCGATCGGGAGACGCCAAGTATTGCGGCGATCTGCTCAAAGCTCAGACCACCCCAAATGTGCATCATCAACGTGGCCCGTTTGTCGTCGGGCAATTGTTGAAGGCCTTCGGTAACTGTGGCTGCATCGAGCGCATCGTCCAGCATCCCTTCGGCGAACCAATCGTTCGTCGGCCCACATTCCGATTCTCGCCGCCGTGAACGGCTGTCCGACCGCCACCACTGCAGTAGCTGATTGCGTGCCACGCGAACCAACCAAGCCAGCGTTTCATCGGGCACTTCGTCTTGGGTTGCCAGCCGAACGAACGCTTCCTGGACAGCATCTTCAGCCGGTTGGCCAAATCCGCGCACGATCAGCAACAGCCGCTCGGCGTGCTGATTCCACACTTGTAGTAGTATCTCCGGCGGTAGCAAAACTCGGTGCCTAGTCACGGATCAGTGAATCATCGGAGCGGTCAATAGTAAGATGCCGCCGACCGCCATGCATCCCCAGTGGTTTTGATAAAAATACGAGAAAAAAGGTAGCCGTTCACGAGTTTTGCAATTTCTCGTGCCGTTCGTGTGACAATAATACGAATGCATGGAAGCGATTCAGGCCGTTTCCTGTTCCTTTCATCCGTGCTCCGGCCTTGCTATCCGTGCGAGAAATCGTGTAGGTCGCTAGCACGGATGGCAAGGCCGGAGCACGGATGAAACGCCACTCGGTTGCACCTCACGCAATGTCTACAGGAGAATCCATCAACAGGGAAGCCCGCCATCGGTTGGGAATTGACCGCGAAAAACGAGTTGCACGTGGAGGTAGAAAATGCGGTGCATTCGACTTCGAGATCTACGAACCGTCTATTTACTCATCGGTGAGTGCCGTGAATTGGGGGCCGATCCGGTTGTGTGGAGACTCCATATGCTCGAGCGATTGTGCGAATTGCTCGGAGCCAGCTTGGCCACCATCAGCGAAGGGCAGCCTAACCAGACGCTGGTGGGGCAACGCGTTGTCGATTTGAACGCCGATGATGACAACCGACAGCAACTCTACAAGCGCTGGCTGGACGAGCATGGGATGGACTGTCATCCTTTTTTCGATTGCATGCTCTCACTAAATCGCCCAATCGCGACCCGTGTGCGCCGCCAGTTGGTAGACGATGACAGCTGGTACGAGTCTGATTTCGGAAGAATGCTTTTCGAATGGAAGCTGGATGATTTGCTCGGCTCCCGCCTCATTGATAAGCGGGGACACTTGCATCTGATTGGGCTTCACCGCGGTTTGGAAGAGTTGCCGTTTGGCGAGCGCGAGTGCCGATTATTGAGTCTCTTCCAGCGAGACCTTGCATCGTTAGCAGACGGCGTGTTGGCATCGTTCGATTCAGCGACGATTGTGGAAATCGCACCACGACTACAGCAAACGCTGCGTTGCTTGATGCAAGGGCACAGCGAAAAGGAGATCGCCGTACGGCTTGGCTTGAGCCGCAACACAGTGCATGACTATATCAAGAAGCTACACAAGCACTTTGATGTTTCCAGCCGTGGCGAATTGATGAATCGCTGTCTTGCCCTCTATCCCGTCATGAAGGAGCTCAACGAAAACCGAACATCGCAGCAAATCCTGCTTTGAAGATGTGTAGCCCTCAGCCTCCAAGGCTATGGGCGTAAATGCACAGTGCAGAGATCCATACTGCCATTCTATACATTTGTTCAGTGCCCTATTTAGGGGAGTTTTGTTGGGTGCGAATTGCTGTATTGTCGACTTAGATAGCCAATTCCTATAGCTGGAGAGTTACCATGAATCTTCACCTCACGCGATCGTTGCTGCTAGCCGTGCCGCTGGCTCTTGGCATGTGGCTGAACCCCGTACAGGCGGATCCGATCGGTATTCTACCGACGGAACCAGGCAGCCTTCCAACTGGCCCCTTTGTCGGACGCGGTGGTTCGATATCATCCCCAACGTTGGAGCCCGTTATGATAACCGGCCAGGGTGTCATCTCTCCCAATCCCACCGACGTTTGGGATAAGGAGATTCACTGGGACTACTCTGGAGATTCGATCAGTCCCGGCGATGTTTTGTGTATCGACGAGACCATCACGCTGTTCAGCCCGCCGTCAAGCGGTACCCCCGTCGCACTTACCGATTGGGAAGAGAGCTTTGTGCCCGAAGTTCCAAACTTCACTTGGCATCCTACGTCATCGATCAAGGTGAATGGGGTCGACGCGGGTGCGGGCCAAATCAATGGATCGCAGATTCGATTTGAATACGCGCCCGTTGTGCCAACCATCAGTGGTCCGGTTACGCTGGAGATTCAGAAATACATTACCTACACAGGACCGGGCCCGATAACCAGTGGAGGAGGTCCCGCCATTATCAGCTTCATCGTTCGCGAACAACCGTCTGTCCCGGAGCCTTCTGGTTTAGTCCCGCTAATGCTCGGCATGTCGTGTTTGATAACTCGCAGGAGAAAGCGTTAGCTACAAGTTCCGTCGTATCTATTTCCAGTGAGAATGATCGTACCAATGGTCATTCTTTTTGCGCCAACGCAATTCTTGCGCCTGGTCCCAATCCAAATCGGACCCTGCTTGCAAATCTCGACGAGCTGGTGCAAAACATCAAAGAAGCTGGTCAGTAGTGCCGTGCAGTCGTTCTAAAGGACTCCATGCCCATTGGTATTGATGACATCTGACTGCAGCTCAGCCGGCATTCATTATAATGGCTCTTTGCAATGAAGCTGTGGATGAAGCACTGACTTCTATACGCCACTCGCCAATGGATCGGCAAACCAAGTGATCATGTATTGCCGTGAGCGATCCATCTTAGCCATTGAGATTCCCTCATTTGATGAAAACGAACCCCACCATGCGGCTACGAGCTCTACGCATTCTTGCATTTGCATTCTTATGGATCTTCGGCGAGGGAGTGGCTCTCACAGCGGTGCAGGGGGCCACGCAGGTCACAATCTCCGGCGACCAGTGGATGATCGACGGAGTGCCAACTCATCCCGGAACGGCTGCCGAAGGCTTGTTGATGAACGTGCGCATGGTGAACGCTACCTTCGAAGACTCCAACAAACCGGGATTCGATCCCGAGGCCAATGCGAATCGCTTCATCGCTGCGATCCCCGAATATGCTGAACAGGGGATCGACGCCTTTACGCTGAATCTGCAAGGCGGAATGCCAGGCTATGAAGGGGCGATCAATTCGGCCTTCGAACCTGATGGCGGGCTGCGCCCCAGCTACTTGCAACGAGTCGAACGTGTCATTCGAGCCTGCGACGCGCACGGTGTGGTGGTTATCCTGGGGCTCTACTACCAAAGGCAGTCGAAGGTACTGAGCGATGAGTCCAGTGTACGTCAGGGAGTTGTCAACGCAGCGCAGTGGATTCAAGCCAACGGCTTTACTAACGTCTTGCTCGAGATCGCCAATGAGTATCCTCACTCCGGCTTCGCGCATCAAGTGATACGCAATCCCCAAGGGCAGGCCAGTTTGATCCGATTGGCCCAACAAACGTCACCGGGTCTGTTGGTCACCGCCAGCGGACTCGGTGATGGGCAGGTCGATACGCAAGTCGCAGAGGCCTGTGACTTTCTCACTCCGCACTGGAATGGAACCAAGGGTGAACAGATTGCACTGCGCGTCGCAGCGCTCAAACGCTTTGGAAAGCCGATCGTGTGCAATGAGGATGACAAGACGGGCAGGCAGGCCGTGGCCGCGATGCGCGCGACGGTTGGAAGTGGTGCCTCCTATGGCTTGATGCTGCAAGCACACAATCAGACCTTTCCATTTCACTTCGATGGCGCCGCGGATGATCACCAGTTCTATGCGGCCTTGAAGGACCTCACGTCGGGTACGGCACCGCAGCCTGCTGAGACGAACAGTGACAGCCTTGCGCCGAGCGCCGACATACCCAACTACTTTCCTCCACCGGAATCGCAAGGTGGTTGGCGCGTGGTCGAGTCGGAAGACGAAATCGAAACGTTGGGTGGCATGGACCAAAACAAAATTGCTGAGTTGAAGCAGTGGTTACTCGACTCCGATCAACGCCCGTTTGCGGCAGTCGTGATTCGTCATGGAATCATCGTCTTGCAAGTGGAACGAGGGAATAGCGCGATCAGCGATGCGCGCCGCGTGGCCTCGGTCTCCAAAGCCGTGTGTGCAACCGTGCTCTCCATCGCGTCCGAACAAAGCCAATTGGGCAAGACTCCACACAAGATGAGCTTCGACGATAACGCGTTTGACTTTATCCCTTGGGCCATGCCACTGAGCGATCCTCGCAAATCGCAAATCACGGTCAAACAACTGCTGAACCATACCTCCGGCATCTGCCCGGAAGCGATCGGAGCAGCCAACGATGGAACATGGGAATACGTCTTGGGGCACAGTGGCGACAAACGCACGGAGCAACTCGCGTTTGAACCTAGTCAAGGCTGTGGGTATTCTACTCACGCCCTGGCACACGCCGCCTTGGTGTGCGAAACGGTAACAGGAAAACCGTACGACCAATTCGCCATCGAGGCGTTGTTCCGACCGTTGGGAATCGAACACTGGACATTCCAATACTACGACGGTGGGAAGAAAATCGGGCGACACCCATCGCACGGTCTAGGGATGCCAGCCCGCGACTTGGCGCGCATCGGTTATTGCATGTTGCATCAGGGGCGCTGGGGTGACACCCAAGTCATCCCCCAATGGTTCGTCGAACAAACTGCCGCTCCTACCAGTAACGTAACCAGTCCCGAAATGCGTTGGCACTTGAGCCCACAAGTCTTCTCGCACGGTTGGGAGCTGCCAGCGCGACACATCCCCAGCAGTGGTCGCAACGGGACGGGAATTCCAATCGACGCGCGTTCGAAACCGGGGAGTGGCGGACAATTTCTGGCCTTTGTCCCCAGCCTCGATCTAGTGATCGCCAGGCAAACTGGCGGCAGCGGCAATTGGGAGTACGAGGAATATCTGCGCCGCGCCTGTTCGGCAGTCAAGTAGAAACCTTGATTTCCAGTAACAGTTTCCTGCTGCAATGATCGCCAGCGGTTGGATTGTGGCTGGTGGCGTTATCTTGTTAAGTGAATTTACGATTTTTCTCGCAAGCTACGAACCGCAAGAAGAAGCTCTCGTTCTATCACTTCCTCAAGCTCTCGCGCCACCGATTCGCAATAATCCCAATCGATCGATTTACCATGGACCGCAAGGATACCAGCGATGTCTTGATCATCTTGAGGCCTACTGGCAAGCAATTTCATCAGGATCAAATCCTCAGCGGTGGCAACTTGCACATGCAAATTTGCGATCGGAATCGTTGCAGCGCGGCGTATGATTTGTTGCTCGAAGCCCGAAGTTCCAATGGCTAGGTCAAGTGTGATTGCGGATGGGAGATGCTCGAGGGCCAAGATATACGCGGATCGAACGACACGCTCGTACTCTGGAAATAAAGGTTGGAACGCCGTCCCATTCAAGCGATCTACAAGCTCCAGGGCTCCGTCCACATCAGTCAGCAAGATAAGGTCGATATCTTCGGTTGCACGCAACCGGCCACGTAGTGAAGCCGCAACTCCGCCCACTAAAGCAAACGGCGGTCCATGCTCCTGAAGCAATTCGCAAATGTCAATCAGCACCGTCTGCAGTTGGCTGTCCATTGCGAGCATCCAAGGCACGAAAAATGTTGAGCAACCGCAAACGAAGAGCAATCTTCTCGCGCCAACGCAATTCTTGGGCATTGCCCCAGTTCAAATTAGATCCTGCTTGCAATTCGCGACGAGCTTGATGCAGCACATCAAAGTAGCTGGCATAGCGGCTCAGTTTTTCCTCCATCGTTGGCGGAGTGTTCTGGGCTTGCTTGCGCATTTCCTGCGCGTCACGGACCGCTTCGTCGTAGATTTTCCAATTTTGTTGCGGAGCAAAGGTCATGAGCACCAAGATACTCACTATTCGTCTCAGCCGCAATCGGCTTCCGCTGCCATGCTCAAGTACGCTTCTGATATTCGATTCAAGCTCAAAGGTCCTTGCTGACGCTGCGGGTTATGAATAATCCGGGTTAACCGTTCAGGACTCGTAACCTCGTCCACTACCCCCAACCCTAAAGTTAAAGTTGGATGAAGCACTAGCCACAAACCAGTGTGTCTATTTTTGGGCAACCACTCGGTTTCGCAATACTCCCACGCCTTCGAGCTCAACTTCGACGACGTCTCCGGCGTGCAGCGCAGCGGTTTTTCCGCTGGTCCCCGTAAAGATCAAATCTCCTGGAAGTAGCGTGACATAGCGACTGATGAAGCTGACCTGGCTGGCCACGTCATGAATCATTTGACTGGTACGCTCTTGCTGCATCACCTTACCATTGAGTCGCAAGGTTAGTAACAAGTCATCGTAATTGAGTCCGGTGGCGATGAATGGCCCGCACGGTCCAAAAGTATCCGCTCCCTTGGCGCGCCACCACTGAATATCTTTGTGCTCTTCATCGTTCTGCCAGAATCGCTCGCTCACATCGTTTCCACATGTGACTCCCAGCACGTAATCGAGCGCATTGTCTTTCGAAACACGCTGGGCTCGTTTGCCGATAACGATCACCATCTCCGCTTCATAGTGGACTTCTTCGGTAGCATCTTTGGGCAGGATTATCTTGCCTTCATGGCGGACCAATGACGAGAGTGGTTTGAGAAACGGTTGTGGAATCTGAAACTTGGGAGGGATTTCAGCGTCGTTGAGGTGGCTTTTGTAGTTGCCTGCCAGTGCGAACACTTGCCGCGCAGGCGTGGGGACCAGCAAGGTTACCTCAGACAGGTTATATGTCTTGTCGGTCGGTTGCCACTTGCCGAAGATTGAGCCTTCGATTTGGCGGAGTTTGTCACCTTCGGCGATACCAAACAGGGTTTGCTCACCAACTTTGAAGCGCGCGAATTTGACCGGCCGGTTTGTCGGTTCATCCGCAGCAGCAAGGCTGGCCAGAGGCGCGAATACGATGAGGGTGGCAAGCAGCCTGATGATAGTGTGCGATCTCATGAAAACTCTCCTAGGATGTGGGGGAAGAGAGTATCCTAGCAAATATCTCAACAGTCCGGCTCTCTGAGCGAATGCAATCTTTGCCGAAGAAGGTTCTTGTTTAATGGCGCAGCGCGGAAGTGAGAGCCGTTGCTGGTTGTCAAGGATCAAGTAATATGTGCTTGTAATATGTGCTTGCCCCACACCGACGCGGAGCGTCGGGCCACATTACCGCATTGCCACATTCCAATTTTTTCTTAGTACTGCCATGCTCGATATTTCTGTTGCAGTTCTTTTCACCTTGTTGGCTGTCGCCTGCTGGATCGCCAACGTACTGGGACTGCCTGGCAATTGGTTGATCGTCTGTCTGGCGCTCGGTGGCTGGCTGTTGGCACCCGAGCCCTACCGCAGCCATGTGAGTCTATTATCCGTCGTGGCAATTGGGCTCGTCGCCATCGTCGGTGAAATCCTTGAGTTTGCTGCAAGCGCGCTGGGTGCAAGCCGAATGGGAGGCAGCAAACGCGGTACGGCGCTGGCTATCGTCGGTTCGATCGGTGGCGCAGTGTTCGGGCTGTTTAGCGGTGCGTTGATTCCAGTCCCCATCATCGGTTCGCTCATCGCTTCGCTATTACTTGGCGCCGGTGGAGCTTTCCTCGGCGCGGTGGCAGGCGAGCGTTGGGCGGGCAAGGATTGGGATGCCAGTCTACAAATTGGCAATGCGGCCTTCTGGGGAAGGCTACTCGGGACCGTTGGCAAAGCTGTATGCGGCACGATCGCTTGCGGGATTTTCGTAGCGGCTATTTGGATGTGAGGTCGAGTCATTCGCACGTTCTCGGAAATGCAATTCGGTTGGGACCACCGAGCTACGTTCTCGATTCACGCGCAAGTTCTTGCTGCCATTGCTCGATCAACTGCAAAGCTTGTAGGGGTGTGATGGCGGAGACCTCCAACTCGCGCAATTTATCGATCAAGGGGTGATGCCCCATTTCGAATAAGGTCAGTTGAATGGGCGTGTCGGCGTTGCGGCGTGGTGGTGTGATCTTGGAATCACCGCGGCGATTGAGGTGATCGGCTTCGAGCTGTTCGAGGATCACCTTGGCCCGTTGATTGACTACCTGTGGAACTCCAGCCAAGCGGGCCACGTGGATACCGTAACTCTTGTCGGCACCACCAGGGACGATACGATGCAGAAAGACGATGTTCTCATCCCACTCTTTCACCGCCACATTGTAATTGCGTACATTGGGGAGCGACTTTTGCAACTGAGTCAGCTCGTGATAGTGCGTCGCGAACAAGGTGCGAGCGCCGATCTTATCGTGCAGATGTTCGACGATGGCCCATGCTAGACTGAGACCGTCGTAGGTGCTGGTGCCGCGTCCGATTTCGTCCAAGATGATCAGGCTGTGATCTGAGGCTGTGTTCAGGATTCGCGCGGTCTCGACCATCTCGACCATAAACGTACTCTGGCCGCGCGAGAGTTCATCGCTGGCACCGACTCGAGCGAAGATGCGATCGGCTAAGCCAATCCGTGCGCGGCGGGCTGGAACATAACTTCCCAATTGGGCCATCAGTGTAATCAGCGCGATCTGTCGAATATAGGTACTCTTACCTGCCATGTTGGGACCGGTGATGAGCATGATCGAACCGGCCTCTCCGCCGAGCTGGCAATCGTTGGGAACAAAAGTCCCTTTTTGAGCGGTCACGTCGAGGACGGGATGCCGGCCTTCGATGATTTCCAGATCGATGCCTTCGACAATCTCGGGGCGCACGTAGTCTTGGCGTTTTGCCAGTTCCGCGAGCCCCGCTAGCACATCGAGCTCCGACAGCACGGCGGCCACCTGCTGCAGTTCTTGCAGATGCGCGGCGACTTCGCTACGCAGTTGCTGAAACAGTTCCAACTCCAATGCCAGCGCTTGTTCATCCGCCGAGATGACTTTGGTTTCATACTTCTTCAGTTCATCGGTGATGTAGCGTTCCGCATTTTTGAGCGTTTGCTTACGCACGAAGTGGGGCGGGATCTTCTCTTTATGAACGTTGGTCACTTCCAAGTAGTAGCCAAAGACTTTGGTGTAGCCAACTTTGAGACTCGTGATTCCAGTCTGCTGGATCTGTTGTGCCTGGTATTCAGCAATCCATTGCTTACCGCCGGATGCAAGTTGCCGCAGTTCATCGAGTTCGGAATGAAAACCATCGCGAACGAATCCACCGTCGCGCAAGTGAAGTGGACATTCTTCGCACAGGGCCGAGAGCAATTGTTCTCGCAGCGAATCGCACAACAACAGCTCTTGTTCGAGCTCGACGATGCGTGGGCTGTGTCGCTCGGCCAAGCAAGCCTTTAAGCCGGGGAGCTGCGAGAGCGTGACACCTACTTGGCGCAAATCGCGTGGGCTGGCTCGTCCCGTAGCGATGCGGCCGAGCAAGCGTTCGAGGTCGTAGACTTCGCTTAGCGACTGACGGATCTTGGTGCGAAAGCGATTGTCCCCCAGCAGCTCGGCCACTGCGCCGTGGCGACGCTCGATCGCAGCCTTATCTTTCAGTGGCGATGACAGCCAGGCGGCCAAGCGGCGTGCACCCATGGGAGTCTGCGTTTCATCAAGCACTGCCAATAGCGAACCGTTGCGATCGCGATCGCGCATGGTATGCGTTAACTCAAGGCTACGCCGAGTGGCTGCATCAATTTCGAGTGTCTGACCGGAGCGGTAGGGGAGCAATTGGCGGATGTGTCCCAGCGACGTCTTTTGCGTCTCTTGCAAGTAGGCCAGGATGGCACCGGCGGCACCAATGGCCAAGCCGTCCTGTTGTTCATCCCAGCCCATTCCCTCTAAGTTCTGAGTCCCGAAGTGTTGGCACAATAGCCGCGTGGCTTCCACGGCTCCGAACTGCCACGTGGGGCGTAGTGCGATGGCCCAGTCGGCGTCGGTGCCAGGCGAAAAAATCGCGTCATCCTCGCGAATGAGAACTTCCGATGGCTCGAGCCGGGCTAGTTCATCGAGCAATTTGCTGCGTGGAAAAATACCCGCTTCCATGCGACCGCTCGAGAGTTCGGTCCAGGCTACCCCCACGACCGCAGCGTGGCTGGTCGAATCGGCTGCGCCGGGCTTAGCTGAAAAGACGGCCACGAGCAGATTGGTCTGCAATGGATCGAGCAGGGCTTCGTCGGTCAGCGTGCCGGCGGTCACAATCCGCGTCACCTCCCGGCGAACTATCCCTTTGGCTTCACGTGGATCTTCGACTTGGTCGCACACTGCAACTCGGTAGCCTTGTCGAATCAGTTTGGCCAAATAGCCTTCGAGCTGGTGGTAGGGGAACCCCGCCATGGGGATTGGATTTTCCCCCTTGTCGCGGCTGGTGAGCGTCAAGCCTAGCACGCGGGCGCAGGTCTTGGCGTCTTCATGAAACAGTTCGTAGAAGTCCCCCATACGAAACAGCAGCAGCGCATCGCCACAGGCCGCCTTGGCCTCTTGGTACTGGCGCATCATGGGCGAAACGTTCATGGGGGAGCTAATCTTATGCGTGGGTGCTTATGAGACGATGCAGTATCCCGCAAGCGCGGCATAAAACCAAGGAGTGGTTAGGCCACAAACTCCTCTTCTTGGTCCTCGGTGGGTCTTGCCAACTGGCCAGCGTCTTCGAGCGAGCGAACCACATCGACAATCTTTTGTTGCATGGCCTCGACTTCGCTCAAACGCACTTTGCCCAAGAATTCCATCTCCTCGCGGAGCATGTCGGCTGCCCGTTGCGACATATTCCCCAGAATTTTCTCCTGGAGCGGTGCGCTGGCCCCCTTGAGCGCCAGAGCCCACATGTTGGTCTCGACGTTCTTGAGCAACATCTGAATGTCTTTGTCGTTGAGCTTGATGACATCTTCGAAGACAAACATCAGCCGCCGTATCTCGTCGACCAACTCCGGCTTGTCCTTGGCAAGTCCATCCATGATCGTCCGCTCGGTCGAACGGTCGGATACGTTGAGCATTTCTGCCACTGCCGGCACGCCACCCGCCTTGCGATAGGCTTGAGTCATGAATAGCGCCATCCGCGTCGACAGCGCCTTTTCGACTTCTTCGATTGCATCGGGGCTCGTCTGTCCCATTTCGGCCACTCGTTGGATCACGGCCAACTGGCGTGCGGATGGCAAGCCGTTGAGCACTCCAGCCGCTACTGCGGCGGGGATATTGCTGAGCACCATGGCGATCGTTTGCGGATGTTCGTCGATCAAGAAAGTGAGAATATTCTGCGGATCGGTTTTGTGCAAAAATCCGAACGGCAGCGCTTCGAGCGTCTGTTGTAGGACGCTAAGCATGTCCCCTGCGTCTTTGCCCAGAGCCTTCTTGACCAGACTCTTGGCCCTGTCCAATCCGCCTGAGTTCGGGCCAATTGCGCTGGGGCGACTCTTGAGAAATTCGAGTATGATCTTTTCTTGCTCATGCCCCGACACGGTATCGAGCTGCGCAATAGCAATCGATACCGACTCGACGTAGCGCCGCGGCAGCATCGAGAGGATCTGAGCTGCGTCATCTTCCTCGAGGCTCATCAACAGTATTGCTGCTTTACGTACCCCTTCGGTGACATTCATCGTGTTGGATGAGGCTAGCGACATGCGCGACCCGATATTGGTGTTCCATGAAACGGTTTCTGATTAATATCGGTCAGCCAGAGAGTGTAGTCGTAGTCATCCAGCTAACATCAACTAGGAGAGCCACCAATAGGGACGGCTGTAACGGTTAAGCAGGCAGGCACGTGATCGTTGCTCCGCCGCGCTACCCTTTTCATTTCCCCGTGAAGTTGACGCAACCGGTTTGCGTCCAGGATAACCATCGCTCAACTCCGATTTCGTGCTCAGCATTGCAGCAGTGTGGGGTGCCATAGAGTAGTGTTTTTATCCGTGCTCCGGCCTTGCCATCCGTGCTAGCGATTAACACGAGCGATTACAAAACTCGTGAACCGTTACGATTTTAGTGCCAGGACTACCAAATTCCCGATGCACTAAGTACGCGTCGCCCGGCTAGCGGTCTGTCAGTAAACAGTATTAGGGCAGTGGGCGAGATTACGAATCCCTTTGAATCGTTAACCGTTTGGGACTCGTAACCTCGTCCACTACAGCCAATTTAAATCTGGTTGAAGCACTAGCCTACCAATCGATTTTGCAAGCCCCCCATTGGCCATGATTTTCATCGATAGCTACTTCTAACCAGTGGATGCTGTTACCAAGTTTCGGTTTTAGAATGTCGCGCACTTGCCCCGCTACCCACCAAGCGATCTGTTCAGCCGTCGTGTTGGCGATGGGGAGCAGCATACAATCTTCGCGTGGGAATGCCCAGCGCTTGTGACGGAAGTTCACAATGACCTCGACTTCGTCCTCACGAACATCGATCAAAGGGTGGGTGGTCGGTAGCAGGACCTGGTGATCGAGCTGCTTGACTACATCAGCCAGCGTATCGCGAAAAGCGATGAAGTCGATCACGTATTGATTCTCGTCCAACGGCCCTGCCACTTCGGCTTTGACGCCATAGTTGTGCCCATGAAGGCATTCGCAGACATCGCCTGCAAAGGTGATGAAATGTGCCGCGCTGAAGACCAACTGTTCTTTTTGAAGCGAGACGCGATAGCTACCGAGCTGGGAGGACATGCTACTTTTCCGCAGGTGGTTGAAATGATAGTAATCGCCAGTATTCTATCGTAACCGAAGTCGCAATACATCGGTCCAGCTAAGTCCAAATCTTTACCGGTGGCAGTAGTGGACGAGGTTACGAGTCCCTGAAGGATAACGGATCACAGGGACTCGTAACCTCGTCCACTACCAAGAACGGACTCCTAACCTTGTCCACTACATTAAATGGGAAGTCGGCAGTTTCAATGCAATTAGTTCGTGAAGGTAAGGCCGTTGGGGTCCGTTTGCGCAAAGAGCTAACGCGAGCGATCAAACGTGGGCACGTATGGCTTTATTCCGACGCAATCGACCTGGTCCCAGCCGCAAGCGGTTCCGTGGCGGTACTCAGCGATCGGCGCGGCGACAAACGGCTGGCTAGCGGCATCTACGATCCCCAACACGCCATACCATTGCGAGTCTGCCGCACGCATCCACCCTTCGCATTGGACGACAATTGGTTGATCGGGCAATTGCAGGCCGCCATCGCTTTGCGGCGCAGAGCCTTTGATGGGCGCACGACGGGTTATCGCTTGGTGGCCGGGGAAGGGGACGGCCTGCCGGGATTGATCATCGACGTCTACGATCGCACTGCGGTTTTGAAACTCGACGGTGGTGCACCAGAAGCCTTTTATCAGCCACCGGGTATTGCCGAGTGGCTGTGTCAACATACGCCGCTTGCCAGTGTCGTGCTGCGTACGCGCCAGCGGGGCAGGGGAGGGGAGCTGCTGGTCGGCGAGCTGCCCGAGTTGCCGGTTGGCTTTTTGGAAAATGGTCTGCGATTTACCGCCGACGTGATGCAGGGACAAAAGACCGGCTTCTTCCTTGATCAGCGCGACAATCGCGCACTGGTGCAGCGACTCAGCCGCGACTGTCGCGTGTTGAATTTATTTAGTTTTAATGGTGGTTTCTCCGTTGCGGCTGGATGCGGTGGCGCCGCGCATGTGACCTCCGTCGACATCGCCGGACCAGCCATCGAGGCAGCTCAACAGCACTGGTCGATGAACGATTTGCCCGATCAGGCGCATGTTGGAGTCGTCGCCGACTGTTTCGATTTTCTCGAATCGGCCGGCAATGACAAACAGGCTTGGGATATCGTGGTGTGCGATCCTCCCTCGTTCGCTCCCAACGAAAAATCGAGAGATAAAGCCATCGCCGCCTACGGTCGCTTGGCCCAGTTGTCAGCCAAGGTTACGCGGCCTGCCGGCCTGCTGGCACTCGCTTCGTGTTCGAGTCACGTTGACGCCCAGGATTTTCGCGAACTCAACGCGGAAGCCTTCGGGCGCACGCGGCGTTGTGCTACATTGCTAGCCGACTGCAGCTTGCCCATCGATCATCCCACACCACTGGCCATGCCTGAACTGCGGTATTTGAAATTCCAGTTATTTCGGCTCGATTGATCGGACCGTGTTAAAACCAACTTTAATTTTGGGTTGGGGTAGTGGACGAGGTTATAATTGGATTGAAAGAAACTAGATCATGCACATCGACTGGGAGCCAGAAATCGACACGCCCGCTACGATCGCTGTCATCGGTGCTGGCCCAGTAGGGGTCGAAGCGGCGCTATATGCGAGGTTCTTGGGCTACGACGTGTTGTTGTTCGATTCGCGCCGAGTGGGGCATCGACAACTTGCCTGGGGTGACCATCGGCTCGAACCAACGTGGACTGGGCTGACGAGTCCCCTTGGGTTGGCTGCACTGGCTGCGCAGGGAGCCGACCAGGACGTGCTCAGCAACATGTCTACCGCTGCCACCTCCGACCAACGCGGTGATGTGACCTATCGCCAGTATGTTGAGCAGTACTTGATCCCCGTGGCCCGCACCGACTTGCTCTACGACTCGGTCCAAGTCAATTCGCCCATCACTTCCATCAGTCGCACTAGTTGCGGTAGCGATCCTACGATCGCGAACGAGCGCCGATCCGAGCAGGAGTTCCGCTTGTTGATCGATTCACGACAGCGCGGCGAGTACACGCAGCTCGTCGATATTGTCCTCGACTGCAGCGGACTCGCGCGGCCACTAGGACTAGCCAGCGGCGGAGGTTTGGCGATCGGTGAGCGCACGACGCAGGCAGACATGCTGAGCGGCCGAGTCGATGTATTCGGAAAGCATCGCGCGCGGCTAGCTGGAAAACATACTCTGCTCTTTGGTCGCGATGACGCAGCCTGCGGCAATGCGATCGATTTGGCCCAGTTAGCGCAGGCCGTCGCAGGAACGCGAGCCACGTGGATTCTCCCTAAACAGTTTGGCAACCACGACACGTTGTCCTTATCGCCTCCTGTGGCAGCAGAGTTCGTAGCAGCCGCTCGCAGGTTAGCTGACAACGAAGACAACGACAGCCCCGTCGTCAGCCTTGCAGCTTGGGGGATCGAATCAGTGCTGATGGACGCCGAGTCGGGTTGGCGCGTGCGTTTGCAAATCAGTGAGGAAGAAACGCTGGATATCCAAGCTGCCGAGCTGATCACCTGCCAAGCACTGCAACGCGATTGGAGCTTCACTGCGGCCTTACCATTAACTCAGCGTCAAGCCGAGGACGGATTGACCGGAGAGCCGCACTACTATGTGCTCGGGCAAAAAGCCGTTGGCGCCAGCAGCCGTTGCACGATGCCGCAAGCCTTTGAGCAGATCAAGAAAACATTCGCCCGAATCGGCGGTCGCGCAGAACTCGATCTTTACGAGACGGTGCGCAGGCATAAGTCGGTTTAGACACCGCTCCTGACAAACCTTGGACTGCGGGGATTCATCACCGCTTTGGCCCTTCCCAGAGTCGACACCAAACGGAAGCTTCGCGTCACTCGAGAGCTGGACGCGAGAACAACCCGCAGCGACTGCAACCAACCGCAACCACCCGATTGCTGCCAACTTGGCTTTCACCGCCAGCGTTCCTCTGCGCTGCCGACTGCACTCTAGGCCAAAGCTTCGAGAACTCGAAGCACTCCAAGGAATCAGCGTGTTGCTGACAAACCTTGGAGTTCGAGCAATCGCTGGGATTCGTTTAGCAAGAAGTCGACGTCCATGAATGGCTCGTAGCCGATATCTTGCCACAGCACACGACCGCGAGTGCCGAGCAAGAATGTGCCATGCAGCGGCTGTTGCTCGAAATCATCGAAGCAGCGATAGGCTTTAAAGGCAGCCAACTGCGGATCGGCATGCAGAGGGATTTGCAGCGATTCGCTCCCAAGCGAAGCTAGACCTGTATTGAGCGATTCCACATCTTCGCTGCTAATTGCCATTAGTTGTATTCCCGCCTTTCGAAACTCGGCGGTGCGCGGTGCGAAAGCATGCAACTGTTCGACGCAGTGTAGGCAGCCGAATCCTAGATAGAATATGACAATGGTCGGTCGGCCAGCGAAATGTTTCAAGCGGACATCGGTTTGCTCGGGCGTGCAGACGACAAACTCGGGTGCCAGATAAGGATGCCAGCGAAAGGGGCCTAAGCTATCGAGGCTGGGACGCTCGCCGAAATCACTAGCCGTTTCATAAGCGGCAGTCCAGCGTGAGCCCTGCGCGCCATCGCTTAGGGCATCCGCGTCGCCAGACACGTTTAGCTCGGTCACCACGGGCTGCAGCCGAGCCAGAAGTGGCGTATCGAGGTCGGCCACACATGCCAACTTGCGCGTGAACTCGAAGGCCTCTCGCGCACTGTCACAGCCAGAGTGTTGGTAGAGCAGCCAGGTCTTGACCGCTGCCGAGGGAACCTCATTGGGATCGTCGGCAATCTTTTTGTCGACCTGCTTGAGGGCTTCTTCGAGCTGACCGCTGGAAGCTAACCATTCGGCTTGGAGTAGCACGTCCGACAGATCGGAGTCTTCCCAGAGCTTGAGGGCGGTGGACCAATCTTCGGCGGCGGCGCTACGCGCCGCACGTACGCTGGCGATGGCTTTTTCGAGCTGCTGACGCTGTTTCTTCAGTTCATCGCGCTGTTTACTCAGTTGTTTAGCAGCTTCTTCTTCCGCTTGAGGATCGCCGGGTTGTTTACTGGGAGCGGGTGGTCTTTCGTGACTGCGTTCCAGTTGCTCATTTTCAGCCAGCGAGATGGCCAAGTCTGTTTCTAGTGTGGACAGCGCGGCGGCAGACTCTGCGTCCTGGCCACTGAGTGCATAGGCAATTCCCAGGTAACGTGTACGCTCGGTCTGCAATTCCTTTTTGTCCGTTGGTTCGATGACGTTCGTCTCTGCCAATTCGATCAGCTCAGGCCACAGGCGGTAGGTACTGAGCGTGAGCAACAGGCGCTCGCGGCCGAGTTTTGCGCTTCCCGATCGATCGAGCGTATTGAGCTTGGGATGCCTGGGGAGCGTTTGCATATTTCTGGCCAGCGCCAGCGCGTCATCGACTCGACCAATTTTGATTAAATTGCGAATCAGCCATTCATTGTTGTGCGCGAAGTTGTGGATTTGATCGGGCAAGACGCGATCGCGCATCATGTGCGCGTGGTCGACGCGCGCGGACGCTTCCTGCTGCCAAACGGCGTCTTGATAGCGATGAAGCCCCGAATAGATGTGGCCGGGCATGTGCCACATGTGGGCGATGGCTGGCAGGCTGGCACCACACAAAGCTGCACTCTCTAGGGCGCGCTGCGGTTTGTGCTTGTCCCACAGGTGAATACGATAGTGGTGAGCTGGGTGCATGGGATTCGCGTCAAACACATCCTGCAGCACCGAGTCGACTGCTACATGGCTAACGATAGGCAGGTCGGCGCGTTCGTTTTGCCAAAGTTGTAAGGCGAGAAACGCGCGGGCATCAACATCATCGGGGAATTCTTCGACCAGCTCTTCCAAGTCGCGTGTGAAAGTCTTGGCACGCTGCTGCTTGTCGATCTTCTTCCCAGCGGCGTCTTCGTCTCGACAGAATTTTTCGTAGGCAGCGATGTATCGTGTTTCGCGCGGCGTGGCAGCTTCACTGCGTTTGACGGCTTGGGCAATGAAGTCGCGAGCGCGCGAGCGATTTTCGACGTTGGCTTGGGCCATGCCCCAATAGCACATCGCGCAATCTGGATCGAGCACAGCGGCTTGGCGAAACGAACGCTCGGCTTCGTAATACCAAAAGCCGTGCAACTGCGCTACGCCTTGGTTGATAAACCGCTGAGCCAATTCGTTGGTTGTCGAGACCGGAAAATCGACTCGTCCCAAACCAGGCATCAGGTAAGCAGCTTGGCGCGGCCCCTCATTGAAGGCCTCACCATGAAAAGAGTGGCCAGCCGCGATGTCATCTCGTGTGCTTCCATCTGCGCTTTCTTCGTCATCACCCGCCGATTTGGCCACGTCAGTCGTCTCGGGCGCTACTTCTGAGCCGAGTTGGTTGGCCACGTCAGCTTTTTTCGCAAGATCTTGAGCCAGCAAGCGATTGGTAAATGCGACCGCCAACAGGCTGGTCAAAAGAAGCAGATTCCGAGCGGTCAAGAGATAGAGGCAACGTGGCATAGGGTGGGGCACTTTGCGGCAGGAGAAATCGCATTTGGCAGTCCCTCTACAAATTTGCGAGATGAACCGCCACCGTGTACTGCTATGTTCCCTCAAGCCACCGTCGCCGGCAAGAAGTAATCGGTTGAATATAAGGGATTTCACCACTTGCGTCGCCACTACCGACTCGTTGCCTCGACCAATACGGCTACTTCTAATACTTAGATTCAATGTAGCCGTTCAAAAAGTATTGTAGTCGTTCGTGCCATTCGCTAGCACGGATGGCAAGGCCGGAGCTCGGATAGTAATGCCACTCGATTGCACCACACACTTCTGCATATCAACAAATTCTACTGAGAACCCTGCCTCGGAACCTCCATTCATGTAAGAAGCTCGTGAACGGTTACGGCTTAGCAGACCACGAGCTGTCACTGCCCTGCTAAAATAGCTGCTGATTGCGTAATAAAACGCGAAGACAGCGGGGGCATTTCACCGCGCATTCTTTGCGAGCTCTGCCCCTTTGCATGAGGTACGCCCTTAAGACTATTGGCGACCAGTGAGGTATTGGTTGGATAGTTCGCAGGTGGTGTTCAGCGAGAAGTGTCCGTTTTTCTAGCAACCTTATTGGCCAATGTAGTAACCTGCCATGAACAAACCACCCTATTGGATAGCCTTGCAGCTTATCTTTATTTGCGTTCTTAGTTTAGAAACTGAGATTCACGGTGCGGACCGTATCTTCCGGATGCCCAACGTTGTCATTCTGTTGGCAGATGATTTGGGATACGGCGAATTGGGTTGCCAGGGCAATCCTGAAATTCCGACACCGCATGTCGATGCGTTGGCAGCTAAGGGGGTTCGCTTCACAGCGGGATATGTGGCCGCGCCGAATTGTAGTCCTTCACGTGCGGCCATCATGACGGGTCGCTTGGGGACTCGCTTTGGACATGAATTCAATCCAACTGGCGCAGTGAATGAAGAGCTCGGCGTTGGGCTTCCTCTATCGCAAACCACCTTGGCCAATGCCATGCAGAAGGCCGGTTATGTCACCGGCCTTATCGGAAAATGGCACCTCGGCGGCTCGGCTCGCTATCATCCGATGAGGCGAGGTTTTGATGAGTTCTTCGGGTTTCTTCACGAAGGTCACTACTACGTGCCCGCACCCTGGGATGGAGTGTCCACTTGGTTGCGCCGCAGCATGCTGCCTGGAGGAGGGACTGGACGGCGAACGTTTGGGAAGGTGACCTATAGCACTCATCTGCGCTATGAGCCCGCCTATGACGCCAATAATCCGATAGTCCGTGCAAGTCAGCCTGTCGACGAGCACGAGTACTTAACCGATGCCTTTACGCGAGAAGCGGTTCAATTCATTGGTCGGAATAGCGACAAGCCGTTCTTCCTGATGCTCGCGTACAACGCGGTCCACAGCCCACTTCAGGGAGCTGACAACTACATGGCCAAGTTTGGACATGTGGACGATATCCAGCGGCGCATTTTCGCCGCGATGCTTGCAAACCTCGATGATAGCGTTGGCGAGATCACCCAAAAGATACGCAGTGAAGGACTCGAGAATGAGACCCTGATCTATTTCCTGAGTGACAACGGTGGGCCAACGCGAGAATTGACCAGTAGCAACCTGCCGCTTCGAGGCGAAAAGAGCGACATGTATGAGGGGGGCATACGCGTCCCTTTCATGGTTCAGTGGCCCGGTACACTACCCGCTGGGACGACCTATGATCGTCCCGTCGTTAGCACAGATATTTTTGCGACTGTGTTGGCTGCTGCTGGGAGGCCAATACCTTCGGAACCGAAACTGGATAGCGTCGATATCATCCCCTACATCACTGGTCAAAAGGGAGGAGACCCACACGACACCTTGTATTGGAGACAAGGGCCGAGAGGTGCGCTTCGGAAAGGAGAGATGAAAGCAGTCCGTCAGACAGGCATGGCATGGGAACTCTATGATCTGTCGAAAGACATTTCTGAGTCAACCAACCTAGCGGAAACCGAGCCGGCCCTACTCAAGCAGCTCGTCACCGATTGGGAACGGGTCAACGCTCAAATGGTCGATGCGGCATTCAAGTAATGAACGCTTGTGATCGTTCAAAACTTGATTTTCGTGTAATGGGCGAAGTAACGAGTCCGATTGATTCGGTATATTTCAGGGACCCGCAACCTCGTCCACTACGACCAATTGCTTAGGGCGTCACCGGAGTAGCGGGGACTGCCGGCGACAGCTCCATGGGTGCCGCAGCGCTTATGGCGGCTGTACCTTCCGAACCGACGCCCACCTGTTCTGGATTAAAGCCTCCGGAACTGAGTGGACTGGGCACGTCGACCTGCTCGGGATTCGAACGCGGCGCGAAGAAGCGACCACGCTCGACGGCATCTTGATAGGCTGGGGCCGGCCACGCTCCTTCACTCATACCGACTTGGTTATAGTTAAGCAGCGAACCCTTCTCGCGGTGGAAGTCCCGCAAGGCCAATTGATAGTCTGTCAATGACCGGAAATAGGCGCTTTGGCTAGTAGCCAATTGTTGTTGAGCTTGCAACAAGAAGTTAATGTTATCCAAACCGCTCTCGTAGCGCGCCTGCAAGGCATCGACTTGTTGGCGGTCGGCGTCTTGGCGATTGTAGTTGGATTGCATCAGTTGGTAGGCACGTGTTACTAGGCGGCTGGCATTGCTCAAGTCGTGCGAAACGCGCAGCTCTTGTTCCCGGAGCAGGGCAGTTTCTCGAGCCAAATTCCAACGGGCGTTGGCGACCGCCGCGCTGGCTTGCCGAAATCCAACCGGATATCCGAGCTCGACCCCCGCTTGCCACTCTTGAAAATCGCCAGAGAAAATGCTCTGAGCCAAACTGTTTGCACTGTTGTTGGAATCGTAGTTGTCGATCAAAGCGTCACCCAAACCACGATAACGATAGAGGCCAAGGAAATCGAGCGTCGGCTTGCGATTCAAACGGGCAGCCAACATTTCCAACTCTCGACGTTTGATGTTCCACTTTTGACGTCGGATTTCGACGCGCCGAGTGAGTGCATCGCTAAGAGCAGAGTCCCAATCGAAGACCACTTCGCCATCCATCGGTTGACTCGTCGGCTTGATCAATTGACCGTCGGTTGGTGGCAGTCCCATCAAGTATCGCAGACGCTGTTCGGAGGCATACAAACCATTGGTGCCAGACAAAGCATCGCGGACGGCGACATCGAACGTATAGTAGTTGGCGCTGGCCTGAGCAACCGCTGCCGCATCGCCACCACGCATTCCGACCTTCTGTAGTTCCTTGACGCGTTGCCACGTCAGCAACGCGCTGTTGCGACCGGCGACGATCGTTTCCAGATTGTGGTATGCAAAGTGCAATTCCCAATAGGCCGTCTCGACATCGTTGATAAAAGTGATGATCCCTTGTTCGAAGTCGGCCAGAGTTATATCGGTATTGATCCTTGCAATGAGCACACCGTTGTATTGGCCGACGGGGGAATTCGGGCCGGCGATACGGTTGAAGTCGACCCCAGCACCGCGCATCAAGGGTTGGCGATACTCGGCTTCAAACCAGCCCGTATAAGCGCTACTGAACAGCCGGTTGGGCGTGTTGGTCAAGTCGTAGGCGACATTGGTACGGGCGGCAAAACGTGCGCCGGTGGCGGTACGCTTGGCCAATTCGTAGGTGAACTGTGCATTGGTCTGCTGCAGCACGGCCCGTTGAAAGTTCTGCAGAATTGGATTGATGAGTGTGTTGTTCGGTCGATCGTTGACTTGCCAGAACAACTGTCCGGCAGCCTGGGTGTCAAACGCCGATAGAGCGGCTTCCACACCAGTGAGTGGATTGCTCTCGGTGATGGCTGGATCGAAGTTCGTGCGTGAGGCGAGCGGCGTCTGCACGACGCTACCACCGAGCGTTCGCAAGATATCGCTATTGGCAAGGGCGATTTGAATCGCTTCGTCCAACTGCATTTCGCGCGCCGGCAGCTCGGAAGGATTCTCGATCGTCAACGGTCGCGGTGCCCCGGCTACTTGAGGAACCAGATTGGAGCGCACGTTGGGATATTCGATCTGCGTGGCCAGCGAAGCATGGTAGCTGGGGGCAGAGTCCCACGTATCGTTGAAGTGGAACTGCTTGGCTTGCGTACAGCCTGTGGCGGCCATGAGGCAGGCTACCAGCCATTTCAGCTTGGCTCTGCGCCGCTGACTTTTGCGTGTAACTTTCATCCAAGGTCTTCCCGATGTGAGGTTGCCCCAAGTCACAGCTTAGGGAGTTGGAACCTCGGCTCTTTTGCTCAGAACCGCTTCAAATGATATCGGGTGAGTTTTCGTTGTAACTGAACCGCTGGGGACAGGCCGGATAGAAAGTACTAACGCTAGCACGCGCGGATTCGGCATAACCCGCATAGCTTGACAGATTTATTAGGCAGTTAACCTGCGGATCGCTCCGTCGGCCCATGTTTTGTTCGGCCACAGGCCATTGGTGGATGGGGATGGAGTGTGGCGATTCGGGTTATAGAGTTCGAATAGATTCGATTGCCGCATGATGCAGAGAGCGGCTGATCGGCGGAGCGATCAGCGACTATTGGACACAGTGGGCGATACCGCTCGGTTTAGGCGTGGCACGATCTGCCAATTGTAGATACCGAATAACAAGGCTGAATAGAACAGGTCGCCAATGAGGCTGTTACGGGCGAAGGGAATTGCAGCCACGTAACAGCTCGTGAGCCCTTCCCAACTGGCCGCATATCCCATTTGTGGATCGAGCCAAGCGGCAAAGTTGGTACTGAGAAAAAATATCGCAGTCCCAATCAGCGACGCCAAAGGGACCGTCGCCAAGTTAACTCGGCCACGCAGTCCAACACCGACGAGAGCCGTTAGCCCAAGTGCGAGATAGACGGTCAGCATGGTGGTCCGATCGTAGAAGCCCATGCTGGGAACTTCCAGCCAATGCCCCAGCAGATCGCTGACTGCCATCGCCCCGAAGGCTAGTACTAATCCGACGCGACCAGACAAATAGCAGCCAGCAAACAGGGCCAAGGCGGCTATGGGAGCCATGTTGGATGGATGAGGTAAAAAACGCAAGGCGATGGCGAGTACGAAAAATGCCAAAGCCACCAGGCGAATATCTTTTAAGTTCATCGTGCGGCAATCAAGCTACGGGATCGGGGAGGCAGACGACCAAGAGCGGTCGACAATTTCCCTTAAGTTAACCTGCAGCGGTCATGCGAGCAAGACCTGAACGGGTGGACGAATGCTTTGCCAACGCACTAAAGCGGCATGGCCCAGAAGTACCCGGCCCCGGCCAGCGCTTCGACCACGGCGGCATTTCTATCGTATGGAATCGTGTCACGAAGCAGCGGGGCACAGCTTCCCGGACGATAATTTCCCAGTGCATAGACAGGCTGATAGTACGGCTGAAGCGTATTTAGGTAGGGGAGCATTGGAATTGTGGTGAAGAATCGGACACCGGATACGAGGGGTTGTAAACGGCCCAAGCGAACGTGTCCGTGCCGTTCGAGCATCGTTTCCTCGTATCGCAGCGGATAGTGGCAAATACTACTCGGATGCCAATACACACACTTTTGCGCCACAAAGCGCTCGTAGGTGGCTTCGGCCTGACGCTTGTCAAATGCTGCAGCGGGGATCGTGCCGGTTCCCAACCCAGTGACCGACATATCGACCACGTGCACATTGGTAGTCAATTCGCGGTTCTGGATTGGCGTTAGTGAGTTTTCACTCTTTTTTCCGTCGGCTGCCTGATTGTTCAATTCGAGCGGACCTGTGAGCGCTGGCAGCGGAACTTGAGGCGGATTCTTGGGTGGTTGGGCCACGAGAACGCCGGCGTTAAGCAGTCCAGTTCCAAAGGAACGGCTCCCTGCGTTCTCGCCCCCGCTGGCAGTGGTCACCCCCCCAAAGTCAGGCTTAGTGGCAAGTTCGATCAATCCCGTCTGCTGAGCCTCTTTAATGTGGCCCGACGCTCCGCCGTCGGCACCCTCAGCGACAGACGGGGAATGAAGCGAGCCCGACAAGGCACAGGAGGCTAGCAGCAAGCTTGCGAGTTTTTGACAATTGATCTGGAAACGCATGGAAACTCCCCCTGAGATATTGACTACTTTCGTCATAATAGTTCGGTTCGCTTCACTCCGAAGCTTCAGAGCATTCGCGTCTCACCGCAAAACCGTTACTATCCGAATTGACGCTACTATCCGAATTGACGCTACTCTATGGCCTCCATTGAAATCCGTGGTCTCACCAAACGCTTCGGTCATCGGAAAGCAATCGATGCGGTCAGCTTGACCATCGACCGACGGGATCACCTAGCCATCCTGGGCCCGAGCGGAGCGGGCAAGTCGACTTTGCTGCGCATCATCGCTGGTTTAGAGCGTTGCGATATGGGGGAATTGCGAATCGACGGACGATTGGCAAACGACCTGCCCCCGGATCAACGCAGCTTGGCCTATATGTCGCAAGACTATGCGCTCTACCCGCAGTTGAATGTGCGGCGCAATTTGGAGACCGCTCTCCTGTCGCTCAAGCTGTCGAGCTCCGAGCGCGACGTTCGATGTGCCGAGGCGCTGGCTTGGTTTGACATCGAGCCGTTGACTGGACAGTTTCCTGCGCAGCTCTCTGGCGGACAAGCCCAGCGGGTGGCGCTGGCCAAGGCCCTGATTCGTCGTCCGGATTGGCTGCTACTGGACGAGCCGTTTAGTCAGCTTGATTGCCGTTTGCGCGACGAGCTGCGAGGTTTGCTGACGCGAGTCTGTGAACACTACCAGACGTGCCTAGTTTTTGTAACGCACGATCCGCTCGATGCGTTTCGGATGGCAAGCAAGCTGGCCCTGCTGGACGATGGAAGGCTATTGCAGTGTGCCCCGCCGCTGCAAGTCTACCAGACACCGAGCTGCCGCAGTTCCGCTGAGTTGATCAGCCCCTGGGGAGTCAACTGGCTTTGTTCCCAGAGTCTCGATGAGGCAGCCGCTTGGTCTTCACCCGAGCTGATAGATGACTTGCGAACAGAGCTCGCGGGCGAAATTTGCATCGGCTTTCGTCCCGAAAATGCTCAGCTACAGTCGTCTTCGGGCCAGTCAAAGACTATGAAAAGTTCAAGTGGCGGATCCAAACTGGTCCTGCCCGTTACGGTCGAACGTGTACAATCGCTCGGCTTTGCGCAGTGGTTGACTGTATGCTCCAATGGCCAGCATTACCTTTGTCTAGTTCCCCACCTCCCCAAAATACCGGCAGAGAAGGTGGACGAGCAGTCACACCTCGTGATCGCCGCTGAAGCGCTGCTACACTGCCGGCGAGTGAGCCATTGATCGGCGACAAGTAGCACAACAGCGAAACAGGCAGCGACTGACCAGCGGAGCGGTCAGCGACTACTATACGGCGACTAAAAAGAGAGTATGCATTGATCGATTTTCGTCAACTTCTGACCAACCCCCAGGCTGGTGTCGGAGTGCGAGCACTGCGTTGGTGCTTGCGCGCAGCGAGTCTGCCCTACGGTGCAGTGATGCGGGTTCGCAATCTGTGCTACGATCACGGCCTTTTGCGCACGTCGCGGGCAACACTCCCAGTAATTTCAGTTGGCAATTTGAGTGTCGGGGGGACGGGAAAGAGTCCGTTGGTGGCATGGCTGGCACTAAAACTACGGCAGCGCAACGTGCGTGTGGCCGTGTTGAGTCGCGGCTATGGGCAATTGGACAATGGCCAGAACGACGAGGCGCTCGAGCTTGAATTACAGTTCCCCGACGTCCCGCACCTGCAACATTGGGATCGCATCGCATCGGCCAAGCTAGCCTCTGAAGAGCTCGACATGGAAGTGCTCGTGCTGGACGATGGATTTCAGCATCGACGCCTGGCGCGCGACATAGATATCGTGTTGCTCGATGCCAGCGAAACACCTGCCAGCCGTTGGTTGCTCCCAGGTGGTTTGCTGCGCGAACCACTATCGAGCTTGGCAAGGGCGCAGGTGGTGGTGCTGACTCGAGCCGCTCGAGCCAACCCAGTGGCGTACACCAAGCTATTACAGCAGGTAAAACGTCATGCACCGAGGTCAATGATATTGGCCGCAAACCATCAACCCGCCAACTTGTGGAACGCGGCCGGTGAGGTGCTGGGGCTGGAGCAATTGTCAGGGGAACCGGTTCTCGCCTTCTGCGCAATTGGCCATCCTAATTCGTTTTTCGCCAGCGTCGAAGAACTTGGCGCCCGTGTCCTGGATCGGCGAACATGGCCCGACCACCATCCCTTCTCCGCCGAAGACATCGCCAGCCTCGCTCAATGGACTCAGCAATACCCTGCCGCCACTCGCGTCATCTGCACAATGAAAGATTGGGTGAAGATCCAAAGTGCGTCGATCGGCGAACTACCACTAATGGCACTGCGCATTGAACTACAGTTCAGCGAGGAACCAATCGAGTTGGAACAGAAGCTGGACGAATTGCTCGCCGCGAGGAACGTAACAGGTTCGGCCTCAACGTGAATTCGTCGGTGGAGACCACCGAGCTACGTTTGAATTCGTCGGTGGAGACCACCGAGCTACGTTGGATTTCGTCGGTGGAGACCACCGAGCTACGTTGTAGTGCCACGTTTCAATCGACGTTGACGCTATTGACAATATGCAGTCCGCAATTGGCCCTTCGAGCCGTTTCTTGCGCCATCTGCTTGGCGTAAAAAGTGCGGACACGCCCTTGCAGAAAAACTCGGTCCCCGTCCTGCTCGACACGAACTCGTCGCACTTCGGCAATGGGACTTTCGGATAACAGTAATTTGATGCGACCGGTAGAGTCGCACAGGGCAGAATCGATCATCGGTAGGGCCCATCCATTAGGAGCCAACGGGAGAGTGTGGGCCAATCCATGGTCAGTCGTCATGAGGAAATCTTCAGAACGTAGCCCACCAACACAATTACCGTCAGTATCGCGATCCATCCCGAAGAGTCAAGCTGGAATCGTTGCAATCCGCACAATTGTCAATTCCATCGCGGGTTAGCTAGCATTTAACCCGTTCGGCCCCACCTCAAAATATCAACTGCCTAATCGAATCCTAGTGTGAAGTATCGAGGGCTTTCTCTCTCGGGAGCGCTATCCCGCCGAAAGACTTAATTAGCCACGCACAAGTTCTTAATACGTTAGACATTTTAGTAGCCATGATTGAACTGCTTTGCACACTGACAGGCATCATCGCTGGGGTAGCCGTTGTCGCCTCGCTGTTCCACCAACAGGGAGAGCGGCAGAAGTTTGCCGCAGCGGAAGAGTCGAATGCATCGGATCGCATTCTGGGCATTGCCGACCAATTGCAAGTCATTTCCCATCGCGTAGCCGCTAACGTGACCGCGCATAGCGAGAAAGTGGTTCATATCAGCGATCGTCTATCCGTACCGAATGAGGAACCGACGCAGGTCTTGTCGACCATCAACGAGATCATCACGGCCAATCAGGCAATGCAGGGACAGTTGGCCGACGCACAGATGAGGATCGCTCAGCAATCTCGCTTGATTGAGCAAGCCTCGCACCAAGCGCGAACCGATGCGCTAACCGGCTTAGCCAATCGGCGCGCACTGAACGAGTTCATTTCAAACTCGATCGAAAATACGACCGACGCCACGTGCACGGGCTTGCTGCTGATGGACATCGATCACTTCAAGAGTTTCAATGACAACTTTGGGCACACCACTGGCGACGCAGTACTCGCCAGCTTCGCCCGTGCGATATCGGTTTGCTGCGGCGACTCGTCCTATGCGGCGCGCTACGGCGGAGAGGAATTTGCCGTCGTTTTGTCCGCCACAAATTCTATAGAATTGGCACTCAAAGCAGCGGCAGTACGCTACTATGTCAGCGAGCAAACGATCAACTACGAAGACCTGCAGTTGAAAATCACTGCTAGCGGTGGACTGTGCGAGATCCGCTCCGGCGATACTTGTCAGGCCATCTACGAACGGGCAGACGAAGGGCTTTATCAAGCCAAGAAGGGGGGGCGAAACTGCGGTTTCTGGCGTCCCCACGATGGTTGGCAACCATTCCCAGAACAAAAGGGCAATCCAAAAATCTTGGCTGAACTCAGACCATCCGCAGAAGACATACGGACTGCTTCGCGCGCCGCCGGCGAGCACGAGCGGTCCACCGAGGACTCCACCACAGTTTCAACAAACACTACCCAGCCTGTGGACGAAACGAAGCCAGCTACCGGCCCTTTGGCCATCGATTTCTCACTGACTCCAGTTGCCGAAGTCGATGCGGCTCCCAGCGAAAATCCACCCCAAAGCGCGGAAACGCCTGCAGACATTTTGGATCTCAATACCTTCCTCAGCCGCTTGGATGGATTCGTCGAACAATTGCGTAAAGCCGACCTGCCTGCTACGGCCTTCATGATTGAAGCCTTGGGGTTGGATCAATTCGACGCTGTCCAGGCGAACGCCTGCTGGGGCAAAACCGTTGCTGTCGTTTTGGAGAACTTGCGAGGTATCGATGTCACCTGTCTTTATCGCCCCTATACGCTGTGCGTGTTCCTGCCGGGCAGCTCGTGCGACGCGGGCCTGATTCGTGCTGGTAAAACGAAGCTCGCTGTGCTGGAGGCTAGCGCCCTGTGGAATACGTCGGTGTGCTTTGAGAAACTGGCGGTTTCTGTCGCGTCCATAGGTCCTGCCGAGGATAACGCGGGCTTCCTCAATCGACTCGAACTGGCCCTTGAGGACGCGGTCGATAGCAGCCAACGGGAAATCGTCGTTCATGACGGCAATACCTGCCACTTCCAACAAACCTAAAATAATGCACTTGACCGCCCGGCCTGGGCTGTCCTATGCTCCGCTCATCAAGCCACAATGACTGTGTACCTGTAGTAACTGGGCACGGTGACAGAGGCAAAACCCAAAAACACCGATCATTGAATGAATCCGCTCTTGTTAACAAACGGAGATTCCACTAAATCTCACCTACTAGCTGGTTGAAAACGGACGCAAATGTTCGATCAGCCGCTTGATATCCAAACTAACAGCGATACTCGCTCCCGGATCCGTAGCTCGCAGTCCTCCGCCCCCCTGGGACTCGTTCACAATCCGGGAGCTTTTTTTATTGGTAGCCTGACAAACTACCCAACTTCGCAGCTCAACCAGGTTGCCGCAGCCTATGTAATCGTGTCAGAGCGATCCCGTTCGTCGTAGCTTCAGACGCAAGAACGATTGTTTCGATTTAACCGGAGCAACAGTTTCTTTCCGTACAAAACGATGATCCGGCAGATAGCGATATGACCCAAAATGCCTCAATCCGTAGTAGTTTGGTTCTGCGAGCACTACGGCCAGCCGCGTTGTTTTGCTTGCTAAGCGGCTCGCTGGCGCATGGAGATGAAGCGAGTCGCTCTTTGACTATAGTCTCACCGGCCAGCCCTTCGTCCGTCAATGAGCCAGTTGTCAGCGCGTTGCCACTTGGTGCGTTACCAAACAGCGCTTCGCAGATCGCCGAGACGGAGGTCGTAGAAACCGCAGTCATTGATGGAAGAGTCGTCGCGTGTTGTGCGGCGCGACATTGGGCTCCGGCGCATGCTCTGCGGGCCCGTGGAAAAACCATCGTAACTGCCTATGCCAACGAAAAGGAAAGCGTTCAGCAAGCGGCTTGCAGTCTAGCCAGTTTTCTCAATCTACAAGCCTGCTACCAAGAAGATATCGGCGCGGCTACCGCGCTGCGCGCCTACTACGCGCGAATCGCCTTGCAGGAGCAACTTCAACTGAGCGCACAATCGCTCGAGCTCATCGAACGCGAGCAGTCGAAAAGCAATGCAGCTCTCGAAAAAGGGTTGGCCAGCGGAGTCGACTCGTCAGCCTTCGAACGACGAAGATTGGAGATCGAGGACCAGCAGTTGCAACTTCACAGCCAAGATCGACAACTGCGAACCGTGCTGGCCCAGCTTGCTAAAATCGACTACGACGCAGCGTCCGTTCGCCAAGAACAACTCGATGTGCGCATCTCTTCTCTCGATTGTCAACGTTTGCAGTCGATGGCGTTGGAGGACCGGTGCGACTATCGCGGCTGGATAAACCTAGCCAGAAGTTCTAGCGAGTCGACGGCCCCACTGATCGGCCAATTTATAAAGACTGCGGTGGGGGGCTTCGGGTTGCCGTTGCCACCTATCAAGGGGCTGAAAGCCTTGCTCTTTCGGCCCGATCTCAGCAGCTTGGCAGATAGTATGCAACGGGAGCTGAATGCGACCGTCGATACACAGCGCCGCTGGATCTGCCAAACGGTGGAAGAGAAGTGCCACAAGTTGGAGTTGGCCTATCGCCGGATCGAATTGGCGCGCGCCACGGTCGAGAGCTGGGAGCAGCGACTGGCTCAACTCGAACAACTCGAACGCCTCGGGGACCGAGCGACAGAAGAGTACGCTGCCGCGCGGAGCGGTCTGCTGAAGTCGCGTGCCGAAGAAATTTCACGCCGGCTCGAAGCCCGTTCGGCTGAGATCGATTTGGCGGAAGCCGTAGGTGGCCTCAGCCGCCGCTGTTGTGCAGGCCAAGCCTGGTTGCAAACGGGTCGAGAGACATCTCACACTGCCGCTATCGAATAGTGCTAGCTTTACCCCAATGCAGCAATTCTTCGTAATCGCTCTCGACAAGCTTTGCTGGCAGTCGTTACATGTGGGTTAGAAAAAATCTGTTTTCTGACGATTGCCACTCGTACTCACCCGCTTAGCCACTGCGCATGACTACCGCTACCCACACCACAGCCCAGGATAGACTGCGACAGATCGCGATCTTGATATCCAGCGTGGATGCCGCAGCGGCGCGCCAAATCCTGCTTCACCTACCGACGGACAAAGCCCGACAAGTCCGCGCCCTGGTCAGTCAACTTGGCAATGTGGCACCCGAAGAGAAACGTAAGATCTTAGCCGATTTCCAACGATCGGCAGCCACTTCGGCGAATTCCCCCGCATCAACTGCGGCAAGTTCTCTGCGGCGCAATGCGACGGTAGTACACGAGCCGTCGAGTTCGTCGGCCGACGCTTACTTTGCAGGCCAACCAACGTCCGCGGCAGATGTGTTCGACTCCGGAGATCATTCGACTCCCTCTGGGCACACCGCAAACATCAACCGCGCTGACTCGGCATCCCACTCGGCTTGGACTGGACTCAACTCGGCTGCATTGGTTCGTTTTGTGCGCGACGAACGCCCTGCGGTGACCGCTGTTGTCATCAGCCAATTGGCACCGGCGGTTGCAGTCGACGTACTGCAACGCCTCCCGCCGGAGATCAGTCGCGAAGTGCTGTTGCGTTTGTCTCGCCTGCAAGAAATCGATCCCGAAGCGATGCAAGCCATCGACGAACATCTGTCGCAGCGTTTGGAGGAATACCAACACCACATTCAAAGCGAGCTCGACAACACGCGTCGCATACAGTCTTTGTTGGCCGCTGCACCACCGGCCCTGCGCAATGAATGGGGGGCCCTATTGGGCGATCCTGTAACTGCGGTCGCTGCGGGCACCGCCGTCAACGATACCGCTTTCAACGATACCGTTCAGCCCCACCAGTCCCATAGCCCCTATCCGTCCGACACCTCCGATGCTCCTCCTCCCGCTGCACAAGTCGAGCGGACACAACCAACCGACGCATCCGACATACTCCCATTTCCAGGAGCCGCCAGCGAGCGCGCTGCGAAGAAACGAGTCGAAACCAAGTTAATTCAATTCGAGTTCGAGCAGATATTACAGCTCCCACCGACCGCACTCGCTCAGCTACTGAGCAGTACCGATTCGCAAACAGTGCTGATAGCCTTAGCAGGCGCTAGCCCCGAGTTCATGAAGCGTTTCTACCGCATGTTGAATCGACCGGACGCCAAAGCATTGGAGTCGCGGCTGCAGCGAATCGGTGCAATCCAACTGAATGATGTCGACGAGGCCCAACGACGAATTGTTGAGAACGCCTCACGACTCGAACATGCCCGACACGGCCTTGAGTCCAGTACAAGGCCGGCTCGCCGTGCAGCGTGAGCGGTATGGTCGGTCGTTCCTACATAGAGCTGACATCTTGCTCCCGATTCACCAAGCACCAAGCACCAAGCACGAAGAGCCAAGCACCAAGAGCCAAGAACTAAGAACTAAGAACTAAGAACTAAGCACCAAGAACTAAGAACTAAGCACCAAGCACCAAGAACCAAGAACCAAGAACCAAGAACCAAGAACCAAGAACCAAGAACCAAGAACTAAGAACCAAGAACCAAGAACCAAGAACCCGTATGGCGGCAGTCTTAAAATCCGAACAACTCGCGCGCGGCAGCGACTATCCGCAAGCGGCCGTGTACAACCTTGAAGATGTACAGAGCCGAGCGCGCGACTACTTCGAACAGATTCAGCAAGAAGCGGCGGCGATTTTAGCCCAAGCCAAGCAGGATGCGCACGGCATTCGCGAACAGGCCAAGGCGGACGGAGTCGCACAGGCCAAAGCGACGATCGAACAGAATATTCAAACCACTGCGCAGCAGCTTAGCGACTCGCGTTGCAAGACCGCCATTGCCGCTTGCCAGGCCACCGTCGAGCAGTTGACGCAAGAGACCAGCGGCTGGCTCGCTCTATGGCGCAATCAAACAGTGCAACTCGCCGCGCGCATGGCCGAGAAGATCTTGCGGCGTGAAACTCAAGATCACGACGAAACACTCCGGGTGTGGATGGAGGAAGCCATTGTGGCCATGCGTGAAGTTCGCGAGCTGCGCGTGCTGGTCCATCCAGATGATTTTGCGGTGGCTGGAAGATTCTTACAACAAATGTCCAAGTCGGTACCGCAGGCAGTCGGTGTCGAGATCATCCCCGATCCTGAAATAAGCCTCGGTGGCTGCGTTGTTCGCTCCTCCCATGGTCAGCTCGACCAACAGCTCGAAGCCCAACTCCAACGACTAGTCGAACAACTCCAATGACAGCGTTAACGCTTCCACAACATGTCGAGCTCGAGCGGCTCGTCCATGCACTCGACAATGCAATTCCGAGCGGAGTCGAAGGGACGATCTGGTCGGTCGGACGCAACGCGATCGAAGCCGTTGCCCTGCCCGTTCCCGTCGGTGCCGTCTGCCAGATTCAACGCCGCGGCCGCGCGGCCATACCAGCCGAAGTGATCGGTTTCCAAGGCGCTATCACGTTATTGGCTTCGCTCGATGGCTCCGATGGCATCGCACCGGGCGACAAGGTTGTGCTGCGTGATTCGATCGCAACCCTTCGAGTCGGGCCTGGCATGATCGGCCGAGTGATCGATGCCTCGGGGAACCCTATCGATGATCTCGGGCCGATCCCGACCCTGACCAAAGTCCCTCTGGATGCGCCACCCATCACCGCGATGCAGCGTCCTCCCATCGACCAAGTGTTGACGACGGGGGTGCGTACGATTGACACCCTATTGACACTCGGGCGTGGCCAACGCATTGGCATCTTTGCTGGCTCGGGCGTCGGCAAGAGCACGCTGCTGGGTATGATGGCGCGCGGTACCGATGCCGAAGTCGTCGTCATCGGACTCGTGGGCGAACGCGGTCGTGAAGTCCAAGAGTACTTGCAGCGAGAACTCGACGAAGTGACTCGTAAAAAATGTGTCACGGTCGTGGCCACCAGCGATCAACCCGCGTTGCGTCGCGTACATGCTGCTATGACTTCGACGGCCATCGCCGAGTACTTTCGTGATCAAGGTAAGAACGTGCTGTTGATGATGGACTCCGTCACGCGCTTTGCCATGGCTCAACGCGAGATCGGTCTGGCTGCCGGTGAAGCTCCAACGACGCGAGGGTATCCACCGAGCGTATTCTCGATGTTGCCGCGATTGGTCGAACGCTCGGGGACTGGCCCGCGTGGCACCATCACGGGCATCTACACCGTACTCGTCGAAGGGGATGACAACAACGAACCGATTAGCGATACCCTGCGCGGACTGCTCGACGGTCACTTCGTCCTTTCGCGCGATATTGCACATCGCGGTCGCTATCCAGCTATCGACGTCCTGAGCTCGCTCAGTCGTTTGCAAAGCCACTTGGCTGATGAAATACAGCTCAAGTCGGCTACGGCCCTACGCAATTCGATCTCTGTCTTTCGCGACAACGAAGATCTCATTTCCATCGGCGCTTATCAGCGCGGCTCCAACCCGCAGATTGATCGCGCCATTACCATGCAGCCTCAGATCGAGCAGTTCCTCAGTCAACCTGCCCGTGAGATCGCTCCGTGGAACGTCAGCCTCGCCGCCTTAAACCAGTTGGGTACGCAATGCAACGCTCCACCAGCCATGCAAGCCGACAAAAAATAGTGCATCGCACTCCTGTACTAGCCGGTTTGGCGATTGCCACGGCTCGTACACAGTCAACCTTGGCTAACGCCAACAACCTTAAGTTCATCAGTTTGTGATTCGAAATGACCTGTGAGGGCTGAGCTCTTCGGCAGCCAGGTATGCTTGTCGAAGCGATCGAATGTTTAACCGCGCAGCGCGCACGACAAGTCGATAGAGAAACTAGAACTAGAACTAGAACTAAGAACCAAGAACCAAGAACTAAGAACTAAGAACCAAGAACCAAGAACCAAGAACTAAGAACTAAGAACTAAGAACTAAGAACCAAGAACCAAGCCATGTCGCATTTTAAGTTTCGCATGCAGAACATCGTCGGCCTGCGAGAGCGGGAGCGCGATGCGGCAGCGGGTTCGTACAAAGAAGCGCTGGCAGCCAAGACCAAAGTAGAGGGACAAGTCGACGAGCTGTTGCGGGAACATGCGCAGCAAGTACCGCTTCAGTCGGCGTCGAGTGTCGGAGCCATCAACACGCAGCGACTGATCGAATCACAACGCTATCAATTGCACTTACTACAACAAGTCAGCCAGCTTCGAGAGCAGATCGCTCTGATCGAGACCGAGTGCGAAAAGCGGCGATTGAAACTGGTCAATCAGGAGCAAGCGCTGCGATCGCTCGAAAAGCTGCGCGACAAACAGCGAGCCCAATGGAATACGTTAGAGGCGCAGCGCGAACAAACTGCGATCGACCAATGGGCCGGCTTCAAGTATTGGAAAGAATCACAATCGTCCTAATTGCGGAGTGCCGACATGCGCATGCTCACTAAACTCTTCGTCGCGTTCTGCATTGGGACGGTACTCGCCCAGGGAATAGTCTTGGCGATGGCAGCCGTGCGCGGAAATCTGAATAAGGTGACTATTCTCAAGGCGATCGCGCTACTCAATGGAGTCGACATTACCGGCGACCAATTGCAGAAAATGCTCGAGCAGTCCAAGCAGTCTCCCAATCCAACCTACGAAGATGTCGAATCGGAGCGGGCCAGCCAGAGCAAGAGCCTCGATATGCGCGAGCGTTCCATCCTGCAGTACAAACGTCAAGTGGAAGAGTTGCTGAGCGAGCACAAACTGGTAATTGCCAATTTTGATCGACGCAAAAACGATTTCTACCGTTTTCTTGAAACGACTCAACAGGATTTGGCCAATGAAAGCCTAAAGGAGGTCCAACGCACGCTTGAAATACTGTCCCCAGAACTGGCCAAGGACCAGCTCATCACATTTCTGAATGACGATAAAATGGATGACGTAGTCGCGATTGTTAAAGGCATGCCTCTGGATAAACGCAAGAAAGTACTGGGGGAGTTCACCACCCCCGAAGAGACCGCCAAGCTGAATGAAATCCTCAGCACGCTGCGGCGGGGCGACCCCAAGGCTAGTTTAATTGAAAAGGCGCGGGCAGAAAACGCGTTCGACTAGACTTCCCCACCCGCATAAGCCGATGTTGAATTGGCAGGTGCGTTGAAATTCCAAAGTCCGGGGGGACGTTATGGACGGGGCAATACCATCATTGAGCGCTGATTCCACGCGCAGGACTTCTGCGCGCTTTCATCTGAGCTCCAGCGCCGGCAGCGCGCAATCGCTTCAGTCGAGTCTGTTTGAACAATTGTTGAGCCTACCTGCGCCGCTGAGTGCGCAGCGCGAGCCGACTTCCGCAGCTCGGTCCAGCGACATCGATCCCCCGAGCAGGTCAAATCATCGAAGTGATTCGGCAAACCAGTCGGCGAGTGATAGCACATCCGCCGCGAAGTCAAGTTCGGTAGATGAGCGGAGCGAAAACGAAACTGATGACGTGGAGTCGACCGCTGAAGATAAGGCGGAAAACGGAGCGACTGAAGGACAGCTCGCTCTGCTAAACACCACTCCCGCCATTGAACCCGCTGCGATCCAAACAACGGACGACGACGCGACGGCAGATGGCACCATCGATGCCTTAGCTGTCCCCAAGGAGCAATCCGCTCAGAACTCGAAGGATACTGGAAACGCCAGTAAACGATCGACATTGCAGGCAAACGAGGCTGATTCTGCCACCGACCAACCGCAAAAGGGTCTTGAGGCTGAAGGTGCTGGCACAACAGCGCCCAGCGCCGACGGACAGTCGGTCAGTGTTTCGTCGACTCATTCAGGGGAAGGGCAGGGGGGCGACCAGGGAGGGTATCAAGTAGCGCAGGCGCAAACGCCAGAGCAGGCCGAGCTCCTCACCAACGACTCAGCCGAGGCGCCTAGTGCACGCGAAGGCGAGCGAGTCCATGCTGAGTCTGGTTCGCATTTTGCCGCCGATGCAGGCGAATCTCAAAACGGTCAAAAAGCTTTCGCCGTAGCCACCTCAGGCGAGGGAAAGTCGCGTGGCGATCGCAGGGAGAAGTGGTTTGAACGCGCTGCCGATAGGCCCTCAACGTTCGGTGCACAGCATAATTCCGCCAACGAAGCAGGCCAGGCTGCCCCAACGCCCGACAATCACGGCGGCGAAGACGACACCGCTGCGGCAACTGCGGATAGCGCTGCTGCAATGGAGCAGCCTAATCATCCAGCCGATTCCGTCAGCCAGTCACTAGATTCTGCGATCGTCCCCGTAGGTGCGTCAATGACTGCGGCAGAAACTGCGGTCGCCAGTGTTGCCAACGCATCCTCAGCGGTCATCCCAATGGACTCGGCGAGCTCGCTTGGTGGTGATCTGGGTGCAAACTCGACCACGGCTCCCGAGGGTGTCGAAACGAAGAGCAATGCCACAGCGGCTCAGCGTGCAGACGCCAAGCCGGCTACCAACGAAACGCAGCGTCCCGATGCGCTTACGCAAGCCGAGCGTGTGCGATTGGTGCAGCGTGTCTCGCGCAGCTTTTCTCGGTTGGGACCGATGGGTGGGCAAATCAATATCAGACTCCACCCTCCGCAACTGGGGTCGCTCAATGTCCAGGTCCGTATGGAGGGGCGTACGATGACGGCCAAACTGACCACGGAAACAAGCACCGCGCGCGATGTCATTCTGGAGAGCCTGCCTAGTTTGCGTAGTCGACTGGCAGAGCAGGGCTTCCAGATTAGTTCCTTTCACGTTGAAGTTGCAGACAACAATGCCGATGCAGCCAGCGGAAATGGCAATCCGCAAGCGTCGTATGACCAATCCCATGGCGGAGAAGGCGGGCAGCAAACGAGCCGCGAAGTGGACTATCGCCGCTTGGCCGCGCAGCAGCAACGCCCTGGACGATATGATGCCGCGATCGATGGTATCGCCCCACGTGAACTAGCGTGGCAAATGCTAGCAGGTGTCGATTTACAAGCGTAAGCAGGCCTCTCTGGAGTCGTTCCGTGCTTTAACCGTTTTGTCGGTAGCCACGGCTCCCGAGTTAAGCTGAGGCTAACGTCCAAGTGGCAAATTCAAAGTGACGTCGTCGCCCAAACACCAAGCACCAAGCACTAAGCACCAAGCACCAAGCACCAAGCACCAAGCACCAGCCCATAGCGATTATCTCTTGACTTAAGCGTCACATAACACCTATGGATTCAAGCTTGGTGACGCATCCAATTCTCAGGAAACATGAACGATGACTAGCATTCCAGGCGTAGGCGGTTCCTCCAGTAGTTTGGCTACCAAAAGCAATGGGAACGGGATGGCTGACCTAGACACTGACCAGTTTCTAGGTCTACTGCTCACCGAAATGCAGAATCAAGATCCGTTGCAACCGATGGACAATTCGCAGATGTTGACTCAAATGAGCCAAATCCGCGAAATTGGCTCGAACGACCGCCTCACTTCTACTTTGTCCAATCTAGCAGCCGGGCAAGAGCTCTCGATGGCTAGCTCGATGATTGGGAAAACCGTCAAGGCGCTCGACAGTAACGCGAAAGACGTCGAGGGGAAGGTCGATCGCGTGTCGGTTCAAACCGACGCAAAAGATTCCAGCAAACGCACAGTATCAGTACACATTGGAGACTCAGTGGTCGATATCTCTAACATTCGTGAAATTGTCGAAACGTAATCGAGGATGCTGGCATTGCGCCATTAGCAGGCACCTCGCTCCAATTACAACGAGGGAACTGCGATGGGTCTTGCATCGTCACTCAGCACATCGCTCACTGGGCTCAACGCGGCTGAGAAACAGATCGATGTGTTGGGAAACAATCTCGCCAACTCGCAAACCGTCGGCTTCAAATCTTCGGAAGTCGTCTTTGCCACACAGTTCTTGCAAACGCTCTCTCTGGGCGCTTCCCCGACTGCGGACAATGGGGGTACTGACCCGCGGCAAACTGGGTTGGGCGTCCGAGTTGCTGCTGTCACTCCCAACTTCTCTCAAGGAACGGTCGAGATTAGTTCCAGCCCATCCGACCTAGCCATTCAAGGGGATGGACTGTTCATCGTGCAGGGGGCGGGAAATGAGCAATTGTACACGCGCGCCGGAATTTTCAGCCTGAATAGCGCCAACGAATTGGTGACCCCCACGGGAAACCGGCTGATGGGCTTCGGCATCGACGATAAATTCAAAATTCAAACGACACAATTGACTCCACTGGCCATTCCCTTGGGAAGTGAATCGGTCGCCCAAGCGACCAAGAACGTTGCGATGGAAGGCTCGCTGACTCCCAACGGAGACATTGCCGACACGGCCGAGGTGATCCAAAGTGGCGTATTGGGTGATGCGGCCATACCACGCCCCGACGCCAGCGGCGTACTTCTCGCCAGCGGTAATACGGCCACCACTTCAGGCATCACGGTTTCGCACAACCAGGGATCGGGCACGCTGGTCGAGGGAGCTGTGTATCAATATCGTTTTGCCTTCGTCGACGCGGCAGGCCAAGAGAGCGTGCCCAGCGCAGCATTGTCGGTCACCGTTCCCACCGGCAATGGATTGCCTGACAACGAGATTCAGTTGGCCAATCTCCCCACCGCGCCTGGCCAGTACTCACAGGTTCGCATCTATCGCACCGACGCCAATGGGAGCGAGTTCTTTCAACTGGCAACCGTTGCGACTGGAAGTACTTACGACGATGATGGCAGCGTAGTCGGTGGCCCAACGCTCGACGACGGCGTGCTCAATGGCAACTACTCGTACATGATCACCTATCAACACGCCGGAGATCCGGAGACCAAACCCTCGATCTTGGTTGGCCCGCAAAATATTGTCGACGGTCGAATTCACTTGACGAATTTGCCGACGCCTCCCGTCCCGCCTGCGACGGGAGGTTTTCCCGCCTACGATACGATTCGCATTTATCGCAATACCGCCACCGACCAGAATTCATTCTACTTGGTAGATTCAATTTCGCCGGGGCAGGACTATACCGATTCGAAGACGGACGCCGAGATCAGCAATTTGGCCATCGTTGGCAATCAGCAGGTCGACTTGGATGGTCCTGCAATCGACAGTAACACATTGCTGGTCAACGTCACGCGCCGCGATGGCTTGGAGTACTCTGAGCCGTTCAAAGTTGGCAATCTGTCGTTCAGTGCTCGCAAGGGTGGGCGTAGCTTGGAGGCCAAGAACTTCACGATTACGGCCAGTTCAACCGTGCAAGACTTGGTAAGTTTCATGCAAAGTTCGATGGGAATTCAAACGACCACGACCGATGCGACGCATCCCTTACCGGTTTCCAAGAATACCATTCAAGGCGAAACGGGGACGCTTGCACCGGGTGCCTATATTCGCAATGGGCAGATACGCTTCGTATCGAACAACGGCGTCGACAATGCGGTTGACGTCGATTTGACCAGCTTCCGCATCACGGATCAAAACGGCGTCGTCGATGTCCCGAACTTGGCATTCGGTACAGTCCAAGAGGCTAAGGGACAAAGCGCGGTTTCGGACTTCGTTACGTACGACACGCTTGGTCAGCCAATCCGTACGCGCGTTACGGCGGTACTTGAAAAACGCACCGACTCGGCGACGACCTACCGTTGGTATGCAGATTCGGCTGATAACTCGTCCCGCACGGGGACGGGCATTTCCGTCGGCAGCGGCGTGCTCACTTTTGATGGCAACGGCAATTTCATATCATCGACCAATTCGACGGTGTCGATCGACCGATACAACACGCCGAGCGTGTCGCCGATGCAGTTTGAACTTGATTTCTCATCGGTTTCTGGCTTGGCAACGGACAAAGCCAGTCTGGCCGCAGCTCGACAGGACGGTTCGCCTCCCGGTTCGCTCACCAGCTACGTCATCGGTGAAGACGGCACGGTTCGCGGGGTGTTCAGCAATGGTATCTCCCGAGATCTTGGGCAGATACAACTAGCCCGCTTCACCAACCCTGAAGGGCTTGAACAGCGTGGTCAGAACTTGTACGCCCAAGGAGTCAACACAGGCTTGCCCATTCAAGGCAGGCCAGGCGAGAACGGTATTGGCACCGTGGTGGCCGGTGCCCGCGAGCTATCCAACACCGATATCGGCAAGGACTTGGTGACGCTCGTACTGGCGTCGACACAGTACAGAAGCAATTCTCGCGTTATAACTGCCACGCAGCAGTTGTTCGACGAACTTCTCAACCTCCGCCGTTAGGCAAGCTTTCGTCTGGATAGATTGAGCGGTATACTGATATGGTGCTTCAACCACATTAAATTTTGGGGTTGGTTGTAGTGGACGAGGTTACGTGCCCCAAGCGGTTAACGAATCACTCGGACTCGTAACCTCGTCCACTACCCTCAAATTAAATGTGGACACAGCACCAGTGCGTCCCTCGTTCTTCATTTTGACGACGCACTCATGTCTATACCTTCGGAGGCGGCTATGTCTTCTGTTGCGAAAACACGCATGACTCCTGAACAATACTTGGTGCAAGAGCGCAAGGCCGAGTATCGAAGCGAGTTCTTTCGCGGGGAGACATTTGCCATGGCCGGTGCCACTAGGTCACATAACTTGATTGCGGGGAACGTCTTTGCCAAGCTTCATGGACAACTCGACAATCGCGATTGCGAAGTCTACCAAGGTGATATGCGTGTGAAGGTCAGCGAGACTGGCTTGTACGTCTACCCCGATGTGGTCGTCGCTTGCGAACAACCCAAGTTCGAGGATGCCGAACTCGATACGCTGCTCAATCCTCGCGTGCTGGTCGAAGTACTATCGAATACCACGGAAGGCTACGATCGCGGAACCAAATGGCGGCACTATCAGTCGCTGCCATCGTTGCGCGAATACGTGCTCGCCTCGCAAGTGAGTCCCCTCGTCGAGATCTACCGACGGACCGCTAACGAGCAATGGCTATATATTGTCTACCACGAACCGACTCAACCAATCGTTCTCGAATCGATCGATTGCCAATTGCAGTTGGAGCAAATCTACGCCAAGGTCAGCTTTGAGCCGGAGCAAGAACCGGATGTATCGGAGTAGATGTCGCAAATCGTAACAAGTAATGCGCAGTTACGGCAGACCAAAGCAAGGGAATAGTGTACTGCGCATCTTTACTCCACGATCCGAGATGCTGGCGAAGTACAATTGACTAGTCAACTGAACCAACGCTAGGTATCGGTGCTCTGTGCCGGCTGACGGAGCGTAGGTAGGGCTGCTTTGATGGCGATGGTAAAGACCATCAACCCAAAGGCCCACACACCGACAGAAACCTTCCATTCCAGCATACTCGGGACATACTCGACGACCTCGTGCAGCGTGCTGGGGATAAAGCCAGGAATGATCAGCCCCATTCCCTTTTCGATCCAGGTTCCGACAAAGGCCATCAAGCAGGCCGCCACGAGCAGCAGGCGGAACTTGGGGGATAGCAGCCCCGGCCAGAGGAACAAACAGGCAGCCGTGATATTTAAACCGATTGCGGTCCACGTCCAGGGTACCAAGGCTGTCTTGCCGTGCAGCCCGAAGAACAAGTACTTGGCCGAACTGACGTGTGTTCCGCCGGTGTAGAACTCCGTAAACAACTCGGAGGCTACCATCAGCAAGTTGATCAGGATGGTGACGCGAATGATTTTGGTCAGCGTGGCGATCGGCTGTTCGAGCCCTTGCACGCTCGTCAGCTTCTTCATCAACACCATCGTGACAATGATGAACGATGGCCCAGACACAAAGGCTGAGGCGAGAAACCGAGGAGCCAGCAAAGCGGTGTTCCAAAAGGGTCGACCACCAAGGCCGCAATATAAGAATGCGGTGACCGTGTGAATCGAGATGGCCCACACGATCGACAACATCACGAACGGCACGTACCACACTGGATTTGGCTGCCGGCCAAGAAAGCGCATATACAGCAGATAGCCACAGATGTGCAGGTTCAATACCAGATAGCCGTTCAGGACGATCACGTCCCAAGTCAGCATCGAGATCGGAAAATTAAATTTCCCCAAACCGGGAATCAAGTGCCAGAAGCGATCGGGACGGCCCAGGTCGGCCACGACGAACATCAGGCACATCACGATCGCGGAGACCGCTAGCAGCTCACCAATGATCACTACGTCGTGCATCTTGCGGTCGTGATACAGATAGGCTGGGATGACCATCATCACACCACCGGCAGCCAGTCCGACCATAAAAGTGAAATTGGCGATGTACAGTCCCCAACTGACGTGATCGGTCATGTGGGTACTGATCATGCCACCAGCAACTTGGTGAGCCCAAGCATTGGCACCGACTAAAAACAGCGCGGTTAACATGGTCATCCACGCGTAGAAGCCGAACGAGCCTTCGGTCGCAAGCCACAGCGATCGCCCGATGAACCTGGGATAAGAGGTGATGTGCGATGTGCTGTCGGTGGTCGGAGGTGTGCTGATGCTACTCATTCGTTTTCCTGAGGCGACTACTGCTTCATCCAACTTTAATTTCAGGGGTAGTGGACGAGGTTGCGAGTCCACTACCTCCAAACCAAATGTGGGAATGAAGCACTAATCGAAGTAATAGAAGAACGCCGGCTTGGTACCGAGTTCTTCCTTGAGAATATAGACGCGCTTGTTATCGAGGATCCAGCGAATATTGGAATCTTCGTCGAGAATGTTTCCAAACACGCGCGCCCCAGTTGGGCAGGCTTCTAAGCAAGCTGGTAAGCGGCCGCGCCGCGTGCGATGTAAGCAGTAGGTACACTTCTCGACCACTCCAACCGGGCGAATGCGGTTGCTGAGATAACTCTGATCAGGGTTGACCTGGTCGGCAGGCACTTCGGGTTTTTTCCAATTGAATCGTCGCGCGTGATAGGGGCAAGCCGCTTCGCAGTAGCGACAACCGATACACCAGTTGTAGTCGACCACCACGATGCCGTCCTCCTCCTTCCATGTCGCCTTCACTGGGCAGACGTCGACGCAAGGCGGTTCATCGCACTGCTGGCACTGGACCGGCAGATAGAACTTGTCATCTTTGGGGACCACACCGGTGTAGGTGGTCGAGCCCTGTTCCATATCGAGCGTCCCCTTGGGCATTTCAACAATGCGAATGTAGGACTGGTGGGTTGCTCGGTCGTGATTGTTTTCTTTGTGACAGGCTTCGACGCATTTACCATTGCCGTTGCACACACTCAAATTGATGGCGTAGACAAACTTCGTACCGGGAATGGGGCGGTCGTCGCCGATGGTCACCTCGGCACCGTAGTTCTTTTTGGTTTCCGCTTCCAAGCGAGCAATCACATCAGCTTTTTGCTCGTCGCTGAGCTCGGTGTAGTGCTTCTGCAAGAACTCGGCTGCCGACGTATTTTGCGCAGCGTGACGCAGTGGTGATATAGCGGCGACGAAGGCGGCCGCTCCCAGGGTTGCAAATCCACCTTTGACCGCCGCGCGACGCGAGAAGTTCTCGACGATCGGCAGCTCACGATTGCCCGCTTCGGGCCGTTCATTTATGGTTGTCATGCTCGGCCCTTTGGAGATCCAGGAAACGATCGCGAGGCTTGAAATCGACAATCATTTTGGGATAGTTCGGTGCGTGCGGATCGTGGCAGTCGATGCAATTGTTTTTGGTTTGGGGGCCGCGCGACAAATCCCAAAAACCGTTCATGCCACCGTGGGCTCCGTGTGCAAACGATTCGGCTTGCTTCGAATGGCACTGAGTGCACAGCGTCATGACGTCGGCATACTCGACGGCTGTTCCATCGGCCAAACGCAATTCATCCGCATTCTCTGGATTGTGGCACGAATAACAGGAGAGCTGGCCATGGTTGAACTGCAAACCCTGGTGGAATTCGTCGAGCGACTGAGCCGTTTGGTTGTCGAAATTGGGAGGGCGAACGCTGTGGCAGGTAGCACAGGCGACGCTGGCAGAACGCCCCTGCGGATCAGTCCCTGCCAATTTGATTTGCGGCGGCCCTGCAGGCTTGCGAATCACAATTGGAAATGTAGCGGGGTTCGCCAAGACTCCTGTCGTCGCGCTCGCTAGCCCACTGTGCGGATGAGCGCGCTCGCTGTGCGACGGAGCGCGCCTGTCCGAAGTCGTCACAGTCACGATTACCATCGAAATGACTGCGCAAACCACTCCGGCGAAAAGAAGATTTGCGAGTCGAACCACGCGTAGTTTCCTGAAATGAGGTTTATCAAGTGAGTAATAAACTATAGACTACAGTACAGTTAATTTGCTACCCCTGTTTGTGAGAGCAAGCGCAGTGCCGATCAGTGGCCTTGTCGTTGTTTTGGACGCCCCTAACGGGCCATTTCTGGGAACACTTCAAGCGCTGCGAGGCCACGCGGCGATCGACGTTGGGGAAATTACCGATAACCATATTGCGATCGTCGTCGATTCGACTTCCAATCAACACGATCAAGAGATTTGGCAATGGGTCCAAGAATTGCCAGGTGTGCTTGACATCCGCATTGCCTTTGTCGGCTTCGACGAAGCCACTAGCGAAGAGCAATGATCGGCGGAGCGACCGAATAATATCGCTTGAACGGCTGCCATTTCATAGAATATGATCAACGCCCGGGCCGCAGGCCAGTATTCAGTTTAGAAACCAACAACACCATTAATTACTCGTGAACGAAGCGAACATGGAAACCCAACGCCGGAATTTTCTCAAATCGGCCGCTATGGCTGCCGCTGGTTCAATGGTGGTTAGCGGTGCGAGCCGATCGCTGCCGGTCATAGCCGCTGCTGATAGCCTGCCGACAGGCGACAACGTAACGTGGAATAAAGCTCCCTGTCGATTTTGCGGAACCGGTTGCCATGTCCAGGTTGGCGTGGAAGACGGTCGTGTGGTAGCCGTCGCGGGAGACAAAGCTGCCGATGTCAACAAAGGTTTGTTGTGTGTCAAAGGCTATCACGTCGGTAGCATCCTCTACGGAAAAGACCGACTCACGCAACCGCTGCTGCGAAAGGACGGCGAGTTGGTTCCCATCGAATGGGACGAAGCGATCACCTTGATCGCCCAGCGGATCATGCATGCCCCCGAGCGATTTGCTTTCTACGGCAGCGGTCAATGGACGATTCCCGAAGGCTATGCAGCTCAAAAGTTCATGAAGGGCGGGTTGGGGAACAACCACATCGATCCCAACGCGCGACTGTGCATGGCTTCGGCCGTGACGGGCTTCTTGGCCACCTACGGAGTCGACGAACCGGCCGGCTGTTATCAAGACCTCGACGAATGCGACGTGCTCATCACCTGGGGAAACAACCCAGCCGAAATGCACCCGATTCTGTTTTCACGTTTCATCGATCGGCGTTCTCGCGGCGACAAGGTCACGTTAATTGACATCAGCACGCGGCGCACGCGTACATCCGACGCAGCCACCGAGTACTTGGAAATGAAACCACACGGCGATGTGGCTATCTCGCTGGGTATCATGCATCTGTTGATCGCCAGTGAAAACTACGATAAAGCATTCGTCGAAAAGCACTGTAATTTTCGCGGGGCAGAGGCCGACACGCCGACTTTGCATGGCGAGCAGATCAGCGAAGAGGAATTTCGCAAACGCATCGCGGCCTACACGCCGGAGCGCGTCGAGGAGCTTTCCGGTGTGCCCGCCGACAAGATTCGCATGCTGGCCGACTTGTTCGCCAATCGCAACATCCGCATCACCTCGCTGTGGTGCATGGGGATGAATCAACACACGATGGGAACTGCGATCAATTCGCTCGTGCATGGGGTCCACTTGCTCAGCGGTCACTTTGGTCGCCCCGGCAACGCACCGACCAGTCTCACGGGCCAACCATCGGCCTGTGGCACCGTGCGCGAAGTGGGCACACTGGCGCACGCACTTCCTGGCGGACGCCTGGTGGCCAATCCAGAGCACCGTCAGCAGAGCGAAGAGCTGTGGAATTTGAAATCCGACAGCATCAACGCGGTCCCAGGTTATCACACAGTAAAGATGTTCGAGCAGTTCACCAAAGCGTCCGCCGACGGAGGTGACATCGACACGCTGTTCGTGCAGGTCACCAACCCAGGCCAAACGCTGCCGAACCTCAATGCCCTGTTCAACGACAAGCAGGGGCTTGAAGACAAGTTTCTGATCGTCTCGGAAGTCTACCCAACCGCCACGACGCGACTGGCCGATTTGATTTTGCCTGCCGCCTTGTGGGTAGAGAAAAACGGAATGTTTGGCAATAGCGAACGCCGCACTCAACAATGGTTCAAGATGGTCGATCCCCCCGGCCAGGCGCGAGACGATTGTTGGATGACTATCGCCATCGCGCACAAGCTATTCGAACTCGGTCACGAGGGGATGCAGGACAAGGATGGCGAGTTCATTTTTGCGGTGAAAGACGAGGCGGGCAAGGATGTACCCATTTGGGAGTTCGAACATTACTACGATGTGAACGTTGACAAGCATCTCTTCGAAGAGTATCGCCGCTTCACCACCATGAAGCACAAGAACCTAGCACCGTACGACGAATATGTAAAAGCTCGGGGTTTGCGTTGGCCAGTAGTCGAACAGCCTGACGGTTCGTGGCGAGAGACCCGCTTCCGTTTCGCCGCTTTTGACGACCCCTTTGTGGCCGAAGGGCAAGAATTCGACTTTTATCACTCGTCTTCCAACGATGGGCGAGCACAGATTTGGTTTCACGAATACGCGCCTCCACCCGAGATGCCCGACGAGCAGTATCCGTTTTGGTTATGCACGGGACGCGTGCTCGAACACTGGCACACCGGCACGATGACTCGGCGCGTCGCTCCGCTGAATCGCGCCATGCCGACTGCCTATGTCGAAATGAATCGCGACGATGCGCAAGCCGCCAATATTCGCCAAGGGGAAAAAATCATTATCGAATCACGACGTGGTACAGCGGAGCTGCCCGTGTGGATCGATGGCCGTGGGCGACCGCCGCGCGGAACGGTATTCGTGCCGTTCTTTGACGAAACCAAATTGATCAACCATTGCACGCTCGAAGCTCACGATCCCTTTTCCAAACAGCCCGACTATAAGAAGTGTGCGGTGCGCGTGCGGAAATTGTCTGAGGTACAGTCATGATCTGGAGACGTCTCACCACTATCTTCCTCGCTGCGGTTATCGCGGTCGCTGTGATCGGCTACTTCGTCGGACTAGCCGATGGCGTGCCCGCCCCCAAGGGGCTTCACAGCCACGGACTTCTCGATGAAATCGGACATCATCATCGCGCCGTTGTTCGAGATGCTCTATCAGGCGAAGATTCGCAAACACTGGTCGTCCCCGCTATCGACAAAGTCATTCCCGCCATTCGCTACGCGGAGATTGCGCAAGTCGCCATGGGCCCCACGGCCGCCCTACAAGCAACCTTAGTCGAATTGCCAAGCAGCCCCTACGATCTGTTCGCCGAGATCCAACTGAGCGCAGCGGACAAGGAAGCCTCCAGCGCGCTGCGTGCTGCGCGCCGCGCGTTCAACGGAGCACCACCAGTCATCCCACACGATATTCAAAACACGAATGATGCCGCCTGCTACGCGTGCCATTCCGGAGGTACACAACTCGGTGGCATGAAGGCCAGCGTCATGTCGCACGAGTTTCTGGCAAATTGCACGCAGTGCCACGCATCGCCGCCGCCGGCCCCATTCCAGGACGTCGATGCGCGCGTCGCAACATCGTTTGTTGGCCTACCAGCACCTAAATCCGGCGAACGAGCCTTTCCTGGAGCGCCACCAACGATCCCGCACTCACAATGGATGCGCGAAAAATGCACCGCTTGTCATGGCGGCCCCAACGGCTGGGCAGGCATGGAGTCGACACACCCCTGGCGGTCCAACTGCACACAGTGCCACGCCCCTTCGGCCAAGCTCGATCAAGCCATCCCAGTTGACGGCGCTGTGCCGATGCTCCCACCGCTCGAGGTCGCTAGCCAGTGACGCCTCGGCGGAAGATCAGTCGTCGCGATCTGCTGCAGGGCAAGCTCTGGAAGCTACTCGCGCCAGCCAAACACAAGCCGCTGGTCATGCGCTATCCCCGCCCTGGCGATTTGAGCCTACCGAACGGTTCAGGCCAACTCAGCGAAGCGGACAACAACCATCAAAATAGTGAAGCTCCCAAGACGCATCCCAGAACGATCGGTGGTATCGCAATCGATCCGGTCGCTCCAACCAGACTGTCCGGTCGAGCTACACCCCGTACGATTCCCGTGTTTCGTCCGCCGGGAGCCATCGAAGAGCGGCAGTTCCTGGCTGGATGCACTCGCTGCGGAGACTGCATCACTGCCTGTCCCTACGATGCGATCCGCTTGGCACCTGAGCGACTCGGTGCCGTGGCTGGCACTCCGATCATTGAAGCGGATAACGCCGCTTGTCTGATGTGCAGCGACTTCCCCTGTATCGCCGCCTGCGAGCCAGGTGTGCTCAGCCACTCGATCCCCATCGTCATGGGAACTGCCCATATCACTCAGCACTTGTGCTTGGCCCATCACGGCACGACTTGCACCGTCTGCAGCGAGCGTTGCCCTGTCGAAGGAGCCATCGAAGTCACTCTGGGCAAACCTACGGTTCGCGAAGAAATATGCACCGGTTGCGGCGTTTGTCGCTACGTCTGCCCCGCCCCTGAAAATGCAGTATTACTCATGCCCGCCTTCTCTCGACCAACGCTCCCCGAGTCATGAATATCGACGACCCATTCGACCAGCCGATCGATGACGCCCTTCCCGAGTTGTTACAAGCCGAGTGGGGCGCGGACCAAGTGATGCAGTTGTTCGACGACTTGCGCGATGGTGCGGAAGTCGAGCACGTCCAAATGCGCGCCGCAAAAGACGATCGTACCACCACGCTCGCCGAAGCCAAACTTGCTTTTGCTGACGGAAGTGCGCAGGCCATCCAAGTGCGTTATCGCTTCGAAGGCGAGATGTGGTGCGACACCATCTTGCCCAGCGAGCAAACCACGAAAATCATCCGCACACGTTTGCCGCAAACGAGTTAAAACACGTGTCCCACCGGTGACGATGTTTTGTGTTATAGAGGTGGGCAGCCATGCGATCGCAACCGTTAACAGTTCTTGCGTAGCCGCACCGACTACGATTCTAGTTCGTCCTGTAGCGTTTCAAGCTCTGCGATAGCGTCTAAATCCTTCGGCCGTCCAGCGGCTCGCTTGAGTTCGATTAGCTTCGCCAACGTGACACACTGCATATCGTTTCCAAAAAGTTTGATAGTTTCGCTATGTGTGATCAAGCGTTCGAAATCTCCACCACCCACGACTTCACCTAATAAATCAAGGTCGCCAATTGAGGTGCGCAGCGTGAAGTTAAGACCCGACGAAATGGTGGCCACATCAAAGCGAAATGGCAAGCCGAGTGGTGCTCCGCGCAAGTAGGGAGCAAACGGCGCAAGTGTCTGTTCGATACGGTGCATGTTTTCCAATGTGCGTCTGTAGACGACATCGACATCGACCGTTGCACGCGCCGAACCATGCGCCATGGCTGCTAGCCCCCCAATTAAAATAAATTCGACGTTGCCAGAGCACAATGCGCCAAGAATGTCTCGAAATCCCTTTTCCGTCATGCATCATGCCTCGCGTTGCTTGCTCGCCGACTCCGCTTCGAGCAGACGTTTGGTGGTTCGCCTTAGTTCGGCCGCTCGTCGCAGCTCAAAAATCAACCGCATGGCAACTTCGAACCTCTCGCTGCGTTGCTGTGGCGTGAGCTTCAAGTTCTCACGCAATAGGCTGCGATCGATATCTTTTTTGTATACTTCAATTATGTCATCCATTGGCTGGCCGTAAAACGAGTGCTGGTGGAACTCCCTCCAGCTTAACAAGAATTTCTTACTAATTCTTTGTCAAAACGATAAACGGGGGACGCATTTCCGCAGGCTGTGCTGAATTGTGTGCGAGTTATTCGATCCACATCCAAGCTGGTATTTGTGTTGGGATGCCGCCATTGGCCACGATCACGAATGGCTCTCCCACAGCACCGGTCTTCAAGTTCTGAACGAATCCGTCATCGGCTCCCACAAGGCCCATATAACTGAAGACAGACTCCGTCGATACCGGCTTTTCGTCGACGAAGAGTTGATTCGCTTCGTCGAATTCACGGTCGCCAATTTTGGCTGTGACCCGATGTTCTATGAGGTGCTTGCCTGGGGATAACTCTACAGAAATGCGCGCACTCGCGTCGCGAGCATTGAGCTGGGCATTTCGAGTTAAATAGAACAGCCTCCGAGTTGGACCGCTAGGAATAAAAACTTCCCAAGCTGTATCCCCTAAATACAGTACTCCAGCGTTTTGAGCTCGAATTCGGGTTGACTTCTGGCAGCCTAAATTGCTCTAAGTTAGCAGTCTATATTCGAAAAGTCGGGGAGTCCAGCGCATGGTCAATAAAACGAATCGATCCGAAAAGCAGCTTGCTAGCATCAAGGAAGTTTGCCAGCGACTGGCCGAGAAACTTGACGCCAGAATCTCGCTCCGCCTGTGGGATGGCTCGCTTCATCCACTAGGCAGCAATGTGCTCGAAGGCTACGAGATTTCGATCTCCGGGCCGGGCGTTATTGGAGCCATGATTCGACGCCCGACCGCTGAGAATCTGCTGTGCCTCTACGCGCGCGGCCACGTCGACTTCCAAGGAGCAAACATCGTCGAGTTTATGAGGACCGCACGAGTGAAAGGCTCCCGACGACGGTCTCGCTCGATACCCAAACTACTTGCCGCCAAGGCCTTCTTCAACTTCGCGCTGGCGCGCAACGTGGACGCCTCCAGCGAACTGCGATTTCAGGGAGATGACCAGGGATTCCATCGCAAGCAATCCGACAATCGCGACTTTATCAAATTCCACTACGATATCGGCAACGAGTTCTACAAGCTTTTCCTCGACAAAGAGATGGTCTACAGTTGCGCATACTTTCGCTCGTGGGACGAAAGCTTGGAGCAAGCGCAACGGAACAAACTCGATATGATTTGTCGCAAGCTGCAGCTCAAGCCTGGCGACCGGATGCTTGACATCGGTTGCGGCTGGGGGGCGTTGATCTGCTACGCGGCCGAGCACTACGGCGTAAAAGCTCATGGGATTACGCTTTCCGACGCGCAACTTGAAATTGCGCACCAGCGCATCGAGGAGCGGGGGCTGCAAGGTCGAGTGACGGCGGCCATCTGCGACTACAACGATGTGCAGGGGGAGTACGACAAAGTCTCTTCCGTTGGAATGGCAGAACATGTCGGTATTAAGAACCTGCCGAACTATATGCAGAAAGTTCGCTCCGTGTTGGTACCAGGTGGACTGTTTCTGAATCACGCCATCACGCGCCCCGCAAAAAGTAGCGCTCGGAAATTCAATCGGAAGAACGCCGAACGTCGCTTGCTTACCAAGTACATCTTCCCGGGCGGTGAATTGGATCACCAAGGACATGTGCTCGACAGCATGGAATCCAGCGGCTTTGAAGTACACGATGTCGAAGGCTGGCGCGACCACTACGGCCTCACCTGTGAACACTGGGCGCGGCGGCTGGAAGCCAACAAGACGGAGGCCATCCGCATGGTTGGCGAGGAAAAATATCGCATGTGGTTGCTCTACTTGGGCGGAGTCGCCATGGCTTTGCAGGATGGCTCGGCACGCATCTTCCAGACTGTTGCCACCAAACAAGTGCAGCGAGGTCATTCTGGGATGCCACCGACCCGGGAGCACTTGTATGCGACTGACAGCCCACGTCGACTTCCTCGTGTCGCGTAGAGTTTTGGCTCACTGAAACTTATGCTACCTCGGGTGTCAGCGTTTCGGACGGATGAAGAACCAAGACAACGGCGATGCCATTGAAGAAGACGCCAAGATTGATTGCGAACGCTCCATTGAGAGCGAGCAAGAATGGGCTCATGCTTGGCGCAAAATGTATCTTCGACGAATGCCACGCGCAACCTAGTGCATCAACCACATTTAAATTGAGGGTAGTGGACGAGGTTACGAGTCCCTATGATTCGTAATACGTTGGGGACTCGTAACTTCGTCCACTACCTTCAACCCTAATTCTTAGCTGTAACAGACCACTAGCATTTGTGCTGGTGCGAACTTTGAGTAGGGCCAAAGCGGGGATGAATCTCCGCACTCCAAGGGCCTGCTACTTTTGCTGAAACTCGACTGGGTCGATCGGTTCGCCGCCGGCTGGACTGATCAAGCCGCGGAGCAGGGCAGGGGAGAGGGCTTCGGGCAACCAACCCGGCGTGCCATCCGCAAAGGCGATCGCAGCGCCGCCAACGTGATTGCCTCCGATGGCATTGATTCCTCCAAAGCCGATCTTGGTATTGAGTTTAGCGACGTCGATGTCCCACGGCTGACTCCACTCGCCACCTGCCGTGTCGACTTCGACGACTAGCAGCGTGCGATCGCGGCCATCGGTCACTTGACCGGGCGACAGCGGGCCGCCGCTCGGAAAGAGCGTGTTGGTTCCCGTAATTAGCGCGTAATTTGCACTCGCAGCGACTTGCATCCGATTGAACGTAGGGCACATGAAGACGGACGGGCACTGGGAGAGAATGCTGGCATTTTCGGGTGCATCCCACGCCAAGTCGCGACGAAATTTGCTGGCCAAATGCGATTCACCTAATTGTTCGAGTATCAGTACTCGCCAACTGTAAAGCGGCTTGCCACTCGCATCGGAAACGACCGGCGGAGGGTAGCTGCCATGCTGGATCGCGTACGCGTTGAGCGCTTCAGCAATACGTTGCAGGTTATTGAAACTGGCCACTCGATCGCGACGCGCCTTGAGCCCTTGGAACGTCGGCCACAATAGATAGCTCGACAGGCCAAAAACGACGGTCACTGCCGCAATCAAGCCTACTGCTTGCACGCTCCAGGCCAAGACTCTTCTCCGAACCCGCACCGAACGAACCTTCAAAGGCGGGTGGTCAACGGGTTCAGTCGCATGTGGCAGGCGAGCAGGTGGTTCGGGGACCGTGATTGTCTTACCACAACTGGCGCATGGTCCACTCTCGCCGGCGATCGCATCGTCGACCAGCGTCTTTTTGAAACAGTAGGGGCAGGTAAATTGAAAAGGCATACGGCACACTAATCGTTGAGACAGACAGCGAGCTGCGCTGTATCGCTACCGCGCTCGGAGAGCTATTCTAACACACGACGAATCAAAAATATGGATCGACGGAGCGATCCACGATTATCCAACAGCAGAGCAGGGGAGAGGACCAGCATGCGAGCAGTCATACAACGTGTCCTGGAAGCCAGCGTGCGTATTGAAGACCAACCCGTCGCAGCTATCGGGCAGGGCTTGCTTGTCTTGTTGGGTGTCGCGCAGGGAGACACCGAGAGCGATGCGCGCTACCTGGCCGACAAGACGAGCGGTCTGCGGATTTTCTCCGACGAGGGTGGACTGATGAACCGTAGCGTGATCGAGTGTGGCGGTGCCGTGTTGGTAGTCAGCCAATTCACCCTGCTTGGTGACGTACGGCGCGGTCGGCGTCCAAGTTTCACGGCCGCTGCACAGCCCGAAGAGGCCAATCAACTTTACGAAAGTTACTGCCAAAAACTGATGGCCGCCGGCATCGCGGTGGGGCAGGGGAGGTTCCAAGCGGATATGCAAGTCATGTTAGTCAACGATGGTCCGGTCACGATACTAATTGACAGCCGCAAAGCATTTTAAGTTGCTATAGCGATCGTTGTGCAGCGCGTTAGGGATGACGGCAAACGGGTCTGTTTAACCGCGCAGCGCGATCGCGCAGGTGATGTGCCAACCGAAACGACTCTGCGGCACCAGAACGGCCAGCCTGCGCGAGGTCGAGCAGCGGACGGGCTCGAGCGGGAAATGCGTGTGAGGCTGGCCCTCCCCGGGCCTGATAGCCCGACCCTCCCGCGCGCGGGAGGGTACCTTGGTTGCGGCACACGGAGTGTGCCTACTATATTTAACGCAACCAAGCTTCATTTGGCGCAACCAAGCTTCATTTAGCGCAACCAGGCTTCACTGTGTTCGACAATAATATTGAACAACTGCGTGGCTGTGTGCGGGACATCGGTTTTCTCAAAACCAAATCGCGCCATAAAGCCTTCGTCCTGCCAGACGAGAAAGCTGACCAGCCCAAGTTTCCCCCAGGTCATGTAGTTGGCCCAAGCATTGTTACCCCACAACTTCAAGGCGGTGCCGAACGAACTCTTGAACGCGTACTTGCCACGACGGAAGTCGACCGACCAGATCTCGTCGAGGATCAAGTGGCTCAGGAAGCCAACCACCACTGCGGACGCCTTGAACATGCGTGGTGCAATATCTTCCGACGACATGACCAGAAAGGCAACCAAGCCTGCAGTTAGCGCGGCGGGCACGCTATGCCACATGCCGCGATGAACTGTATAGCGTCGGAAAATTTCAGCCAAGAAGAATCGTATGGTGACATAGACCAAGGCGGCTGCCAGCACCATCTGTTCGTGATCAAAGTCCAAGCGTTGGAAGCGCTCCACCATCAACATCGGAATCACAGCCGCTCCCAACGTAGTCGCTTCGCGCAGTGGTCGTCCGGAGTCGCTATCCAAATCGGGTAGCATACCGCTAACGCTGCACAAGCCACCGGCAAGAATACAGGTCGTGGGATGCATGCCGACTTGGCTACCAGCCACCGCCAACACGACTCCCGTGGCCGTGCTAACGGTCATGTGAGTTTTAAAATCAGCCATGATTCTCGATCGTTCTCGTTGAGCGAAAAGCGAAGATGCCTTTTAGGGGCCGTTCAAGGAGCGACTTTACTCGATGTCAACGCTCGGGAAAAAGGGCAATAGTGCACGTCATGGGTTGGTCACGTGTTTGCGCTCAGCGAAGAATGTCCCGAAAACGAGTGCTAGCAAATACGTGAGCTTTCTTCGTCAAAACGCTCTTCGCGTATGGTGGCCCATCTGCTAGAGTCGCTGCCGACTGTTCGCTCAACGAATTAGCATTAGCTTAACTATCTTTAAACTGTCGCCACAAGCGCGAGTGAGGTTCCGGTGCAAGGTTACGACTTAATCATGCTGATCGTGCTAGGCATGGCTACCATCTTCGGTGCCATCAAGGGCTTTGCCTGGCAAGTCGCTTCGCTGGCATCGATTATTGTCAGTTATGTGGTCGCCTATCGCTTTCGATTTGACGTGGCCGAGATGATTCAAGCCAAACCTCCGTGGAATCAATTCCTGGCGATGTTGATTCTGTACGTCGGCACTTCGTTCGTGATCTGGGTCGGCTTCCGGCTGCTCAGCACCAGTATCGATCGTGTGCGGCTGAAAGAATTCGATCGCCATTTAGGCGCCGCCTTCGGTTTGGCTAAGGGCTTGGTCTACTGTTTATTGATCACCATGTTCGCGACTAGCCTACTGGGCCCCAAGCAACAAGCGGCTATCTGTCATTCACGATCGGGCTACTATATCGCCAAAGCGCTCGACAACAGCATGGGAATTCTCCCCAGTGAAATCCACGACGTGGTCGGACCTTATTTGGCGAGGTTGGACGACAAACTCAAAAACGGTGGCGCCTTCGATGGCGCTGTGGATGACAACGCGGACGGCAACGGCGCTCCCAACGACTCGATTTGGCCCAGCGGTGGGATTCCGGGACTCGAAGGATTTCCGACCGGCATGCAAAACGAAATCCAAAACGGTATTCAGAACTCGATTCAAAATGGAATTCGCAACGCCTTGCCGCAGCTTCTCCCTGGGGTCGGTTCGGCGAATTCGAACTCTGCCGCGCCTGAAAACTGGGATTCAACCGGGGGCTTGCCGAGCTTCGATGCTGGCAGCATTTTCCCGCCGGCCGAAGGGCAGAATGCCAACGCTGCGCCACAGATTTTTCCGCCGCTCGGAACATCCAATTCGAATACACCGCTGCCGAGTAGCCGCGTTGCTCCAGCGGGCTACGACAATGGCCTGAGGCCCAGCTTGCCGATGGCACCGCAGCAAGCCCAGCAACCGGGATATGTGTTACCGCGTTAACTGAGTAGCACGGTGCTCGAATCGAGTACGAGCACGAGCACGAGCACGAGCACGAGCACGAGCACGAAATACAGTGCGGATAGGGTAGTGACAAGCGCAAACGCTTGTTTCCCAGGGAAAATGGCACTTCAAACCGAACATAAGAAACATTATCGGACGTTGCTCCCCGGCGATTCCAAGCAGGAAATACCAAGGCTTGGCCCTCGCTTCGCAGACTCTGGGTGAACTCGATTGCGACCGGAACGAAGACAACAGTCGTCGATCAACTGACGGTTGCTTCCAGTGGATCGTGTTGCGAAGGATCGATGAATGCACCCATGCGACGAAACTTCTCGTAGCGCTGCGCGATGAGACTCTCGCTCGGCTGTCCGCACAATTCGCCGAGCGAGCGGACGAGATAACTTTTCATCCGCGCGGCCATTTTGTGGTGATCGCGATGCGCGCCCCCCAGAGGCTCCTCGATCACATCGTCGACCACTTTCAGATCGAGCAAATGTCGCGAGGTAAACTTCAAGGCGTCTGCCGCCTTTGGGGCGTGCTGGTGGCTCTTCCACAATATTCCCGCACAGCCTTCGGGGCTGATGACGGAGTAATAGGCATACTGCAGCACGGCCACGCGGTCGCCGACGCCGATTCCCAACGCGCCTCCCGAGCCACCTTCGCCAATAATGACACAGATGATCGGCGTCCGAATTTGACTCATCTGAAACATACTTTCCGCGATCACTTGCGCCTGACCGCGTTCTTCGGCACCAATGCCCGGGTAGGCTCCCGGCGTGTCGATAAAGCAAATGATCGGCATCTGATACTTTTCGGCCATGCGCATTTTGCTCATCGCCTTGCGATAGCCTTCGGGATGCGCGCAGCCGAAATTGCACGTAGTTCGTTCGCGATAGGTGCGTCCCTTTTGGTGACCGACGACCATCACTTTGAACTGATCGATTTTGGCAAAACCGGTGAGTACCGCGCGGTCGTCACCGAAGTGCTTATCGCCATGCAATTCGACGAATTCGTCGAAAGCCAAATTCAAATAGTCGCGCGTGTAGGGTCGGTCTTTATGACGAGCCACTTGGACTGTTTGCCAGGGTGACAAATTGCCATAGATGCCAGTGGTGATGTCGATCCACTGTCGGCGCAGTGCGATAATCTGCTGCTCGACCGCATCGTTGCCCGGGGTGTGCTGTAGCAGTTCCTGGATCTTGACCTCGAGCTCCAGCATGGGCTGCTCGAAATCCGGACCAGTAGGGATTTTGGACATAGTCGTAGATTTTGGTTAATGTGTTATTAAACTTAAATTAATCTCATTCGCGCTCGGGTATTGTTTTCGATCTCACTCTCGACAAGCCAACGCGTAATCAGTATTCAAAGGTGCCCGAGCACGAGCACGAGCGCGATTTCATATCTAGCAGAATGAGTAGGCTCCTCGATATTCTTCTGGAGATTGAAAAATCAATCTTCCTCCTCCCCCCTGCTCTTCTTGTCACCGCTCACTTCTTTGTCTGATTCGGGTGCGGCCTGCTCTTGATTCATGATACGCCCCGAAGTGGGGAAGTCATCGAAGATGCTTTTTTCTGGTATGCGCGGTGCCTTCTTGAATATCTGCGTGTTCTCAACTACTTTCAACAAGTCCCACATCGAGTTGGGACGGTCGTCAGGGCGCTTGGCCATCGCCGAACGAATGACGGCAGCAAACTCAGCGGTGACATTGTCGTTGGCAACCAAGGGGGATGGCAGCGGCGCGGAAATATGTTTGTTGAGTAAATCGTTGGGACTCTCCCCCGTGTAGGGCAGTTTGCCAGTGACCATTTCAAACATGACGCAACCGAACGAATAAATATCCGAACGTGGGTCGAGTGGCAGTCCGCGAATCTGTTCGGGAGACATATAGCTCCGCGTCCCTTGGATTTGTTTGGTCTTGCCCGCAAAAAATTTAACTATCCCTTTCTTCACTTTCTGAGAGATTGTGAAGTCGATCAGCTTCACATCCCCGTCGCGGCTAACCAAAAAGTTGTCGGGCTTAATGTCGCAGTGAACATAGCCGTGGCCGTGCATGTGATATAGCCCCTTGATCGACTCGGCGATGATCTTACCGAGCATGTAAGCAATCGACTCCGAACCGCGACGGAGAGCTTGCTTCATATTCAATTCGCTAAACAACTCCAACACCAAAAATGGTGCAGGGCCGGTCAGCACCAAATCGTACATCTTGATGATGTTAGGATGATTCATGCTCTGAGCTATATGATACTCATTGCGCAAAAAAGAGACCTCCTGCTTGTTACTGCGGAAATCTTCGCGCAGAACTTTCAAGGCGTATCGATCTCCCGTCTCGGTCTCGATCGCTTCCCAGACTTGGCAAGAGCTCCCCAAACGAATCAGGCGGGCCAACCGATAGGGACCAAGGAAGTCACGTATTTTCGTCATGGGGTGTTCAATCGCTGGTAAAGGCTGTTTCGGTGGTCGTTCATTCTAAGTCAAATCGCTGAGTGCCGGGAGCTGGGAGTGCCGGGAGCTGGGAGGGGAGGAGTGGAGGAGTGGAGACTCCCAGCTCCTCCACTCCCAGCTCCCAACTCCTAGCTCTCGGCTCTCTTGTCAAGGTACAACTGCCGTATACGCTGGCTCATCAACTGGTGACGAAATTGCTCCGTAAAACGTGTCGCGCCCCTCTCCCCTAGCCTGCTTCGCAGCGAGCTGTCACTGGCTAACTCCAGAATGGCTTCGGCCAGCGGTGCAACGCTCTTGGGCGGTAGCAGGAAACCTGTTTCCCCAGGCAGCACTACTTCACGCGCTCCATCGACGTCGTAGCTGACAACCGGCTTGCCGGCAATCAGTGCTTGGGGCAACGTGCGTGCTAGTCCTTCTCTCAAGCTAGTATGCACCAGCACGTCCATGGCGCTCAAATAATAGGGCACACGCTCGGGCGGAACCAAGCCGGTGAATACGAAGTGCTTGGTTAATCCTAGCTCTGCGATTCGTCGTTCGTACTGTGCGCGCAAGACGCCATCACCGACGAGCAGGAAGCGGACACGCGGATTGCGAGCCACCACCGATTGGGCCGCATCGATCAAGTACTCGTGCCCTTTCAAATGAAACAGTCTGGCGATCTTCCCTACCACAATGTCTTCATCGGTAAATTGCAATTCGGCTCGAGCCGCTTCGGCCAACTGGCGACAAGCGATGAACGGCTCGACATCCATGCCGGAGTAGATCGTGGTGAACTTACTGCGCGGCGCGACGCGTGCTGCGACCATTAGCTCGGTCATGGCATCGGCCACACTGATCAAGTGATGGCAGCGGCGACCGGCCCAGCGCTCCAAACGCATGAACGTCTGACGTGCCAGTGCATTTTGGTAGGGATGGAATGGCGCACCGTGTACGGTATGAATCACCAGTGGAACATGGATACTCCAAGCGGCAGCGCGCCCCAGCAGGCCGGCTTTGGCGCTATGCGTGTGAACCACATCCGGCTTGAATTCGCGCAGCACCTGTTGGAGCGCACGGTAGCTGGCCATATCCCGCAGTGGATGAATCTGGCGGCGCAGAGAGTCGATGAAACGGATCGGCAGCCCCCCTGCCCTCCCCTGTTCCAGCAGTTTGCCTTCGGGGCCAAGGGCTGGGCCAGTAATCAACAGCACCTCGTCTCTAAAGTCCTCCATCAAGTCGAGACAATTGTAGAGCGTGTTCTCCTGAGCGCCGCCGACGATCATGCGCGTAATGATATGGGCGACGCGCATTAGTATTTAACCTCCAACAAGAACAGGCCGCATGCTGGAGCCGTCTGTCCGGCCTGGCGACGATCGCGCGAGGCCAACACCTCAGTAACCCACTCGGGCGGCTTTCGCCCCACGCCGATTTGGACCAAAGTTCCTACAATATTGCGCACCATGTTGTAGAGAAAGCCGCTCGCTTCGACTTCGATGGTATACCGCGTTCCGTCCATGTGTTCGATCGCTTCGATTGTCAGCTCGCGAACTTCTCGAATGGTCGTCGAGCGTGGACTACCGGAGGTTTGAAACGCGGCAAAGTCATGCGCGCCCAGGAACCGTTGGGCCGCAGAGAGCATGGGTGGTAATTGCATGAGCTGCGGTACCCACCACTGCGTTCGCGCACCGATTGGATCGGGCTTGCGCGCCGAATAGACTTGATAGCGATAGCGTTTGCCGGTGCTCAATCGAAGTGGATTGAAACGCAAGGGAACTTCCACGGCGTCCCGCACGACGATATCCATCGGCAGCTTGGTGTTGATTGCCAGTGGGATGCGGTCAGCCGGAGCCGGCCAGCCGGCACTGGTGAATACGGCCGACTGCCCCAAGGCATGCACGCCGGTGTCGGTGCGACTGCTCGCCCAAGCATGCGTCTGCTTATCACCCGTGATGGCGCAAATCGCCTTCTCCACCGCAGCTTGGACACTAGGATGCCGCGGTTGCCGCTGCCAGCCAAAGTAGTTGGTGCCGTCGTAGGCTAGCGTTAATCGAAAACAGCGTTGTGGTGGTGACACGCCGCCGCTCGCTGCCGCGATGACTTCAGCTTCGATCGCGGCTGAGCCACCAATAGATTTAGGGCTACCAATAGCTGGCGCACCGTTTGAAACCATGCGGATCGGTTCAACTGAGGACATTGGCAAATCTGTCTGCCAGCAACTTGCCGATCTGCACCGCGTTGGTGGCCGCACCTTTGCGCAAGTTATCGCTGACACACCAGAAGCTAATACCACAAGGATGGTTCAGGTCCTTCCGCACGCGACCGACAAAAACATCGGGGCTCGCGGCGCACTCGCGCGGCATCGGATACTGCTGGGCTGCCAAGTCATCGATCAACTTAACACCAGGTGCGTTGCGAAACAATTCACGAATCTGTTCGAGCGACAGCGGTTGATCGGTTTCGCAATAGATCGATTCACTATGCCCAATCAGTACGGGGACGCGAACGCAAGTCGCGTTGATAGCGATGGTGTCGTCACCCAGGATCTTATGGGTTTCGCGAACCATCTTCATCTCTTCCGAAGTGAACCCGTCCTGCTTATGCGAGCCGATTTGCGGAATGAGGTTGAGCGCGATATCGTGCTGAAAAATCTTCGGGCCCAGAGGTTGTCCATTGATCCGGGCCTGCGTGTTGTCGAGCAGTTCTTGTTGGGCGGCCAAGCCGGCACCACTGACCGCCTGATAGGTGCTGACGACAACGCGTTTCAGCCCCGCAGCGTCATACAAGGGCTTGAGGGCCACGACCATCTGGGTCGTACTGCAATTGGGGCTGGAGATGATACCTTGATGGTGGTCGACATCCTCGGCATTTACCTCAGGAATGATCAACGGGACTTTGGGGTCCATGCGGAAGTAGCCACTTTCGTCGACCACGGTGGCACCCGCTTCTACGGCCCACGGAATGAATTCGGCCGCCACTTCATCGGGGGTACTGGCGATAACCACGTCGACGCCGGCAAACGACTCGCGAGCGAGCCGTTCCACGGTGATGTCTCGACCAGCTACCGTGACCACTTGCCCCGCCGAACGGCTCGATGCCAGCAACCGCAGCGTCTCGTATTGCAGCCCTTGACGCACGATTTCATCGAGCACAATCTGGCCTACCGCACCGGTCGCACCTACCACAGCCAATGTCTTAATCACGGATCGATTTCCAACAGATAAACAGTTTAAGTTACCCAGACACTAAGTTTAATTGATAGGTCGGCCATCGGGAAGCGGGACAGGAAAACGGATTTGCTTAACCGGTATGTCCAGATGCATCACACCGCGAGCCAATAAAAGCAACGCACTTGGGGTCAAGCACCATAGCCCCCAGTGCTTCCACCCCAAATTCCACGCGGGCGCATCTGCGGCAACTTGTACCCCCGCCGCCTCAACCTCCAGTTCTTGCTTGGGGAGGCTGATCACAATTGCCAAGCCTATCCCTAAGGCCACGAAAAACATCAACACTGTTGGCAGGGGCAGACCGGGCAGCATCAAATACAAACTGAGCACCATGCCGGTCACCAAAACGCATAGCGTTTGAGACCTACCCATGGCACTCGGCGGCAAACAGTCCAGCTTGCCGCGAATTACCCGCACGATAGCAAATAACAGCCAAGCTAGAGCCAGCACGCGACATACCCATAGAATGCCTACCGAGGAATAGCCCATCGCCAATTCGGGCATTGTTTCCGCCTTGAGCCAAGCGGCGATGTTGGTGCGGGAGTTGATCGCGAATAATAGCCCCAGCAGACAAAAAACTGAAAAGCCATTCAACCAGGGAGAGTCACTATCATCGTCGGGGCGCGCAAGTCGACCTCGAATTAGGCGCACGGCTGCTAGCCCGACCCCGACTCCCATGCAGAGTCCAAAAAACTGCTCCATGACGGTCCAGTAGCCGAACTCCTGCAAAGCTGGAAACCGTCCGATCGGCCCCCACTTCGCACGTCCCAATGCCTGAATGAAATCACCAAGAGCAAAACCCAAACCTCCCGACAACATGCCGTAGCTGGTGAGCATTAGTCCTGCCCGATTGTTTCGTCGCCAAAGAAAAACGATCAGGGCCAACTGAACTCCCAAGCAACCTGCCCAGGCATCGCTGCGTCCCGGATTGATCCGCAGTCCTAACAGGCCGATCAGCACGGCGGTGGCGAGCCACCAACCAGCGGATAGCAGGAAGACAAGTCGACCTACCTCGCGATATTTTGCTGGGCCGATGGCGAAGACCGCGCCATAGAGCAGTGCCGCCAAGCTTGGTAGCCATAGCACGTCGTAGAGCCAAGTGGTTTGCAAGGAGTCCGACGATGGTTTTGCAAAGCGTGCGTGTCCCCAGGCGGTCGCTCCACTGAACTCGAGCAACAGCCAGGTAGCATAGATGGCGACCATCGGTATCACGGCAGACTCGAGCAGGCGACGACGCTCGGTCAAGCCTAATGCTAGAAAGCCGGCACCAATTCCGCAGTAGAGACTCCCCACCAAGAACAGACTCGAAAGTCCATACAGACTGTTGGTATAGGTTCCTCCCATACTGTAGCCAATTAGCAGACCATAACTGCTGACTCCGCCAAAACCCCATCCGATCATCGCCAAGAAGCCCAAGATAGCCGAGCGCTGCCACCAATCGCTGCGCATGGAGCAAGCCGCCAGCGTCAATCCCAACATGGCACCGGGCATCATTGCACCGCGTGAGTGGCCAAAAGACCCGCGAATTCCCCAACCCGCGGCCATGATCAACCCGCATGCCAGAATCAAACAGAGACTTGCAGAAATGCTTAGGCCTGGTCGCAGCGAACCCCGCTGGGTTGCTGCATCGGCGCGGCGAGAGGGACCATGGTTGTTCGTCATCGTTGGGCTTTTCGTTCGACAGGCTTGTTCGCTACCCCTGGTTACCCTCATAACGATACCGTTTTTCGCACGCCTGGCGAGCCTACAAGCGGATCACGGTATTCTCAAATCGCTCCATATCACTAAATTCGTGAACGGTTTCGAATACCCGGACAAGGTCTAGCGCAGAGTTTCGGGGGTGGGAGCGGCTGCCACGGAGGTGGCGGGTGGTAGATAGCGATCGGTCTCGTCGAACAAAGGTTCATTGCTCGACGGAGGATCAAACAGCGAGTCGGGCATTTGATCGGCGGTCAACACGATTGGAGTCGCCCATTCGGTAACAATACGCAGTTTTTCACTTCTCGCTAGCGGGCTTAGTTCATCGGATGCGCGCCCCTGTTCCATTTGATACAGCCAGAAAGGGAGAGGGGCATCGGCCTTACCAATGGCGATCTCAATGTGCGTCGGCAGCAGCCCCGAGTTGTTTTCGACGAACATCAAGTTATCGACCTCGGCAATGGAACGAATGTTGACCGGGATCGGTGGAACGCGACCTCCGAGCCACCAAACGGGAATATCTCCAAGCTTGCCTTCGCGAACGGACACCCAATCGTACTTCTGATAGATCTTGCGCAGCGTTTCGGCTTGCCCACCGATGGCCAAGTACATGGCCACTACTGGGTCGCGCAGCGACTCATTGGTCAACACCAAGCGTGGACGAACCTTGCCTAAGTCGACTTCGGTGCGGCGACGGACGTCACCGATGGCTTCTATCGAGAGCAGCCGCTGTCCATCACTGACTTGAAGTAGCGTATTGATTTGATCTCCGGCGGGCATGCGCAAGTCGAATTTGAGCTTTCCACTCCCCTGCCCTCCTCGGACGTATTTGCCGACTCCGTTGAGCTGCTTGTCGAACAGGGTTACCGATTGTCGCACGACACAGTAGGCGGGTGGCCCCCAAACACTTTGCAAAATCGACTGCTGCAGAATTTGTGCTGCAACCTGGCGCGCCGAATGCGTCGCCGCGATCGGGCGCGGAGAGCCTGATGCCTGGGTCTCTGTTTGGTTTTGGGACGGCTCGTGGGATGACTGCTGGGCGAGCTCTTGGGCAGTAGCCGGCGGCTGGACGAAAAGCAGTTGCCAGATGGCTAGCAATAACAGAACGATGGCAGGTCGATAAATCTGCGAAACTGGGCGGAATGGCGAGCCGCAAACGCGTCGAGGAGATGCGTCAATGCTGCTATTCGCAATGGATAATCTGCTCCACATAGTCGGGTTATGCCGGATTTATCAAAGAAAACGGTACTACTAGGACGAACATATAGCCACGGACATAGCGCAAGCGCGGAAATTACGTTTCCTCGTGAGCAGCGGTCATGCCTCCTACACTCAGCGCGGATATTAAGCGCAGGGCCGGTGGCACGTCCAGGTGAATCAGCCCGGAGATCTACTCCAGGCCGATTGCCATGTTTGAAACTCACTCAGGAACGTTTCGATTGGCGGCGAACGCCCGACTCGAAACCGGTCGTTTCGCCAAAATTTAGGGGGTTGAGCATGAAAATGCGTGTTTTCCTAACGCTAGCCATGGTGGCCTGTGGCTGCTTTACTGGCTGCACTCCGGTCAGGCACAACCTGCCGCCCGCACAGCGTCTGCTGGAGCCCGGCCCAGGTGTCGGTGGTCCAGGGCCGGGAGTACTTGGTATGCAAGGTGGTCCAGGAACGGGCCCCGGCGGCCCCGGTATGGGGGGCGTAGTGCCTGCTAGCTGCGTGGCCTGTGCCGGCGACGGTGGCGGTGCTCCGGGCATGGGTGGCATGATGATGGGTGGAGGCTTGGGTGCCAAAGTCCAAGTGCTATTCAATCGGCCAGAAGGTATGCAGCTTCTCTACGATGTGGCCGGTGACGGTAGCTTCGGTAGCGAACCGCTATACGTCCCAGGCCGGCTCGAATTCCCGCAAGGGGGAATCTACCGTATGAAGTTGACCAACATCCAAGGTCGTGAAGGTGTAGAGCTCTACCCAACGATCGAAGTTGCCAACGGCAATCCTCGCACAGCAGCCTACCTGGCTCACAATGCAATTCCCGTTCAGTTCACCACCGACGACTTCGAACAAGTCCTGTCGGGGAACTTCGTTACCAAAGTTATCTACCTGCCCGATCCTGAATTCCAAGGTGACGCGCTGGTAGGTGTCGATGTGCTTGTGAGCAATCGACTCGAACCAGGCCTCGACCCAATCGTCGAAGCGGATCGTCGCGGATCGATCCTAGCCATCGTCCGCGTCGGCAATAAAGACATCGAATTGTCCGGTGTCAGCGAAGGCGGAATGGCCATGATGGGTGGCATGCCCATGATGTGCGGTCCCGATGGCTGCCCGGTACCTGGTGGCGTACCTGCATCGTTGCCTGGCTATGTGGCCGGTGTTACAGCACCCGAGTATGGCATGACCTACACGGGTACTCCGATTGGACTGCCTGGTCCTCCTCACATTCCACTCGGTTCGCCCGCAGGATTGATGAGCCACACGATGCGCAATCGCACTTCGATGAACATTCCCGATCCTGTCAAGAACGTCAAGATCAACGTGCGTCAAACGCCTGGCCAAAGCTATCCGCAACCGGTCAGTCGCGTGAACATTCACGAACGGAATATTCATCCCGGCGTTCCTACTGGCGTCCCCGCATACAATCGCGGCAGCCAAGCGGTACCGGGTGCTTCGGGTGCAGCCTACTGCCCCCCTGAATAGAAAATGGTAAACGTCGCGCTCCGTCTGGTTTGGGTCTGACTGACGGGCGGAGCGTGGCACGCGGGTTCAGTTTGCAATGTTTAGACGCGCTCGATCCATCAGCGACGGTGTGACTGTACTTGCCGTACGAACACCTACCGCACGCTGTTCGGCAGAGAAAATACAGAGCAATGCAGACGAGACAGCAGCCAAGCGAAGTTCAATGAGTGAGGCGGTCGAGAGGTTTTGCCTCTCGCACCGCTTTTTCTTATCGAACTGCATAACCTGGGTTGGGTTCATGCGCAGAGTTTTTTGTTTAAACAGTGGCTATTACCCGAGGTCCAACATGCACAAGTTGCTCATTTTGCATTTTGTCAAGTTGTGTTGCCTGGTAGGGGCGATCCCCCCCCTGCTCTGCTCTACCGTAGCCGCGCAATCGCGAGCTCTACCCAACGTACACTATTTCCTGGATGCCAATCAGACGCCCGGCGCTGTCGCCGGAGCCCAAGTCGCTCGGGGTGCGCGAGGCGTGGGGACCTTCCAGGCCGTGTCGCTTTCGGGTCCTAAAGCATTGAAGATTGCACTCGCCCGCGATGGACAGTTTCTTCAGCCGATCGATGCACCGGTTATCACCGGGATGCTCGTGGCCGGCGTGTATCGCTTCCGAGTGACCAACATTCCGTTTCGGCCCGGTGAAGAACTGTATCCTACCTTAGAAATCATCGATCGAATCTACCCACCGGCTGGACGCGAGCATCGCTTTCCCATCCCAGTTGTCATGACCGAAGAGGACCTGCGTTTGGCGCTCGACGGCGGCTTGGTCACGCGCGTGATCTACTTGGAAGATAGCGAAATTGCCGAGCCGACCGACACGACGCCCGAGACACAAATCGTGTACAACGTCCCTTCTTCGGACAACGCTTTGCAGGTCGCCGATCAGCTTGGCAAGCCGGTCGCCATCCTGCGCATAGGTTCGCGCGTTCCGCTCGATCCCAATGGCGATTTGCGAGAGTTCCTATACGGCTGCCCTCCATGGATTCCATTGATCACCGCTCCCAATCGTCAAACGTTGTTAGAAGCGGGGCAATGGCCTGAAGTGATACCCAGCGAAGCGACCGACAAGCCTCGCTCGGAACCACCACTAGAAAACAGTCCCAGATTGCCATTTTAGAAACTCGCTATTCAACTCAATGCGAGCCTGCCCCGAATCGCGGGGATTGAAGAAACTCAAGAACAATTGCCGGCCCAACTCGCCAGCCAATCAATCAGGACTGAGACCAGTGCAACCCAACGAACCAGCACAACGAAACCGGCGTCGACGCGGCGACCGCACCGCGCATCCAATCCGCTCAAATTGCCAAGCTAGTCGCCCTATATTTGCGAAGACACTCGCCGCACTGCTCGCTGCGCAGTTGGCAACTTTGGCGGGCTGTGGATCGATCGGAGGACTTCCCAGCGGAGCACCGTGGGCTCAGCAGACAGTGCCTTCAGCAGCCAGTGCACCGCTCGCCGACCTGCCAGCCAACATCACACCTACCCCCAGCTTGTCATCAGCGCGCCAAAGCTCGATGAACCATGCGGCCGACGCTGCAGCAAGCCTGGCGACTGTGGTACCGGTCGCTTACGAAACTCCGGTAGGTGAAATTGCCTCCGGTGATGCCAACTACGACACTAGCGTATCTGCTGAGGATGACTATTACCTGAGCGACGCGCAGATTGTGCCCGCCGCACAATTGGAGACAGTGCAAGGCTGCCCCACTGGCGTGCATGCTGCTGGCTACAGTTGTTGTGCACCAACCGCCCACAACAACTTCCGTGAACCTTATCGCAATGCGCAAGAATACATCTTCGATGGTGGCGATCAGCAACCAGCGGTTGTCATCAAAGAGGACTGGTCGACCGCCGGAGTCGATCCAACCGATACGGTCGTCTACTACGAAACGCTGGCAGGAAGCGTGTGCGTGCGACCCACGAACCGAGTACCCATCTACGCGCCGCGCTTCGGAGCCGTTCGACAAGTATCTGGTCTGCAGTTGGCGATGCGAGCTCAAGGGACGCAACGCATATTGGCACCCGTCGGTGTTGAGCGCTTCGATGAGAATAATTTGGCCGGAACCGTGGTTCAACCGTTGGCTCCGCATGGCGAGCAGCAAGTCGGCTTGATCGATGCCTTTCAAGAGAACTATGTGACACCACCGATGGAGCAAATCCAGCCGCTCTATCGCATGAGTGCCGCCCGCGTACCGTTTGAACTGGTTGATCCGACCCGCACCGGCTTGATCACTATCCAAGAACTGGTCGATATGCAACAGTTCATCCACAACGCTCAGACTTGGGTCATCCCCGAATCGTTGGAAGTGGAGATCTCCAACCAAGCCGCTCTGCTGGTCAAGGATACCAAAGCTGCTCAGGACTTCGTCGTATACGAGCTGCCAGACAAGTGCGCGATGAGGATCTTCAAGGCGGCCAGCCATACAATCGCTAATTCCGGAGATATCGTTAGCTTTTCGATTCGCTTCGATAACGCGGGGGTGAAACCACTTGGTAACGCTGTAATTATTGATAGTCTTTCCCCACGTTTGAGCTATATTGAAGGTAGCCAGCAGTGCAGTGTCGGAGTTCGTTTCTCCGCCGAACCAAACCCAGTCGGCTCGATGGTGCTTCGATGGGAGATCGAAGAGCCCATCGAACCGAGCGACGGTGGCGTCATTAGCTTTGATTGCCGTGTTCGTTAGTGCCGACTGCGGGACATTCGTGTGCAAGAACGAAAGTGCCTCGCGAAATGCTGACGTCCGCATGCATTCGACTTTTCTGCGCAGAGAACATATTCACGGTTTACTGCTGGGTGTCGCCATTGGCGATGCCCTTGGGCTGCCTCGTGAGAATTTATGCCGCCGTCGTGGATTGAAAATGTTTGGTCGCGGTCCCTTGCGCTATCAGCTCTCTCGCGGTCGCGGGATCTATAGCGACGACACGCAGTTGATGTTTCTTACCGCCCAGGCATTGCTCAAGTCACGCAGCGACGGAAAATCCTTTCGGCGCATCTTTCAAAAGCGCCTCAGTTGGTACTTGCTGAGTTTTCCTGTCGGCGCGGGCAGGGCTACGCTACGCTCTGCGGCCAAATGCTGGCTCATGCGCCTGGGGGTGCCAAGCGGAGTGAACTCAGCCGGCAATGGTGCCGCCACGCGCGCCCTGATCAACGCCCTCGCCATCCACGGTACAGGACATCGACTCAGTCGTTGGGTGGACGAATCTACCAAGCTTACTCATACGCACCCACTGGCTAGCGACGGCTGCCAAGTCCTAGCCGCCTTGGCCGATCATGGAGCTACGTGTAAACCGAACAACTTTGACCCACAAGCCGCGCTCACTGTCGCGATTGACGCCAGCTCAACGAGAGATTTCCAGCACAAGCTGCGCGAACTGCAGGTTTTCCTCGAACAGCGGCGCAGCCCACGCGCCGTAGCGCGGCATTTCGGCTGGGATCAGCAGGTCAGCGGATGCATCGTCCCGACGACCATCATGGCCACCTATTGCTGGCTGCGCTATCCGAGCGACTTTCGTCGCGCAGTCGAGTCGGCGGTGATGCTCGGCGGCGACACCGATTCGGTAGCCGCCATTGTCGGTGGTTTGGTCGGTGCCCACGTAGGCGTTCGCCGTCTCCCCGCAGAATTGGTAAAAGGTATCAGCGGTATTTCGCACGGTCCAGCATGGATCGAAAAGCTAGCTGACCGTTTATCGCATTGGCCACACGGCCCCGACGACTTGCACTCCGCACCGTGCCAATCCGTCGACCCCCTCGGACAACTAGTTCGCAATGCCTGGACCACTACCTTAGTGCTCAAGCACGCAGCCCTGCGCGCGATCTATCGCGCCACCACCAGTTGCACTCCCCGCCGCGACCGCCGCCAAAGCGGCCCTTCTCGCTAATCGCCATTGTTGATCAACGAGCGGCGCAAATTGTTTAACGACTAGCCGAAATAGACGGTGGGCCGCGAGCAAAGTCTACAATGGCGAGGTGGCAGGATGCGGCAGCGATAGCATCAGCGCGATTGTCCCGGCTACGCAGGCGCAGTCAGGAGCTCACGTGTTGACTAGCCAATCACGCGGCTCGCGGCCTGCTGCGGAGAGTGCTGACTTAACAGCAATATGTGTGGGTGCCTGTAGACGGTTATTAATTTTATTTTTTGGTTTCGCCGTCGCGCACCTCCTTTGCTGTTGGCAGTAGCCAACTCTTCTGTATTTAGGGAGCAGTTCCTCTTTGTTTGGGCATATATCTTCCCTTAATCGAAGTCGTTAGGCTGTGACAGTACGGAGCTCTTCGGTTGGTAGTTTGGTCATGCGTTTTGCGTTAACAGTGAATGCCGTCATGAACTGTTGAGCGGCGACTTTTGCTCGCGTCCAATAACGCGCTCGACGCCCCTTGTGGTGATTGGCGATATCGTTGAGTTTCCGTTCTATCGCAGGATGCTCGCGACGAACGGCCTGGTACTCGTCGGTCGCTGCCTTGGCGCGGGCGCGATCGTATTCGCCTTGGTAGTCATTCTTCTGTACTGATCTTCCAAATGCGCCAGTGCCTGGCTTGCGCATGCACTGCGCAACTAACGGACAGCTATCGCACTGTTCACGCTTGAATCGAAAGATCGTACCGTTCTTGCGTTTGTCATCCTGTGCGTAGCTTGATTGCTCGCCCGCCGGACAAGTTACCGTCTTGCCGTCTTCAGATAACGCAAAGTCTGTGTTGGGAAATACGCTGCCTTGCGGAATCGGTTTCGGAGGAACTATCACTGCCACATCGAGTTCTTCGCAGGCACGCAGCATCTTGCCATTGAAGCCCGCTCCGTCAATGGAGAACTGTTCTATTTTATTGCCATGCGTGGACTGTTCATTGCGAATCAATTCCACTGCACTTTTTGCTTCGTCGCCACCAGCTTCGAGCACCTGTATTTCCGTAATTAGCTCGCTATCTGCGTCCATCATCACATCGACGACATAGCCATCGTACCAATCGCCGTGTTGACCTCGCCGCGCTTCGCTGTCGACGATACTCACTGTCCGACGCCCTTCCTTGGGATTCGCTTGGTCGTACAAGATCTTCTGAGCAACAGCCAGCGTTTCACGTAAGTTGTGCCAAGCAACGTTGGTCTCTACATCAACGGGAATCGGCAGCTTGGCAGCGGCCTGCACAACATCAGCTAAAAGACCTACTCGCTGCTCAAGCTGGATAGCTACCGTGGCTCCCTTGCACGATTCCCGTAGCGATTCTACGGCCACGCGAAATCCAGTTGCTAACTCGGGATCGAAACATTCAAGGTCTTTGAGAAGTCGATCGCGAATTTGGGCGATCAACTTGATTACTGGAGGTACCGCGATATTGGCGATAACATGGGTCGCGTCCTTTAGTCGCAAGCGATCCTTAACTAAGCCTGATTGACGAGCCAACACCACCAGTTGGCTAAAAACTCGCTTGAATCCATCCGTACCCAGTCGACCGCGGAACTTGGACAACACGCTAGCATCAGGCAATTGAAAGCTAATGGGAACCTTCAGAAACCAACGGAAGATCATATCCGTGTCGGCTCGCTCCATTACTTGACGATCCGACAAGTTGTACATGTACCGCAAAAATTCCAATTTCAACATAATCACCGGCAGAATCGCTGGCTGGCCGCGATTTCGAGAATAATATTCTTCCAAAATGCCGGTGAATGACGACCAATCGATTACGCGGTCAACGTCGATCAACAAATGCTCCTGCGGCACAATTGCATCGAACACCTTATGGTCGAATTCAGTCAAACGATAACGCCAGGGCTGCTCCATCAACATCGCAATGCCTCCCAAATAAGACGCCAAGCACCTATTCCTATTATGCGGTAAGATTGACGTTAAGTCAGCACTCTCATCCGGCTCGGCGTTAAACGATTTTAGGGTACCGCCGCAAATACCCTCAACCTAAACGCGCGCACTCCATCGCTTGTTCGACAAAATCCAACCCTACATCCTGCTTCCAATCGTCAACCAACTGCGTGAACATGCTCTCAGCCCTCCCGCCAGCGTACTTCCTCTCATCCAAACTTTGCGACTTCCATAAGCATCCGGTCGAACCGCACAGCCACATTGCATCAGCAGCCATTGCGCGCTCGACACTGATGTTTTCGAAGCGAGCCTCCATCTTTCGTCGCTCGGCCAAACGCAACGTACGTCGCAAGCTGATCCCGTCCAAGATCATCTCGCGCCGCGGAGAGATCAAGCTCTCCCCTTCGACGATCAACACGTTTGCCGATGAAGTCTCAGTCACAAAGCCATATTGATCGAGCAGCAAACCGGCCGAATAAGGATCGCGCGTACGAGCCAAGGCTTCTTGATCGGCTAAGTAATAATGCAATCGAGCGCGAGTTTTTATCTTAGGGGACCAACACGACTCCGGTACGTTGCGGCTCGTAGAGATGGTCAAAGTTTGTCCGTCACGATACCACTGGGCCAAACGCTCCCAAGGGATCGACTGCGTGTGCATGATCAGCGTCGGTTGGCGTTCGCGCGCGTGTAGTCTCCCAGGCGTGGCCAACAAAACCAAATTAAAATCATCTCCGCCGTAACTCTTGCACGCACGCTCGACACACTCGATGGCTCGAGCGTGTAAGTCTTCGGGGCTGGGTAGATCGATCCCCACTGCACGGCAACCCTGTAGAAACCTCTCCAGATGTTCGGCCGCATCCAGTAGCTTGCCCGCAATGGTCCGCAGTCGATCGACGACGACTACACCTGACACCAATCCGATATCGTCGACTGCTAGAGACGGTACTTCACACGAATCGGTGGATGCTTTGTCCGAAAACTGCATAAACTCAAATCCCTGCTATTCGTTCGTCGATTTTCATGCCACGTTTCATTCCGAGGTTTATTTGTTGTATGCTATGGTATCTATCCCACCCCTCTGAACAGGAGCACCATTATGGCCCACCTTGGCAAAACGCGGAATCGCAGAAACTTTTTGAAAGCATCCGCCTCGACTGCGGCGGCGGCCGTTGCCCTGCCGACCATCATCCCCAGCTCCGCCATCGGTCGCGATGGCGCGACACCTCCCAGCGAACGTATTGTGGTAGGTGGTATCGGCATTGGCAATCGCGGCACCTACGACCTAGGCTGCTTTCTCGAACAATCCGACGTGCAATTCGCGGCCGTGTGTGACATCAAAGAACAACGCCGCTTGGCAGTCAAAAAAATCGTCGACGATAAACAGGGCAATCAGAACTGCGCTATGATTCGCGATTTCCGCGAACTGCTCGATCGCAGTGATATCGACGCCGTGCTGATCGCCACGGGCCCCAACTGGCATTGCACGATGGCGGTCGCTGCCGCGCATGCGGGCAAAGACATGTACTGTGAAAAACCTTGTACGAAAAACATTATTCAGAGTCTCGCGTTGGCCGACACCATGCGACGCACCGCGCGCATTTTCCAAGCTGGCACTCAGCGCAGAAATCTGCCCCACTTCGCCTTCGCCTGCTACCTAGCTCGTACGGGCAAGCTCGGCAAACTCAAAAAAGTCTATGCCCACCCAGCCGGCATGCAAGCCGTCACCAGCGGCTGGCTACCAGCCGAACCTGCACCGGACCCAGAGGTTATCGACTGGGATACCTATCTCGGCCCCGCTGCGTGGCGTCCCTTCAACCCACAATTGCTCAATGGATTTCACTTTGAAAAAGGGGGCGGTCTCGTTGGTGGTGGCGTACTCGAATGGGGCTCGCACTGCGTCGACTTGTGCCAATGGGCTATGGGCGATTGCCCACCACCGATCCAGTACAATGCCAAGAAAGATGACGAGCTGGTCTCTACCTACGCCAATGGAACCGAGTTGATTTTCCGCGAAAAGGGCTGGATACCACTCGGCTCTTGCCCCGTACGCTTCGAAGGCGAAACCGGTTGGGTTGAAGCGGGTGACAGCGGTAAAATGGTACTCAGCTCACCTGAACTATTGGCCGGGCGCACGGTGGAAGAAGTTGACGGATATCCAGCGACGTTCCACGTCCGCGATTTCCTCGACTGCGTCAAAACGCGCAGCCAACCCAAGGGGAATCCCGAAGCGGCTGCGCGCGCGCACATCGCCTGCCATGCCGCCAACGTGGCGCTGTTCCTCGATCGCCAAGTCAACTTGGACACCGATAAGATGGAGTTCATCGACGACGTCGAAGCCAATCGCCTACGCTCCGAAGCGCTGCGCGAGCCATACCGCATCTAATGAATAAATCGTTAAGAGCATTGTCCGTTTTCGCGCTAGTGGCGTTGACGGCAAAACTCTCTGTGAACTCTGTGTTTCAATTGCGAAACGAGCCGCATGACCGTTATGTGGCCCAATAGACAGGGAATTTAAACACAGAGGCACAGAGTTTACGCAGGGCCCCAGTCGCCTACAGCGAATAGTGTCGCCAATACCAACAGGATTGCCCTTCACCCATTCAAACACATACCAAATTGGAAATCACCTATGCACCACTTCTTGAAATCAAAGTTGCCTGCGATTGTTTTAGCGGCTTCGGCCGCGCTCGGCTCGTTTGCCTCGCCGTGTATTGCGCAAGTAGAAACAATCAGTGCCGAGCCTGAACTTATTGCGATTCTAGCTAGTGATGATGCGCCTCGCGCCGATAAAGCGATGGCTTGCAAGCGACTGACCGTATATGGCTCGCCCGCTGCCGTGCCTGAGCTGGCCAAGCTTTTGTCGGACGCGGAACTAGCGTCCTGGACGCGCATCGCGCTCGAGGCCATTCCAGGCAGCGAAGCCGACTCGGCACTGCGCGACGCTTGCGCCTCGCTGACTGGCAAACTGCTCGTTGGTACCATCAACTCGATCGGTGTTCGCCGCGATCTGGCTGCCGTAGAAATGCTCACTGGCCAGTTGAAAAACAGCGATCCTCAAGCGGCCGTGGCCGCAGCTTTCGCATTAGGGAAAATTGGCGGAGCGGACGCTACCAGCGCACTGCTTGCCGCTTTGGCCAGTGACTCTGAAACGGTCCGGTCAGCCGTCGCTGCGGGCTGTGTGCTCTGTGCCGAACAAGCTCTCGCGGCGGGCGACGCTACAGGAGCCGTCGAAGTCTACGATCAAGTGCGCAGCGCTAACGTGCCTCAGCAACGTATCGTCGAAGCCACGCGCGGTGCCATGATCGCCCAGGGTGCCGATGGCATCCCGCTGCTCGTCGAGACGCTTCGCTCGCAGGAGAGAAAGCTGTTCTACGTCGCCCTGCAAACGGCTCGTGAAATGCCCAGCCAAGAGCTCGCCGCCGCGCTACTGGCTGAGGTCGCCTCGGCCAGTCCCGATCGAGCTCCGTTGATCGTGCAAGCTCTGGCGGACATGCCAGGCACCGTCGATGTGCAAACCATCGTCGAGCTGGCCGCTACTGCCGGATCGAAAGAGGTGCGAGTGGCAGCGATCGATGCTATTGGTCGTACCGGCGATGCGTCCTGCGTTGCCCCCTTATTGAAAATAGCCACCGAATCCGAAGACTTAGTCGCTCCCGTCAAAGCTGCACTGGTGAACATTCCCGACGAAGCTGTCAATCAAGAGGTCGTCACTCGCCTGCCGGAAGCCCAAGGCGACGTCGACGCCCAGTTGTTGATCGAAGTCGTAGGACTGCGCCGCATTGAAGCTACCGACGCACTGGTCAAAGCGCTCGACAGCTCACGCCCCGCCGTACGTCACGCAGCCCTCGAGTCGCTAGGCCGTACCGTGGCACCCGAGCGACTCGACTTGCTCGTCAAACAAGTCGTCTCGCCCAAGCACAGTGAGGACTTCGACGCGGCGGTGACCGCTCTCAAGACCGGTGCCATTCGCATGCCTGATCGCGAAGCTGCTGCCGGTGAGTTGTCTGCCGCTGTGAAAGACGCTCCGACGGCTGCGCAGGTCGCCATCTTGGAGATCCTCGGAAGCATGGGTGGCCCACACGCCCTGAAGACGTTGGCGGGTTACGGCGGCGGTGACAACGTGAACTTGAAGGATGTCAGCAGCAGACTGATGGGCGAGTGGATGACCGCTGACGCCGCACCGGTCCTCTTGAAACTTGCCACCACAGGTCCTGCGGATAAATTTCAAGTTCGGGCTATGCGAGGTTACATCCGCATCGCTCGGCAATTTGTCATGCCCGAGTCCGAGCGCGTAGCCATGTGTGCCGAAGCCATGCAAGCTTGTAAGCAGGACACCGAACGCAAGATGGTGCTCGAAGTCTTGCAGCGCTATCCCAGCCGAGGCACTCTGAAGCTAGCCATTGAAGCTACTCAGTCGGGCAATCTCCGCAACGAAGCCAAAACCGCTGCACAGAAGATCGGTGAAAAACTCAAGGATGACGCCGAAGCGCAGGGCATGCTTAAAAAAGCCGGCTTGTAAGGCTCGGTATCGTTGCTTCAGACCCCAGCGAGCTTGCTCGCTGGTGAACAGTTTTGTTGCTAGATGCTCCCCATTTTTTGTTCAGGCCCCAGCGAGCTTGCTCGCTGGTGAACAGTTTTGTAGCTAGATGCGATCAACTTCCCTGCCGCCATCCTGGCCAATCACCGCCGGTGGCGGTGATTGGCCAGGATGGCCGGCGGACGATTTCAAAACTAATTTCTATTTGCAAAACTTTGGCTCCTGCCAGACAAGCTGGCAGGGGGCTGAGGGCCGGGAATAGGGGAATAGGGGAATACCGACGCGGAGCGTCGGGCCACATTAGTCTTCGGGCATCGGCTTGCCTTTGGTTTCAGGCAAGAAGAACACGACGACAATCCCAAGGATAAACACTAGGCTGACCCAGGAAGTGGCCTCGCGAAACGCACCAAGCTTGGCGGCGGCTTTGGCTGCCGCATCGGCCGTCTCCGGTAGTTTGGCCATCGCCGACTCGCCCAAATTGTGCTGCAACATCCCTAGGGTAAAGGGACCGGTGGCTGCCAGAAATCGCCCGACGTTGTAGCAAAAGCTGGTTCCTGTGCTGCGCAATCGCGTCGGGAAAAGCTCCGGCAAGTAAATTGCAAAGCCGGCGAATAGCGCCAGTTGGAAAAAGCCCATCACGCCACTCATCCAAATCTGATCGACGCTCTTGAACATTTGGAAGTAGACGTTGGTGGCGATGAATGCACCGATGAATGCAACCACAAAGGCTGGCTTGCGACCAGCTCGCTGGGCTAACCACGAAAAGGCGAGCATACCGAAAAATGCACCGATGTTTTGGATGATCCCATTGAGCCCTTTGTAGTAGGCCGATTGACTCGATATGCGCTGGGCAAGCTCATCCGGCGATAAGGCTACCGAAGCTTTGAGCGCTTCGGCACGGACCGAAGTGGCGATGACGTCACCGACCAACTCGGGAGCAAAGAAGCCGATCCCCCATAGCCCGATCACTCCTGCGATGCACAGCAACATGCCCAGTAGAGCAGGCTTGCGCCACCGACCGGGGCCAAGCAGCGAAACGTACGAGCCAAACTTGACACCAGTTATCTTGCCTGCCTCCTTGGCCTTGACCCACTTTTCGGGTTCTCTCATGCGCAATTGAATAAACACGCACAAGAAGGCGGGAATGGCACCGAACAGGAATGCGTATTTCCATGCCGTGTCGGCGGTGATGGAATTGGAGCCGCTGGTAATCAGGCTGCCCAACCACATGCTGATCAGCCCAGCGGTAATGTTGCCAATTGCCGAGAGGGCCTGCAACATTCCCAGAGCGCCGGGTCGCGACTCGTCGGGCAGCGTATCAGCGATAAGTGCAACCGCCAAACCAAACACACCACCCACTCCCAGTCCTGTGATGAAGCGATAGATGGCAAAGTCGACCCACGACGTCGACAGCGCCGTCAGACCGGTAAAGACCGAGTACAGCAATACGGTTAGCGTCAATGTCTTGGCGCGACCGATGCGATCTCCGACCGAACCGAAGATCAAGCCCCCTGTAGCCCAGCCGGCCACGAAGATCGACGTGGCGTAACCACCGTATGCCTTCACGTCCCAATCGGGCGGAAGCAGCGTCTTCAAGGCATCGTTGCGGAAGAGAATGAATATCTGCTGGTCCAAACAATCGAACAGCCAAGCCAGTGCGGCCATGGCAAATACGAACCAGTGATAGCTATTGAGGTGTTTCCACCAAGCGACCGAAACTACTTTTTGTAACTGAATTGGTTGGGACATGCGTTGAGTGGTGGGCTTGGAGGTTGACGAAAAGCACGCAGAAACCGACGACCGTCCGCGCGAGAAGTTCCTATGATAGCAACTTCTTGTAGTGCGTTGGTCCCCTACGTGACTTTCGGAAGGTGACCAGCGAGCTACTTTTGGATCTGTTTTGATGCCCAGCGAGTGGTCAGTTTATGCGAGTCAGCGCGCCTAGGTCAGGCTAGCGTGGCCAGGACGGGCTGATCTCCCGTTGGTACCCCGCAACGGTGCCGCCGCATCGTTTGGGTTGGCTCATCACCTGCGCGACCACGTTGCGCAGTTAAATAGATTAGTGTTTTGCCAACCCAAACATAACTGCAAACGCGTCCTTCTTGTTCAGTTGACTGTCGGACCCAATAATTGTTTCAGCTCAGTCAGTTTGCTAGAATGCAACTAACAATCGCTTCATCTCCGTGACGAATTGGTCGACGGAATGCATTCGGCGAGTTTTTTCAAAAACCGTCACTTCTGGAGCTGAATGCGATGCTATTACAAATTGGATATCTAGAACTTGCCGCGACATTCGTAGTCGGGGCTGCCGCGTTGATGATGTTCATCGGTCGATCACGGTACTATCGTCCGATGTTGGCGATTGTTGGGTGTATGTGCTTGGCAGCCATAGTCACCCCTGCGGATCTTTTCTCAATGTTGCTGATGACCATAGCATTTTTGGCTGTGTACTTCGTAGGGACGCGACGGGCCACAGCGAATGTGGCTCGACGCTCCGCGTCGCAAGTGAGTGAATGTGGCTCGACGCTCCGCGTCGCAAGTGCTGATAGGAAACGAAAAAGGGCCCGCTCGGAGAGCCTCCATTGAAGGCTCGCCCGAGCGGACCCTTTCCAACCGTGAAAAGCGGGCCTAGGCTGCAAGCAGCTAAATTAATTTGTCACCATACACCGGCGACTTTGCCTCTAAGGTCACGGGGGGCATCCCTGTTCGTGTCGCTTGGACCCTGCCTGCGAACTGGCCGACCGTGGCTCGCTGTCGTCCAGCTTCGCAATTCCAAACGCTCTATCGACTACCGGCGGAGGAATTACCGGCTCGTCGAGTTCCCTCGATTCTACTTAACGGGCATTGGTCAAATGCATCCGCACTCTTGGTGTGGCAACCTAGCTCCGCGACGGGCCTCGGTGTTATGCCACTGAGGACTCCAGTAAAGCACGCGGCGTGCCAAAGGAGAATTCTCCTGAGAATTTCAGATCGAAGCCCGTTTTAACGCCGGCTTAGGTAAGCTGGTGAAAACAAACAGCTTGTCGCTACTGCACTTTTGAAAAAAAGACTTGTAAAATTTACAATGGATTACAATTCTACCCCGTCACGAGTTAAGCAAACTTGTCGTGGACCGCTCCCGTATCCTCCGTTTCCTCCTCCATAGGTAGCTTTTGCATGCGATTCAACTTGGCCCCTCTTTGCAGCCTAGCCTTCCTGCTTGGAGCAGCCCTATCAAACATTGCGGCCATCCGCGCTCACGAGCCAACCGTGGCGCACGATCACGCCGTCGTGGAAGCACTATTGCGTCTGCCTTCCGGAACGTTAGCCCAGTACCCCAACGAGCGCGCAGCGGTGCTGCGCTTTCTCGAACGCAAAAGTGGGACGCCGGAGTACTTGGAGGTCGCCAAGAAACTGGGAGTCTTGGACCAGACCGAACAATGGCTCAAGTTGGTAACTGCGGTCCCCTTCAATACCCTAGGCGTCGAAGCGGCCAAGATATTGGTCAGTCAACACAAGCTGCCCGCGATCCAATCAGCCATTGAGCAAGCCGACGAGCCACAAGCCGCTGCGGCAGTCAGTGCATTGGGCTATGTCAACGAACTCGCCGCGCGCGAATTCCTTTTGTCGATCATCCACGATACCGCGCGCAATCGGCAACTGCGCTGCTCCGCTGCCGCCGCGCTGGGGCGTTCCGAAGCCGGCCAACAAGCGTTGCTTGAAATGGCCCAAACCGGCCAAGTGACAGAAGATATCCAGTTCGCTGTGACCGACGCACTACTGGGTTCTACCAATGAGCAAATCAAGAACGCTGCCGCCAAGCTGCTCAAGCCACCAGCCACCGCTACGTCGGAAGCCATCCCGCCGATTCAAGAGCTAGCCAAACGACGCGGCAACGCGGAAGCCGGCCAGCAGGTCTTCACCACCACCGGCACTTGTAGCAAATGCCACAAGGTCCATGGAGAAGGAAAAGAGATCGGGCCCGACCTGTCGGAGATCGGTAGCAAGCTGGCGCGTGAAGATATGTTTCTAGCCATTCTCAATCCCAGCGCGGCAGTCAGCCATAACTATGAAACGTACACACTCCTCACCGCCGACGGACAGGTGCTTACGGGATTGTTGATGAATCAGAACGACCAATCGCTAACGATTCGCAATGCCGAAGGGATCGATACGACCGTCGAGCGCGCCGATGTCGACGACTTAAAGAAACAGTCGGTGTCGTTGATGCCAGCCGATTTGCAGAAGGCACTGTCGCTGCAGAATCTCATCGACGTGGTCGAGTACACGGCCAGCCTGCGCCGCAGCGACAACGCAGAGCCATCCGACCCGGCAGAAGGCAATCGAGCGGCGAAGCAAGCCGCATCTGTCATCATTGATGCGTCGCACGACCCGAGTCGCGCAGTGGCCGGTTTCGACGTGGCTGATGGACTCGAAGTCCAAGTCTTCGCAACTGAGCCGCAGTTGCTCAGTCCCACCAGCATCGACGTCGATCACTTGGGACGCGTGTGGGTTTGCGAGTCGGTCAACTATCGCCACTTTCGCAATCCGAACAACCCAGAGCGAAGCGAAGGTGATCGCATCTTGGTCCTTGAAGATCGCGATGGCGACGGTAGTGCTGAGCATCAAACCGTATTCTATCAAGGCACCGACATCGACTCGCCACACGGAGTCACCGTCCTCGGCAATCAGATCTTCGTTTCAGCCGGCTCTCAAGTGCTGGTCTTCACCGATGAAAACAACGATCTAATCCCCGACTCCAAACGCCCATTGTTTACCGGTATCTCGGGGGTTCAGCACGATCACGGCATCCATGCTTTTAACGTCGGTCCCGATGGCAAACTCTATTTCAATTTCGGCAACGAAGGCAAGCAGCTCAAGTCGGCAGGCGGCGATACCATCGTCGACAAGGCTGGCAATGTCGTCGACGACAGTCGTCATCCCTATCAACAGGGGATGGTATTCCGCTGCAACGTGGATGGCAGCGACCTGGAAACTCTGGGTTGGAATTTCCGCAACAATTGGGAGCTGTGCGTCGATTCGTTTGGAAACATGTGGCAATCGGACAACGACGACGATGGCAATCGCGGCACGCGGATCAACTTCGTCATGGAGTACGGCAACTACGGATATCGCGACGAACTAACCGGTGACGCATGGCAGGTTCCGCGAACCGGGTTGGAGGCGGAGATTCCTCTGCAACATTGGCACTTGAACGACCCCGGTGTGGTTCCAAACATTTTGCAGACCGGTGCGGGCTCACCAACCGGAATTTGTTTTTACGAAGGTACGCTGCTCCCCAAACAATTCCGAAATCAGATCATTCACACCGATCCAGGGCCCAATGTGGTCCGAGCGTATCCAGTCGAACAAGATGGCGCGGGCTACACGGCGACCATTCTGAACATGGTCCAGGGTGTCAACGATCCTTGGTTCCGTCCCGTAGACGTTTGTGCCGCCCCCGACGGTTCGTTGTTCGTAGCCGACTGGTACGACCCTGGCGTCGGTGGCCATGCCATGGGCGACCCTCAGCATGGGCGCATTTTCCGCATCGTTCCCACCGGACACAAGGGCTACCGATTTCCCAAGGCCGACTTCTCGACAGCCAAGTCGGCCACCGAGTCGCTGATGAATCCGAATTTGGCTACCCGCTTCCTAGCACAGCGCGCGCTGCAGAGCATGGGCAAGTCAGCAACCGCCGCTCTTGAAGAAGCCTCGACTTCTGCCCCAAACGATTCGCTGCGAGCCCGCGCACTATGGCAGTTGGCCATCGTCAGCGGCGATCCACAGCAACAGGTGCAAACGGCACTGGCCGACGCCGATGCGAACCTACGTATCGTTGGTATCCGCATAGCTCGCGAGCATGGGCTCGACGTGCTGCCGATCGTCGAGCAGTTGAAACGTGATCCGTCGGCGGCAGTGCGCCGTGAATTGGCCATCGCCCTGCGGCACAATAAAAATCCGCAAGCGGCCCAGCTATGGGCCGAACTAGCCGTGCAACATGATGGCAGCGATCGCTGGTACATCGAATCGCTCGGCATCGGTGCCGACAAGCAATGGGATAGCTTCTTCCAAGCTTGGCTAGGCCGAGTTGGAGACAAATGGAATACGCCGGGCGGCCGCGATATCGTTTGGCGCTGCCGCTCGCCCAAGGCGTGTCACTACTTGGCTGAGATTATCGCCACCACTCCCAGCGAGCAGGAACAACTGCGCTACTTTCGCGCCTTCGACTTCCACTCCGGTGACGCCAAACAAGCCGCTTTGAAAGAGTTGTTGGCCACACAGAACTAGCCTTTTTTTGGAGTGCGGGGATTGATCCCCGCTTTGGCCTGTCCAATAGTTTGTAGCACCAGAATATCTATCGGCAAGGATATCGTTGGCGCAAGCGTTTCTCGCCTGGCTGCTTTCCGCTTGGTAGCGGCCACACTGAACGCCCAAAATGCGACAAGTAGCAGTCTCCAAGGGGCTTTGGGGACGCCGAAGATTCCCCCCGCTTTCTCAATCCGATGACACAGCCGACCATCAATCCCTACGAACCCACCTCCCACACGGCTGCTGCTCCTCTACCGAGTGAGCCGCTAAAATTCAACGGCACAATTGAACGATCCGACTACCAAGATATGCTGCCGCGCGACCAGGAGTGGTGGCTCATTGTGGTGCTGGCAGTTCTACTAGGGATTATCTTTCTTGTACTCGCACCGGTGAGTGTGTTGCTTGCGATCTCCAAGGGAAAAGTCGTCGATGCAATTGTGCTGCTTGGCTTTTGTGTTCTGATCTTGGCAGCACTTGGATCAGCCAGCAGGAGTTCGCCACCTGCAATATTTTCGCCGCTGCACGAATGCCCTTTAGCGACGTCGCATCGAAAGCAGATAGCCCAGACAGCGTTGTGTTGACCTTAAAGAACGGCCAGCCCTACCACCTGCCACGTCACCTAGTTGCGAGTGAACGAGGTTGGGATCGGCTGCGCGCTTTACGTGTAGCAAGCCCTCTGGCATGAACGCGCGCCGAGCGCTTTCAGCGGTTAAGCAGACCAGTTCTCCGGCCACTCGAAACGGTTAGCGAAGAAAACTTCGACTTGACCGCGCCGTATCGGGCCACGTGGGGGCAGACTAGCTTCGAAGGAGGCCAGTTGTCAGAGTGTTGCTCCATTTTCGTGCCCCACCTGACTCTGAGTTGGCAAGAAAATATTGAAGCTAGGGCAACACAGTCCGGCGGTGGCGTAGCAACGCGATTTATCTTCGAGGCTTCAATCCTTTTTCGTAGCTTGAACAATATCCAAATGCACTTCGCGCATTGGAAGCCAGAAGTCATTTTTTAGTTTTGGGTCATTCGAACGAACGATGTTCAAACTTACTTGCAGCCTCTTCAGCGCTGTTTCGAACTGGCTCTTCGTGCAAGACAGACGTTCAAGGGTTCGTTTGCGTAGCGTGCCGGTGAATCCAGGCTCTAAGCGGATGAACTCGTAGACTTGCTGACTAAGCGGGTCCAACTCGCTTAAAGGCTGATACGCTTCGGGATAATGCACGTTTCGGAAGTATTGCATTTCCATGAGCACTGCATCGCCTCCCGGGACCTTTCCATAGAAGATCGAGTCAGGATAGGTCTGCGGTATGCGAGTCTTCCAATCCCAAACGGCCACGACCTTGGGGCTCCAACCTCCGGCCTTGGGCTTCTTTTCGGAAAGTCCTGTGTTGTCCCACAACGAAGGGTAGGGCGAGTTCTTGCTGCCGAAAACCGTGCAAACCTTGTGGTCGATAACGAATTGGTACGCTTGTTCAAATGTCTTGATCATGAGCTCGTTTCGTTCTCAGGTCGCGTGTAAACGTTGCCGAAGAAAAATTCTGTTTAACCGCGCAGCGCTGTAGCAAGTTTGATTCGAACGGGGCGTATACCTCGACGTTTCAACTCACTGCTGACTATTGGGAGGGCCAAAGCGGTAATAAATTCCCGCACTCCAAAGCTGCGCGAACCCAATGCGGGTGGAAAACGTCCTAAATTGCACTAGCATTGACAGGCGGCTAAGGGACGGTTTATCCTGGAGTCATTGATGTTGTCAAGTCAAATGCTTCAACTACCTTTCCGAGTTATACTCAATCCGATGACACCTGCGAACCGCATCCACAATTTGCTTCGACTTACGCTCGCCGCCAGCGAGTGGTAGGGGTACGGTCTCGTTCGCTTCAAACCAACATTGAAGATCCACACCAACCCTGAAACTCGCACTGCCGAGTTTCAGGGTTTTTTGTTTTAATAGGCTTCCACAAATCACCGTTTCATCAGTCAATCACGAGAACTGTCATGGCCAAATACGTCCCCTTTCCGCCGATAAGTTTGCCCGACCGCACATGGCCCAACCGGACTCTGACGCGGGCTCCGATTTGGTGCTCGGTCGATTTGCGCGATGGTAATCAGGCGCTAATCAATCCGATGGGACCTGTCAAAAAGATGGAGCTGTTTCGTACTCTGTTACAAATCGGCTTCAAGGAAATCGAAGTCGGTTTCCCTGCCGCCTCCGAGACCGACTTTACCTTTGTCCGCGAACTGATCGACCAGCAATTGATTCCGGACGACGTCACGATTCAAGTTCTGGTCCAAGCTCGCCGACCACTAATCGAGCGTACCTTCGAGGCGATACGCGGTGCCAAGTCGGCGATTGTGCATTTGTACAATTCGACATCCACCCTGCAACGTCGCGTGGTCTTCCATGCAGAAAAAGCGGATATTGTGCGCATGGCCGTCGATGGCGCGCGATGGATCGACGAACTGGCCAAAGCCGAGCGTGGATCGGGACAGATCCGCTTCCAGTATTCTCCCGAAAGTTTCACGGGAACCGAAATCGATTTTGCGGTCGAGATCTGCGAGGCGGTGTGCGATGTGTGGCAGCCTACCGTGGACAACAAGACGATCATCAACTTGCCCTCCACCGTCGAATTGACGACGCCGAACGTGTATGCCGATCAAATTGAACTGTTCTGTCGTAGCTTCAACTATCGACAGCAGACGATCATTTCACTGCATACTCACAACGATCGCGGAACCGGCATCGCAGCTTCCGAGCTGGGCATGTTGGCTGGTGGCGAGCGGGTCGAGGGAACGCTGTTCGGCAATGGTGAACGGACAGGGAATCTGGATATCGTTACCATGGCTTTAAACTTGACGACGCAAGGTGTCGATTCGGGACTCGATTTCTCGAACTTGAAAGAGATCCGCCGTATCGCAGAATTCTGCACGGAATTGAGAGTTCACGAGCGCACACCCTACTCTGGCGACTTGGTCTTCACCGCATTTTCCGGATCACACCAAGATGCAATTAAGAAGGGTTTTGCGGCGTTGAAGGAGTCGGGGCAAGAGCGCTTCGAGGTTCCCTATTTGACAATTGACCCAGTCGACATTGGTCGACAATACGATCCGGTCATTCGCGTCAATTCTCAGTCTGGCAAAGGGGGGGTGGCCTACCTGGTCGAGAACCAACTGGGTTTCCACCTGCCACGCCGCTTGCAAATCGCCTTTAGTCAAGTCGTTCAGAAGGTCACCGATGCGACAGGCCAAGAGATGTCAGCCCGCGATGTGGCGGCCAAGTTTGTCGAAACGTACATGAAACCTACGCAGACGCTGATCTATCACGCGCACGCACCTGTCGACTGTGACATCGAAGATCAAGAGCGGCATCGCTTCACGGTCAGCTACCAAGGTGACAAGCAGGAGATTACCGGCCAAGGTGCCGGCCCTCTGGACGCCTTGGTCCATGCCTTGACCGAACGATTCGGTTTGGCGGTCGACATTCAAGACTATCACGAACACGCCATGGAGGCGGGCAGCGATAGCTCTGCCGCCGCCTATGTATTAGTGAAGACTGCCGATGGGCAAGAACTGTTTGGCGTCGGCCAGCACAAGTCCATTACCAAAGCGTCGATTTTGGGTTTGGTGGCCGCGATCAATCGCAGTTTGCTTCTGAGCGAGAGTGGTTAGGTAGTGAGGACGATGAAGAAGGACTGGAGGTGGCGCGCGTAGGGGCGCGGTCTAGGTACAAAACTGATTCACCTACGAGGCAAGCTCGTAGGGGTTTAAGAATCACGGCGAGGCAAGATCGTTGGGGTCTAAGAATCACGGCGAGGCAAGATCGTTGGGGTCTAAGAATCACGGCGAGGCAAGCTCGTAGGGGCCGAAGTGGGGACGACAAATCGCAACTATTTAGCTAGGCTAGCGGCGCGGCCACCGCGCCGACGATCGGCCTCGCGTAGGCCGATTTTGCGCAAGCGAATCGAATGCGGGGTAATTTCCACCAGCTCATCGTCTTCGATATATTCCAACGCGGCTTCGAGGGAAAGCATACGAGGCGGCTTGAGAATGACATTTTCGTCCGAGCCGGCGGCACGGATGTTCGTCAGTTTCTTCTCGCGACATGGATTGACAACCATGTCCGACTCCCGCGCGTTTTCCCCAACGATCATGCCTTCGTAGATTTCATCACCGGGAGCGACAAAGAGATCGCTGCGATCCTGCAAACCGAACAGAGCAAACGGAATGGCTTTGCCACTGACCATCGATACGAGCACGCCATTGGCACGAGCGGGTACTTCCCCTTCACGCACTTTGTAACCATTGAAGCGATGGTGAATGACGGCGGTGCCTTGCGTGGCATTGAGCAAACGCGTGCGAAGGCCGATCAGCCCGCGCGCGGGAATGTCAAACTTGAGCAAGCAGTAGCTTCCACGCGGAGTCATTGCATCGAGCGTACCACGACGCAAGCCGACCAGTTCCATCACGGGACCGACTTTTTCCTGCGGGACCTCGACGTTAAGCGTTTCGAAGGGTTCTTGCTTTTGGCCATCGATTTCGCGAGTGACCACGCGAGGCTTGCCAACCGACAACTCAAAGCCTTCGCGGCGCATGGTCTCGATCAAGACCGCTAAGTGCAATACACCGCGACCGCGCACTGCGTATCCATCGGCACCTTCGATCGGAGCCACGCGCAGGGCGACGTTGCGTTCGAGCTCTTTTTCCAAGCGAGTGCGGAGCTGCCGGTTGGTCACGTATTTGCCTTCGCGGCCTACCAGTGGCGAGCTGTTGATACTGAATACCATTTCGAGCGTCGGTTCGTCGACCGTCAAACGTGGAAGCGGGCGCAGTATGCCTCGCTCGCAAATCGTGTCGCCTATCTCGACCTCCTCAAGTCCAACGATTGCGGCAATGTCACCAGCCGTCGCTTCGGGCACTTCGGTGCGCCCCAAGCGATCAAAGACCGAGACCGAGGCGATTTGTGCTTGCACAACGCGGTCGCCACTCTTGGCCATATCGATCTGTTGGCCGGATTTGAGCGTGCCCGCTTGGATGCGTCCAACTCCAATACGCCCCACGTATTCCGACCAATCGAGATTGGTGACCAGTAGTTGCAGTGGCGCGTCCGGCTCGACTTCGGGGCCAGGGATTTTTTCCAGCACGAGGTCGAGCAGCGGTGCCATCGAGGTGCCAGGCACACTCGGGTCGTGGGTCGCATAGCCCTCTTTGGCCGACGTAAAAATGTAGTCGAAGTCATCCATGAAGTGCTCGCCACCGAGATCGATCAGCAGTTCGAGCGCTTCATCGACCACTTCGAGGGCTCGCGAGTCGGGGCGGTCGATCTTGTTGATGACCACGATAGGCCGCACCCCTGCTTCGAGCGCCTTGGAGAGCACAAAGCGAGTTTGGGGCATGGGGCCTTCAGCGGCATCCATCAATACCAGGGCGCCATCGGCCATGCGTACTACCCGCTCGACTTCACCACCAAAGTCGGCGTGACCGGGCGTGTCGATAATGTTGATCTTGATCCCCTTGTAGGGGAGCGCGATGTTTTTGCTGAGGATCGTAATGCCCCGTTCGCGTTCCAGATCGTTGCTGTCCAGGATTTGGTGTCCCTGGAGCTGCGAGTCACGGAATTGGCCGCTTTGCTTGAGCAGGCAATCGACCAGCGACGTCTTGCCGTGGTCAACGTGAGCGATAATGACGATGTTGCGGATGTCGCTTCTGCGCATGCGGGGCTGCCTGAGGGGAAAAACTGACAAAATTCCTGTATTCCAAGCGACTATTGTCGCATAGCTCCTTTAGGTCTCATAGGTGCCAGGGGTGTGAAGTTGGAAGTTTGAAGTGTGAAGTTTGAAACGAGGGGACGCGTGCAACCAACCTAGAACTCGGCGTTCCGATCATTGCTCTCGACGCCTCAAACTCTCATTAGCACTTGTGAAAAACTGTTCATTCCGGGATACTGGCCCGCTTGCTTGCCCCAGATATTGGCTCAACCTACCCATTCTTGGTGAATGGTCGTTCAGGGATTGGGCCCGTCGCAACGCGGCGAAAGGGATGAATTCAACGTAGTTTTTGCTGGAGTTTCGTAGAGTTATGGCTAGATATACTGGTCCTAAAGCCCGCGTCAATCGTCGTTTGAGCATGTTGGTTTACGAGAGCGCCGGAGCTGCGCGAGCGCTCGAACGCCGCGATACTCCGCCGGGCATGCACCCACGTGGACGCCGCACCAGTAACTACGGAACGGCCTTGACCGAAAAGCAGAAGATCAAGCACTACTACGGGTTGGGCGAGCGACAATTGCGCCGTTACTTCGTCGCCGCCACGAGCGCCAAGGGCAATACGGCTCAGAATCTACTGTTGATGTGCGAGCGACGATTGGACAACGTCGTGCGTCGCGCCGGCTTTACCAAGACTCGACCGCAAGCCCGTCAAGGCATCGTGCATGGTCACTTCCGCGTCAATGGCGTCAAGGTCACCAAGCCTGGTTATATCCTGCGAGCCGGTGATGTGGTCGAGCTGCGTGGGCGAGAAAACTTGAAGAACCTCTATCGTGGTGTTATCGCCAACAACCCACCCCAGTCGCTCGATTGGCTGACATTCGATTCCGAAGGCTTGCAAGCCACGCTGCTAAGTCAGCCTACCGCGACCGATATCAGCCTGCCGGTAGACGCCAACGTCGTGGTCGAATTCTTGTCGCGCTAAGCGACGGTAGCAGGCACAAGCCAGACCCCTGCGAGCTTGCCTCGCAGGTGAAGAAGTTTGAAGGCAGATGTTGTCTCGGTGCATCCAACTTTCCGTCGAATTGCCGCTGGAAGCGACAATTCGACGGAAAGTTGGATGGGTACGACGCATGCCGCGACAACTAACTCCTAAAACTTGGCTCATGCCAGACAAGCTGGCGTGGGGCCGATGCGATCCCAACGTACGTCTGTAGTAGGGTAATTTCATGCATAGCGATCTAGTGGTTTTGGGTGGAGGTCCAGGCGGTTACGCGGCCGCATTTCTGGCTGCCGACGAAGGGCTGCAAGTCACCTTGGTCGAGTCGGAAAAACGGCTCGGCGGGACCTGTTTACTGCGAGGGTGCATTCCTTCGAAAGCTCTGCTGCACGTGGCTCGCGTCATCTCCGAAGTCGACGAAATGCGCGAGGATTGGGGCATCACCTACGCTCAGCCCACTATCGATGTCGACAAAGTTCGCGCTCGTAAAGAAAAAGTGATCTCGACGCTCAGCGGCGGTTTGGCTCAGTTGGCCAAGCGCCGCAATGTGACCATCATCCAAGCCAAGGGCGTTTTCGAAAACAGCACAACGCTGCGACTGGAAGGGGACCACGAATCGATCCCTGCCGAAAAACAACTGACCTTCGAGCACTGCATATTGGCGACAGGCAGCGTGCCCACCATGCCACCGAGTTTCAATATCGGTAGCGACCGCGTGATGGACTCGACCGGCGCGCTGGCTCTGGTCGACATTCCCGAAAGCTTGCTGGTTGTCGGTGGCGGTTACATCGGATTGGAAATGGGCTCGGTGTACGCCAGTTTAGGAACCAAGGTCAGCGTCGTCGAGCTGCTCGATGGCCTGCTGATGGGAGCCGATCGCGACCTCGTGAAACCGCTCCACAAACGGATGGAAAAACTATTCAACAAGCGGATTTACCTCAACACCAAAGTCGGCTCGCTATCCGAAGTCGGCGATAAAATCGAAGTCACTTTTGAAGGCCCTGGCAAGTACGGGCACGAGCAATTCGATCGCGTGCTGGTCAGCGTCGGCAGACGCCCGGTCAGTCGCGGAATCGGACTGGAAAACACTCGTGTGCAATTGGATGCACGGGGCTTTGCGATTTGCGATAGCCAGCAACGCACCACCGACCCGCATATCTTCGCTATCGGCGATGTGGCAGGCGAGCCGATGTTGGCCCACAAAGCGTCTCACGAAGGCAAAGTGGCGGTCGAAGTTCTGCTTGGGGAAGATGTCACCTTTAGCAAAGCGGCCATACCGGCGGTAGTCTTCACCGATCCCGAGATCGCCTGGGCGGGTCTGACCGAAGAGGAAGCCAAGAAAACCGGACGCGCGGTTGAGGTTGCAGTCTACCCATGGGCGGCCAGTGGCCGCGCGCAAGCCATCGGGCGAACCGAGGGGCTGACCAAGTGGTTGGTCGATCCCGAAACGCATCGCGTACTCGGCTGTGGTATCGTCGGCGCCGGAGCTGGCGAGCTGATCGCCGAAGCGGTATTGGCGATCGAGATGGGATGCGAAGTTCGCGATTTGACGGAGTCGATCCACCCCCACCCAACTTTGAGCGAAACACTCATGAACGCAGGTGAAGTTCACTTCGGGACGGCGACCGAAATATACAAGCCGAAACGCTAGCTTCGTAGTGGACGAGGTTACGAGTCCCTTTCGAATATCGAATAAAATAAATTACAGCTTAAGGGACTCGTTGCATCGTCCACTACCAGGGGCGATGAAGTGAACGATAGTAGATAAGAGAATAAGAGAATAAGAGAATAAGAGAATAAGAGATTGCCGACGGCGGAGCGTCGGGCCACATTAGAAAAGAGAACACCGACGCGGAGCGTCGGGCCACATTAAAGGGTGACCATGAAAGCGATGCTGCTCAGCGAGTATAAGAAACTAGAAGTGGTCGACATGCCGATACCTGAAGTGGGGCCGAATGATTTGCTTGTAGAAGTGAAAGCTTGTGGCATTTGCGGCAGCGATATCCACGGCTGGGATGGCTCGTCGGGCCGACGTGTCCCACCGCTTGTCATGGGACACGAAGCGGCTGGCATCGTCCACCAGATTGGCTCAGCCGTGAAGGGCTTTCAAGTCGGCGACCGTGTCACGTTTGATTCGACCGTGTCGTGTGGTCGCTGTGCATCGTGTCGTAAGGGCTCGATCAATCTGTGCGAAAACCGCCAAGTTCTCGGTGTCTCTTGTAGCGAATTCCGCCGGCACGGTGCGTTCGCTCAATACGTGGTCGTGCCACAAAATATCTCGTATAAGCTACCTGATGAATTGGCCTTCGAACATGCGGCGCTGATCGAAGCGGTCTCGATCGCCGTGCATGCGTCCAATCGCACGCCAGTTAAGCTCGGAGACACCGCCGTCGTGGTCGGTAGCGGAATGATCGGTCTGCTGGTCGTCCAAGCCATTCGACTGGCCGGAGCCGCCCGCGTTATCGCCGTCGATCTGGAGGACAACAAGCTCGAATTGGCAAAGAGCCTAGGGGCCGACGAAGGGCTCAATCCAAAAAAATGCGATGTGGTGGCGGAGGTCAAGCGATTGACCGGTGGTCGAGGCGCCGACGTGTCGCTAGAAGTCGTCGGGGCCACCCCCACAGTGAGAATGGCAATCGAGTGTACTCGCAAAGGAGGCGCCATCACGCTAGTCGGCAATCTTGCACCCAACGTTGAACTGCCATTGCAAGCGGTGGTGACGCGAGAACTGTCGGTCTACGGTAGCTGTGCGTCGAACGGCGAGTACCCTGAGTGCATCGAGTATCTCAGACGCGGTGACATTCGCGTCGATGCGCTCATCACCGCCAAGGCGACGCTGGACGAAGGGCCGAGCTGGTTCGCTAGGTTATATGCCGGTGAGCCAGGGGCGATGAAAGTGGTCCTGCAGCCAAATGGTTAAACCCAAGCTATTCACGCCCCCCGCGAAGGGGCCTCGAGCAATGCGGCTTGCCTGGCGACAGTAACTACGGAGTTTTGTTGGTTTTCCTGCAAATGCCTTTGCCAAAGCACCGCATACAACACTACCAACCACACCCTAACACCGGACCTACGGGGCGCATTACGACCATACCGACACCTCGCTAAGTTCGGCAGATAGCCTAACCGCAAACGTGGCTTGGAGAATCGGCCAATTTAGTTCAGAATCTCGGTGGCAAGCACTAAAATAGTTGTTGATGAAGCTGGCAAGTGGAGAGTGAAACAATGGCAGAGGTAAAAACATTGAGCGACGAAGAAGCAGCCGTGGTGGCTGGTGGACAATTACCGATACCAATCGATGCCGATCCTGCCGAGACGGCCGAGTGGCTCAGTTCGCTCGACTATGTGCTCAAGAGCAAAGGCCCCGAGCGAGTCAAGTACTTGCTCAAAGCGATCGACACGCGAGCGCGACGCGAAGGGGTCGATGTGCCACTGGAGGTCAATACTCCCTACGTCAACACGATCCCGCCCCACAAGCAGCCCCCCTACCCTGGCAATCGCGAACTCGAACGACGCATCAAGAGCTTGATCCGTTGGAACGCGATGGCCATGGTGACTCGCAGCAACAAGAAGCACGATGGGATCGGTGGTCACATCAGCACGTTTGCTTCGAGCGCCACACTGTATGAAGTGGGCTTCAACCACTTCTTCAAAGGTCGCGGCGAAAGCGGCTATGACGGAGACCTGATTTATTTCCAAGGTCATGCTTCGCCAGGTATGTACTCGCGAGCCTTCATGGAAGGTCGCTTAAAAACAGAAAACCTGGAGAACTTCCGCCGTGAGCTACAATCCGAGCGCGGACTGAGCAGCTATCCTCACCCATGGCTGATGCCTGACTTCTGGGAATTCCCCACCGTCTCGATGGGACTGGGGCCGATCATGGCCATCTACCAAGCGCGGTTCAACGAGTACCTGCGCGATCGAGGTATCAAAGACACATCGAATCAACGCGTGTGGGCCTTCGTGGGTGACGGTGAGTGCGACGAGCCAGAAACGCTAGGCGCATTGCACTTGGCGGCGCGCGAGCGGCTCGACAATCTGACTTTCGTCGTCAACTGCAACCTGCAACGGCTCGACGGTCCCGTGCGTGGCAACAGCAAAATCATCCAAGAGCTCGAAGCGGTCTTCCGCGGTTCGGGCTGGAATGTCATCAAAGTTGTGTGGGGTGGCGATTGGGATGCGTTGCTGGAAAAAGATGAAACCGGCAATTTAGCTCAGCGCATGAATGAAGTCGTCGATGGCCAGTATCAGAAGTACACCGGTATGCCGGGCTCGTACATCCGCGAACACTTCTTCGGCAAATACCCCGACGTGGCCGAATTGGTCGCCAATTACTCCGATGAGAAGCTCGAAAAATTGCGCCGTGGTGGTCACGACCCCGATAAGGTCTACGCGGCGTACAAAGCAGCCGTTGAGCACAAGGGACAGCCGACCGTGATCCTGGCCAAGACCATCAAGGGATACGGCCTGGGCGAAGCGGGCGAGGGTCGCAACATCGCTCACAATCAGAAGAAGCTCAACGAACAGGAACTGCTCGAGTTCCGCAGTCGCTTCGGCATTCCGATCAGCGACGAAGAGGTCGGCAGCGCACCGTTCTATCGACCGCCCGAGTCGAGCGTCGAGATCAAGTACTTGAAGGAGCGTCGCAAGGCGCTCGGCGGCCCAACCCCGAGTCGCCCGACCGTCCATCCGGTTACCGAAGTGCCCACATTGGCGGAATACTCCGCGTTTACTGAAGCCAGTAAAGGTGAGATGAGCACCACGATGGGCTTTGTGCGTTTGCTCGCCAAGCTCTGTAAAGACAAGAAGATTGGCAAGCATGTCGTGCCCATCGTTCCCGATGAATCGCGGACCTTTGGTATGGAGGGCATGTTCGTCTCCGTCGGCATCTACGCTCACGGAGGCCAGCTCTACGACCCGGTCGATCGCAAAGACGGCAACCTGATGTATTACAAGGAGGCGCGCGACGGGCAGATCCTCGAAGAGGGCATCACCGAAGCAGGTTCGATGTCGAGCTTCAATGCGGCGGGCACCGCCTACTCGACGCACGGTGTCAATATGATTCCATTCTACATCTACTACTCGATGTTCGGATTTCAGCGCGTGGGCGATTTGATTTGGGCCGCTTGCGACATGCGGGCCAAAGGTTTTATGCTCGGCGGCACCTCGGGGCGCACCACGCTCAATGGCGAGGGGTTGCAACACCAAGATGGCCACAGCCAACTCAACGCGATGGCCTTCCCTCTAATCCGCGCTTATGATCCGGCTTACGCTTATGAGACGACCGTGATCATCATGGATGGCCTAAAGCGGCTCTACCAGGAAGATGAAACGGGCATCTATTACATCTCAGTAGAGAACGAGAACTACGACATGCCCGCAATGCCCAAGGGTGTCGAAGAAGGAATTGTAAAAGGGATCTACAAACTCTCCAGCCGCGAAGTACAGGGGGCCAAGGCGCGGGTGCAGTTGTTCGGCACCGGCCCCATTCTGCGCAGCGTGCTTAAAGCTCAAGAACTACTGGCGGATAAATACAAGATCGCCAGCGATGTGTGGAGCGTTACCAGCTACACACAATTGCGCCGCGACGCCCAGACGACCGAGCGCTGGAACTACTTGCATCCGACGGAAACGCCCAAGGCGAGCTACATTGAGCAAGTGCTCCGTGGTGTCGAAGGACCATTCATTGCAGCCAGCGATCACGTGCGCGCGCTCCCCGAGCAATTGTGGCGATACATTCCCGGCGACTACTTTGTGCTGGGCACTGACGGCATGGGCCGCAGTGAAACGCGCGAAGCGCTCCGGCGGCACTTTGAAGTCGATGCTGAATCGGTGACGCTCGCCGCCCTCTACCGACTGGCCAAGCAAGATGTACTGTCGATGACTGACGTAGCCCAGGCAATCAAGGACTTGGACTACAACCCTGAAAAAATAAATCCGTTGTTCGCATAAGGCACTGAACCAGATATGGCAATCGATGTAACACTCCCTGGGCTGGGCGAAGGGATCGAATCGGGCGACGTGCTCGAACTGTTGGTCAAAGAAGGAGACACCGTCACGGCTGAACAAGGCTTGATGGAACTCGAGACCGACAAAGCTACAGTGACCCTTCCTAGTCCGGCTGCTGGCAAAGTCATCAAGATTTTGGTGTCACCGGGCGATTCGGTTCCAGTCGGCCAAGTTGTGGCTCAGTTGGAAGCAGCCAGCGGCAGCCCAGCCGCAGCGCCGGCAAAGTCCGCACCGCCCGCGGCAGAAACGTCCACCGCCGCACCTCAACCTGCCGCACCGCAACCCGCCGCACCGCAACCCGCCGCACCGCAACCCGCCGCACCGCAACCCGCCGCACCGCAACCCGCCGCACCGCAACCCGCCGCACCGCAACCCGCCGCACCGCAACCCGAGGCGGTGGAGCGACCTGCGCCTCAACAAGCTGCGTCACCAGCGCCAGTTCGAGCGGCAGCGACTGCGGCAGCGACTGCGGCAGCGACTGCGGACGTTGCCGCACCGGCGGTAGCCGCACCGGCGGTAGCCGCAGGTCCTGCCGTACGCCGCTTTGCGCGCGAGGTGGGCGTTGATTTGTCCTTGGTCTCGGGAACCGGAGCCAACGGGCGCATTACGCGCGATGATGTGCTACGCTCAGTGCGTGAGTCGAGCACGCTGCGCTCGGCGTCCGCTTCAACGACCGCGACGGGTATGGCGCTCACGTCCCCGTCCCCAATGGCAACTACGCCCGCCGCTGCTCCGATCGGAGGCAACAAAGCTCTTGCCCTTCCTGGCGATGCAAGCCAGGACGACTATGGGCCAATTCGCGTCGAACGCATGAGCAAGATTCGCAAGACCATCGCCGCTCAAATGCATAAGTCTTGGAGCACCGTGCCGCGCGTTACCAACTTTGACGACGCCGATGTCACGGCGCTGGAAGCATTTCGTCAACAGAGCAAGGACGACTATGCGTCTCTGGGTATCAAGTTGACGACGATGCCCTTTCTGCTGAAGGCAGTGGCCATGGCGCTGCGACACAACCCAACGATCAACGCCACCATCGACTCGGAGAACGATCAGATCGTCTACCGCGACTACGTCAACTTGGGTGTAGCCATCGATACCGATCGCGGTTTGGTCGTTCCCAATATCCGTCATGCCGATTCGCTGAGTATTCCTGACATCGCCAAAGCTCTGGCCGATTTGGCAAGTCGCGTACGAAAGGGAGATTTTGGCGTCAACGAACTGCGTGGTGGCACCTTCACCGTCAGTAATTTGGGTGCCATCGGTGGAACGTATAGCACCCCGATTGTCAACATACCCGAAGTGGCAGTCCTGCTGGTGGGCCGAACCCGTAAGCTTCCTGTCGTTATGGATGACGGTTCGATTCAAGCTCGAGAGATGATGCCACTGAGTCTTTCGTATGATCATCGCTTGGTCGATGGTGGTACAGCGGCCCGCTTCCTAAATGATTTGATCGCTTACCTGGAAGCTCCCAGTCGGCTGTTGATGGCCATTTCGTGAGTCGCCGCAGCTAGTACTGCGGAAAACTCGAAACCACGGGATCGCCGCCCTGGCCTCCAACCCCCAAGTCTGGTGTACCCGCATATAGCCAGCGATGGGGGCTTGCGCGGTTCACGTGGTTTTTAGGGGCTGCGAGTTATGCAAACTTCGTAGTTCTTGTTAGGCTGTTAGTTCTGATACCTGCACACAGACAGCGCAATGCACCGGGAATTCTATGATATCTCAGCAAAAAAACGCGTTTACTTTAGTCGAGCTGCTGGTGGTTATTGCAATCATAGGCATTCTTGTCGGCCTCCTGTTACCAGCCGTCCAAGCGGCGCGCGAGTCGGCGCGACGGATGCAATGCTCCAACAACCTTCATCAAATGGGGCTGGCGCTACACAATTACCACGACACTCAGCGTCGCTTTCCGGCAGGCATTGTTCAACCAAGTTTTCTGCTATGGACAGGAAGTCTACTACCGTATCTCGAACAGAACAATCTTTTTGCCACGCTCAATTTCAACGCGCGCTGGGAGTCGTTTGGTACTAGCAATGCCAAAGCTTGTACGACCCTCCTATCGGTCTACCGCTGTCCGAGCACCAACGCGCCAGAGCATTCGGACATTCAAGGCATAAGGAACCGCGTGCCAAGTTGTTATTTGGCGGTAGCTAGCGGTACGGCCACGCGCGAGTCAGGAGGTGTCCCCGATCATCTAGGCTTGAGTCGCCAGAATGGCCTGATGTACCTCAATAGTTCGTCCAAGTTTTCCAGTTTGTCAGATGGTACGTCGCAGAGTATAGCGATTGGCGAAGCACTCTTTGGCGCCGAAGCAACTGAGAATGACCTCGACTATTCGGCTCAGTACATCGACCACTGGTATATCGGCACCAACGGCATTTCCAAGTTCAATGGTGTGGCTTGGAATGAAGTCTCCGAAGCGATCGGCTCGACAGGAGTCCCCATCAATGGGATTTTTAAAGGTGTCTTTATCGACGAAAAGGAAATTGGTTTTGCCAGCCAGCATGTCGGCGGAAGTCAGTTCGTGTTCGCCGACGGCCATGTTCAGTTCCTAGCCGATTCCATCGACCGTGCCGTCTACTCGGCGTTGGGAACTATCGCTGGCGGTGAAGTGGTTAGTCTAGCTCCCTAGGGTTGATTGAGACTCGCCGCTCGGCGGCTTGGTTATTCTCACGACGCGGAGCGTCGAGCCACATTATTCCTCTCGCGACGCGGAGCGTCGAGCCACATTCGTACGTTACAATGGCCGGATTGTGAACGCATTCTTTCGCAAATAGGGAACAGTCCACTCATGATCGGCAAACGGACTTTAGCTACAGGTTCCCCTCGTCCGTTTCCTACCAAGTGGACAGTGGGCCTGATCGCCCTGCTGATCGGCTACGCTCTGCTGCAGCCTCAGTTGAACAAACGATTCGGTTGGCAGCTGCCATCCCTGTCGTCGTTGCAACAGCACGAGCCAGCTATCCCCCACTCTTCCAATGCAGCCACTGACGAGCCGCTGCGGTATGGCTTGCTAAGAGAAACAGCTTCCGATGATTTCATCTCCCCGGGTGGCTTGCGCTATACTCGCGGTAGCGCGGAAGGACATCGCCTCAAGCATCTGGAGCGCCACTTGCAAGACGACCCGGATCGGCCTGGCAAACACGGCGTTTTCAATGGAGATATGCCACAAGTCCTGCGCTGGCTCGACGAGGCCTATACGCTCGCCAAGCGTGGCGGCAACGGGACCAAGAAGAACGAAGAGGATGGTCGAACCGTTTACGAAGTTGGTTTTCCAGAACCCGTTGGGTACATTGGTGGTCGCGAAGGTCGGCGCGACAACCATCCCGACGCTCGCCACATTCGACTCGTCGTCGACGGCAATAAAGTAATCACGGCCTTTCCATTCTAGCTTGGACGCTTGAGACTGGACTAGTTGAAGTTCCACCCCTTCCATTGCCCATTCATCCCCTCACAAGCCGCAAGTCGCAACATGAATGAAATGCCTCCCTCTCCTTGGATACATATCGGCGAATGTCCGGTGTGCGTCAACGGCTTGTGTCGCGTGCGCACCTGCACAGTCGAGGCGGGCAGTGCGCACTTTTATGCGATGTGCGACGAGTGCGAAGCGCTATGGCTGACCCCCAACACGGATACTCCGTTCAGCTTTCCCGATTCGTGCGATCCCAAGTGCCCCATATGCCAACAGGACTTGTATGGCCAGCAGGCGCATTGGTCGTTGGCCGATGAACTGCGCGGCAGCGAGTGGATGAGCAATGCAATATTCGATGTCCCCAATCTCGACTCGCTTGCCCCAGACTCCTTGGCTACGCTCGATGATGACACCAACTACGGACAGGATGATTCAAGCCCCCAGTGAGCTTGTCTCGCTGGTGAATCAGTTTTTCAGCTAGATCACCTTCGCCGTGAGACCTTGTTTTCCCACCGCATCGCCGCTTCAAGCGGCGATGCGGTGGGAAAACAAGGCGCTGGGGCATTAGCCAATCTAGCGACAAAACTTTGCTTCCTACCAGACAAGCTGGCAAGGGGAGCCACGGACATCGCGAGAATTTAGCGACAAAACTTTGCTTCCTGCCAGACAAGCTGGCGAGGGGAGCCGTGAAGCAAACCTATTAGACAGCTCAATGTTTACTTGAACGTTTACTTGCGTTTGGGACGCTTGCTAGCAGATTTCTTTTTGGTACCGATCTTGTGGGATTTGGATTTTCCGCGAGGGTGGCTAGCTTGCTTGCCACCGCTGGCCTTACTGCCTGCTTTAGCGGGTGGACCTTCGGCAGCGGCACTGGTGTGGTTGGTCACAAGCGTCAGTAGTAAGGAGCGTCGAGCAAGATCAACTTCACCGATTGCGGTAGTGACTGAATCTCCAAGCCGGAAACGATTACCGCGTCGGAAGCCCTCGAGCACTTGGCCTTGGCGTTCGAAACGATAGCGATCATCGGGGAGCGATTTAACTGACACGAATCCTTCGGCGGGGAACTTGGTGCCACGCACGTAAAAACCTTCGGGCGTGACACCGCTAATGACGCCGGGGAGCGATTCACCAATTTTCTTTTTTAGAAAGTGAAGAATCTTAATCTTGATCACTTCGCGCTCTGCAAACTCGGCATTTTGTTCTTTGTCCGAGCAGTGCTGCCCCAGGGTGATCAGCACCGGCAGCGGATCGCCAACTGGCTTCTGCTGCCGTACCAAGCGATCGACGGTACGATGGACTTGAAGATCTGGATAGCGACGAATGGGACTGGTGAAATGGCAATAGTGATCGAACTGCAATGCGTAGTGCATTTCCATCTCGGGTTGATAGACCGCTTTGCTCATCGATTTGAGGATTGCATAGTTGACGGCATATTCGGTCGGCTTGCCACGTACGCGCTCGATGACTTTTTGGATTTCAAAGCGACTTTCGAGGCTTTCGCATTTGATACCCAAATCGCGCACAAAGTCGTTGAGCTTCTGTAGACGACGACGCTCGGGAGGGGCGTGTGCGCGGCGCAGGAAAGGGATCTCCAAGTCGTCGAGCCACATCGCGACAGCTTGGTTGGCGGCCAACATGAACTCCTCGATCACTTGGTGGCTCTCGGTGTTTTCTACGAGTCGAGCACCTTTGACTTTGCCGGTTTTATCCAAGTCGATTTTGACTTCGGGCAGATGCAACTCCAACGCGCCGTCTTCATTGCGATTGCGGCGCAGAACCATCGCCAGCGTGTGCATGTCGCGTACTAATTGGAAGACCTCGGGCGTCAGTCGCTCGCGCCAGTCCTCGGGGCTCTGCAAGTACATGTCGACCTGTTCGTAGTTCAAGCGTTGGTCATTGTGGATGGCCGAGTTGAATACTTCTTGATGGACCACGGTTCCCTTGTCGGTCATTTCCATCAAAACGGTTTTGGTCAAGCGCACTTTGTTGGGTTGCAGGCTGGCTAAGTGATTGCTGATCAATTCCGGTAGCATCGGGATGACACGGTCGGGTAGGTAGACGCTGGTGGCGCGTTGCTTGGCCTCTTCGTCCAGGAGGGAGCCGATAGGGACAAAGTGGGAAACGTCGGCAATGTGAACCATGAGCTCCCAATTCCCCTTCTCGTTCTTGCTCAACGAGATGGCATCGTCGAAGTCTCGAGCATCATAGGGGTCGATGGTCAAGGTGACGACTTGGGTCAAATCGCGGCGATCGTCGGGGATGTCACCTTCGACGAACGCGTCGGCTTGCGCGCGCGCTTGAGCGATCACTTCGGCGGGGAATTCCTCCTGCAACCCAAACTGGCGCATGACAGCCAGCGTGTCGACGGCAGGATTCTTGCTCGAACCAAGCACCTCCATGATGACCGCTTCACCGACCGAGTTCTGGTCGGGAAATTTCACTAGTTCGACAACAACTTTGTCACCCTGTTCGACCGGTAGACCGCGGACATCGCCAACCATGACTGGGGCGGCGTTGGGAACGCCGTCGAGCCACACGACGGATTGCTTTTGTTCGACCCCGTAGGTGCCGGCGAATTGGCGTCGAGCGCGGGCTACGATCTCTACGACTTCGCCTTCTTTGCCACCACGCCGGCTACCGCGCACGCGCACCGCGACGGTATCTCCTTCCATGGCCGAGCCGGTAGCCGGGGCAGGGATAAAGATATCCTCGGCAGCCACCAGCTTGCCGGTGGGCTGAGGTCGCACGAAACCAAAACCAGCCGCAGCCTGGCGGAAGGTACCTCGCGTTAGTTTGAGGTCGCCCGTGATGGCCTGTGGTGTGAGCACCAAATGATTGGTGGCGTAGGCCAATTTCCCTTCGAGCACCAGACGTTTGACCGTTTTTCGCACCAGCGGGTAGTCGTCTTGGGGAAGTCCCAGTGCCCGATGGATCCCCTTGGGCTTTACCGCCTGGTATTGAGGATGATAGACGAAATCGAGGATCTGTTGTGCCAGGGCTGGGTCGATTTTAGGTCCGAAATCTGAATCTGTCACGCGTGGGCCGTTTTGACTTAATTAGGAGCGGGTGTGGGAAATCAGTTCAGCCACAATGCCTGGAAACGAAAATTGGCTTATACTAGCCAAGTGAATAGGTGTAACAAGTTTGACACCCCGACGTTCGCGTTGATACGGGTTTGGACCTGGCTCGCGTGCTTTTTTGTCGCTTTTTCACCTCAAATTGCAATCCGCACGCTGTTTTCGGCACCTCCGGGTGATTTCGACAACTCCCCTCGCAACGATGCTACTCCGATTATGACTGAAACTGACGCAACCAACGAATCCAAGCTGCACGTGCTACTGGTCGACGACGACGTGGAAATTGTCGAATCGATGCGCTACGCGCTCGAAGGGGATGGTTTCCAAGTTTCGGTGGCGCACGATGGCAATCAGGGACTGGCGCTGGCTGAGAAGACCACCCCCGACCTATTGATCTTGGACATGATGATGCCCAAACGGAGTGGTTTCCTGGTACTGGAACAATTGCGCCGCGATGGCAACGACAGGGTACGTGTGATCATGATTACTGGCAACGAGGGGAGTCGACATCAGCAATACGCCGAGCTCTTGGGGGTGGATGATTATATCCGCAAGCCATTTCCCATGGACCGCCTGCTACAGAGCGCTCGCACACTGTTGAATTTGAATTAGGCGTGTCTCAACATTTCCGTAGCCACCGTCGTCAGGCGGTGGAGACCTGAGGCCTGGCGACCGCGGCTACGGTTGCAGCAGAAACAGACATCGTGCCATGGAGCCTTACTTTGAAAAGGAAACCTGAGCTGTGACCAGTCCCAGCCCGCCGCCCTTCTTGGCCTGCCTCGCCTGTGGGCGAGTCACTCCTCTACCTCCGCAGTTTTCGGCTCAGGCGGTGGTGCGTTGCCCACACTGCCACACCCAATTCTCGCTGAAAGATCTGCTAGCGGAACCCATCGCTACTTGGGAGCTGGTAAGCGACATCGAGCAAGGTAACTTGGCGCAGAAAGCCGGCCCGCAGCTCGATGGCGAACGTCCTGCGGTTGGCAATCATCGATCACACGCAATGGCAGCCGCCGATGAGCTGGAAGCTGATTACACCTACGTCGAACCGTCATTAGAGACGCAAGCTCCCGTTTCACCTGGGGCAAAGACGGTGCAAATGCCGGGCCATCAAACCTTGGAGGAGAACTGGGAGGAGGAGGAGCTGTTCGAGCCGGTCGCTGATATTCTATTTGATTCTAACCGAGCGGCGAGCGACTCAACCGTCGCGCATCCACTCAACGAATATGTGGAAGAACGCACCGAGGAGGCTCCCCCACGCAAGCTCGAAGGTCCGCTGGTGGGCGAGTTTCATGACGATCCACCACACACCGCTCGCTGGAGCCCAATATCCGCCGACTCGAACCTGGTGTCCGGTTCGTCGGAAACCGCTCAGGAGTCTTTCGACAAGCCCGCATTGGGGCAGACGCATGGCGAGCTCCCCAACTATGCTTCTCCATCCCGAAATCGACGAAGTCGCAAACAACTCCCACGTCGCTCGCCGATTTGGTCAGTGCTTCAAATCGTCTTGGGTGGAATGGCTGCGATCCCCATTTCGTTGCTGCTGATGTGGCATTTGCTCGGCACCGACGTTGGCGAGGCGGCACCCTGGGTGGCACAATATGCTCCGTGGATCGTCCCAGAAAAATTCCACCCATACTCGCCAGCCCCATCTCACGCAGATTTTCAGCCGCAGTCGACTCCCAATCCTCATGGGTCCGAGGCATTGCCTGTCCTACCGGCAGCCGAGGTCGATATTTCAGCAGAGGTGCCAAATAGCATTCCAGGCGAGTTCCCAACCGTCGAACCTCGCGCACTGAGCGAGCCCGATTTGCCATTGGAGGCAACGCCAAACCAAGGTCGTGGGACCGAAACGCTTTCTGATACAGCTCCATCGCTAGAAGAAGCAGAATTGAAAGACATCGCGGCAGGACGATCGCTAAGCGACGATTCGAGCCCGGAGTTGGCACCGGTCGATTCGGAGCCCACGCTGCTGGAAATATGTTTTGCGAGGATCCGTCAGGCCGAACAGCGACTGGAGGAGTGGCCACAAGCGTTTAAAGCTCTGCGCGATGATTCGAACTCAAGGTCGCAGTTGGCCAAACTGGCACACGTAACCTATGGCGACTTGACTGACTTAGCGATGGCGATTGACAAATTATCGACAAGCGGTGACATGCCGGAGAGCTACGCAGTACTGCGAGCGGTTCGTGAACGACTCGACCGAATCGGACTGCAAGTCGAGCAAGAGCCTGAAGTGCGTGGATTGATCGAAAAGGGATCACGATTTTGGGTGCAGAACCAGCGCAACAGCCAGACGGTGGCGATCAAAGACACGGCCAACTCGGAAGCAGTCGCTGCCGAATCGAAGTCTGCTGTCGAATCGTCGGCAACGGCGAACCCTGTCTTCGGCTTGGCGATGACGGTAGAGCTCGATTCGGTCAGGCAGAGTGCCGATGGCCACTGGTGGCTGGCGAACCCCACGTTGGCCACGCAATTGGGCGAGCCGCCCTTGGAAATCCGAATTCCACGTGATTTCACGATAGCCTTTCCGCAAGACACTTTAGCGAAGGGGCAAAGTCTATTCTTGCTAGGGACGGTACGACCACTACCTGAAGAAGCAGTTATCGGCTCCAGCGAAGCGCCTCAAGCCCAGCCGTTTTTGGCCAGTTATCTTTATCCGTTGTAGCTAGCGCCAGAGGTACCCTGCTGTGAGTCGAGAAAAACCCGTCGGTCGAGAAAAAACTCTCGCCGATTCCAAGCCCGATAGCGACGATCTGCCCGGCACCATCGACATGGAGCAATCGACGCTCGGGGAAGCCTCGAAGTCGCTGCAACGCATGTTTCACTATTCGACTTCAATTCCCGAACGCACCTTGCGCAGCGCAAGCGCATTGGCCGGCGGGCTCGTACGGGAATCGACCAATTGGCTCGTTCCGCTCGCTTTTCGCAATTCGAAGTCCTATTCGATCTTTGTGCAGCAGATGCTCGACTTTGTCGTCAACGACATCGGCGGCGTCAAACGAGCGCTTAGCACGACTAAAGATGATGGCAAAGCCGAGCAAGTCGACTTGGCGCGCAAGACGGTTGGCAACCTGCTCGACATGACCGCGCTGGCAACGTTCCACCTTTCCCCCCTGACGGTGTTGGCTATTTTCAGCGACGTGGCCTACGGCTCGAAAGTCTATCTGCAACAGCTCAGCTCGCGGCTCAAAGAGCAAGGGATCATCGATCAGCAAACCACGATCGACGGTGCCACCGATTTGATCGCCGCGCTGGAGAAAGCCTCTGGAAGTGCGGTGGGAATGTTCGACCAACCACCTATTTCGATCGATGGACTGCGAAAAACCATTGAAGAAACCCACGCTGCGGTCAAGCAAGTCGATCCAAGCAAATTATTGCCCTACGCGGAAATCGATCAGATGTGGCGACAAATGGAGCTGGCAGCCCAAGAGCAAAAAGCCTCACTCTGGGATGTCTCGGCGACCATGTCGGTAGTCGCTTTGAACAACATCCGAGCCGTCGGACAAGGAACCGTGGTCAGTCTCGAAATTGCAGGTAACATGTTTCACGAGCACATCATCGAACACTATTGGTCGGGACTGCGCGCCATCGAACGCGAGGGGCTACTACCGACACTCTCCCAAGGAAGCGAACCCTACTTGGAAGCGGTGTGGTCCAACTTTGCCATCGACCGCAAGACCTGGACCGAACAACTACTCAGCGGCGAGCTACTCAAGTGGGGCTGGAGCCAATTGAGCTGGCCCAAGCTGACTCGCAGCAGTTAGCCGTGGACGGCGAGTTCTAAGGAATCACATTTTCTAAGGAATCACGTTGCCGCTGACCAGCGTGGAGGCTGTACCTCCTTCGGGCAGGTTGGTATGCACGGTGATCTTCTCGCGAAAGGCACCCACTTCACCTGCTTTGAACTCGACTGGAATCAAATGCACCTTGGCCGATTTGCCGCGAGTTGGGGAAAAGGTGAAGCGTTGATCTGGGCATTCGACCTCCGTCACCTCAAAGTCTTGATTGCTCTTGATGACTATGCTCGATGTTTTTGATTGACCGGACCTGAAGGTTCCCAACTCCACGGAAACGGGCATCACCAGCGGTGGCAGCACGTTGCCGCGTACCGGAATGGTAATTAGATTGTATTCGCTGTCGTTGGTAACCAGCACAATTTGATCAGTGAAATCACCCGCTGGAGCAGAATCTTTCAAGCGAACGAGCATTTCGTATTCGACTGGCCCCTTCTTCTCAATCCGATTGAGCTTGACCCCTAAGTGTTGATTGGCACTGCGGACGTCGGTGATTTCCCAGGGTTTGTTGCCGGTGTAAGTAACTTTAACCGACGTCGATTTCTCCGTACCTCGGTCGAGCTCGCCAAACTGAATTTCACCTGGATCTGTAACCATATCCGATAAGATCGTACCTTTGACCATCAATTGCATTTCACCGTAGTAGGGGGCCGTGAAGACCACGGTGACCACTGCCGATTTGGGACCGATAAATGATCGTGTGTTGAATTCACAGATAATGGCCCCTTTCTCATAGGTCTTGAGGTTCTGCTTCTCAATCCGCGGGATCGTACAACCGCAGCTCGATTTGACTTGGGCAATATGCAAGCCCTCTTGGTATTTGTTGCTGACGACGAATTCGTGCTCCACATGGGCGCCGCGTGGCACGTTGCCGAAGTCGTACGTGCTCTCTTCGAACAACGGCTTGACCCACGCCTGGCCGTAAACCGCTGAAGTCATGACACTCAGGTACATTGAACAAGCACATAATGCCATGAGAAAACGGGTTTTCATCGGCCAAGATCCCTTATAATCAAGTAGCTGCATTCAAGCTGGCATACAGAGTAACAACCGAACTGACACTCAGCGTGCAACTGGATCGGTCTATCCATGGGGCGCACCGCAATAATCCACGGAGCTTCAATACTATCAGCCCCCGCCACTGGAGAAAAGACAATTGCGGCACTTTCTCGTTTTTCGAAGTTGCAGGCACACTCCGTCTGCCATAGGCTACTGGAAATAAGAACCTCGCCACCCGGCCGACAGCACCAGGTATTGCGCCTGCTAGATTGCCAAACGTCCGCCCGCAAAGCAGAAGGGCTCCGCAGAAATTCCTACGAAAAATCTGTAGGGGAACTACTTGACTTCGGTAGCGACCATTCTGTAGATGGCATAGTGCTCGTCGCTGTCGGGGTACATAAATTCCTTGATCTCGAATTTCCCACGAACGGCCACCGGTCGTGTAGTGAAGTCGGCTGTTTTTCCTGGTTCCATTTGGACGATGATACAGTCGAACAGGGCGGCGCCAGGGCCGAAGCAGCACTCCATATTGTCGCGTACCAAGACAAATTCCTCAATTCCACTCTGCTTGAAGACGCTGGCCGGGAGGATGTATCCACGAATCCGAACGGTCTTCTTATCGAGCTCTTCGATATCTTGGGTCAGTAGGCTACGGGAGAACTTACCCCCTTTTTCAATATCAAATTTAATATCATCAAAGGTGAGATCCCCTTTCGCCTTGGCCGTTTCGCGGCTGAGGCGTTCCTCAACAGGGGCCCGCGCCGTGACGGGGCGTTGGCGCGGATTTTTGTCAGGCTGTTCTGCGAGCGTATCCGACGGCACCTGCGCGACAACGGAGCTAATACTCAACCAGTGCAGTAGAAGCAGCCCGACCGCGACTAGCCTCACGCTCGATATCGCGAAGGTCGAAATGGTGGCACGGGCTTTGGGAGCGGACATTCTAGCATTTCCTTTACAACTCGCCTCGTCAGCTATTTTAGGATATCAGCTTGAAGCTGATAAAACACACCCGTCAAGCCGTCCACTGGCTTCATATAGGGATTTACATGGAGCGTGCCAGCCAAGCGCTGCCTGCGATAGCTCTTCTGCGCGTGCTGGTCGCCGGTGAGACTCACCTCGATCATATGGGTCAGCGGCGGTTGACCGCCAAAGCAGCAAGTGCCCAAATCGGGAACCAACACAAATCGCTTGGCCAACATGGTGTCCATCGACGTGGGGTGGATGTATCCCTTGATAAATACTTGCTTGCCATCCAGAGCGAGCGCGTCGCTGGGAGGGACGTCGGGCTCACCCAGCTTGCTTTTTAGCGATGCGAAATCAACTCGCGTGTAGCCTTCGGGGACTTCGGTCAAATACACATAGCGATGGTAGGCGGGGGCGAAAACACAAGTCAGTCCACACAGGGTCAAGCCAGCGACCGCCAGCGGCTTGCCCAACAGCTCCTCAGGGAATTTCTGAAAGCCACGCAATGCAATCAGCGCCAGCACGACGCCCAGCAGTGGCAGCGCGACCAGGAGCCAGATGGAAAACGCGCTGAGCCCCAATACGCCTAGAACTACCGAGGCAACCGCTGCACGCGAAACCGATTGATAGACCCCCGCTTCTTCGCTCGAAAAAGTCGCCTCGCGTACTGGGACTGTAGCCGGCGGAGCCTGTGAATCCACCACATTATTCGAATGAGTTGCTGTATTCATCGCGTAGTAGTTAAAACCCTGAAGCTACCGCCGCCAGACGGTATATGGTAAACGTAGCTACCGTCGCCAGACGATAGAGGCCTGCGGACCGGCGACCGCAATTGCGTTGACTTAAAACCAGCGACGGACGGCAGGAGCCATCCAAGCCGGCGTGCTAGGGCCACTGATGGTGAGCCACATGGCCAACCAAACGGTGACCGAAGCCAAACTTATTACGCTAGCCGCTAGCGGGCGGTTCGGTGGCAGCGCCAACTCCACGGACTTATCGGCTGGCCCGGCCGCTGGTACGTAGGTGCTGTCGGTCGTGCCGCTAGAGGCCTTAGGAACCGGAAAGAACGACGTGGCACGCTTGAAGGCGGCAGGGTCGATCTCTTTGAGCTCATTTAAACGCGTTTCAGCCGCCGCGAGCGGACAGGCACGCAAATAATTGATCACCGGCACACGCACCCAACTCGATTTCTCGTCAGCCGACTTGAATAACTCGCTCAGCTTGTCAATCTGAGTCCAGTCCTCCCAACGAGCCAGGTCGGGAATCACCAGGTCCGCCAATTCGGGACGGTCGAGGATCAGACGCATCGACTGCAGCACACGCTCTTTTTCAATGACGCCACCATCGGTGCCATGGAAGCGCAAAGCCATAATGGCCGCATAAGTATCTGCGTATTGGCTTTTCTTGTTATTCAGAAACAACTCATCGACTAGCGGCAACCCCTCGGCACCGCGCAGGGTCAGGTAACAAGCGATCATGGCATCGAGCCCGCCGCGCTGATTGTCGTCGTCGCTACGCAGTAGCCTTTCCAGCAGATCTGCGTCGCTGGGGTCACCGCAGATCCCCAACATTACCAAGTACATCCGCCTGCGGTCCGGCGGTAGGCTGGCGTCCTGAATCCACTCGAGCAACTTGGCGTGATCGTACTGGCTTTTTAGAGTCTTGAGATCGGCATAGGGCGTCTTGGCAAATTCGTCGTAGGCGTCGCGCGCCAGCATGGATTCACTGTGCTCTAAGTACGGCAGAAAAAACGCGAGCCGTTCGAGTCGATCCTTGGGAAGCTTCGTCAAGGATTGGATATATTCAATGGCCGTCGCACTTACCGGCAAGGGAGAGGACCACAATAGATCAGGTGGGTCGACTCCCATCAACAGAAACTGTTGCTCGGGCTTTGCCTTGCCGAAATAATTGACTCGGACCTTCTGCTCGGGATGGATCAAGTTGTCGCCACGCAACACCGAGACAACCTCGAATTCAGCGTCCGCATCCGTTTCCGAGCCGGTCACGATGCGCGCGATGGCGGCCGTATCCATGGCGGCCATCTCTTCCGAGAGAGTTTGCGATACTGCCGAGCAAAATGGGCAGGCCAACGAGCGATAGCTAGTTGCCACAAGCAGAGTCAGCGCCAACGCGCTGGCTGTCGCCCAAACTACGCCTCTGGCACTCCACAGTTTTCGATTGCTTGGCACGATTCCTAATCCTCCCCAAATTTGTCGCTTCGGTAACACTAGAGCTCCGTCCACTACCTTAAAGTAGATTCTTGACAGACCTCATGGCATGCTCTGCCTGCCTTTAGTGTAGGAGAGTCTGCCGGTGTTGGGCCAGTCAGGAGCGAAAAAAAACGGATTCCTTGAGTGTTTTCCTACACTTTCCCACTATTTTGGCCAGTCGCGGGCACCGCCCGCCTGCACAACCCTCACAACCAGATATCTCTCCCCGCCACGTGGTCCAAACGCGGGTTGACAGAATCGGTCCGAGGACATAATCTGCGGGGCACTTGAAGGCGGGTTTGTTTTACTAAGACAAGTTATTTTTGTAGGGGACTTGGAACCATGGCCGTTCCAAAGCGTAGACATTCCAATTCACGTAGCGGCAAACGTCGCTCGCATCACCAGGTCAAGCCGAAACAAACTGGCTACTGCCCTAAGTGCAGCACGACCGTTCCGACCCATTCGGTGTGCCCTAAATGCGGCTACTACATGGGACGCAACGTTGTCGACATGGGCCAGACCAGCTAATGGTCTGACAAGACATTAGTTTTGTAGTGGACCATTAGTTTTGTAGTGGGCGAGGTTACGATTCCGATTGAGCTGGTATGCGTCAGAGACTCGTAACCTCGTCCACGACAACCAGCTCAGTGAGGCAGATTCAATACCAGAGGACGGCACTAGAGGTGCCGTCCTTATTTTGTTGTAGGGCCGCCTAGTAGGTGCTTGATGAAAACAGGGCTTCTATTTCCTGGGCAGGGTGCCCAAGCAGTCGGTATGGGTGGCGAGCTTACCCGTCGTAGCGCGCCCGCGCGCGAGGTGTTTGAGCAGGCCCGGCAAGTACTCGGCTTCGACCTACTGGAGTTGTGCGTTGAGGGGCCGGCCGACAAACTCAATCGGACCGAATATAGCCAACCAGCCCTTTTCGTTCACTCGATGGCGGCGCTGCGTCAGCTCGAAGCCGACCGCCCGAATCTGTGGGATGACGTACTGGCCGTGGCCGGCTTGAGCCTGGGGGAGTACACAGCCGTCACTGCGGCGGGCGGAATCGATTTTGAAGCCGGCCTGCGATTGGTCCAACTGCGAGGCTCAGCCATGCAGCAAGCGTCCGACGCGGCCCCCAGCGGCATGTGCAGCGTGCTAGGGCTCGAGCGCGAGCAGCTCGAGGCCATCTGTACGGAGGCGACCAGCGGCCCCCATTTGGTGCGCGTGGCCAACCTGCTCTGCCCCGGCAATATCGCCATCTCCGGTCACTTGGAAGCACTCGAAGTCGCCGAACGTTTGAGTATCGAGGCGGGAGCTTTCAAGACCGTGCGTCTACAAGTCGCCGGTGCCTTCCACACACCGATTATGCAACCAGCCCTAGATAGACTCTCTGCCGCGCTCGAGTCGGTCGAGTTTCGCAACACCCGCGTGCCAGTCTACTCGAATGTCGACGCCATGCCACACACCCAACCTGCGGAGTTCCGACGCCTGCTATCCGAGCAGGTAGTCGATCCCGTGTTGTGGGAATCATCGCTCGAGAATATGCTCACAGCGGGCTGCGAGCAGTTCATCGAGGTGGGGACTGGCCGCATTTTGGCAGGCACGCTCAAACGCATCCGCCGCAAGATCTCCTGCGAAAATGTAGGCGATTCGTAACACACACCATCGGGATTGAAGCATTTATGAGCGACGCATCGACGGGGAATACCCCGCTGGGATTATCGACTGACCTGAGCGGCCAAATCGCCCTCATCACCGGCGCTTCGCAAGGGCTCGGAAGGGCCTGCGCAGCTCGGCTGGCAGGCTGCGGGGCCACCGCTCTGTGCGTGGCTCGTAGCGCAGACAAACTGGCGCAAGTAGTCGCTGAAATCGAAGCCGCCGGGGGCAAGGCGCAAGCGATCGCTTGCGATGTCGGCTCGCGCGAAAGCGTGACACAACTCTTCGCGCAGGTAGTAGAAAAATATGGCAAGCTCGATATCTTGGTTAACAATGCCGGCGTGACTCGCGACACCCTGCTGCCGCGCATGACCGACGAGCAGTGGGACGAGGTGATCCAGACCAATTTGACCAGTTGCTTCCTGTTCTGCCGGGAAGCGTCTAAGATCATGATGTCGGCTCGCTATGGTCGGATTATCAATATGTCGAGCGTTTCGGGCATGGTCGGCAATCCGGGGCAGACCAACTACTCAGCTTCCAAAGCAGGCATGATCGGACTGACTCGCAGCCTCGCTCGCGAACTGGGCAAACGCAAGATTACCATCAATGCGGTCGCACCTGGGTTTATCGAGAGCGATATGACCAAAGCCCTGGGGGACGAAGCGCTCAAAGAAGTCAGGAAACGCATCCCGGCCAACCGCCTGGGGCACGCCGACGATGTGGCTGCGGCGGTGGTGTTCCTGGCCAGCGCAGGTGCTAGCTATATCACTGGGCAAGTGCTCACGGTCGACGGAGGCATGACGGCTTAGCATCGTGCGGAATATAAATACAACTGTCGGATGTGGAATTGGCTAGGCTTTCAGCCTGTGATTCTCGGCCCGACAGGCTGGAAGCCAATCCCACTTATTTCCCGCACCATGCCTAGTAAAACGTTGAAAACGGCCTCAGAACGAGTTTCCCCCCTCCGCACTTGACCGAGTTTGTTAGAATCTTCTATCTTTTGGGGCTTACCAGGGTCGCGAACTTGCTAATGGGCGATAAAATTCGGCTCAGGGTTTTAATTGCACTTAGTGCGCTGGCAAACTCAAGAACAGGGATTAGCCTTTTTGGCGCTAGCCGCGACTCCCACACCGTCAACCGATGGCTAGCGCCAAAACGGTTAATACCGCCACCCCTGCTTAGCGCATGGACAATGCACTAAGCACCGAGATCGCGGCTGAGGAAAATACGGCTCAGACCTTTGAGTTGTATACAAATTGAGACATCGGAATTGAATTGTGAATTCGCTCGGGTTTGTCCGAGCTGAAGTAGTTACTAATAGTTTTGGGAGCGTAGTAAATGGCATCCGTTGAGGAACGAGTAGTCGATATTGTTGCAGAGCAACTTGGCGTAGAAAAGGACAAGATTACTCGCGAAACCCACTTCGTAAACGATCTAGGTGCCGACTCGCTCGACACCGTAGAATTGGTGATGGAGTTGGAAGAAGAGTTTGATATTAGCATTCCCGAGGATTCGGCTGAGAAGATCCAGCGCGTCGGGGAAGCTATCGATTACATTGAAAAAGCTCAAAAAGCGTAGCTGCCCAAGCGCAGTTTCGTTCGTTTATCTCACACCCCAGCAATCGCGCCTTGGCGGCCGAAACTCGACCGCCAGCGGATGCTGGTGAATAAGCGTCCACAAACTTTTTGTCCCTTGCGACCATCGAGTCGTTTGAGCAATAGGTTGCAGACACTTATCCACCAGTCCTTTAGGCAAAACGGCTGGGGTGATCTGCTATGGTGTCCCCCAAAGTCGAATTGAAAGAGCATGAAACGTCGCGTTGTCATTACCGGTATGGGGCTCGTCACCTCTTTGGGAAAAGAGTTGGACGAAGTATGGAATGGGATTTTGGCTGCGCGTAGCGGGATTAATACGCTGAGCCTAATCAATCCAGATCCCTACAAAGTCAAATTGGCCGGAGACATTCCCGATTTTGATCCCGGCACGTATTGCGATCCCAAAGATCACAAACGGCTCGATCGCTTCACTCTGTTTGCCATGTACGCAGGTGGCAAAGCCATCGAGGATTCATCGCTCGACTTTGCCAACGAAGATCCGTATCGCTGCGGCGTCATCCTAGGTTCAGGTATCGGCGGACTGTCCGAAATTGAAGTTCAAGTCGAACGCCTGCTGTCCAAAGGTCCTGATCGTGTCAGCCCACTGACGATCCCTAAACTTATGCTCAATGCGGCAGGTGGCAATCTGTCGATTCGCTATGGACTACGTGGCCCCAACTTTACCGTGGCCACCGCTTGCGCCAGTGCGACCAATGCCATGGGCGATGCGCTAAAAACCATTCAGTACGATGATGCCGATATCATCCTCACCGGCGGAACAGAAGCGGCCATCACGGCTATGGGGCTGAGCGCATTTCAGAACATGAGGGCGTTGTCCGATCGCAATGACGAACCGCACCGCGCCAGCCGCCCATTCGATATCGGTCGCAACGGTTTTGTGTTGAGCGAAGGAGCCGGTTTGCTGGTCTTCGAAGAGCTCGAGCACGCTCGCGCTCGTGGTGCTCGCATCTACGGTGAAGTGCTGGGTTATGGTGCCAGTGGTGATGCGGGACACATCACACAACCCGACCCACTCGGTTCGGGCGCCGCGCGCGCCATGAGCAATGCGCTTCGCGACGCTAAGCTCGAGCCCACCTCCGTCGATTATATTAACGCCCACGGTACCAGCACTCCTCTGGGAGATAAAGCCGAGACCCAGGCCATGAAGTCCGTCTTCGGACCACATGCCTACGACCTGTCGATTTCGAGCACCAAAGGGAGTCTAGGCCATTCGCTCGGAGCAAGCGGCGGAATCGAGATGATCCTAACATTGTTGGCGATCAGCTCCGGGACGGTTCCTCCCACCGCCAATCTAGAAGATCCAGACCCTGCCTGCGATCTCAATTACACGCCTCTCAAGCCCGTCGCGCGTGATTTGTACACCGCCATGAACAACAGCTTTGGCTTCGGCGGTCACAACGCCAGCATCCTCTGCGGCAAAGTACGAGAATAGTCCCTAGCCGCTCACCGCTACTAACCGACTTCATATTGCCCAACAGCCCACTTGGCTGCGTCGCGCAGCAGCTCCTCTTCGTCGTCGCACAATCGCACCAGCGCCGCCCGAGCTTGAGGCATTCGACGCGTTCCGGCAATCAAGATCGCATTGCGCAACAAGCCTCGGCGCTTGGCACGCCACAATGGCGTGCGGCGAAACCGCTGACGGAACCCTTCATCGCTTAGATCGAGCACAGCCAAAATATCGAGCTCAACCAAGTCATCGCGCGGAGTAAATTCGGGTTCGCTGCTGGGGGGCACACGGCGATTCCAGGGGCAGACCTGTTGGCACACATCACATCCAAATACCCAGCCCGCTAGCTGCGACTGCAGTTCCGGTTCGATGGATTCTCGATGCTCGATCGTCAAGTAGCTGATGCAGCGTCGGGCATCGAGCACAAAGGGGCTGGGGAACGCAGCGGTGGGACAAGCGTCAAGGCAGGCCGTACAGGTCCCGCAGAAATTTTTGTCGTCGGCCACGTCCGCTGGTAGCTCGAGGTCGGTGAGTAGGGCGGCCAGAAAAAAGTAGCTTCCCCAGCGCCGATTGAGCAGTAGCGTGTTCTTGCCGATCCAGCCTAATCCCGCCGCCTCCGCCAACTCGCGTTCCAGCAGAGGTGCCGTGTCAACCACGCCGCGCACCACCGCCCCCGGGGATTGTTCGAGCAACCAAAGCCGCAATCGCTTGAGCAGCCCGTGGATCACATCGTGGTAGTCCGCACTCCCCTGCGCGTAGCGCGCCACCTTTGCCGTTCCCCCTTCAATGTGGCTCGACGCTCCGCGTCGCGTGGACTCTGCAGGTCCATAGGGCATCGCCAACATGAGAATGCTCCGACAGCCATCGAGCACGTTTCGCGGATGGCTATAGGCCTGGCGATGCTCGTGCAAGTACTTCATCTGACCGGCGTACCCCGCATCCAACCATGCGTGAAAGGCTTCCAAACGCCCTGGTTCGGCCGCCGGAGCAACACCGCTTAGCACGAACCCAAGCTCGCTGGCCTGTTGCTTGAGCTGTTCTGCAATCGCTACCATCAATACCACCATCAAAATCGGACCAATACCGGCAAATGTTAGAACTCAATTAAGCTAAAAGACCAGCAAAGCTTGACGCCCGCCCGCCGGCAACTAGCGTGGAAAGGGTAGGCCTCGTGAGCTCGCGCCGTCCGCATGGGTCAGCGCCTGCGACGCAGCGGGACCACTCTCCCTTACTTTCAAGGTTCGCATCATGAAAAAAATTGTCAGACTTCTACTCCCTTGCCTGCTGTTGCTCGCCTGCCCGATTTCGGCCAAAGCCGACAACGGCCTAGGGATGGCCTATCTTTTTGGCTACGGCGGCTACGGTGGTTATGGCGTAGGCGGATTCGGCATGACATCTTACAACAGCAACGTACCTTACTTTGCCTTGCATCCACCAGTCTACTACGGCCAACGCTTTGCACGCCCCTATGGTGCCAGCCCCTTTGCCGCCTGGCCACAATTGCAAGCCAATTCGGCCTACGCACCGCATCCTCACGTTGAACGGGCTCACATCATCGACAATCCGTACTGTGGCACCGCAGTGAGCGGAGTCAGCGAACAAGTCATCACCCAAGCCGCACCAGTCCAACCGCTTGAGATCGATAATCCTTACTATCAAGCCGAGCCACGCTACACTTCGGTCGACTAGCGGATTATTCCAACTTAATTCTCGGGTAGTGGACGAGGTTACAAAGCACTAGCCTGATTTCTTCCTCACCACTTGGCAGAGCAATTCTCCCTCTGCCAAGATCGTTACCACCTCGTCCCCCTCCGCG
>JADYZV010000051.1 GCA_020852965.1 Pirellulaceae bacterium | reverse complement strand
TCACTCCTTCACTCCTTCACTCCTTCACTCCGAGTTTCTACACGGGTCGAATCAAACGTCGCGAGACCCGCTCGATCACGCGCTGGCGCGTGGAATCGAGTAGAACGGCCACGAAGATGATCGCGCTAAGCAGCATCGGGTACAGATAGGGGTCGGCGTTAAGGATCACCAGACCATTTTCTACGGTTTGAAACAACAGCGCGCCCAACAAAGTACCGGGCAGGATGCTACCTCGACCGCCGAATAGACTGGTACCACCGAGCACCGCGGCCGCGATGGCCGCGAACTCTTTCTGTTGTCCAAAGCTCGGCGAGACGGCACCCGTTTGTGTCAATGCGATCAAACCACTTAGCGCCGCGCATGCTCCACAGATCACATAAGCGGAAAATAGAATCGGATCGACTCGTATTCCCGCCTTCTTTGCCGCCATGGGGTTATTCCCAACGGCATAGAGCTGTCGCCCCCAAGGAGAGCTGGCCAGCCGCCAATGCAGCAGACCGGCGACCACTAGCATGACAAGGATCGGTAGCGGTATACCAGCGTAGCGCAGCACTCCCAGGTGGGTCACCGCATCGGGCATGTTCATCGCACGCGTGTTGGTCAACCACAGCCCCAAACCTCGCGCTCCAAACAACATGGCCAGCGTCGCAATAAATGGCTGAACTCCGAATCGCGTGATCCACAGCGCATTGAGGGCACCACCTAGCAGCCCGACCAGCATGGCCGCAGCGAACGATAGCCAAATCGGTTGGCCATCGGTAATCATCTTGCCTGCGACGGCTACCGACAAGAACATCATACTGCCCACACTCAAATCGACTCCGGCCGTCACCAACACCACAGTCATCCCAGTGGCGGCCACTGCAATCGCACTGGCTTGAATCAAAATATTGACCAAGTTCTGCAGTTCGAGAAACTTGGGGGACATGCTTCCAAACACCGCCAAAACGACCAGTAACAGGAGCACCGGTGTCTGATTCAACAACCACAGCCTGGCTCGATTTCGATTCTTATTCATACCGCATCCTCCGACGCTTGATCGGCCTTCAATGAACTGCGCAGGATGCGATCGGCATCGAAGTCCTCGCGTGCAATATCGTCTCGAAGCTCCCCTTGGCTCATGACCAATATGCGATCGCAAACGCCCAGTAGCTCCTCGATTTCTGAAGAGATGATCAGAATAGCCGCCCCCGTCGTGGCCAATTGATCTATCAAACCATAGATTTCGAACTTGGCCCCAACATCGATTCCCCGCGTCGGCTCGTCGAGTATCAGTACTTTGGGTTCGTTCAACAGCCACTTTCCAAGCACGACTTTTTGTTGATTGCCACCACTCAGTGTCTGGACCGGTTTGTGTGGATTCACGGTCGGATTCAACTTGACTGCCTGCCGCATGTCGGTCATGGCTACCGACATGGCGGGGCGTTTTAGAATCCCCCACACTCGCGAAGAGAATTTCGGCTCCGCGACCAGCTTCAGATTGTTTGCAATCGAATCGGGCATGCATAGACCATCGTCGCGACGGCTCTCCGTGAGCATCGCCAGTCCACGCTGGATCCGTTCCCGTGTCGAGAGTCGCTCGATGCGCTGTCCACTCATTTCGATAGTCCCCGATTGCAGCGGGTCCAAGCCAAAGAGGATCCGTGCCAATTCGGTACGGCCACTCCCCATCAAGCCCGATATCCCCACCACTTCTCCCTGCTGAATTTCAAACGAAATGTCCTTCACAATGCCGGGCTGCGTCACCTGCCTCGCGCGAAATGCTACCTGGCCAGTCGGCTTGCTATGGCGATCAGGAAATTGCTGAGACGATTCACGCCCCACCATCAGAGAAACCAATCGATCGATGCCAAACTCCTCCATGAGACCTTGTCCGACAACCGCACCGTCGCGAAGCACGACAACTCGATCGCATAACTGCCTCACATCTCCAAGCGCGTGCGAGATATAAATCAACGCCATACCCTGTGTGCGCAAACTTTGCAGCAATTCGAACAGACGCGTCGTTTCGCGAGAGGTTAGCGAGGTCGTCGGCTCGTCAAGTATCAACAATCGTGGCCGGAGCTGAATCGCTTTGGCGATCTCTAACAATTGGCGTTCGCCGGCTGACAAGCTGTCGGCTCGCTGCCAAGGTAAAACACTCAGGCCGACCTGTTCTAACAAGGCCGCTGACTGCTTGTACATGGCGCGTCGATCGATGCTTGCTCCGAATCGCCCAAGCCCTCTTTTCATCGGAAATTGTGTGAGAAAGATATTCTCAGCAATGCTCAGGTTGGAGAAAAGGTTGAGCTCTTGATGGATGAATGCGATCCCCGCCGCCTGCGCGTCACGAGCCGTGTGGGGTGCATAGCTGGTTCCAGAGATCGTCATCCGCCCCACATCGGGCAGCAACACACCGCCAATAATATTCATCAACGTCGACTTGCCCGCACCGTTCTCTCCGATCAAGCCTAACACTTGTCCGACCGGCACATCAAAGCTCACATCGTGTAGCACCGTCACGCCATGAAACGATTTGCCGATCGCGTCGAGTTTCAAGAGTGAACCACTCATCGCGCCTCCGCTCGAGTGCGCAATGTATCGAGCAGTGCCGCCAACAGAATAACACCGCCCTTGGCCATCATGATCGTGAAGTAGGACAGATTGAGCAAATTGAGGCTGTTATCAATCAATGTCAGCAGCAGTACGCCAAAAAAAGTCCACACGACGTGGCCACGACCACCATACAGGCTCGTTCCGCCAATCACGGTGGCCCCAATGACATCCAGCAAATTATTCTCCCACTGCACGGGAGATCCAGTTTCCAATTGCCCGATGATCAACAACGACGCGATCGCGGCGCACAGTCCACTGACGACGTAAGCCAGCATGACAAGCCGATTCACATCGACACCGGCTGCCAGCGCGGTTTGTGAGTTGTAGCCAATCGCCCGCAGACCACTTCCCATGCGACTGCGTGACAAAAGGAATTGGACACCTACCCCAACCGTCAATGCTATACCACCGGCCAACCACGCATTCTTACCGAAAACGAGTAGGCTATGAGGCAGGTCGCTGATCGACTGGCTTTGAGTCGACCAGATCGCCAAACCACTGACGAACATCATCACGGTTAAGGTGACAATAAACGGAGGCATCTTTAACCACACCACGCAACCACCATTGAGCAGACCGACGAGCGCACCGATCGCCAGCATAGCGATGATCGCCACCGGTGTAGCCCAAACCTCCGACTGCGGAAAACCGATCAAGCGGCCGTCGTCCCCCGTCACCAGCGCTGCACCCGCAATACTGGTCACTGCGATAATCGAAGTGACAGATAGATCAATCCCAGCCGTAATGAGCACGACCGTTTGGCCCGTAGCCACCACCATCAACGGCAGCATCGCAACCAACACATTGGTGAGATTTTCGAAGCTGGCGAAACCTGGCGCGACAACCCCCATCGTCAAGCCGTAAACAACACACAGCAGAAGACTAAGCAAGCCCGATTTCAGCAGTCGATCAAACAATTGAACTCACCCAACTTCGATTCCTCGTCGCTCCCCCGCCAGCTTGCCTGGCTGGAAGCAAAGTTTTCCAAGCAGATCACCGCGCCCGCATTTCGCTCCCCCGCCAGCTTGCCTGGCTGGATGCAAAGTTTTCCAAGTAGATCACCGCGCCGCCTCTCGTGCGGCGGGAAAACAAGTTCTAGCTGAACGCGCCTCTACCACCCAAACTCATTCACCCGTGAGACGAGCTCACAGGGGCCTCTACCACCAAAACTCATTCACCCGTGAGACGAGCTCACAGGGGTCTCTACCACCCAAACTCATTCACCCGTGAGACGAGCTAACAGGGGTCTCTACCACCCAAACTCATTCACCCGTGAGACGAGCTAACAGGGGTCTCTACCACCCAAACTTATTCACCCGTGAGACGAGCTCACAGGGGTCTCTACCACCCAAACTCATTCACCCGTGAGGCAAGCTCACAGGGGCCTCTACCACCAAAACTTATTCACCTGCGAGACAAACTAACGGGGGACAATAAAAAACTATCTACCGAGAACAGGGCGAACTTAGCGGCCCTTCTCGGCAACCTGAGCACCCCACATCCTACCGGACAATTCCTCCAAATTGGCTTGATGGATTACAAAACCAGGATCTTGAATGAGTGGCTCGACCTGCTTGCCAGCCATTAGGTCGACCAGGGCCTCCACCGTCGCCTGCGCTTCAAAGTAGACATCTTGCACGCCAGTCGCATCGAGGTAACCTTCCCTGAGCATTTCGTAGGCGGTCGCATCTCCATCGAAGCCACCGAGAATGACGTGCCGCGGCTGTCCGATTTTTTCGTATTTGCCAGCCGACTTGAGGGCTGAGACAATGGATGGCAACAAAAAATCGGACGAAGTGAACAAGAAACTGATATCAGGATGAGCCTGCAAGGCATTGACCACGCCGGCTTGGGCCTTCTCCTGGTTCCATTCCGAAGGGACACGCGCCACCACATCGATCACATCAGCATGGTCGGCTACCGCTGCATCGAAGCCGTCGCGGCGACCAATCGCATTGATATCTCCCAAATCCCCCAAGACAATCATCGCTTTATGTTTCTGCCCAGTCTGTCGCGCCTGGTCGACCATAAACTCGACGGTCTCTTTTGAGATCTTGTAATTGTCGGCTTGTATTGCCACCGAGTGAACATCCGACTCTGCCGCAGGACGATTGAAGAGTACGATTGGGATGTTGGCTTCGTTGGCCGCACGAATCGCAGGTATGCATGACTTCGCATCTTTGGGAACCAATACGATCCCGTCGACACGACGCGTGATGAAATTCTTGATCTGTTGCAGCTGTCGGTTTGGGTCGCCATCGGAGATCGCTTCGAGTACCGCAAAATCGCGTTTCTCTAACTCGGCTTTGATTGCGTCGAAACCGGCCACCCAATATTCGGTTTGCAGCGTCTCGAATGCGACGCCTATCGTCCCCTGTTTGCCTACATTCGAAGAATTGCCAGTATGGCAGCTCGTCAGCAAACACAAGCTACCCAGCCACAACCAGGCGATCCATTTCCACGCAAACATCGTTTCACTTTCTTGCTTGTTTAATGTGGCCCGACGCTCCGCCGTCGGTTCTCGCGTCCTATCTATCACCGACGATTAGCTGCGTTTGTTGTTTGACATTGTCGGGCTCAAACACCTGCAGCCAATTCGGTTGAAAAATTTGCTTCTGCCCAAATTCTGAAATCACGAGCGCACCGTCGCTAAAGGGAAATGGAGCCAATCCAAAGGCGATGCCGAGCTCGACTTTGATATGCCCGAACATAAAGTCCTCAGCCGCCGCTCGAGGCACACCGCGGCGTACCGTTTCTTCGAGCACTTCGCGCAGAGCCTTGATCAAGGCAATTCCACACGTTTCCGCCATAGTGGGTTCGAGGATCGCCATCTGCTCGACGGTTACGCGATGGCTGCGCGTTACCGGTCCATAAAATTCCTTGGCCAGATCTTCCCCTATCGCGTAGTGCTCCTCTGGGCCTTGCATCAGCGCGCAGACAATCGCTTGCCGCGCATGGACACCTCCGAAAAAATCGTCTCGCTCCGCTTGAGTCTCAAAATGATCGAACACATTGGGATGACACGGATGAGTGACGAAGTAGGAAATATCGTCGCGTAGGGGTAGCTTGTCCGCCCAAGCTGCCGCAGGATCGAGCACCATCACGATCGTGCTTGGATTCAACTGGGGCACAATCGACTCGGCCGCGCGTCCCAGCACCCGATCGGGCAAGGCCAGGATCACCACTTCGGCACGTGCGAGTGCATCGGCTTGGTCGATGGTGGCCAAGCCGCGCTGCTCGATTTTGCTGCGAGCCGCCTCGTTGACTTCGACCAGCAGCAGCTCATGTTTCGAAGGACTCTTGACCAGGTTATCCGTCAGACGGCAACCCATCTTGCCTCCGGCGCCAATGATGGCGATGCATGTCATATTTAGCTCCGTAAGATGAATAAAGTAGTTCGTCGTATCGCCACGCCACGCCAAGAACCAAGAACCAAGAACTATTGTGTACCGCGTAGCATTGTACCCCAAACGTCCTCTCTACCCACCTGCCCTCCTTTGAACATGAACTCGATTCCGTCGAGTTCATTGTTGGCATGCGCGCGACATAACGGAGAGCCAGGAGCCAGGGGTGCAATTGCTTCTAATGCTATCAGCCCCAGCGCGCGAGCCACATAGCCCGAGGTGTCTCCACCGGCGACACCTACTCGCTGGCACGGCTGCTGGAGCAACACGCGTTGCAATATCTCACCCAGCTTGGGGCCGAGCCTACGCCCATTGTTCAGCTTGATTTCTAGTTCGTTCAGCCCTAGTTGGCGATACGCTTCGAGCGTCTGTGCGACGCGCGGATCCCCGGGACCGCGGGCTGAGTGCATGATCAAGTTCTCTCCGCGCCCAAGGATCTCAGTCGCTCGCTCGACCAGCGCGTCGGACTCGTTTTGACAGGTCACTGGGTCGATCAGTCGAGCGGGCTGAATGTCGAGCGTGGTAAAGCCGTTTTGTTGGGCCCATCGGATTTGGCGATCGTTTACCGGAGAACAACTACCCGTCAATACTACCAGTTGTTCCACAGCATAAAACGCAGGATAGCCAGCAGCGTGAGAGCGGAGCGTAGCCATTTGTCCTGACTGCTCCCAGAATGCGGTCAAGGCACTTTCTACGCCTGACGACCCGAATACAAATTGCGTTTGGCCACTGACCTTTATACGATCCAGTAGCGATCCAACGATGGGGAGGTGATGCTCATATAACGCGTCGAATAAGACGGCGTCGGCGCGCGGTAGCTCCAACGATTGCGCGCGAGCATCTGCGGCAGTCGCTGTAACTGCCGTGATCGCTGCGAGCGTGTCAACCTTCGGACGATCGTGAGCGTTTGAAACCGACGCGGAGCGTCGGGCCACATTAGCTGCGTCAATCTTCAGACAGTCGTATAGGGCGATATCGAGCGTCGTCTGCTGTCGAAAATGCTCGCGCATATCGGCTTCCTGCATGGGAGTGATCGGATGCTGTCGCATGGTCGGATGTCGATCCAATCGAGACGGCTCGGTGTCGAGTCCCGAACGCGCGAACAGATTTCCGAATACTTGATAGCGGCCCAAGTTGGGAGCGGCAATCAGGATGGGCACGCAGGCTGAACCGCAAACTTCCCTGCCAATTTCGAGTGCTTTGCCCAAGCTACCGATTTGTGGCGACGAGTCGGCCGTGGAGCAGGTCTTGTAGTGGACGATCTCCGCTCCGCTGGCTTGCAGACTGGCCAACGCCGGCTTCAACTCCTGCTCCATCTCGGCTGGCGACATCGTGCGACTCCAGCCGGCCACACCGTAAGCTCGCAAGTTTTCAAAGGCAGCCAATTGCTGTGGCGCCGGTGGGTCCAAAAACAAGACGGTGCGCAGCCCCGACCACTGCAGTACCTCCATCACATCGGTGGAACCTGTAAAATCATCTCCGTAATAGGCAAGTAACAAATCCACTAACGCGTCTTTCCGAATTTGTCGAGCGTTTGGCGCAGTTCAGGATGTTCCTCGGCATAGACATCTAGCGGTATCTCCAGGACTGCTGCCTGCCAAGCCTGCTGAATAGCCCGCAAGCCCGCCGCAGGTCCGGAAGGATGGGCCATGATACCTCCGCCGGCAACATACAGGACATCTTGCGTTTGAATGCGGCGCAGTGTCTCGGGAGCCTGTCCTCCCCATTGTCCCGAGGAGATGACCGGCATCGCCTGATAGCCTCCCCACATCGGTTCACGCAGAGCCGCGATGGAAGCGACCACCGAGTCATCAGCCTCCCAAAATTTATTCTGCAATCCATTGACATGCATGTGATCGACACCCACCGCGCGCCATAGTTTTTGGTAGGCGGCGTATTCAATACCGAGCAAGGGATGACGCGTGAACATGCCCCAGCCATTGCGATGTCCGTGAATCGGCAATTGGCATTCCGACCGCAGGGCGCTGACTCCCGCCAACCCCACATGGTTCAGGCTGACCATCACGCAGGTTCCTCCCGCTTGTAACACCGTGTCGTGGTGTCTGCGCATCGCGTCTACTTCGTCGCTGATATTGAAAGCTACCATAATCTTTCGTCCGGTGGCATCGGCCAATCGATTGACTTCGCGCATCACCAACTCAACTCGGCGCTCGAGCGGCGAATGGGGTGGGTCAGCCATCAACTCATCGTCCTTGACGAAATCGATGCCCGCCTCCCCCAACTCTTTGACCAATTCAGCCGTTTGTGCAGGGGACAAGCCAACACTCGGCTTGATGATCGTTCCGACAATTGGTCGCTCGCTCACCCCAACCAATCTTCGTGTCCCCTCGACGCCAAATTGCGGTCCGGGATAGCGCTTGGCAAACTCGCGAGGCAGCTCCAGGTCGAGCAGTTTGCAACCCGAATGATCCGATAGTTCGAAGAGATTGCCGCACACGGTGGCGGCTAGCGTCGGTAGATTGCAACCGATATTGTCAAACGGAAAAGCAATAGTCACCGTGGCGCGCTGGAAGACCGGTAGCTCTCCTGTCGGGACATCCTTGATCTTCACTCCGCGCAACGATGGCTGCCCGACCGCGTCGAGCCGTTCGATACTCAGCACCTGCGCTCGCGCCCGCGATTTCAGCTCCTCCGTCTCTCCCGGAACGGCCAAAAACGTACCGGAACTCTGCTCGCCCGCGATCGTTTCCGCCACTTGTTCGACCGAGTTGGGGGTCTCGATCAAATAGGTGGCAATAATCGGGTCGATCGGCATTGCTCGGTTCCGTAACATTTTGGATTAAAGCAGAATGGCATCAGCAGTCTGCTATGAAATCGTAACCCGCAGCGTCAGCAAGGACGTTTGACTCGATGGCAAAACGTGCTACGGAAAAAGGCAATTCACGCTTCTGCAATTCACTTCAGACTCAAATGTCCTTGCTGACGCTGCGGGTTTATGAATCATCCGAGTTTAACTGGACTACACGACCATTGGCCGCACTATCATAGCAGGCATAGACCAGTTCCAAAGTACGCAAGTTGTCATCTCCAGTCGTTTCCGCAGTCGCTTCACCGCGCAGACCGGCGAGTAAATTGCGATGGCAGCCCACCATACTCGAGTGAACTACCATGTACTCTGGATTGGCCCAAGGATACTCGTCGACGACAATCTGCTCGCATGTCGTTTCGCCATCACTAAACTGCAGTAGTTGGTAGTCGCGCCCCAAGGAAACACCGCGTCGAGTCCCTTCCACGGTGACCATCGTCTGCGGGAAACGATTGAGCTCCCATTGACTGGTGTAGCTCATATTGCACGCCACCGTCAGACCGTTTTGATTGCTCAGCAGCACCGTGGCCACGTCCTCGCCGCAAATATCCTGTTGCATTTGACGCGTTTGGCAGCATAGTTGTTTCGCTTCACCAAACAGGAATCGCGAGACGTCCAGAATGTGTGTGCCGACATCAGCCAAGATGAGCTTGTCGAGCAACTTCAACGCGGGCTGATTGTCGAATATGGGAAAGCTATGAGCGAAATCGATCCGCGCGCGAACCAGCTCACCCAGCTCACCCGAATCAATCACCGCCTTTAAGCATCGAATCGGTTGCTGCCAACGAAAATTTTCGTGCACCAGCAACGGCACAGCCAACTCGCGCGACCGCCGGCACAAGCCACGAGCCACCTCGAGCGAATCGGCTAGTGGCTTTTGGCAAATGACCGCTACGCCTCGCTGCAGGGCAGTCATGGCAAGCGATGCGTGCGTCTCGACACTGGTAACGATATCCACGAAATCCAATTCATGCTGATCGAGCAACTCGCGCAGATCCCGGTACACATGTGGTACTGCGAACGTTTTCGCTAGCCTCTGCGCCTTTTCGAGCACTGGATCGCAGATGGCTATGCAGCGCGCGCCAGACACTTCCCCCCACGCCGCCAATTGGTACTGCGACCAGAATCCCGCCCCGATCATGGCAAATTTCAATTCACGCATGTTTACCCTCTAGTTGGATGGTCACCTTCGCAAACGACTCTGCTGCTACGAATACGTTTTGCTCGTTTCCTTCGCTGCACAGAAACTGAACGCGACAATCCTGATCGCTTAAGTTACCCACATGAACCGACCGCCGTCCATCACACCTCTGGCTTGCCAAGGCAACGATCTGTTGCGGAGAATCGCTGGTAGCGCGAAAGAACAGCTTGCTGCTCAAGACCCATTCGAAAAGCTCGGTCATATCAATCCGCTGGCCTGCCTCTCCCATAATTCCGCGAGGCCCATAGGCTTCATAGAAAGTCAAGCTGCGTAGGCGATCGTGACAAGCCGTGCTCGCCAGAGTTCCCAGGGTCCAAGCGGCAGCAAATCCCGACGGCTGGCGCGGATCGATCGCTGACTGCAGCGCGACGGCCGGCGGGATAACTGTGGTTGCATTCGGGTTGAAGCGTGGTCGCAAGGTGATCGGCGAGATAACCACGTCGGCTGAAAAAGCTGCGACCGCCGAGTCGATCGTCTCGCGCTGCGCCTGCAAGGTTTCGCAGAGTGATAGATTGTCAAACGCATGAACTTGCGGATTGAACGAATAGCACACTACTCGATCTTCACTCAGCATGGGGCGACCGCGATTGAGCTCCGCAAAGTAGGCGTCAGTTCCCACCACAATCGGAAACGATTGACCTAACTCAGTGCGTACCGCTTCCCCCACGGCAAGCACGTCTGATGGTGTAACTATTTCGGTAGGATGAAACAGCAGCAGGCGTGCTACGACAGCGCCTTCGGCACGTATCATCGAGACGAACTGCTGCACTTGGCTGCTATCGCTGGAGGTAGCGAACAGGGCCAACTCCAAGCTGGCATCACAGCCGCCAGCCAACTCGAGAGCGCCCCCCAGACGCTGCTTCCAATCGGGATTTGCGAAGCGTATATCCACACGCAAATGATCGGGCTTGAGCCGCCTCATTTCTTCAACGGCAGCCTCGTTGAACTGAGTCTCATAGGGGCAGCCAAAGCCAATCGCTGGGCGTGCACTGGGATCATTCCAAACAATTTCAATCTGACAAACTCTGCCGTTAGGACTATGTGATGTTAAGGAATTCGCGTTGCGAACACTAGCCGTTTTGGCGGGAACACCGAGGAGCTCAATGGTGACCGACTGATCGATGGCCATGCCAGCTTGCACTTCGACCGGAAAGGGAATGTCCAATGGAGTCGAGTAAGTCTTGAAAGAGTCATCGGTCCAATTGCGTTGATCCTCCATTTCAAACACATCCCCGGCCATGGTCACCCGCGCTGAGGTTTGGTCGCAAATCGGGTGCGTGATTGCGCGAATGTTCTTAAACGGTTGATATGGAGCGATTGACTTTGGGAATTTTGCGATACTGGTCGATCCGTCGGCATGTTCCACTTCACAAGGCACGCCCGCACACGCGGCACCTGGATGCAACACACACAAACCGATGCGGTTGCGTAAGAAGGGCTCGGTGGCAGTCCCGCTGAATTGGTAGCTCACCTCGCCACTAGCTGAGCCATGCAGCGTCCCTAGCCACTGGAACTTCACGTGGCTGTCGAGACTGTTGGCGGCAAAGCGAATGGAGAACGAATCGTCTGTGCGGTCGATTTCAAGATTCTCGAATACAAACGGGATCGTATCCCAGTTTTGATCGCGCACGGCGGCAAAAACTGCGCGCACTAGTTCCGACTTACCAAGTTTTACGTACCGCAGAAATGCAGTGTCGCTATCGAAGACCATCGTTAGTGGGCCGGCCGCTAATGGAATAAGCGTCATAGTCGTCGATCACGAAGAGCACGAGACAAGATCCATGAAATTTTCACGACGTAAAGTATAGCGATAAAAGCCTCCAGGTTTATACTACAATATTATATTATTGAGCCAGCTACCAACGGTCAGCGTCAGTGGCTTTCTAACCTAGAACGGCAATCCGATCGAGGCTACCGCCGGTGGACTCACCGATGTGACCGTAGAATTAAAGTAGAGCCAACGATGAAAACCTCCCACCTTTTCCCCCTGCCCCAATTCTTGCCCCCGGCATGGCTGTTTGCCGTTCTAATTCCCGCCGTACTGGTACTCACCATACAAGTACTCACTGTACAGGGGCAAGAACCTACGTCCCCTGCACCGCTACAACTGCGCGTGCTGAGTTACAACATCCACCATGGGCGTGGCATCGACGATCGAGTCGACTTGGAGCGACTGGCCAAAGTCATCAACGACTGCCAACCCGACTTGGTCGCATTGCAAGAGGTCGACAACCGCACGCAGAGAACCGATGGCGTCGACCAGACTGCCGAGCTTGCTAGACTGACAGGCCGGCACGCTCAGTTCGCCAGGCAGATCGACTTTGAAGGTGGCCAATACGGGCAAGCCCTTCTTTCGCGTTGGCCGCTATCGGATCTACAAATCCATTGGCTCCCCGGCGAACCCGAGCGAGAGCGGCGCATCGTGGCAACCTGTTCGGTCGACTTGCCTGGAAAGCCACTCGTGTTTGGTACCACTCACCTGCACCACAACAATGAAGATACTCGACTCAGCCAAGCGCGCGCGATTGGCGAAGTCTTCGACGGCCGTCCCGAAACGATCATCCTGGCCGGCGATCTCAATGCCGAACCCGAACACGCCCCCATCGCCGAACTGCTCAAGACCTGGAGCGTCGTCCACTCGGCCAAAGATTTGCGAACCTTCCCCACCGTCGATCCCACCAAACAGATCGACTATATTTTCTATCGTCCCCGCGACCGGCTACGCGTCGTCTCCTCGCAAGTGATCGATGAGGCAGTGGCCTCGGACCATCGACCACTTTTGGTGGTGCTCGAATGGACCAAGCCTAACTAGTGCCATACGGTCAACCGTTAGTTGCGAGCCAAGCGCCCATCTCTGCCGCGCCGGCCGTACCACCAGCAGGCCGCGCTAAGGCATACTGCACATACGGTAAATACTAAGCCGCTGTGGGTGCGCCCCGTCCACGCTTGCCAGGGCCACGGAAATTCGAAGAAACAAAAGTTGAGCGAGAAGTAAAACCAGGTCACGATCAACAGCCCCCAGCGTGAAAGGGTCACGGCATCGTCCCGTTGTCCACGACGTGCCATGAGCACGGCCGCCAACAAGGCTAACGCGACCGGTACCAACACAACCAACGTCCACCCCCACACAGCCGGAATGAGATCCGTTTGAAAACTAACCTGCCTCAATGTCTTGCCTGCTGTCGGAATCAATACCAATGGAAAGACCACCATATACGGCCACAGCCGCCCCGCTGAGCTCGCAACCAAAGGAATGACAATCATGGTATAAGCTAAGCCACCAAACATCCCCAACGCGCGAATGCCGCCGAAGGTCCACTGGATCAACACTACCGTATGCAGCAGCAGTAGCAACCACTCTTGCAACCGACTGAGTCCCACACTATCCACGGCCTCAGGGGATGACAGTTCATCGCGAATCCATGTTTGGTTGCTCCACAGGCCCAGCGCCAAGATGGCTCCAAAGATAGCGCCAAAAGTGGTCTCCATCATGTTCCACCAATTGACATAGGGTGCCACACTTCCCATCCACCCGCCTTCAAACCAAGCGGGGTTCCAAGCGTGCGTAGCCTGCACGCATTGCCCCAGCGAAAACCCCAGGCCGCCAGCTAAGAAGCCGATGCAAGCCATGCGTCCGGCTAAGATGTCATGACGCACCGCGCGAACGTAAAGTGTCAAGACCACCAGCGCCAACAGTAGCCCTCCCCACATTTCTCGGCGTGGAGTCAATTCCCCATTGGGCTCCCAAACCCATGAATCCGAAAAGTAGATCCACGGCAGGATATGCAGATCGGGTTGGTAGGGTTCATTGAGCCATTGAACTCCAAAGAATCGCAGGAATACCGCGCTGAACAACATCAGCGCCAACTCC
>JADYZV010000050.1 GCA_020852965.1 Pirellulaceae bacterium | reverse complement strand
CATGACGCTCTTCTCCGATGCGGTCTTCACTGTTGAAAACCGTCTATCGGAAGCGTCACCCTTCCTTAATGCAACTGGTACCTTTTCAAGCGCAAATCACTGGTATCGTTTGGGCGCAACGTGACAGACGGCGGGGCATGTCCAATCACTTGTCGATGAATAAAGCGCAGTCAATATGGCACTATGTTCGACAGTTTAAAGGGAACGGCTCAGCCGGAAGTGTACTTCGACCAACATTTTCCTGGCTCGCGCTCGCCTACTATAACCGCAATGTGCGCTGACAGACTGATTTACTTCAATTCAAGGATGACTCGGAATGCGTAGGCCAATAAAGGGAAAATGCCTAATTGACGCGTGTTAGGGTCGAGTAGCATCCAAAGGGCAGCAATCGTTCCGATGCCAATCGATGTGAATGTTACCAACTTGAGTTGTGACGCTGAGTAGGCAGTGATGGTTAGGGAGTATGCCACAAGTCCGATGGCTATCTTACGCTTCGACTTCAAGCGACTCGTTGCTTCTTTGATCTGAGGCGGCTCGTAGGGATTCATGTGCGAACTCAAAAAAGTGGGCTTATGAAAATCGCAGTGTATTGAAGGAATGGAAGCGCTACGATCAACCGCTGATCCCAGCTCCCATAGATCATCGTGATTATCGAGGCACCATAACCTGCGATAAGTCCAATGAGCATTAGCGGCCCACCGATTACCCCCCAACCGATCCCATACCACACATCGTGAAAGCACAAGCCCAATAGTGAACCAAGGCCGAGGTAACTCAGTATCAACCAGCCCACGTGAGCTCGACTCGTTTCCTCCATTCTCCACCTCAACAAAATGCAATTGACGATTACGAGACTTTGGCGCGGAACCGATTTGACAGCCCATTACAATTGGCACTCGCCGTCAATGGTCAGGTCATTGTACCTCACGCAAAGATGCAAAGGAAATGCGTTTGACATCTTAAATTTCTTGCATCTTTGCGTGAGTCTAGCCATCGTGGAAGTCTTCGGTTTGTTTAGATTGCCCAATAGAACACAGATTTATGTTGGGTCAGTAAAACTCAGGCGTCGATGGGAAACTCGCATCCAGCGGACGACATGGCTCATCTGTGAGCCATTTTTGTGCGCTGCACCGCGCGTGCGCATTTCATCATCGAGATCATGATTGGTTGCGACCTCGAACAGAATCCACGCGCTGGCGAGATTCTACGCTCGGTCGCCGACGTGAAATGGGTGATTGGTGAGGAGGATGGATCGATGTCCTGGGGTTACGCTTGGCTCGCTAGGGCTCGCCGCGCTCCACCCCAGGCTATCGAAATCCGCAGTTCCACTGCTCCCGTGCGTCCGATGGCTCAGTTCCCTTTCGTTCGACTTTGCTCGAAAGCGAAAAGTCTAAACTACGGACGATAGATGTTTGACGCCAGGACCATTCAACAGTCGCTGATGCTGGTTTGTTGGATGCTGGTCATACGCAGCCGGTCTCGTCGTATTTGAACCACCGTAATAGCGCGGTGCTCGGCCGCGAACCTACTTGAGCGACCATGTGGTCCGCGTTGCACCAGTTGCAATTGTACTTTGAACTCTGCTCGTGCGGCGTCAGCATCTTCACCATGAGCACAACGCTAGGTTCTAAGGAACAATTAGACGGTAATCGAAGCCCGAAAGGGAGCCAGGGTTATCAGTGCAATTCTGTGTCTACGGACAATCCAATTGGGGAAAAAAAGGCGCTGTCGCGAAACTGGTAGCGACCTGAATCGACGTATGGTTCGAATAGGTCGTCGAAGTGGTAGGAGTTCACAGCGGAATAGCTCTGCCGTATTCCCGCGATGTTATCGCGATAACAGGCTGCTTTGAGTGCGCTCATACAGCCTGGGGAGAACGATTCGATCCAAAAGCGAATGCCCAACTTCTCTTCGTCGGCTCCAGTAGCAGAAAGATGTAAAAGTTCGGTCTTGGGTATTCCTGATCGACAGAAATACTCCCAGTTCGACTGTTCTGTGTCGAGTTCGCTTGGGTAATTTAGCTTGGGGAGGCAGTTTTCCTCGTAGGGGAGTATGTCGCGACAGTTGGCAGGAAGCCTCACGACTCGTTGATCAAGCAGTGCATTGTGTCTGCCGAGCAAGCGGAGTGTCAATGATGAGTGGAGATTCTCTTGTGACATTACAAGCTGAAGCTCAAAAACCTGCGGCGTAGCGGGGAGTTCGATCGCTACGACATGACTGAATCGTCGTGTATCCTGCTGGAAGAACTTAGCAATAGACTGAGAAGTCCGTCGCCCATCTTCGCGACACTTTTTCGTAGCGAATTTGAGCGCATGCTCCCCCTGTGGGACATAGAAGCCAACCCGCTGCACTTGCTGTCGCTTGGGGCGCAATTCGCTGGCGACGATCCATGGGCCTTCGCGAACAATATAGTCTTGCCGAGAGGTACAGCCAGCGAGCCACTCAAACAACTGGTCACAGGCCGTTTGCCGCTCGCGCCAAGCTCTTGCTACTTGCCGTTTTAATTTCGCATGGCGAAGGTCAAGTTGTTGGTAGTCCTTGAGATCCTGACGCGCCAATTGGCACTCCCACTGAAGGTCGTTCTGTCGCAGGTTGAGCTGAAGCAGCAAGAACAGCATGCCCATTGTTGCCAATACCGGCCCCCACTTGGCACCGATTGTCATCGAATGGGCTCGCTCTCTGTTGGTTCCATGCGTAGGGCATCGTATCGCTCTCTGGCTCGTTCCAACAGGCTCACTGGCGACTCTGCGGCGAGCGCATTCTGGAAGAGCTCGATACTGGTTCTTTTTTCGACCGTACTGCCAACGGCCTGTTCGTCTTGTTTCGCGTACCGCAGCAATTCGATTTCAAGCCGGAGGCACTGCATACCCACTCGTCCCGCTTGAACTGTAATCGCGACAAATAGCATTAGAGTAAGCAGCGTGCTGATCGATACTTTCATTGCACTGACTCCAATGGGGCAGGATCCGTTCCAGATTGCGAACTGTAGTAGCCCTTTTCCCGCAGCCAATCGGTAGCAAGTTTGATATGTGGAGCAAGCCCCGGAGATGTATCGCGCAGCAACAAATCCAGAGCCGAGTCTCCTTCGTCATTCTTAAGAGTAGGATCCGCGCCTCGCTCGAAGAGCGGAATGCAATATGCCGGCTGTTTGCCGACCGCGATATGCAGCGGTGTGTCGCCACTTCTTGCTTGTGCATTGACATCGGCACCAAGCACGAGTAATTGGTCGATTACCTCGACAACATACTTGTCGGCAGGTGCCGATCCGTCGCCTCCAATAGAAGCAATATGATAGTGAAGCAATGTCCACCCCTCGGAGTCTGCTTGTGATGCATCCTTCACATACTTTAGGGCTTTGTGAAAGAAGTCAAACTGACGGTTCTTGAGCGACAACAGTAATGGCGTGTTGCCCTTCTCTAGCACTATGCGCCGAATAGTCACCGTCTCTTGTAAAGAAGTATTTGGGTTTGCTCCATGCTGGAGCAGCGTTTCAAACATGTCGAGACGTCCGCAGGCAAGAGCCCACATCAAGGGTGTCATGCCTCCGACTCCGCTTTCATTGATAATGTCCGACTTCATTTGCTGCATAACGACAACCTGGTCGTTGTCCTGAATTGCTTGGCAGAGGACTAAAGCACGAGTCCTTTCAAAGTAGTCATTGGCAGTTGCATCGAGGTATCGCTCAAAAGCCGAGTTTTGTTTAGGCAGTTCGGCGGAATCAACCTGCCATGTCCGTCGAACTTGCAGCCACAAAATGGAAAGCCCCATCGAGATTACGCCAAGAACTAAAATGAGTTTGGCAAAGCGCTTAGTCATTGTCCACTATCGTTCTATCGTAGATATTCCAACCGTTACCGTGCATGAGACTGTAGAACACGGAAGGCATGCGATGTGATTCTCCAATCTTGGCCAAAACCGCGATATGGTCGACCTCAAGTAAAATTTTCAGAGCATATGCAAGGAAAGCATCGTAGGCTTTAGAATAGAAATCTATATTGAGCATCGACTCGCGATCCGGATACCAGATTGCAAGTTGTCTTGCGATGTAATGAAGAAACAACGTTTCGTCGCGGTTGAGTTCGTAGAGACCTTCACCCTTGACCCCCAATCCCCTTGCGACGGGGAGCAATGGAATACTCGTTTGTAACAGTGTCAGTACATCCGGCGCGTCAGAGGAACCGTTTGAGTGAGCGTTCTGCCAAACCGTGTAATTGACTATGAAGCTTGGTGAATTGAACGCAGCTATGGAGCCAGGGAAATACTCTGTGGCAGGTGACTTTGACGGATCCATAAGGGTGTGAAGCTGTAGGCCAGCCCCGTTATATATTGTACTTGGGATTGGAACTCCGCGAGTTGTGGTACCAGCAATAGATGCAGCACTCGCCAGACCGCCGCCCAGTGAGTGTCCCGTAGTCATTAATGGAATCGGAGTCTTGCCAAGATAGCCACCTATATGGAGCGCATAAAAGTAAGAAGTATCGCCTGGCTCCAAGAACTGGGCCAAGTTGGTCAATATGTCTTGCGCATCGTGCAGTTCAGTACCTGCAAACGCCAACACATAGCTAGGTCCATTCTTTCCTGCATGGTCCATGTAAAGGCCAGCTTTCAGAGCAAGGATCGGAGGTTGCGGAGGGCTTGATGGTTTGTTGAACAACGCCTTGAGTATCAAATTTAAATCATCGGTACTCAAAAATGAAGGGATAAATGGGGTAAGCAGGCTTTCAACCTCTTGTTGCGACATGAGTTTCATGGCAAAAGCTCGCGCATCATTAGGACCGTAGACCGCGTCAGCTACGATAGCATTGCGAATTTCATGGCGATCGTTGAGGACAGGATAGAAGTCTCCGGGAGAAACGTTCTTCCATTGAACCGAATCATTCATGTTTTCAACCTCTAGTCCGACGATGCTCGCCAATAGTACATCAATGTCCTTCCCCACATCGTCAACAAGTACTTTGGTCCCATTGCCGTATTTGACCGTTAGCGCCTCCAAATACAATGTAATTTCCCCCGACGACCTGCTGTAATTGAGTTGATCCAATGAGTACGCCTTTCCCAAGGCGATTTTGTTGCCTAAATACGGCTTGGGCGAGGATGGGAGCAACCAACCGTCAACCCGATTGGGATCATTTTTGGAGGTATTCCAAATCATTGTCTGGCCGGTGCGACTCCCCGATGCATCCAATCTTATGCGAATCGTCGCACTACTCGGATCAAGCCCAGTCGGCAATTTCAATCGAACTGGCGTGAATTCGATGGCGTTCGGAAAGACCATTTTTCCGATCCCGTATTGGCTGTCTTCCAGATACTCTTCCCATTGATCACTTTCGGGGCTGCCAAATCCATTGTCGTTATCACTATCGATATCCAAATCGATCGACCAGACGGTGACGGTGATGGAGCCGCCGGGGATGGGGGCGATGGGGGGATTGCAGCCTGGGTAGTGGACTATCGGATAGGGTATGTTCGAAAGCCAGGAGAGAGTGATGGACGATTGCCCATCCGCTATTCCCTCGACGAAAACCTTCTTCTGGCCGCTGTAAGGAATGGTGGGGATGTTTTCAAAAGCGATTCCGGTCTGCCCCAATTGCTCGATAGTATAGGGGAGAATCAATCGCTGCTTGTCGGCTGAGTCCCATATGCGAAGGCGGTTGACATCGTAGCCAAAATAGAACTTGCCGCCGGACGCCGTCATCTGCGGACTAAGCAGGGGCGTTAAATCGAGCTCGCGAAGATCGTCCTCTCCGCTGACGGGACGCTCTGCCAAATCGGGTCTATCCGACCGATTGTCGTCGTCGTCGTTGAGGGGCAAGTCGAGTCGTAACATCTTGACGCTGGGTAGCTCCACGCCGCCTGCATTCGCGGCGCGATCGTCGTCGGCAATGCGAACTTCTACTGGATAGACATACTGGCCAGGCGACAGCTTGCGCTCAACGGTCGCGTACCGCCCGCCGATCGGGCCACATCTATTGTCGATAGTGTTAAAGTTCTGCGTGGATGTTACGATGCCATCGCTCCACTGGACCGCAGCGGTATGCACATCCACCAGGCCAATATCGGCAATCTGCACACCCACGCGCGCTACCGAATTGCCAGCTGCGTCCTTGCCAACGGAAAACGTCGGCTGGGCTATATATCGTGGCGGCAGATTCTTGATCGTTAAATCTTTGGTCGCGACAACGTTACCGTAAGCGGCGCGAATGGTCAGCTTGTCCGTGGGGGTTCCATTGCCAGGCGACGGGCCATCGTCGGGTACAAAAAAATGGTAACTATAGCGACCGTCAATGCCTAAATTCGTCAGCTCTTCGTACTCTGATGAATGCTTCCAGCTGTCAATTCTTCCATCGAAGTTGACGTCAGCGGATACCGTTAGGAGATTGCCTGATGAACGATTGCCACCCGCAAGCGTGACGGTAACAGCCAAAATTGCACTTTCATATACGTCGACCGCAGGCCTCTGGAAGATGACATCCGTTACCTCCAACTTGAGCGTGGGAGACGCTGGAGGATTGGAATCGTCGTCTGGCGGATCGTCGTCACGAGGCCGCCTGGGTGGTGGTGCCAGAAACCCCAACCCGGCACCTTGAGGAGTAACTTCTCTTGGCCACGTATCTTCGCTGAGTTCATCTTCCAAGAACCTACCTTCAAGCATCTTGTCTTCAAGTAATATCTCCTTCGAAGCTATCGACCCAGTGCCGACGGACGATACGTTCATCAACGATGTACTCACCAACATTGGGCTCGTTAGCGGCGCTGAATCATTGAATCCAAGCATTCCATCACCTGCCAGTAGACGGCGGGCTTCGAACGTTTCGAAACTTAACGGACGAGTCTTTGGCCGAGTTGATGGTGCGGCAAAAACCTCAACAGAAGAAGTGCTCCGAGAGCGAGCGGCCCGAGGCAAGCCGGCCAACAGGGCAGAACGCAACCACGAACGTGACATGCTGAGAACTCCTGCAGTGAAAGATAAGGCCGAAGGAAGTTCATCGCTTTTTACCCCAGCAATCGTCGATTGCAAGAAAATTTCAACCGAGTTTCTTAGAAAAATATTAAAAAATTGATGGGATGATAGGTGCCGGCTATCGAAAGATGACCTGAAGAAGTGCACGCTAGGTATGGGACCATGGCATGCACCAAAGCGACTGCGTTGCTGAGTGTTTAGGAGGGGCCCACGAATCACACAAATGAACGCGAATGCTGGTGAATGCGAATGCTAGGCTGAGAAATGGATTGGGCTGGTTGAGTGAGGGGTGGAAACGGACGGCGGAGCGTTGGGGTGATTGGAGGGTTGGAATCCGACGGCGGAGCGTCGGGCCACATTGGGGGCACATTGGGGGCACATTGGAGTGGATAAGGGAAATGGTTGCAAAAAAATAAGCGGCGGAACAGATGATCTGTTCCGCCGCTCTTTGAGATTTGACAAAATTGGTCTTGGCCGCGCGCCGGCTTGGGACTAAGCGTCCTTGTCGCGGAGTGTCGACAGCTCCGATGTCTCGGAGTCTTCGGTGTAGCCGTAACGGTAATTGCCGTAGCCATAGCGATAGCCGTAGCCCGAGCGGTAGTTGCTACCGTACTTGTAGGCGTAGCGGTAGTCGTTGTAGTCGTAGTTGTATCCGTAACCGGCTTCGGATGAGACGCCGTTGATGACGACACCGAGCAAATTGGCTCCAACCGCATCGAGAATCGATTTGGCACGTGCGGCCAGTGGCTTGACGTTGCGGCGCAGCCGCATGGTGAGCACGACCCCATCGACGATACCAGCCACGGCACCAGGATCGCTGACCGCGAGCAGTGGTGGCGTGTCGATAATGATCACATCGAACTTGTCACGCAACATTTCAATCATATTCTTAAATCGCTCACTACTGAGGATTTCGGCTGGATTGGTAGGCCGCTTACCTCCAGGGAGGATCGACAGATTCGGGACGGGCCCCGCCTGGATGACATCGTCAACTTCAGCTTTGCCGCTCACGACGGCCGCTACGCCGAGCTCGCTCACGATACCGAAGATCTTGGCGACGCGGGGACGACGCAAGTCGGCATCGATCAACAGCACGCGGCGGCCGGATTGAGCCATGGTGACGGCCATGTTGCTCGATAAGGTCGATTTGCCATCACCGGGAACCGGACTGGTTACTTGTATCACCTTCAGCGCCTTGCCACGATTGCTGAAGTACAATCCAGTCCGGATCGTGCGGTAGGCTTCGCTGACTCGTCCCTTGCTATGGTGAATGGAGCAGACCGAAGGATCGACCCCTTCGATCGACTTCTTGACTTTGGAAATGTCCATCACGGGGATGTGACCGAGCACGTTGACGTTCAGGTCAGCAGAGATTTCCGATGGATTGCGATAGCTGCGGTCGGCCAGGTCCATGAGAACGGCTATGCCCGAGAGCAGGATGAAGCCGACGGCGGCTCCTCCGAGCAAGTAGATTGGAACTTTAGGACCATAAAAGGGGGCTTCCATGGGAGGCATATCGAGCTTTTTAAGTGTTCGTTCACCGACCTTGGGCATCAGGTCCATGTCCTTAATCTTCTCGACGTAGGTGGCCAGCAATTCTTTTACAGCTTCCAGCTCTTGATTCTTGTATCTGAACTCGCTGAGCTGCGATCCAATCTCCTTAGAGCGTTCCAGGTTCTCTTGCGCGAACTGCTGGATATTCTTTTCTTGCTCCTTCAAGGCTACGATCTGCTCGGCCAAAGCGGTCATACGCGAGGTCAGACGTTCTTCGATGGAGAGTACTTTTCCACCGTTGGCTTCAGCTTCCTTCTTGATGCGGCTAAGTTCGTTGTCGAGCTTGCGTTCGCTTTCGCGTTGAAACTGCACTTGCTGCTGGATCAGTGCAATTTCTTTTTGCATGGCCGAAACCTGTGGGTGTCCCTCACCCCACTTGTCCATAAACACTTTCATTCTGATTTGCAGCGGATGAAGCTGTTCGACTTCGATCTTATGCGACAACGTATCGAGCTTGTACTCAAACTCGGGGTCGTCCATGAGGTTCGGTCCCTTACCATACCAATTCTCTTGGGTGGAAAAGCTGGAGTTGCCCGCAGTGGAGAGCATCAGCAAGATCGGTTCGGCGGGACGCCCGGCATCGATGGCCGCTTTGGCGCGATTGAAGACCGCTTCTAGCAACTCGCGGTCAACCCGGAATTGAGTGAGTTGGTCATCCAATTTGCGAAACGTTTCGGCGAAGTGGTCCGAAGTGTTTTCGCCATTCCAAAGCACATCGGGATGAGCTGCCTGATACTCCATCATTTCTCTGCCGAGACGCTGGAAGTCATCGGTCAAGGCCACTTTGGCGTTTGACAAAAGCGCCGATAGTTCGTCGCCGACGCTCTTGTATTCTTTCTCCAGGTACTCGCTGTAGCCTTCGACAATGCCGTTGACGACCTTGCTAGCGAACTCTGCGTTCTCGGAGATGTAAGTAATGCGGATGAGAGTAGTGTTGTCGTCCTTGTCGGCCGGTTCGATCAGCAACGGTGCCCGCTCGTCTTTGAGCAAGGCTACTATTTGGTCGGGGGCCAACCCCGTAAATTCCGTGTCTGGTTGCTCGTTTAGCTTGCCTTTCTTGACCGCCATCAACAATACAGTTTGACTGCGGATCACCATCGATTCGTCCGCTCGCGTGATGCCCTTGTCCGCCGGTTCGAAGAACGAATTCCGCGTGGGCATCGGCATGCTATTGACCACTTGGACCATGGCCTCCGCCTCGTAGGTGGCTGGCTGTTGAGAGAAGTACAAGAAGCCAAGACCCGCACCAATAATCGATCCGAGAATCGGCAACCATTTCCAACGCCACAGGATTTGCACGATGTCGAATTGACTGGACTGTGGCGCGGGAGCTTCAACCTGTGGGTTGCTTGCTACTTGGCCATTGGTCCGAGGTTGTTCTATTACTGCGTCAGACATGAGAACTCTTGAGATAAAAGGGATATGGGTGCGACGAGCTCTAGTTTGGTTTGCTTCGAGCCCCAATTATAGGTCGATTTGGAGATTAGTGAAGTAATACGTTGTTGGTATTTTACGGTTAAATTGGGGTGGTTGGGTGATTGTTCCGGTTGTGGTGGCTGGAGAAACTCGGTTTCCTAGTGCTTCATCACAGCTTAGCTTTAGCATCAGGGGGGAGTGGACGAGGCCCGGGAGTCCGATTGATTCGTGATGCGTTTGGGACTCGCAGGCCTCGTTCATGGCAAGGTAGGCTAAAATGTGATGTGACCGCCATTTCTGGGGGCAAAACTGACGCTCCTGCCGGGCAAGCCGGCGAGGGGGCGGGAAAGGAAGGTAGATTGAATTGTGGAGTAGGAAGACCGCCATTTCTGGGGGCAAAACTGACGCTCCTG
>JADYZV010000049.1 GCA_020852965.1 Pirellulaceae bacterium | reverse complement strand
GATCCCCGTGGCTCATCCACACGTCCATGCTGGGTGGCAAGCCGGCGAGCAATCCGGTCGCCTCACCAATCTTCAACGCCGCTCTACCATACTCTCTAGATTCGCAGTGCCCTACCTTGCTACCGAGCGCATTGCACGCGAGTTGCATGCCGTAGCAAATTCCCAGAACAGGAATTCCCAGCTCGAAAATCTCGGGATCACAACGAGGTGCGCCCTCGGCGTACACACTGGCCGGACCACCAGAAAGTATGATGCCAACCGGCCGCTTCTCTGCAATCACCGACGCTGCCAGGTCGTGGCGAATAATCTCACAATACACATTTTGCTCGCGAACTCGCCTGGCAATGAGCTGCGCGTATTGCGATCCGAAGTCCAAGACCAGGATACGTTCGTCGGAAAGAGTCGTTGAGTTTACGGAAGAGCTATCGACCACCATCAATTCCTTCGCGGATTCGCCTCTGGGCAGGCCAGAAAACCAAACCGCGAAGTATACGGGGAGCAAGGCATTCTAGCCAGTGTAGCTAGCACGTCACTTCGCCCCGTTTGGGTCTGCAAACCGTCACGAGATCTCGGGTTGCGCGGCGACGATTGGTCGAGACGCAACTCAAAGGCAAAATACGGATCCCTAAGCGCCCGTGGCGTCGCTCGACTAAGCGAAGACAGCAGTCAACGCCTGTGCCTTTACCAATTCCCGAGGTTGGTTGAGGTGGTTGTAAACTACGGTCGCTGGATCGATTCCGAAGCCATGATAGATCGACGCGAGCAGTTCGATAGGATGCACCGGATCCTCCAAGGGGGCTGATGCGGTCTTGTCGCTCTTGCCATGTACATAACCACGTTTCACACCAGCCCCGGCCACTACGGCTGTGTAGCAATAAGGCCAGTGGTCGCGTCCATCTGATGAATTTCCATTGCCCGACGTACTGACGCCACGTTGAGGGGCGCGTCCGAACTCGCCAATGGCAACCACCAGTGTCTCCTCCAACATTCCTCGGTCGTCCAAGTCTTCAATGAGCGTGCTCAAGCCGGCGTCGAGCATCGGTGCAGAACGGTCTCGCATGCGCTCGGTCAATCCAGCGTGATGATCCCACGAATGGTTATCCGAATTGGCAATCTTCGGCCAAATGACCTCAACGACACGTGTGCCAGCTTCTACCAAGCGCCGCGCGAGCAAACAACTCTGCCCAAATGTATTGCGCCCATAACGATCGCGCAGTGCATCAGCTTCACTGGACAAGCTGAACGCATCGCGAGCGCGTCCCGAGACGATCAAGTCGAGTGCTTGTTGATAGTAGCTGTCGAGTTGGAAATCCTTGACGGCGCTGTTGATCTCCGGCATTTGAGCATTGACCAAGTCGCGCAATTTAGCGCGGCGTTCCAGTCGCACGGCAAACACGTCGGGACGCAACTGAAGATCGTCGATCTTGATCCGCTCCATTTTGGACATGTCCATGTCGTCGCCATCGGGATACAGCGTGTACGGATCAAATGACTTTCCAAGGAAACCGGCTGTTCCCCCTTTGCCGATGACGTTGCTTTCTTGCAATGGGCGTGGCAGCATGACAAACGGCAACATCGGCTCGTCGGTGGGACGTAGACGGATGATGTTCGAACCAAAGTTTGGAAAGTCTTTTGGAGTGGGAGGTTCGAGCTGCCCTGACGGACTAACTTTGTCGGTGGTGTAGCCAGTCATCAATTGGTAGATGGCTGCCGTATGATTGAACAGACCATTGGGCGTATAGCTCATCGAACGAATCATGCTGAAGCGATCGTTGACTTGCGCCAGCCGAGGAAGGTTCTCAGTAAATTGAATTCCCGGTATTTTAGTGGAGATATTGCTGAAGGGGCTCTTCACATTCTCAGGCACGTTCTCTTTCGGATCCCATAAATCCAAATGGCTGGGGCCACCTTGGAGATAGACCATGATCACGCTCTTGGCTTTTCCCCAACCGGGAGCAGAAACGATCTGAGCGTCGTTGGCATGCGCTTGAAGCTTGAGCATATTTCCGAGCGACAGCCCCAACAGCCCCGAGCCTCCCACGCGTAAAACGTCGCGACGACTGACCGTCAAATGGGCGTCGCAAAGATCTTTACCTGGGGCACCTTGAATTCGAAACATCTTGCTAGCTCCTAGTGATTGAACAAAAAGGCAGGGCTGTTGATCAAGGCCCAGGTCAGGTCTTGAGCTAACGTCAGGCGACGATTGGCAAGTTGCGAAGTACTGGCGGTTGCGTTCAATCGCATCTGCAACAACTTGGCATCGTCGGGGGTCTCTTTTTCTAGAACGGCAATCTGCTCTTGTAACTTGACCAGTTCGGCATCTGGCGCCAATGGTGTGTTTGCGGTAGCCACGGCAGTGGCCAATTCCGCGCGTTTGGCGTCGCTCGCCTTCCAGTAGTCTAACAGTTTCACCAACGCTTCGGGTGTTCGCTGATCGGAAGGGATGGATCGGAGTACCGCAAACTCTTCCGGCAAGCTCAATGGAATTTCGCCTGCGTCCGTGGTGACCGACAGGCGGAAATGAGCCAAGCGGTGAGCGGCGGCTTCGTGCACCTGATGGATGGTAAACGTCAGCACGGTGCCCCCTTCAAAGTCAATTGCGTCCTGCGCTTGAAAAGTGGCCCAATGCGTACCGGCACGCGTTGCCACGGCCCAACCGAGCTGATCGTCGGTCTTACCATCAAAGGTTTGCTCAATGGCGAAACCTGTCTGAGTGAAATCGGCCAAGCCCCGGGCGATCTTCACCGGTACGGCCTGATCGGATTGCCCAATCGGCGCGGCTGTGATTC
>JADYZV010000048.1 GCA_020852965.1 Pirellulaceae bacterium | reverse complement strand
TGCCGCCCCGTTGTACTGAATCCCCCGCTCACCCCCTGTAATCCGGCTGTCCTGTACCACACCGTTATCGACCGAAGAAAATTGCACAACGCGAACTACATTGCCAACGGCGCCATTGCCGTCAAGATAAAATCCATTGATCGTTACATTATCGGCCGTCACATCAATCATGGCAGCAGTCAAGGCGGCCGCTGGCGCAACAATGCTTGCCTCCGCTCCACGGACCCCATTACCGGCGATACCACTGTTCGGCCCCAACAAGGTCAGTTCTGTTGGGATGCTGAGACTCTCAACGTAGGTTCCAGGGGCCACGTTGACGGTGTTAGTGGGAGCCGCTGCGCTAATCGCATCTTGAATACTCCCGAAGGCATCCGTTCCGTAAATCAACCCAACGACATCATCCCCAAGACCGCCGTCATCGATACCATTGAAGCCTACCCAACGCACCTCATCAGTTGGATCAGCACCGGCCCCCCCAGCGTTGTTCGTTGTGACTATGTAATCAACTGGATTATCTACATACAAATCCCCAGCCAAAAGTTGGCGTTGCTCCAGGCCTTCCAGGATCAGATGATTACGGCTGGCAGCCTTGCGGGCTTTGTTGCCGCGAATGTCGCTGCTGCGGGCGAGCAGGCGGGCGCGGCCCGATGGGGCTAAGCCCAGAAGCGTCAAGAAGGCTGACCATAACGTACGCGATTGCGAGAAAACCCAACGGCCCGACGCCATTGGCGTACGGAAGGCTTGCTGCCACCAGGTCAAACGAGCTTGGCGGCGCTCCCAAAACATGACGGCACTACGTCGCACGCGATCGCGCAACTTCTGCAGCTTGTCCTTCACACGAGCGATGCGGGCCTGGGTCTTGCTGCTACTGTGATTGCGATGGGTGCGACGATTCATAGTTGGTTCTCATTCTTAAGGTAGGTGACCCTTTTTCCCCCTCGTCGCCGACCAGCGCGTCGGAACAAGTAAGAAACGTGGGGCAAACAGGATCAGGGTTAGGCCATGGATAGGGTCGGATAAACGAACAAACAATTGACTTATGCGTTGTGCGGTAAAACCTCCGGCTAGGCCGCAATTTCCTCTCCACCATTTCAATTCGAAATTCGGGATTGGGAAGTCTTGCCAGCGCCGATTTTTACCATTCTCTCATTCAAGTGTGCCGATTTTGACGATTGCGCCAGCCCAATCAATTCCGCCTTGCAGAAAATCTTTGGCCTGCCAGTCGTCCCAACAGCGCACAAGCGACAGGTTTTTCTGCTCCGAAACAACCTGTGGCTAGCACCCTGTCACCCCTCAAATCTCAAGTCAGCAAACGTCTAAATGCCAATATATTTGTCAAACACGGAGGTTTAGGAGGAATACTCCACGTGGGATGATTGCTGACCTCGCGACGAATTTTCGCGATATAACAATCAATCCTGGGGGTCTAAGTTAAACGCTAGGTGTATTAAGTCAAGCGTTTGGTAAAGAAAATCGAGAGAATGTGGTCCGACTGGAATAAGTTACAGGCCCAAGTGAGGGGCAGGCGGGTTTTTGTCGTCGATTCGACACTCCGTCGTCTAAAAATCTTCCGTAATTACCGAATGTCCAGCGAGGATGGCTCGTGGGTTGCGTTGGCGAGAAGTCTACGCAGCCCAATACGGAAAGAGAAGGGGCGAGGTGGGAGACATGGAGACAAGGAGACATGGAGACATGGAGACAATATTCCGTTGATCGCCGATCGATGTTTGTAGCGGTGGAACCGCGGATTTTGATAGCCGAGGGTGGAGCGTAGCGGAACCCTCGGAAGGCGGCCCGAACCCGATCGCGGACGAGAGAAACGCCCAATAGTAAACGGATTTGCGCCGAGTCCGTAACCCACCGGCGTTAATGCCCAATCGGCGTTAATGCCCAACTCGCGCATCGGAGTAACGCAAACAATCATCGTTCAATCGTCCCGCGCGCAATATCACTCCTGGCGCGTTCCTTCATCGATCTAACAACGCCTGCGACCTTCGAACATCTCTCGCTCGCTGGTGAAATCTCTCGCTCGGTCGCTGATGCAACAAGGAGAAATGGGGAGAGGGGGGAGGGCACGGTGTCCTGGGGTTACGCTTGGCTCGCTAACGCTCGCCGCGCTCCACCCCAGGCTATCCAAATCCGCGGTTTCACCGCTAAATGCAACTATGGAGTATGCGAAATGGGTGGTGGATCAAGGAGGATGCAATAGGGAGGAATGTGACTGGGTGGAATGTGACTGGGGGAAATGCAATAAGGAGAATGCAATGTACGCGCTTCCATCACTCGTCTATTGCCAACTCAAAATCGGGACAGCTCGTGCACAAACCGATTTTTTGGGAATGCCGGAATCGATATGATTGGAGGCGGTGTTTCTTCCCGGCTCGCAGACCACTCGACTGGAGGTTCCTCATGTCTTTTCATGGCATACTCGTGCATGTGATTTTCAGCACCCAATACCGCAAGCGATTGTTGGCCGACACGTGGCGCGATGAGTTGTTTGCCATCATCGGCGATCAAGTCAAAGAACACAAAGGAGCGTTGCTGCAAGCCGGCGGGATTGAAGATCATATCCACCTGTTTCTCAAGACCCATCCATCGTTTGCCATTGCCGATACCATCCGACTCCTAAAAGCCAACTCGTCGCATTGGATCAACGAAACCAATCGTATAACCGGCAAGTTCCATTGGCAAAAAGGCTACGCCGCATTCTCCGTGAGCCAGTCTGTGGCCGAGAGCGTTCGAAACTATATCCGCAACCAAGTCGAACATCATAAAACGAAATCGTTTCAAGAAGAGTATCTCGATTTTCTCGATAGGCATAACATCGTTTATGACCTCGCCTACGTGTTTGAAGAAGATATCGTGAGCTAGCATTTGTCATTTGTCATTTGTCATTTGTCATTTGTCATTTGTCATTTGTCATTTGTCATTTGTCATTTGTCATTTGTCATTTGTCATTTGTCATTTGTCATTGGTCATTTGTCATTTGTCATTGGTCATTTGTCATTGGTCATTGGTCATTGGTCATTGGTCATTGGTCATTGGTCATTGGTCATTGGTCATTGGTCATTGGTCATTGGTCATTTGTCATTGGTCATTGGTCATTGGTCATTGGTCATTGGTCGTTGGTCATTGGTCATTGGTCGTTTGGCATTTAGCGGTGGAACCGCAGATTTGGATAGCCTGGGGTGGAGCGCGGCGAGCCTCAGCGAGCCAAGCGTAACCCCAGGAAACCGCGCCCACACACCCTCCCCAATCATCCATCTCCCAGGGCGACCGAGAGGTGGATTTCACCAGCGCACGCGAGCCGTTCGAGGGCGCAAGGCGTTGAGGCCTCGATGATGGAGGGCGCGGGGGATGATTGAAGGTTGATTGTTTGGGGCGGTCCGATGCGGGGGTTGGGCATTTGCACCGGTGGGTTGCGGACTCGGCGTAGATCCGCTTTCTGTTGGGTGTTCTCCTCGTCCGCATTCGGGGTCGGGCTGTTATCCGAGGGTTTCGCTACGCTCCACCCTCGGCTATCGAAATCCGCGGTTTCACCGCTAAATGCAAAGGGGGGGGAGGGGGGAGTCGGGAGATGGCGCGGGGGATGATTGAAGGTTGATTGGTTGGGGTGGTCCGATGCGGGGGTTGGGCATTTACACCGGTGGGTTGCGGACTCGGTGCAGATCCGCTTTCTGTTGGGTGTTCTCCTCGTCCGCATTCGGGGTCGGGCCGTTATCCGAGGGTTCCGCTACGCTCCACCCTCGGCTATCGAAATCCGCGGTTTCACCGCTAAATGCAACGGGGGTGAGGGGGGAGATGGGAGGTGGGAGGTGGGTTATCCGAGGGTTGCGCTACGCTCCACCCTCGGCTATCCAAATCCGCGGTTTCACCGCTAAATGCAAAGTTATCCTATCTAAATCCGCGGTTTCACCGCTAAAGGCAAAGGGGGGGGCCGCTTCGCTGCAATCTGGGCTATTTAAATCGGCGGTTTCACGGCTAGATCCGACGGCGGAGCGTCGGGCCACATTCCTGCTAATGACCGATTTTCTTTTGTCGGCGAGCTTCGATTCGCTTGAGTTGGGCGGGAGGGACGTCGCGCCAGCGGCGATGCAGCCACCAGTATTGCTCAGGTGCCATGCGAATGGCTTCTTCCAACTTCTGGTTGTACCAAGCCGTCAGCTCGGTGACCGATTCGAGGTACTCGGGAACGTGCGGTGCATCCAGGTCGGCGGGATCGGCGACTCCGGTCATGCCCATCTCGAACCTAAGCGGCTTTCCCAACCGCCGAGTGTAGTTGACGACCATCGGTGCGCGAGCAGACAACACAAACAAAGCAAGCGCTTTGTGACATGATGTGGGATGTCCAAAGAAGTCAACCCAGCAACCCTTGGCCCCGGCATGTTGGTCGGCCAGCAGGGTGAGTGTGCCTCCGGCGTCGAGCACCTCTTGCACGCGTGCCGAACTCCCCTCTTTGGGCAATATCTGATTGCCACCAAACGAACGAAACTCGGTGAAAAAATCATTGACGTAGGGATTGTCCAAAGGCCGAGCGATGGTGGTGGTCGGCGTTCCAATCAAACCCACCAAATATCCGGCCACTTCGAAATTGCCGAAGTGCCCCGTGACCAACACCGTGGCTCGCCCATCCATCATGTACTGAAACATCGCGTCTTTGTCGCGCAAATAGAAATGATCGCGCCAGTTGGTGCGATGGATTTTGCGTGGGGCATGGGCAATCTCACAAATCATCAACAGCAAGTGATGCCACATCTGTCGGCGCAACAAGGCTTGTTGCTCTGTCGTGAGTTGACCGTAAACCAGTTGCAAATTAGCGTCGATCGGATCGCGGCGGATCTTGGTCCAGTCGGCCAACAAGGCTGCTAGCAAGCGACACCCTCGGTCGCAACTTTCCAGCGAGAGCGACTGGATCGCGCAGATCCCACAGCGCAGAGCGATATAGCCCAAATAGTCAATCCACTTGCCTGTCGGTCGGTTCGTCTGTAGAGAGGACATGGCAGGGACTGGAGGTCATAATGCTGGGTATCGCAACGCAAGGAGTTGTCGTAGATTGTGCCACTGACTCGCGCGATGGCCAAGGGGCATGGGGCGAAAGCGACTGACCGAGTTTCACTCTCCAGCGGACATTCTCGAGCTGGCCCTCAGAAGAATCTGATGGTATCGCAGAAGTGTGGGGTGCAAGAGAGTGGCCTTGCCATCCGTGCTCCGGTCTTGCTATCCGTGCTAGATAGTGACACAAAATCTCGCACGGATGGCAAGGCCGGAGCACGGATAACAGCGATCGAGGACGATTTTAGAGAAATAGGAGCAGCCGAATGCAGTGGGATTCACTGTTGGGCCATCAACAACAAAAGCAATGGTTCCAAACCGCGCTCGATAGCGGTCGGCTGGCGTCGAGCTTTCTGTTTGTAGGTCCCGAAGGGATTGGCAAGCGGACGTTTGCAATCCTACTGGCCAAGGGCTTGCTCTGCCGACAATCTCCGCCACAGTCGCTCGAGGCTTGTGGGAATTGTGAAGACTGCGTACAAGTCGATGCGGGAACGCACCCCGACCTCCTGAGTGTGTCCAAGCCGATCGACAAGGCCAATATTCCGATCGAGTTGCTGATCGGCGAGCGTGAAAAGCGGATGCGCGCCGGCCTGTGCCATGACATCAGCATGCGACCTTACGGAGGACGCCGCAAGATAGCTATCGTCGACGATGCCGATACGTTCAATAACGAAGGGGCCAATTGCTTGCTCAAGACACTAGAGGAGCCCCCCGCAGGTTCGTTGCTGATCCTGCTCGGAACCAGTCTGCAACGTCAGCTCCCTACCATTCGCTCGCGCTGCCAAGCCATTCTGTTCAAACCGCTCGATGTGGAGCAATTGCAGACCTTGCTGCTGCGCACTGGTTTAACCGATTCGGCTGACCGCGCGTTCCAGTTGGCCAGCCAAGCGGGCGGAAGCTTGGCGGAAGCGCGACTATTGGTCGACCCAGAGTTGGATGAGTTTCGCGGGCATCTGCTCGAGAATCTGGGAAAGCCGCAGTTGCCGCTGATCGAACTGGCCAAGAGCTGCGGGGCGATTGTCGATGCGGCTGGGAAGGATGCGCGTGTCAAACGCGAGCGGCTGAAGTTGATCTTTCGCATTGCGGCCAGCTTTTATCGCGAGTTGTCGCTGAGCCTCAGCGCAGCGTCGTCAGAGCGCGCTTTGCCGCGCGGCGAGAACGATCTATCGCAGGCTGTAGAAACCTGCCGCAGAAACTGGAAGTCGGGTTCGCGCGGGGCCACTTCCGCCTGGGACCGGTGCCTCTTGGCCACGGAACAAGTCAATCGCAATGCGAACCAAGCCACACTGCTCGAAGCTTGGGCTGCTGATATCGCGAGACTGGGAGGAGTATAGAATCGTCGGAAAGATAACTGGCGACATTCGATGCCGCTTGTTTTTCGCCGATCCATGCGATTATCGCGACAGGTCGTGCAGCAGCCTGCGTCCCCACGCGACTTGCAGCAGCAATTGCCGCAAGATCAAATAGCTGGTCAGCCCGACGGCGATGCCTACACAGTCGGCGGCGATATCGTAAATGTCGCAGCTTCGCGACGGCACAAGCATTTGAGTCAGTTCGTCAAGGCAACTGTAAGCCACTGCAATTCCGGCAGCCCAAGTCACATGGGTCAGGCTCTTGCCCATCGATGGAAGGGCCCAAGCCAGCAGAAACGAGAGTCCCGTATACGCCAACACATGCAGGATTTTGTCGGAAACGGCAACCGCCGGAATAGAACTTCCCGGCAAGTGGGTCCCAGCAAAAATGGCCAGCCAGTAAATTGCCAAACAGAAGGATGCGATGCGTGCCACTTTGCGCAGTACTCGACTCGTCGAAGGTTTCTGCCAATCGCTGCGCAGCGCCGTGCTGGCAATGGCATTGGTGGGATTTGGTGAAGCGGTCAAACTTTAAATCCTTGGTTTTCGGGATTCGCCGGTTCAGCGAAACACCTGGATGCTAATCAAAAGGTGGCTCAGAATCTGCAAAAAACAATGAAACTCCCATGAATTTCCTGGGAATTCACTCCACTCGAGCCCATTGCCTGATAAATTGGTGCTGCATCGTCGGTGCTGCATATAATGTTATCGGTTGTTTCGTCTAAACCAACCCGTACTGTTTACCTAATTACTACATTCTAAGGATTGAGCGCGTGCGAATCGCCATAATTTGGATTTGGCTGTTGCTAGCGGCACTACCTACCAACGGGTGGGCGCAAGAAACCGCCGAAAAAGGCAAACAAGCCGATACCGCAAAAGCTAGCTCCGAAAGTGGCCAAGCCAGCGACGCGGCTGAGGCGGGCGAAGCCGACAAGCCAGGCAAATGGAAAGCCCTATTTCCGGACGAAGGAATCGAGGGCTGGGAGGTTAGCGATTTCGGTAGCCAAGGAGAGGTGCGGCGCGATGGGGAGTTGCTAGTGCTCGAAAAGGGCCATCCGCTGACCGGCATCAACTACAAATTGGCTTTTCCCAAAGAGAATTACGAGCTCGAATTCAGCGCGCAGCGCATCGAAGGGAATGACTTCTTGTGCGGGCTGACCTTTCCTGTCGCCGACGAATTCTGCTCGTTTATCGGCGGCGGCTGGGGCGGAGGGGTAGTCGGTTTGTCGAGCGTCGATGGCTACGACGCAGCCGAGAATGCCACCTCGCTGTATTACACCTTCGAGAACAAACGCTGGTACAAATTCCGCTTGCGCGTTGACTCGAAAAACATCACCGGCTGGATCGACGACAAAGAAGTTATTCAGCAGGAGCGCGAAGGGCACAAATTTTCTACGCGTATCGAAGTCTACGTCAGCCGGCCGTTGGGGCTGTGCGCATTCAGCTCCAAAGTTGCACTGCGCGATCTACGCTACCGCAAGTTGACGGCAGCGGAGCAAACGCCTTGAGCGATGAATTCTTTGGTGACGTGGACGAAGGCTTTGTTCGCGATGACCCGCTCGTCGACTGGGATACAAAGTTCATGCGGCAAGCACTGGCCCTGGCCGAGCAAGCCTTGGAGCAGGACGAGGTACCCGTTGGAGCGGTAGTCACGCATGGTCGGCGTGTCATCGGTGCAGGTTGGAATCAACGCGAAGCCTTGCAGGACCCAACCGCCCATGCAGAGATGATTGCAATTACGCAAGCGGCCGCCTCGCTGGAAAGCTGGCGGTTGGAAGAGTGCACGCTGTACGTGACGCTCGAGCCCTGCCCGATGTGCGCTGGTGCGTTGGTTCAATCGCGTATCGCACGAGTGGTCTACGGAGCTCGCGATCCCAAGGCAGGAGCCGTCGATTCGCTGTTTCGTTTGTTGGATGACACGCGTTTGAACCACCGGGCGGAGATAACGGGCGGGGTGTTGGCGCCAGAGTGCGGCGGGATACTGAGTCACTTCTTTCAAGAGAAACGCAAGCAGGGAAAGAAATAGTTGATTGCTGCGGAGAACTTCCGACGGCGGAGCGTCGGGCCACATTAGAAACGCTAACAGGGATAGAAATAGTTGAGTACTGAGTTGAGCGACGAAGCTCCGACAATCGATCCGAGCCTATTGATCCGACTGCGACTGAAAGCCCATCGACTGGAGCGGACTTTCACGGAGCGCCCCGAGGCGCTTCCCGATGAAGCGATCGTGCCGTGCTTGAGTGCCGAACTGGCCGGACAACCGAAGTTCGCGCAGGTGCGCGTGGCTGTCGGCAGCGATGCGATCTTTTTTCAAGCCGATGTTCAAGGCAAGCAAAAGCTTCCTTGGTGTCGCGAATCGCGTTTGGAAGATTGCGACGGATTGCACGTTTGGATTGATACTCGCAATTCTCGCGAGATCCACCGCGCGACCAAATTCTGTCATCGCTTCGGATTTGCACCCATGGGGCGCGGGCCCAAAGCCGACTTGCCGTTCGTGGGCTGGGCACCGATCAATCGCGCCCGAGAGAATCCGCCTCCCCCCCCCGACGATCAATTGGCGATTCGAGCGCGTGTCAGCGATGGGCGCTATCGGCTGGTGGCCGCCTTGCATTTCAACGCACTAACTGGGCTCGACGTGGACGATTTCCCTACGGTCGGATTCTATTTTGCCGTCTCGGACCGTGAACTCGGCTGGCAATCCCTGGCCCTCCAACCCGACTTGCCGGTCACGGAGAATCCCAGCCTATGGGCGCAGTTGGTACTGAAATAGGCAACATCCCTTTAGCTGGGTAAAACCGGCATCTTCGATTATGATAGAAACCCACGCCAACGAGCGTATTTCCAGCAGCATTTCTCGTTTCAGTTGATTTTCATGAGCCTAAAGCAAGCCTTCTCCTCGGGGCGTAGCGTACTCTCCTTCGAACTCTTTCCTCCCAAGACCGACGCTGGTATGGCCGATTTAATGAAGTCGGTCGAAGAACTCAATATCCACAAGCCCGACTTCTTCACTTGCACCTATGGAGCGGGCGGTTCGACACGCGATCGCACGTTGACGATTACCGCCCAAGTTCGTTCGCAATGGAATGTCCCCGTCGCCTCACACTTGACCTGCGTGGGATCGACTCGATATCAATTGCGAGACTATTTAAGACTGGCCCAGCAGCGTGGTGTAGACTACATCGTGGCCCTACGTGGCGATCCGCCGAAGGGCGAAACCTCGTTCACCGCCGTCGATGGTGGACTGCGCTATGCCAACGAATTGGTTGAGCTGATACGGGCCGAGTTCCCAGAGTTCGGCATTCTCGTTGCCGGCTACCCCGAAGTGCATCAAGAGGCCAGCGATGCGAAAGTCGACATGGCCAACTTGGTGCGCAAGGTCGATGCGGGTGCCGATGCAGTCGTCACCCAGTTGTTTTACGACAACGACGATTTCTTTCGCTTCCGTGACGAGTGCGCTGCGGCGGGAATCCGCGTCCCGATCGTACCGGGACTATTGCCCGTGCTGAGCCTGAATCAAGTGCAGCGCATCACCACGCTGTGCAAAGCCAAGCTGCCCGCCAAATTTGTCGCTAAGCTCGAACAGAAGGATGATGCCGATTGGCAGTTTGCCGTCGGAGTCGAGCATGCCCACGCGCAGGCCCAAGGTCTAATCGACGCAGGTGTGCCAGGTATCCATTTCTACGTGCTCAACAAATCGACAGCCACGAATCAGATCTTATCCAACCTAACAGGACTAAATCGATAAGGATCTGTGACAGATAAGTAGGTCGGGTATGCTTCCAGCTTGCCGTCTCGGAATCATTCGTAAATCGTAAGCTGGAAGCTTACGCCACTTTTTTGCCAATCCTAAAACTTAATGTAACCCTTCACGAGTTGGTTCGTTTGTTGAACACGAAGAACACGAAAAGCTGGCTCTGCTCTTCGTTGATTGTATAGTGCACTCCGGGATTTCATTCTCAGAAAGTTTTGGTGATTGATTCGTTCGTATTGCTCTTTGTAAGACTCGAATATCGCTACCATGATTTTACAATTATTATCTTTTCAAAGTATTTCAGTATTGCTCAATGCCGGGTTGCTGCATCGCCAAGAACACCAGTAGAGATTTTTTTCGTGTTATTCGTGTGTTTCGTGGTTGGTACAATTCTCAACCCTCCAAGTTCATGAACGGTTACTACTTAGCTTTGACAGACCGCAAGGGAAAAGTCTACCATGTTGGACGGAATCAATGCACAGTTCGCGATCGATAATCAATTGCAGTTTGTCGAACACGCGAGCGGGCTGATCCAAGGGAATGTCTCGACGGCACTTTGTCGCGGGCAGTTCTATCTGCATGGTGCCCATGTGACTCAGTTCCAACCGACAGGGGCTGCGCCGCTGTTGTTTTTGAGTGAACGCAGCGAGATGCGCGAAGACAAACCGATTCGCGGCGGCGTGCCGATATGTTTTCCCTGGTTTGGTCCCCACCCCAGCGATACTACCGCAGCAGCGCACGGCTTGGTCCGCACTCGGAGCTGGCAATTGCAAGCCACTTCCATCGAAGCGAACGGTGTCGTACGCGTCGAGATGGGGTTAGAGCTCGGGTTAGCTGCCGAGCACTGGCGTTTGACCTACACCATTGTGTGGGGTGCAGCGCTCGAATTGAACTTGGCCATTGAGAATTTAGCCGACGAGTCGCGCGAGTGTGAAGTGGCTTTGCACACCTACTTGTCGCTCGCCGACGTCCATGCGGCCAGCGTGAGCGGATTGGAGCAGCAATCGCATTTGGACAAACTTACCGGGGTGACTCGGCCGGCCAGTGGCCAAGCGATTCGTTTTACGCAAGAGACCGATCGCATCTACCGTGGGAGTGTGCCCGAGATGCTCGTTGATGATCCCGGCCAGCATCGACAGATTCGATTGCTCCCCCGAAATTCCCAATCGACGGTAGTATGGAATCCCTGGATCTCCAAATCGCAGCGCATGAGCGACTTTGGCGACGACGAGTATTTGCGGATGTGTTGTGTCGAGACAGCCAACGTTGGCTTAGATCGCATGCGCATCCCAGCCCATACGTCCGCCAGCATTGGCTGCACTTACTCAATCGTGTAGCTCGGTGGGGGACCCGCGTGCTACTTTAGCGAGCATTCTAGCAGATGACGCGTTTAGACCTTCGACTACTTTGTCTCCTACCGCTGCTGCTGGCCATAGCAAGCTCGTCGAACATCGTACGCGCGGAGCAGACGCAGTCACGCGAGCAGCAAGCTGACTTCTTCGAGTCGCGAATTCGACCTGTGTTCGTTGCGCATTGCTTGGAATGCCACGCGGTCGATACCGAAGCCAGCGGAGGCCTGCTGCTCGATTCACGTCAGGGTTGGCAAGCTGGCGGGGATTCTTCCAATGCGATCGTCCCAGGCGATGTGGAGGCTAGCCGCGTGGCGCGGGCGATCGACTACGATGATCCCAATCTGCAAATGCCACCAGCGGGCAAGCTTCCCGACGAAGCGATTCGCGATATTAAATTGTGGATTGGTTCGGGTGCCTACGATCCACGCGACAGCCAATCGGCGCAGCCTGCGACCATTGCTGGTTTGGCAGTTGAAGACGCGCAAACGCATTGGGCCTACCGCGATGTGCAGTCGGTGAGCATCCCGGCCATGAGCGAATTGCAAGGGGGCACTCCCATCGACGCTTTTATCAATCAACGGCTGGTGCAAGCTGGCGTGGAACCCGCTCCGCGCGCGACCTATGAAGCACTGGTGCGGCGGCTATATTATGATCTGCTAGGTTTACCACCAACGCTCGATCAAAGGTCCGAAGCCGTGCGGTTGCTCAGCCAAGGAGAGCTGGGGTTCGCGCGGTTGGTCGATCAACTTCTGGGAAACACTCAGTATGCCGAGAATTTCGCGCGCAAGTGGATGGATGTGGTCCGCTACGCCGATTCCATTACCCTACGTGGTTTTGTGCTGCCACAGGCATGGCGATATCGCGACTATCTCGTCGATGCCTACGCCAACGATCGTCCTTTCGATCAAATGATTCGCGAGCAAATTGCCGGCGATCTATTGCCTGCCGAAGATTGGCAGCAGAAACGTCGGCAGTGGATTGCTACTGGCTTGTTGGTACTGGGCAATACAAACCTGGAAAAGCAAGACAAAACACAGCTCGATATGGATACGATCGACGAGCAGTTGGAAGTCATCGGGCGCGCTTTTTTGGGGCAGACGATCGGCTGCGCTCGATGCCACGACCACAAATTCGATCCGATTCCGACGCGCGACTACTATGCGCTGGCTGGCATACTGCGCTCGGCAGTATCGCTCAAGCACGATAACGTGTCGAAGTGGATCGAGCTACCTTTGCCCGGTCCAGAGGAATTGCCCAGCTCAGAAGCCTCGCAATTACCTGCGAATGCGTCACCGACCGAACAGGATGCTTCGGCAATGGTGATGACGCTGGTGGAGAAAAATGATCCGGTCGATATCCCAATCCACATACGTGGGGAAGCTCACAATCTGGGTGCTATCGTCCCACGCGGCTTCTTGACGGCACTGGGGCGCGACGACGCGCCGAGCATTCCCGCTGGTTCGAGCGGTCGCATTGAATTGGCGCAGTGGTTGAGCGCGCAGAGCAATCCGCTGACGGCTCGCGTCTATGCCAATCGAATCTGGAGTTGGCTGATGACGCGCGGGATTGCCCCGAGCGTCAACAATCTGGGGACGACTGGTGTGGCACCGTCGCATCCCGAGCTGCTCGACTGGTTGGCTCGGGAACTGACGCAACACCATTGGTCAACCAAACACTTGGTGCGCACGATCGTGATGTCGGACGTTTATTGCCGCAGCCGGTTGGTCGAATCTGATGCGCGCCAGGCGAGCGTCGATCCGACGAATCAACTGGCTTGGCGCGGTGTGTCACGCCGCTTAACCGTAGAGGCGCTGCGGGATGCCATGTTGCAGATCAGCGGCGAGCTTGATTGCGAGGTTGGCGGGAGCTTGATAGCGGAGGGGACGAAGGCCGACTACAACTACGTGCATCGCTCGACACGGCGCAGTTTATACCATCCCGTTTTCCGCAACTCGCTGCCAGAGTTATTCGAGGCCTTCGACTTCGCCGATCCGAGCACGTCGATTGGTCAGCGCCCGCGCAGCACGGTGGCAACGCAGGGGCTAGTGCTGCTCAACAACTCGTGGGTGGTAGCCCGTGCGCGAGCGACGGCAGCGCGCGTACGCAAGGAATCGCGATCGAACGATTTCCATACGTTGGTAGCCGACTTGTACGAGCGGTGCTTGGCGCGTCAGCCGACTGTCGACGAGTTGGCGGCTTGTATCGAATTCTTGGAGTTAAGTGGACAACCGGGCGGGCATCCGGGAGTAGAATTGGTTGGCACGGCAACCGGCGTGACTACGGCACAAGAGCCGTTGCCAGCAACGGACAAGCAACCGCTCGACGCATTGGAAGCTTTGGTTCATTCGCTTTTTGCCTCGCTCGATTTTCGTTACCTCGACTAGAGAGGCGTGACCATGCTCAATCCATTCATTAGTCGCCGCCAGGCATTGCAACGGGCCGCCTGCGGTTTCGGCTCGTTGGCCGCAACCGCTCTATTGGCTGGCGACCAAGCCAGAGCGGGAACGCATTCGCTGACACAGGGATTGCATCACCGAGCGGCTGCCAAGCGAGTGATTTTTTTGTTCATGCAGGGAGGCGTCAGCCAAGTCGACTCGTTCGACTACAAGCCATTGTTGAATCAACGCCATGGACAGGTGCTGACCTTCGACGACGCTCGGCAACTGGCCAAAACGGGCAAGCGGACCGAACAGCATTTGATGGGTTCTCCCTGGAAGTTCCGACAATACGGCCAAACGGGTCGGCACGTATCGCAGTTATTTCCGCATACCGCCGCACACATCGATGACATGTGTCTGCTACACGCCATGCACACCGAAGGCGTCGCTCACGGTCCTGCAACGCTGTTTTTGCATTGTGGGTCAACCAATTTTATTCGCCCATCGGTCGGATCGTGGGTGCTCTATGGCTTGGGGAGCGAGAACCAGAATCTGCCCGGCTTCGTAGCCATCGCACCGTCGATCGGCAATGGGGGGCCGCGCAATTACGGCAGTGCTTTTTTGCCGGCACAGTTCCAAGGGACCAAGCTCGGCACGCCCGATGGCTCGGCGCTTGAATTCGACAGCTTGACGCGTGCTGGGGTGACCATGACGAGCCAGCGGGAGCAATTCGCTTTGCTACAACGATTGAACCGAGCGCAGTTGTCGCGGCGCAGAGTGGGTGACAGCGAGCTCGAGGCGGCATTGAATGCTCAGGAGCTGGCTTGGCGAATGCAACAGGTCGCCCCCGATGTGCTCGATTTGGAACAAGAATCGTCGCACACTCGCTCGCTGTATGGGATCGACGATCCGGCGACGCGCGACTATGGCCAGCGCTGCTTGATGGCGCGTCGTATGTGCGAGTCGGGCGTGCGCTTCATCCAAGTCAACTACGGCGACAACTCGGCCAATCCCGCCTGGGATCAACACTCAAACTTGCCCAAGCATGCGAATCACGCTTTGGCAGTGGACAAGCCGATTGCTGGCTTGCTGACCGACCTCAAGCAACGCGGTCTGTTGGAAGATACCATCGTGTGGTGGGGGAGCGAGTTTGGACGCACGCCCTACTCGCAGGAGAACGGCACGGGACGCGATCACAATCCGGGCGGTTTTACGGTTTGGTTGGTCGGCGGTGGGTTCCAACCTGGCATGACCTACGGGGCAAGTGACGAATTCGGTTTTCGTGGCGTTGAAGGGCGCGTACATATGCACGACCTACACGCTACCCTATTGAACCAACTCGGCTTGGACCATAAACGCTTGACCTTTGAACACGCTGGGCGCAACTTTCGCTTGACCGACGTGCATGGAAAGGTAGTTCGCGAGATCATCGCTTAAGCACCAAGCACCAAGCACCAAGCACCAAGCACCAAGCACCAAGCACCAAGAACCAAGAACCAAGCACCAAGCACCAAGCACCAAGCACCAAGAACCAAGCACCAAGAACCAAGCACCAAGCACCAAGAACCAAGAACCAAGAACCAAGAACCAAGAACCAAAAACTTTCCTTAGCGGCGTTGGAGGAAATCGGATACGCTGCCGCGCGGGTTGGGGATGGGGAGGTTGCCGCCTGGCGGCGCGACTCCGCCGGGTGCAATGGGGGCGTCTACGCGTATTCCATCTTGGCCGATTTTGAAACTCTCGATGGCCAACGTGCGCGGATTGATAGCCGCGTATTCGACCGAGGCATTGATGGTCTGTTCGAGCGAGCGATCGGTGGGCGTCTTGATGATCCGGGCTGAGCGTCGCGGTTCACCGAACAGAGTGAGCAGTTCTTTGGCTTGTACGTAAGTGACTTCGGCACCTTCGCCTTCGTAGTCCCCCGATTCGGCCTTGCCAGCGAAGTGAACATTCCCTTTGGCTTGAATCTCCCATGCTTTACTGGTTCGATCCCCGCCCGAACCACGGCCAGAGGCCAGGCTGGCAGTACTGCTCAGGCCGCTGGTGTCGTACAGTTTCAGCAGGTCGCAATCCAAGTGCATTTGGTTGATCGTCAAGCGTTGCATTTGCGCCAAGTCGATCGACTCTTCCCAATTGGCCAATGGTCCCGCAGCGACTTCCACTTTGCCTAAGAAGTTGAGTTCGCTGCGATCGAGAAAGCCGCTCATGCTTTCGCGAAAAATCAAATGCGCCCCTTGCAGATTCTCGGTAGCGCGCGAGGCGCTACTGCTGGCCATCTGTCCAATCGTGCTCTTCGCAATGTACCAAGAGCGAATGGAACCGGGCCCGAGGCCAAGAATTTCGTGCGTCTGAATGTCGAAGCTGAGCGAGGGTAGCTGTAGTTGCTGACGACTCTTCTTGGTGCCGGTATGGTCGAGCTGCGAGGCCATAATGTTGACATTTTGGCTGACGGTGACTTTGAGTGGTTGTGCGGTAGCCCCCTTGAGATCATCGAGGTTGACGGCTTGGGATAACTCCAATTGCAACACGTCGGACTTACCATGAATCCACCAAAACTGGTCGTGGTCGATCGCCATCGCACCGTCGAAGTCGATATCACCTTCAATGCGCACGATGCGTCCGTCGAACAACATGCGTCCTTTCCAAGTGCAGTGAGGCGGTTCGAACCAGTCGATCGTGCCGGTTGAGCTGGGTTGCGATGCGGCCAAAGCGCTGGTCGGGATGGTGAATTCTCCAGGCTGATCCATCCAAATTAAATTGCTGCGTTGATCGAAGCGAATGAGCGGTCCTTCCAAGGATCCTTCGCCCAGGGTGATACGAGCGGGTTTGCCGCTGATCTGCATGTCAACTTGCCCAGCCGAGTTGGTGGCCAATTGCAGTTCATCACCGACCACATTCCAACCTGGTTGATTGGGCCCAATCGCTTCACCTGTTACGTTCAAAGGACCGGCGACGGTCAAATTGTCGACCCAACTCTCCTGGCCCGCTACGATAATGGTTGAATGCAGCGAGCTCCCGTTAACCGTTAGCGGGTTAAACTTTTTCTGCGTTCCCTGAGCGGCTTGCGCGATTGGTGGGACGGGCGATATCGCTCCGCCAGCCGAGACATTCTCTGCCGGGGGATTCAACCACTGATACATCGGGCGACCGGCCGAGTCGCTCAAAGCCGGACTGCCTGGGGCGGCTGCATTGGGATCGACGTCTTGAACAAAGTTCAATGCCAAGCTTAGCTCTTCGACGTGTGCCTTGATTTGTTGGGCGTCGAGTGTCGTCTTTCCAGTGGCATGTATCCGTTCCGGCAGGAATTGCGCAGTGGCAACTGACGTGTTCGACAGCGTGCCGCCGGGTGCTGGAGCGTTGGAGGCTGCGGAAGCGGCTTGGTTCTTTCGCAACCAGATTTCCAATTTGTCGCTGGCCATGTAACCGTGGAGTGCGCTTTCGACGAGAACGTTGCCAAATAGTCCGACCCATTGTTGCCCGGCGATGTCGGTGGGACGCATCTCGAGCGTATCCTGCCAGCGCACCAGCGCTTTCCCGGTGCTAGCGGTGGAGGGCATGCGCAGTTCCCCCGCTCCACTGGCAACGAGGTACCCCAAGTGCTCAGCGGCCAAGGCTGGGTTGGCGGCATTACCATCCGAGTCATAGTCGATGCGAGGAGCGGTGAATTCATAGCCTCCGTACTTGAGCCAGGCGGTCGACTGAGTGGCACTGGGATGGTCGAGTTTGCCGTCGAGCTCGATCCGATTTTTGAGCACGTCGATGCGCAGTCGTTTGGCAGAGGCAAAGGCGTCGATGGTGGGTGCCTTGAGTTCGACCTTGCGTTCGCCGACAAAATTTTCGAGCGAGTCGACACCACGAGCTTCGATTTGACGGATTTGAATGCCCCCCAGCGTGCCACGAGAATCGGAGGCACGGGCGGTGTGAAGTGGATTGCTATGGGAGCCATCAGGCGGCACGACCTGCAGCGTCACTTCCTGGCTGGAGAATTCGTCTGGCGGAAGTTGGGCGAGCTGATGCGTGAGCTGCACACCACCAGTCAGCGTCGCGCGGGACTGGGTAAAGTCGAATGTAAAGCGACCGCCGCACGCAAGCTTCATCAGCGCTGGCAGGGTCGACAGCGGGGGCTGTCCAGCGGGTGAGGGCAATTTGGAATCCTTCCACAATCCGCCCGCAGGCAGCGCAGCTTCGATACGATCGACGTGATACAGTTCCAACGTCCGCAGCGGTCCCCAGGGAGATGACTCTTGTTTGTTGTGCGCCCCGAGCAAGTCTCCTTGAAGAGTGAGTTTCATGTCGTGGCCGACGATGATTCCTTCCGGCCACTCGATGATGACTTCTTGCTGCGTGAAAACTCGACTGCGGTCGAGCGATAGATCGCTGGTGCGGAGTTTCAAGGGATACTCGTTCGGTTTGCCTTGCAGTTGTCGCGTGATCTCGATCGCACCGCTGAGCTGCCCGCGCTCGACCGAGGGGGTCGAAACGCTCGGATCGAATTCCTCTTCGAGATGAATCACCGCTCCGAGTTCGGAACTGACGATGAGAACATCCTTGGCCGCATCCGACGATTCGAGACTATCTCCCTGGGGCAAAATCATCGTCAGCGGTTGCAGTCGCAGCGTCTTGGGGCCCTCTTGCACCCAGGATTGCGATAGCAGCACGATGCCACGCTTGCTCTGTAGAATTTGTGGATTGGATGTTTGCCAAGCGCCAGCAGGGAAGAACGAACGCCACCATTGGTCCCCCGCCAACGCGCCCGAAAAGGGAGGCGGAGTAACCGGTGGACGCGCGGGAGGTTCAATCGCGGGTACGACAAACAGCGAGTAGCCGCCCATGACGATGAGCAGCCCAAGTAGCGTCGAGACGTAGCGTCGAATGAAAACGTTCATCGCTTGCAGCTATCCTACCGTGTGTGCGGGTATGCAATGGTCCCAACACCCCTTGGCTCTCAGCAGACGCTCGATCGCCTCACGCACCGCTCCACGGCCGCCCGGCAGTTGGGTCGTCCATTTGGCCACCTCGCGGACTTCTCTCGCTGCATCAGCGACCGCGATGGGCAACCCAACTTCGTGCATCACGGGAATGTCCGGTAGATCGTCGCCGATATAACTTACCTCGTGAGCTTGCAGCCCAAGTTGCCCAATGATCTCACGCACAACCGGCAACTTATCCGCCGAGCCTTGGCGAACAATTTCGATATTCAACTCAGCCGCTCGCAACTTGACTATTTGCGAATTGCGGGCGGTGACGATTCCAAACTGAAACTCACAGCGCTGCCAAAGTTTGATCGCCAGGCCATCGCGGACGTAAAAAGTTTTGCTCTCGACTCCCGCGTTGTCGATGGTGATCGAGCCGTCGGTGAGCACGCCATCGACGTCGGAGAGGATCAAGCGAATGGGTTTGGCGGCTTCGATATCTTTATTGGCCATCGAGGTATCCTGACGTTGGCTGTTACACGTGAGTACGATGGGCGGAGATCGGCAAGATCTGTGGCTCAGCGAGCTCGTCAGAGCGCGACCAGTCTTCGGACATCACGCACATGACGTCGGTAATATCGATCAATCCCAGTGGCCGACGATCGGGCGAGACCACCGGTAGCTCGCTAATCTTGAGTTGTGCCAGCGTGCGCATGGCGTCGGCCAAATAGGTTCCGGCTGAAACGGTCTGTACTCGCCGCGTCATGACCTGGGCGATCGGTTGATCGAGCTGTGATTCGTGGGAGGCTTCGAGCAGGCGTGCCAAATCGCTGTCAGTGAAAATACCACTCAATTCTCCAGTCGCATTGGTGAGCATGGTCGCACCGGTTCGACGCCCCGGGCGACCGACATGAATCAACACGTCGCGTACGCTTTGGCTGTCAACAGCCAAGCGGCATTCGGCCAACGGTCGCATCACCTCTTCGACTCGGGTGAGTTGTTTTCCCAAGTTGCCGGCGGGATGCAGCTTCGCGAATTGTTCACGAGTAAAGCCGCGCTGGCTGCTGACCACCAGCGCCAACGCATCGCCCAAAGCCAACATGGCGGTCGTACTACAGCTTGGAGCAAGTCCCATGTGACACGCTTCGGGGTGTTGGCCAGTCAGCAAGGCCAGGTCGACTCCGCGCGCCAGCGTACTGTCAGCGCGGGCGGTAATGGCTAAGCTGGCATCGGCCACTTCGCTAACCAACGGCAGCAGACGCAACACTTCGTCCGTTTCGCCACTATAGGATAACAGCAGCACGATATCGTGTGGGCGAATGCAGCCCAAATCTCCGTGAACGGCTTCGGCCGGATGCAAAAAACAACTGGGCGTGCCAGTGGAGCTGAGCGAGGCGGCCAACTTTTGACCAACTATTCCGGCTTTACCCATGCCGCTGACGACTACCGAGCCGCGGCAGCCCAACAACCGCTCGACGGCGCGAGCGAACGAATCGTCGAGTCCTTCGATCAACTGCTCGATCGCCTGACGCTCACTGCGCAACACATTGCGACCACGCTCAACGACGGAATTGAGCGGCTTATCGAACGCTGACGGCGAGTTAGAATCTGCGACATTGCGTCTGGCTAGGGGCATCACCAGATCCTCCTTGATCGGTGTCGTGGGCTAGGGTAGTGGATGATGCAACGGGGCGCACCGCCGCGCGGATTCTAGTGGACTGACTGTCCCGAAGCAATGTAAAATTGGGGCAAACAAAGCGATTTCGCTGCTTGGGAGGATTTCGCGGGGGTAGTTCTCTGGACAAGCGGGCGGATTGCAATAAGCTTAGTTAGGCCACCTAACCCGATTTTCCGCGTCGTCGATAAACGCTCCCACCCATTGAAGCCGATGCTATCATAATACCCCTGTGGCAGATGGCTTGAGGACACACCGACTGCGGGTGATTCCGCTTTGCCTCCATACGATCGTTTAAAAGATCATTTGCCGCCTTAGCGATTATTGCCAAATTTGCGTTTGTCACCACATTGATGGCAAACGCAGCATAGAATAATCGTAACGAGCAATGGCTTCGCTAGCCTATAACATTCCATGAAAATTGTCAGCGATCAATTCCGGCACTACTGGAAACGCGCGAAGGATTTTTGCGTGTATAAAGTGCTACATGCCGACGATCCGCCGCATCGACTAGCGCTGGGGATCGCGGTGGGCATGTTCGTGACGTTTACGCCGCTGATCGGTTTTCAGATGCTGCTGTCGGTGACGCTGGCATGGATGTTGCGCGCCAACAAACTGGTGGGAATACCACTCGTTTGGATTTCTAACCCCGCCACCGCCATTCCAATTTACTACCCCTGCTACCGGCTTGGCTGCGTCCTGCTTGGCGGGAAAGTAGACAACGAGAAATGGACCGAGTGGCAGCAATTGCAGGCCGACCCAACGACCACGTGGGGTATCACCATCAAATTCTGGTGGGAAGGGCTGATGGATATCATCCCCCCTCTGTGTCTGGGATGCGTGGTGGTGGCCAGCGCGTTGGGAGTTCTCAGCTACTATATCTCACTGCTGGCGATTCGCAGTTATCGTTTGCGCCGCTGGGGTCAGTTAATGCCCCCCAAGCTAACACCCGTAGAGGAAGTGGGCCGAGTACCCGAGCAGTCGCGAGTTTCGCATCCCGCTGCTAGCACCAAGGGCAATGCGCCCGGCGAAGAAAACGCTGCCTGAGGGGAGGGAGTGGTTCTTGGTTCTTAGTTCTTGGTTCTTGGTTCTTGGTTCTTAGTTCTTGGTTCTTGGTGCGCGGTGCTCACCAAGACTACGGCGCGGGAAGACATTGAGCATTCTGGGAATGCAAAATGAGAATTGATAAATGCAAAATGCAGAGTTTTCTTGGCGCTGACTCTTCGTTTTTCAATTTGGAGCGGTGGCTAGTGGTCCGTCAAAATCATGTATTAGTGAAGTGACGAGCGGTAGCGTCGAGCGCGTGGCTTGAAGATGGCTGAGTAGGCTGGTCGAGTTGCAAATTACGGAATGGAGGCCGTTGTTTCTTCAGCAGGGGGAGGTGACTGCGGTTCGGTCGCTTCGGCTGGTTCGCCCGTGTCGGCTGGTTCGCCCGTGTCGGCTGGTTCGCTAGGATCGCTTGCGCCGGGTTGAGCATCGGGGTTGGCGGGGTCCGCCTGTAGCGGACCTTCATCTTCCGCTGAATCTAACTCCTCGTCGGGGACCAACTCGGGATAGCGCACGAGAAAGCCAGGGACTTCCTTGACCAAGTCCATGATCTCTTCAATATTCCCTTCGGCTTGCGTCAGCAGACTGACCATGTTCCGCACTCGCTGCGGATCATTGACGGCAGTTTGGAATAATTCAATGGCTTCGATCAATTTGGCTATTTTGGCTTGTTCTGCAGCCGAGAGCTTGGCATCCTTCAAGGGCTTGACCCCTAGGACCGGTTTTCCTTCGGGAAGTGCCACACCATCGAGCGCCACGTGGGCGGCTTGAGAAATCTGATTGATCAACCGACGTGACAAGCGAACTTGCCAAGTCTGCGTATCGACTGGCTTGTCCCTTCTCCTGCCCCCCGACCCGCCGAGCATATCGCCTATATCGCTACCCATCCTGCCGCCGCCCATCATGCCGCCATCCATCATGTCCATCATGCCGCCACTCATCATGTCCATCATGCCACCACCCATCGCCATATCCATCCTACCGCCACCCATACCCCCCGCTGCCGCCCCAGATTTGGCTTTCAAGGTGTCGTCTTCCTTTTCGTACCAGTTGACCAATTGACTTCGAGTGAAGTGGGCTAAGCCAATCAAGTGCAAACTCTTTTTGTCCTCAGGAAACCCACTCGTATCGAGCCGCGAAAGATACTCGAGCGCCGCCAACCGAAGGCTGGGCAACGCCTTGGGATCGGCCAAACGATTGAGCGCCGAATTGGCTCCGATGGGAGACTCCATGGTCTTCAAGCAATCGTATGCACGGCGCACCATCCAGGCATGAGCGCGCACATCCAGCGGGCTCGCAGGCTCGGAGTTGACGATGTCAGCCATCGTTCTTTCGATTGCTTGCTTCGTGCGGTCGGGCCACTTGTCGGTCGGCCACCAGCGTCCGATATGGCGATTGACCCCGTGGAGGGCAATGGCTCGTAAGTAGACCGGAACCTGATCGTTCCTCGCGTATTTGTACAGCACGCCGAGGGCCTTTTCCGAAGGGGTCGGTGGCATAGCACCATTGACACCGGCTTCGTCGAGCTCCGCTAGCATGGCCATGCAATTGACTTTCGATTGCGGGGATACATCTTCGCTCAGCAACATTTCCCCGTAGACCGCCAAGGCTTCGACAGCCACTGCGCGAGCCGCTGGGTCTCTCGCCCCGGTGACCCAGGTTGCGTCGATGTTGTTGCGTGTATCGACCAACTTGGCCAAGGCTTCGGCTTCTTCGAATGTTCTGGCAGGCGGAAGCTTCAGTCGATCGACCTCGGCCTTCATCTTCAAACGCAACGCTCCCTTGGCCTCTTCCGACGCCGATGTGCGACCACGAATGAAATCGCGCGCCAACTTATCTTGTTCACGCGTCAAAGGCTCACCATTGCCTTGGCCCTGACTCTGCCCCGCACAGGCCACCGTTACCACGAGCAACCAAGCGACCCAAGCGGACGTGCGATGGCTGTTGAATTGCATTTCGACGTTCTCCAAAACGAAACTCCGCCGCGCCCACGAACGCGTGCGCAGATATTACTCCCAGCTTCTAGGCTATCAGAAACGCCACGCGATTGTCAACTTTTTCGCCCAAATCGTTGCAAATTGTTGACCACTAATGCAGCACGGTGGTCCCCCACCGTGGTTTAACGTAGCACGGTGGTCCCCCACCGTGAATTTCGGTGGAGGACCACCGAGCTACCGTTACATTACGAACAACCGGAACCTTGAACTCGGTGGCTTTCAGGCGAGGGATAGACACCGGGCTGGTCTTCGGCGTACCAGCGATCGAGTGCGGCCCACCACTCGTCGCGACTACGGACGCGGGCAAAAGCCGAGCGCACGTCGATCGCTTGAGGATGGCTGGTAGAGTACTTAATACCGAATTTCCGCATGAGCATTCCCGTATGGGCTTCGCCGTAGATTTGCTCAGCCAACATCCAGTGGCGCTGCATGACTGCGCGTTGGCGAAACAAGCTTGGGGGAGGCGGCAGGGGGAGGCCGCCCGCCAAGGCCCGCGTCTGTTCGAAAATCCATGGATTACCGATCGCTCCGCGCGCTACGGTCACGCCATCGACGCCGGTTTCACTGAGCATTCGCAAGCAGTCGGGGGCGGTGAATAAATCGCCACTTCCCAGAATCGTCTGGTTAGGAAAGGCTTGTTTCACGTCCTTCAGGAACTCCCAGCGACTGGGGCCGTTGTAACGTTGTAGCACCGTGCGGCCATGTACGGTCGCCGCCGCCAATCCCGCCTCAAAACCGCCCGATAGGATCTCGAAAAACTGCTCTCGGCTAGCTTCCGAGTCGTCAATCCCGCGCCGCATCTTCACCGTTACTGGGATCTGAGGCGGTACGATGTCTCGCGTGCGGCGGATGATCTCCAGCGCGATGGCCGGTTGGCTCAGATGGAAACCGCCGCGACAGCGACCAAGTACTTTCTTTACCGGACAGCCGAAATTGATGTCGATCACCGCGAAGCCCGCTTCCACGAGCCGCTTGGCGCCCAATGAGAATTGCAGCGGCTCAGCCCCCATGAGCTGACCGGCCACCGGCTGCTCCTCGATCGAATTGTACAGAAAGTGCTTGTTCTTACTCCGATCGCGAAAGGCAACCAGGAATTGGTCCAGCATCACTTCGCACAAGGTATAACTTGCCCCGTGCTCGCGAGCCAACATGCGCATCGGCCAGTCGCTGTAGCCGCTCAGCGCCGCCTGGACTACAGGAAAGCCGATATCGAGCGATCCAATCCTCAAATGAGGTAGTTTCAACGGCGCCGCGCAATTTTTTTCTTGGGCATCGCTCGAGCGAACACCCGGGAGTGTGGTGCTCTGGGGAATGGGATTGACCTTTGAGATACAGGAACACGCTAAAAAAGACTACTCAGGCGGCAAAGTCGATCTATTCGTCAAAGTCGACGCGATTGACTCAAGCTACCCAGGCGGGATGGTCGATGACAGCAGTGGACGGATTCGTATTCGCGTTGAGGGATTCGCAGTACGTTTGGGACTTGTAAACCGTTTGGGACTCGTAACCTCGTCCACTACAAGCAACCCTAAGATTAAAAATGGTTGAAGCACTAGTTTTGTGTGAGCCTCCGGGCGGACATCCGATGTATAACCGCTTGTACTCAACTCGATCTATTCTGCTTGTTTTCGGGCTTTTGACTAGCGGCAGCGGCTGCCAGATACTGAATATTCCCAGCTACCGAGTCGACTCGCCAGGCGGTTTACATGGGGCCGGTGGTGTGGGGTATAGCCGGGTGGGGTGCGATTTTGACAATACAATGCATACACCCAATGCTGTCGGCTGCTTGACCGATCAGGATTGTCCTCCGGGATTCCTCCCGCCACTGGGCGGCTGGATGCACTGTGGCCTGCCTGTACCAGCTTGGTATGCTGAGTGGAGGGCCAAGAAGGACTTGCCCGAGCCGGCCCCATATCCACATTTTCACCCGCTGCCGACGCGTCCGATGTTTCAACCGTGCCCCGTTTCGGAAATTAACCAGTGGGGGGCAAGCATGGCCGCGCCAACACCATATGGTCAACTTCCTACCGCCGAAGCTGGTGGCCTGCCATGGAGCAGGCTCGAAAGCCCTCCTACGACCGAGGTGCAACAGCAACAACCCGGACATCTGCCAGCGCCCAATTTGGCTCCTCCGCTAGCACCCGAGCCATTGCCGCTGCCAGCAGAGGAGCCCACCCAGCGTCTGCCAAGGTAGCTATGGAGTTTCGAGTAAGCTGGGTTTCAGCCCTTGTCGATTGGCTCGTTTGCTGATAAATTTCTGGATTCTTCGGCAGAACTTAGTTCGGGGCTTCCCGACAGGCTGGTTAAAACGGTTTAGAGAGGTTTGATTTTCTATGTCTACTTTGCGTCGAGCGCCAACGGCTAAGAGTCGCGCCCGGAAACGATCGCGGATTCGCTCGCGAGCCAAACGGAAGGATCCGCTGTTCGTCGATGGCAAGCGTCCTAGGCCGATGTTCGTCGATTACAAAGATATCGAAACATTGAAAAAGCTGGTCAATCGACACGGACGCATTGTCGGACGTCGTAAAACCGGTTGCTCGGCTGTCAGTCAACACGCGGTGACCGAAGCGATCAAGCGCGCTCGCTTCATGGCCTTGCTCCCCTACGTTGGCGAATAGCGTAGTGCATCAACCACTGTCGTGGAACGCTCATGAGCCATCCCTTCTCGGTCGCGCGACGCGTGGAATTTTGCGAAACCGACGCGGCGGGGATTGCTCACTTCTCCGCGTTCGTATGCTATATGGAGCAAGCCGAGCATGCGCTGCTGCGGCACTTGGGGACGTCGGTAACCCGTGATCTTGGCGACGGTTGGCACTTGAGTTGGCCGCGCGTTCATGTCGAATGCGATTATCGCGGCTCCGCGCGCTTTGAGGACTGTCTAACCATCCAGGTGGCCGTCGAGCGACTTGGGGATCGCAGTGTGACCTACGCATTTGACTTCACGCGCGATGGGCAATCTTTGGCCTCTGGAAAATTGGTCGCGGTATGTTGCAAGGTGCGTCCCGGCCAGCCGCTCGAATCGATGGCGATTCCCGCCGAGCTGAGATCCTCGCTCCAGAAGTATCTCGTGTAGTGGACGCAGAACTCGAACAACTCGGCTACCTTGGACGCCTGATGGTGCGGCTGACGATTGGGGCTGCGCAATTGCCCGAGGAATTTCAGCGCAAACAAGCCGACTATGTGTTGTCGCGGCAATTGGGGGATGGTGGTTGGCCGGGTCGCGAGGGAGTGAGCGATGTTTACTACACCAGCTTCGCGCTGCGCTCGCTGGCGATCCTGGGTTTGCTAGACGGCGCCCTGGCCCAACGCTGCGCTGGATTCATTAGTAGTCGAGTCGCTGGTCACGAGACGATCGTCGACCTGTTGTCGCTCGTCTATTCGGCCAAGCTCATCGAAGCCGCCTGCGGGCTGGATGCGCTGGCCGCTGCGCGCGCCGATTGGACGGTGCGCCTAGCTGAATTGTTGGGCAAACTTCGACGCAACGACGGTGGTTTTAGCAAGAGCCTCGAAGGACAAGTAGGCAGTACCTACCAGACGTTCCTGGTGCTGCTCTGTTTGGAATTGATCGAGCAACCCTGTCCTGACGCCGACTCGGCGTACAAGTTTTTGCTCAGCCAGCGACAGCCTGATGGCGGTTTTTTAGAGATCCGCGTAGGCAAACGCTCGGGGACCAATCCGACCGCCGCCGCCATCGGTGCCCTGCGCGTGTTGCGACGACTCGACGCCGATGTAGCCGAACATGCTGCCGATTTTTTAGCTCAGCGGCAAACCGATGAGGGGGGCTTTCAAGCCAATACGCGCATTCCGCTGTGCGATCTGCTGAGCACTTTTACCGCCTGTGTCACTTTGGCTGACATCGATCAGTTATCATGTATTTCGATCGATGGAGCTCAACATTACGTCCGAAGTATGCAGCAACCCAGCGGTGGTTTTCGCGGTTTCGAATTCGACCCCGCCGACGATGTGGAATACACGTTCTACGGGTTGGGGGCCTTGGCGCTGTTTAATACGGATGATTCATGAATACTGCGCGCGCTCGCTGTATCACATAACCTTTTTTTCGGCCCCCTGTGAGCTGGCCTCACCGGTGAACGAGTTTTGAAACTAGCAGCGAGGACCTCACCAATGCCCCCGCTTTCGTCATGGATCGCTCCGCCGAACCATGTCATGCCCCAATCCATGGGTAGGTAAAATGACACAACCTTCGTCAACTCCGCAGCCCCCTCCTGGTATCTCAGGCAAGCGCGTCACGCTGTGGGTCATCACCGGGCTGGTCGTCATCGGCGTCAGCTTGAGTTATACGCTGTGGACGTATAACAGGCTCGATGCCGCACGCGCTCAATCGGCAAATGCGTGGCGAGGTGCTATGGAATCGCTGGCCGAGCGATATCACGCGGCGGAGCTTGGAATGGCGGAAAGTGCAGCCGGCAGTGCGACAAGTGAGGAGTTTAACCAGCAATTGAAGTCGGCCGTCGATACGTTTCGGACTACCTCGATTGTCAATGAACAAGTGTCCGCAGCCGAGCGAATAGAGGAACTCATTGGCAGTGGGGAATTCCCCAGTCGAGTACGTCAAGCATTGCCGCGCTCCGCACGGCTACAAAGCGAACTGGAACACTACAATCAGCAGCGAAGAAGCGAGCTAAGGTTGCTCGACAGTCCAGGGGGAAAGATCCTAGAAGTCTTTCTCAATTTCCCCGATTCGCAGCCGTTCCAATTGGCCCCGGCAAAGTAATGTGGCCCGACGCTCCGCTTCGGAGACCTCGCCGTTTACTTGTATAGCCCCTCGCTTCCCCGGTTGCATCTCAGCTTGCTTGCCTGCTTGCTTACCTGCTTGCTTGCCAGCTTGCTTGCCAGCTTGCTTGCTTGCCTGCCTGGATTGGTGTGGAATTAAGAAACATCGTGGTAGCAAAACTCTTCAAACGTTTCGGCGATCGAGCGGGAAAACGACACGGAGTGGGCAACGCGTTCTACCAACAAAACTTTGCTTCCGGCCAGGCAAGCTGGCAGGGGAGTCCCCCGTAGGTCCACGCCATTCGAGGCAAGCTCACGGGGTTCCCGATTTGCGCGCATGGTTATCAACACTTCTTCCACAATGATCGTTGGCCGCGCGGCTTTGTTTGCTGCCAATCACTCACAAATAATTCGCGGGCAGGATAGCCGTAAAGTTTGACCAGCCAGCATGTTGCTAAATAGCAAGCTGCGAGAAGTGCCGTTTTCAGCGCGTCGTATCGTATTGCATCTATGCTTTCCTGGGCCAACGGTTAACCTCTTGAACATGAGCAGGCGACGAATCTTCGGCAGAGGATCGAACGCTGGTTTAGCACGCCTCAACATATAACGTCATGGAGTACCCCCTTGGACAATACGCCGGATAATTTCCCCGCAGACGACGATCAACCTGCAACCGAACTCGAAACCAGCAATTCCGCTAACGACAGGGTGAGCCTTGTCGGAGAGGTCGATGCTGAAGACGCCGATTCTGCGAGTGCAATGCAAGCGGAGCAGAGCGACTCGAGCTCGATTGCGTGGAGTCGAGTGGCACCCGTCGATATAGATGATCCGAAAAGTCTCGAGCTGTCCGCTGAGTTTGTAGGTCGTTGGTCGACTCTGGTGAGTACTACCAATTGGGAGAAGGGGCGGATCATCGCCGAGTGGCGCGATGCACTGATGGGGTCCGAGTCGCCAGCGGTGGCTTATAGCGATGAAGCTTGGAGTCGTCGCGTGGGTGGCGTATCACCACAACACGTGGGGCGTTTGCGCCGCGTCTTCGAACGCTTCGGGGCGACCTATAGCAGCTACGCGGGTGTCTACTGGAGTCACTTTCTAGCGGCGCTCGACTGGGATGATGCCGAACTCTGGCTCGAAGGTGCTGCGCAGAGCGGCTGGAGCGTTTCCCAAATGCGTCGCACCCGTTGGGAATCGATGGGGGGCCAACCTGACCAAGAACCGGACGATCGCGACATCAGCGCCGATGGTTCGATCGCCATGGGGGTAGACGAAGACTTTACACCAATGGCCGAAGCCGAAGACCTGACGGGTGCCAAAGATGGCCCGCGCTCTGTGGCTGAAGGTCCACGCCCCGATGGCCCCGATTTTGGTGATGAGGACGACATGTCTCCATCGGCGCAAGGCTCTGCGGACAACGAGGACGACGGTTTACCCTGGGAGGATGGTGCGGAACAGGCTGCACCGAGCGAGTCGCCGTTTGCTCGATTGCCCAGTCTCCCTGTCGACCTGGCTGAGGCGCTCGAGCAATTCAAGCTAGCGATCATCCGTCATCGCGCAGACGGTTGGTCGGACGTATCCCGTGCCGACGTGCATCAAGCCCTCGATGCTCTGAAAGCCTTTGTTAGTCTGTGAGTGGGGCTCGCCGAGTTCCACCATGGATCGATATTGGACGCGATCCCCCACAATCGAGATTAAACTCAAACGCCGATTCTCGGTGATCACTACCTCAGGGTAGTGGACGAGGCCCGCGATTCCGCTTGAATCGTTAACCGTAGGGGACTCGTAACCTCGTCCACTACGTCCAACCCCAAAATCAAAAACGGACGGAACAACATGTTGAGCTCGAGTTCGAGTTAACAGCAATTAACCTCCCGAAGCGGTGACCAGGCTCGGTTCGGGTTGCCAGAGATAAAGGAAAGTGGGAAGCGAGCTGCGGTCGAGCCCTGGGAGCTTGAGTGGGATCAACGAACTCATCGTCGGGGCAATAGGTGTCACATCGAGCAGCGTGTAGGCACGATCGTTGTCGCGTCGCAGCATCACGAGCGGTGCGTCGGCTGGTAGATTGGCCATTTGACGCGCCTGCACGACAGCGTCGTCGAGATAACCAATGCGGTCAACCAACTTCAACTCGGCCGAACGCAGTCCCGTGATAACGCGACCATCGAATATCTCGGTGTCCGTTATCTCGGGTCGTGTGCGCTGGACGTGGTCGATGAAGCGCTGGTGGAATTCATCTGCCATGGCTTGTAGCATCGCTCGCTCGTCGAGCTTCATTTCTCGTTCGGGAGATGCGATATCGATGTGCTCGCCCGCTTTGATTGGGATCGACGCGATGCTGAATTGCTCGATGGCAACTTCCATATTGTAGGCGTTCAGGATAACGCCAATCCCACCCACGATCGATGTGGGATGAGCGACGATGGCATCGGCCGTGCATGCCAAGTAGTATCCAGCTCCTGTCCCGACGTCCATGACGCAGGCCACGACCGGCAAGTTGCGACTCTGTTTGACTTGCAATAGATCGCGCGCCATGATGTCGGCGGCGGTCACTCCACCCCCTGGGCTATTGATGCGCAGCACGATCGCGGTGATCGAAGGGTCGCCGGCGATCGCATCCAGCTTTTCGCGAAAAAGGGCGACTGGATTTTCTCCCAGAGAGCCGAAGCCACCGATGTTTTTATTCACTAGCAGTCCATCGATGTCCAGCACCGCGATCTTGCCCAAGGCTGGGCCGCATGGTGTGCCGGTTCGCCCTGACACGGAAGGCGTGCATTCAGGGTTACCATAGACGGGGACGCTCACCAAGCGTGAGGCGAGATTGTCGCTGCGCATGGTCGTCGCAATCTGGCCCGACATATTCATATCGCCATCCATGCTCATGTCGCCGTCCATGGTCATGCCACCATCCATCGTCATATCCCCCTGCATGATGGTCCGTAAGGGGCCCGACAGGCGACAGGCGGAAAGGCTGGCCAACAGCGTGAATAAAATAAGAATGCGAATAATGACCATTGGCCCGTGCTGCCGAATTACTCTATGAGGCTGATGCTATTTTTGCGGGTGTTTCGCGTTGTGAGGGATACTTCTCATACCATCGGCTATGACATCGTCGAAATCCCGCCTAGATTGTTCCAGCGGTATGCGTTCACCAGACACCCTATTTAATCAAACGTCTTTCAACCAAACGTCCTTGCTGACGCTGCGAGTTACGAATGATCCGGGTTTAAGCTCAGATGCTTAAATCCGGCGGCTAGCGAGGGGCTTTAGACAAGTGCACACAGGTAAGCCATGCGGTTTTCATCGCTAATTTGGAAAAACTTAGTGCGTCGGCCGATGCGTTCGGCACTCACATTGCTTGCTCTGGCCACTGCGATAGCTGCTGTGGTCTCGTTGCAGGGGATAAGTCGTGGCTTCACGCGTTCGTTTGGTGAGATTTACACGGCTCACTCGGTCGACATCGTCGTCTCGCGAGCTGGCTCGGCAGACCGACTCAGCAGCTCGATCGACCAACGTTTTTCCGAGGAAATTGCCAAATTGCCCGAGGTCAACCGCACCGCCGCCGTGCTCCTCGACACGCTGTCCCTCGAGGACGAGGGGGTATATGGCATTCCCGCGATGGGGATCGCCCGCGACTCGTGGATCCGCCGCGACTATGAAATCCAACGTGCTAGAAAGACTGAAGTGAATCCAAACGACCTCCATTCAGATCAGAATGACACACCGCCGGACGAAAACGGTTCGGCGCAAGTGGCTGACACCCAAGCGGCGGCAGATCGGACGGTCTGGTTGGGCATTCATCTGGCGGATCGCTTGGGAGTCAGCCCGGGCGGCACCGTCAACTTATTCGACGAGCCCTATCGCGTGGCCGCCTTATTCAAGAGTCGCAGTACCTGGGAAAACGGAGCGATGATTTTCGACTTGGACGAACTGCAGCGACTGACCGATCGTCGAGGCCAAGCCACGTACATCAACGTGGTGCTCAACCCTCCAGTGGCTGGCGAGGCGCGGGGCCCATCGCGAGCTCAGCGTGCCGTTGCAGCCATCAAACAGCTCGACAATAAACTGTTACCCCTGGCTACGCAGGAGTTCGTCGACACCGACACGCGTCTGAAACTAGCTGGCGCAATGGCTTGGATGACATCGATGATTGCGATGACGCTAGGTGTGATTGGGACGCTCAATACCATGTTGACCAGCGTCATGGAGCGGACCAAAGAAATTGGGATATTACGTGCGATTGGTTGGCCCAAGCGCCGCGTGGTTAGCATGATTTTGCTCGAGTCATGCAGTTTGGCGCTGTTGGCTAGTCTCCTGGGGACGGGGATGGCCATGTTGTTGACTTGGGGCTTGGCCCAAGCACCGATGGTTAAGGGTGTCCTGAGCCCAGCCATCGATGGCGGCATTGTGATGCAAGGATTTGTATTGGCCATCGCGATAGGCTTGCTGGGAGCTTTGCTTCCAGCCTGGCGGGCTGCCAAACTTTTACCCACCGAAGCCTTTCGCGAAACCTAGGCACTAGGCACATCGTGGTGAGCGAGGCCTGCCAGTCCGTTGGAATCAACCGTGCATCAGGGACTCGTAACCTCGTCCACTACCAAGCACCAAGCACCAAGCACCAAGCACCAAGCACCAAGAACCAAGAACCAAGAACCAAGAACCAAGAACCAAGAACTAAGAACTAAGAACTAAGAACTAAGAACTAAGAACTAAGAACTAAGAACTAAGAACCAAGAACTAAGAACCAAGAACCAAGAACCAAGAACCAAGAACCAAGAACCAAGAACTAAGCACCAAGAATGAACGCACGCAACGACTCGATCGCAATCATTGGCCTGGGCTGCCGCTTTCCGGGAGGGGTACAGGATTGGCGCGGCTATTGGCGGCTGTTGAACGATGGCGTCGATGCCATATCCGAGACACCGCCTGAGCGATGGAATCTGCAGAAGTTTTACGCTTCGCGAGCGGGCAAGCCGGGCAAGACGCAAAGTCGCTGGGGTGGCTACGTGCAAGGGATCGAGCGCTTTGATCCACAACTGTTTGGCATTTCACCGCGTGAAGCGGCGGGTATGGATCCGCAGCAACGCATGCTACTCGAAGTGGCCTTTCGCGCGCTCGAAGATGGCGGCCAACCACTTGAGCGAGTGGCGGGTCAAGCGGTATCGGTCTTCGTAGGAATAAGCAGTTTTGACTATGCGGTAGCTGGGCTCAGCCCACGCGATCGCGGCGTGATTGATGCTTATAGCAACACGGGAGGATCATCGAGCATCGCAGCCAATCGCATATCCTATTGTTTTGATTTGCGTGGCCCGAGCGTATCGGTCGACACGGCTTGCTCATCGTCGCTGGTTGCCGTCCACTTGGCGTGTGAGAGCCTTTGGCGTGGTGAAGCGCGGATGGCGTTGGCTGGTGGTGTCAACGCGCTGTTACTACCCGATTTCTACGTGGCATTCAGCCAGCTTGGAGTGCTTTCGCCCGACGGGCGCTGCAAGTCGTTTGACGCGCGGGCCAACGGCTATGTCCGCAGCGAAGGAGCCGGCATGGCAGTGCTCAAACCGTTGTCGGCGGCCTTGCGCGACAAAGATCCCATCTACGCGGTTATTCGCTCGACGGCACTCAATCAAGACGGACGCACGGCGGGCATGACCGTTCCTAGTCAGGCGGCCCAAGAGCAATTGATTCGCACCGCCTGTGACAAAGCGGGTGTTCTCCCCAGCGACATCCAATATGTTGAGGCCCACGGCACGGGCACGCCCGTCGGTGACCCGTTGGAAGCGGCCGCGATTGGAGGTGTGGTGGGTGCTGGCCGCCGTTCGAACGATCCCTGCATTATCGGATCGGTTAAGACCAACATTGGCCATTTGGAAGCCGGGGCGGGGATCGCTAGTCTGATGAAGGTCGCGTTGGCGCTCCATCATCGACGCATTCCCGCACATCTGCATTTTCAGCAAGCCAATCCGGCCATCGATTTCGAGCAGTTGCACTTGCAGATACCGCGACAATCACAGGTTTGGGAATCGGATCGCAGTCGATTAGCTGGAATCAACGGATTCGGCTATGGCGGGGCCAATGCCCATGTGATTTTGGAGCAGGCACCACCTGCCAGCGAATCGCAGACGGCGTTCGACTATGTTTCGGCGCCTAGTACTCCATCGCGATCGCGGGCGCGGATCGTCACAGCGGACCAGCTCGACCACTTGCGGCACTGCGACTGGGACGCGCCATCGCACTCGTCGCCATCCTCACAATCGAGTGCGGCAGCGAGCGAGACGTTTGCGGCACCGGTGCTCCTGCCACTGTCGGCGCGAACGCCCGCAGCGTTGGCCGTCGTGGCCGAACGATACGCTCATTGGTTTGAAGAGCGTGGAGCCGCCACGCAGCTCGCCGAAGTGGCCGGTTATTTGGCACATCGCCGCAGTCATCACGACTGCCGCGCTACGGCTACGGCCACCAACGTTTCCGACATGATCGCTGAGCTTCGAGTGCTCGCCGCCAGCACGACCGCCGAACTGTCGACGCAGATAAGCAGCGCCCACCGCGCCGCAGGGGTCGCGTTTATCTGTTCTGGGCAAGGTCCGCAGTGGTGGGCCATGGGACGCGGGCTGCTCAAGTATTCTCCCGCCTTTCGCTCCGTGATCAAACGCTGCGACACGGAGTTCTCGAAGGTCGCAAGCTGGTCGCTTCTGAAGGAATTGACCCGTAGCGAAGCGACGTCGAAAATGCAAAAGACCTCGATTGCTCAGCCGAGTCTATTTGCGATTCAAATTGCGTTGGCTGCGGTATGGGAGAGTTGGGGTGTCGAACCGGCGGTGCTGGTCGGACATAGCGTGGGGGAGATCGCAGCCGCTTATCTGTCCGGTGCATTGACCTTTGAGGATGCCGCCTGCGTTGCCTTTCATCGTGGGCGCACGATGGACCTCGCTTCATCGCAGGGCGCGATGTTGGCCGCTGGACTTTCGCCCGACGATGTCCCCCGTTGGCTCAGCGGCCTCGAAGCCGATGTTTCCGTCGCCGCCATCAATGGCCCTTCTTCCGTAACCATCTCCGGAGCGGCGGCAACGATCGAGCAATTGGCAGTACGGCTCGAACAGGCCGGTGTCTTTTGCCGGCGGTTGGCAGTCGAGTACGCCTTTCATAGTCCGCAGATGGAGCCGGTGCGCGAAGAACTGCTCGCCTCATTGGCACACATTCAACCGCAGGCCGCACACACGCCGCTCGTCTCCACGGTGACGGGGCAGTGGATCGATGGTGACGCGCTCGACGCGGAATACTGGTGGAAGAATGTTCGTCACAGCGTACATTTCAGCCAAGCGATGAATTGTCTAGCCGAACGAGGTTATGGTTTGGCGATTGAAATTGGTCCACATCCGGTGTTGGCCTATTCGATCAACGAATGCTTTCAGTCGACTGGCCACTCGGTGCATACGCTGGCCTCGCTCAATCGCCAACAGGACGATTTGTTATGCATTACCAAATCCTTGGGCAGCCTTTACGGTTTGGGGCATGATATCCAGTGGTCGGGCTTTTACAATCAGCCTACGCGGCGAGTGGACCTGCCGACCTATCCATTTCAATTGCAGACCTGTTGGTCCGAGTCCCTCGAATCGAAACACGCTCGACTCAGCGGCGAAGCCCATCCGCTATTGGGCTCGGCCGACATCGCGCCACAGCCACGCTGGCAGCAGCGAATTGATCTCAAGCTACAATCGTATCTCGTCGACCACACGGTGCGTGGTGTGGCCGTTTATCCGGCCGCCGCGATGCTCGAGACGGCATTGTCTGCCGTCCGTGAGTTAACTCGCGCTGAGGCAGATGGTCCCATTCTGCCGATACACCTGCAGCGCGTGCGATTGCGTCATCCGTGCGTATTGAGCGAGGCTCATCCCCAATGGATCGAGACCTGCTATGATGCCGCGCGCCGACAAATTCGACTCGCCTTTCGTGCCTGCGACGAGCCTACGTGGAGCCCGCTGATCACGCTCGATGTAAGTTCGCAACCGGCGAGTGGATCCTCCCTGGAGCCGATGTCCTTCGACGCTCGTGTGGCTAAAGTTCGCAGTCGTTGCACGGACTCCTTCGACGCACGCCGGCTGTACGCCTACTGTACTCGCATTGGCCTTGACTACGGTGCCAACTTCCAAGGGGTCGTGTCGGGAGTGCGTTGCGCCGGGGAAGCCCTATTGGAACTCGAATACCCTGCTGCCTTGTCCGAAGACGAAATGGCGTGGGAGGAGTACCTGATTCATCCCACCCTATTGGACAGTTGCTTTCAAGGCATGGTCGCCGCCGATCCCGACTTCGATCACCGCATCGATGGACTTTATCTGCCAGCGGAGATTGGCCAGTTCGTCCTGCATCGCAAGCCGACGCGGCGCATGACAGCAATCGTGCATTGCCCGCACAAATCAAAAAAGCTGATGCGCTGTGACGTGGACATCTACGATGACCAGGGACAATTGTGTCTATCGATTCGGGACTTCGAAAGCCGCCGAGTCAGCGGTGGTGTTACCGCCGAGGCGACCGAGGACTTACTCTACGGCTACACCTGGCTGGAACAACCCTTGGCCACGCACAGCGGTGCAGCGCCGGCCGGGAGTTGGATCGTGTTCATGGACGAAGGGGGGATAGGTCGCGAGCTGAATCAGCAACTACGTCAGCGCGGCTGCCAGGTAGTCGAGGTTTACCGCGACGAATCGCACGTCCCTAAAACGCTCGCGGATCGTTTCTATCAAGCTTCGCCGACGTCGGCAGAGACCATGCAGCAAGCGTTAGCCAATGCGGTGGCAGTGCTCGACGGCGACGCTCCGAACATCATCTACCTGTGGGCTCTCGACGCACCTTCCGCCCGGCGTCCTAGCACACAGCATCCAAGCGTACAGCAGCTTAGCACCGAGTCGCTCGATCAGTGCACGGCGCTGACCGTGCAGGGGCCACTCAGGTTGGTACAAGCTGCCGAGGCCCTGGTGGCGGAACAGGCTCAGCAGGAACATTTTGGACGAGCACTACCTCCGATCATTTGCTTTGTCACCGCCGGTGCGCAGTCGAGCGACGGTCCGCCCGAACTGACGGAGGTGGCTCAAGCACCACTGATTGGATTCGGACGCGTTGTCATTAGTGAGCTTGGCAGCCTGCGCGGCAAACTTGTCGACCTACCTTCGCAGATTTCGGCGCGCGATATCGATTGTCTGCGCGCCGAACTTCTTGCCGGGTTGGACGAGTACGAATCGCACGACCTATACGAAGATGAAGTGCTTTGGCGCGATGGCACGCGCTGGGTGCATCGCTTTGGCCCCCAGGCAGGCAAACTAGCCACGGCAGAAGCCATCAGCCAAATGGCCTGTCAGCTCCGTGTGGGTTCATCGTCGGGAGTGGAAACGCTTCACTACCAAACCAGCTCGCGGCCCGCTCTCCAGCCGGGTGAAGTTGAGATCGAAGTGATCGCCGCTGGGCTGAATTTTAGTGACGTGATGAAGGTGCTAGGGCTCTATCCAGGGCTGCCCGATGGGCCAATCGACCTGGGTGCCGAGTGCTGCGGACGCATCGCGCGCGTGGCCGAGGGGAGCCGGTGGCAAGTTGGCGATGAAGTGATTGCCATCGCCCCAGCCGCCTTTGGCTCACACACCATTGTGCGGGAATCGCTGGTCGCTCGCAAACCGCGTAGGTTGACCTATCAGCAAGCCGCTGCCATCCCGATCGCTTTCATGACGGCCGACTATGCGCTCAACCAGTGCGCTCGATTGCAAGCTGGCGACAGCGTGTTGATTCACTCGGCCAGTGGCGGAGTTGGTTTGGCCGCAATGCAACTCGCTCGCCTGGCGGGTGCAACGATTTTCGCGACGGCAGGTAGCGAGAAAAAACGTCGCTTGGTACGCCAGGTTGGCGCTACCTGTGTAATGGATTCGCGCTCGCTCGCCTTCGTCGAGCAAACGTTGGCTGCCACCAAGGGGGCCGGGGTGGACGCAGTGCTCAATTCGTTGCCCGGAGAAGCCATTGCGGCCGGACTGTCGCTATTGAAGGTCGGCGGTAGTTTCTTGGAGATCGGCAAGCGCGATATCTACAGCGACGCGGCGCTCAGCCTGTATCCGTTCCGAAATAATTTGGCTTTGTTCGCCATCGACCTGGATCAGCTATTCAAGCAACGAGCTTCGAGCATGGGAGATTTGCTACGAGACCTGGTCGAACGCTTTGACAGCGGACAGTTGCAAGCGTTGCCGACACAAAGTTTTACGGCCGATGAGACGCGTGACGCCTTTCGATTAATGCAGCAGGGGAAGCACATTGGCAAAGTGGTTGTCGATTACCAGTCCGCTCCCAGCGAGGTGCGCGTCGGTTCGACACTTCCCATTTCCTTCGATCCGAATGGTACGTTTTGGATCGCAGGCGGAATGGGGGGCTTTGGCTTAGAAACCGCCCGTTGGTTGGTAAGCCACGGAGTGCGTTCGTTGGTTCTCAGCGGTCGGAGTCCATTGCCCAGCGCCGTGGCCCAGCAGACGATCACCGAACTGCAACAGGCCGATTGTCGCGTAACGCACCTTCCCGCCGACATTACAGATCCGGCACAAGTGGACGATGTCCTGGCGATGATAGCCAAAGACCTGCCACCGCTGCGTGGCGTGCTGCATACCGCGATGGTTTTGGAGGACAAGCTGCTGGCCGACCTCGATGATGACACACTACAACGCGTGCTGCGTCCGAAACTACTCGGCGGCTGGAATCTCCATCAGCAGACACAACATTTCCCGCTCGATTATTTTATACTGTTTTCGTCACTGTCGAGCGTGTTTGGGCACGCAGGTCAAGCGAATTACGCAGCCGCCAATGCGTTCCTCGATAGCTTGGCCTACCATCGCCGCGCTCAGGGACTCCCCGCAACGGTCATCAACTGGGGACACTTGGGCGAAGTTGGATACTTGGCCGCGCGCGAGCAACTCGGCAAACGGCTCGAGCGCCAAGGAGTTTTGAGCTTTAGTGTCGAACAAGCCACCAATTGCTTGGAGTATGCGTTGCAAAATCATGAACTTCAAGTTAGCGTGCTGCGTATCGACTGGAGTCTTTGGCGCGGACTAGGAGTTACCCAACGCATCTCGCCGCGTTTCGCTCATCTGCTGCGTGACGTTAATTCAGTTGGAACAACAGCCGCCGATGACTGGGCGTCCGCAGATCACCTGCGCAATATGCCTGCAGCCGAGCGATCTGCCATGGTCGAAAAGATGCTGCGCGCCAAGGCGGGAAGTCTGCTCGGCATCTCTGCCAACCAATTGCCCGTCGATCGCGCACTACTAGAACTGGGACTCGATTCGCTGATGGCCGTCGAACTGCGCAACTGGATCGAGCGACAATTGGAAGTCAACTTGCCCATTGCATCGCTCATGCGCAGCGAGAGCTTGTCGCATGTGATAGAGTCATTATGCGACGCGCTGCGTCAGAAGCATGAAGTGTCGACCGACGATACCGCCGAGCACAGCGCAGCCAGTGCTCCAGCGAGGCTGTCTGAGTTGACGGAATCGCAGGCGGCTGCATTGTTGGAGCAACTCCCGAACTTGGGAGCTGAGGAGGTATCGCAGTTGCTCAACCAGATGCTAGGCGAACGCTCTTAGCATTCCGGGTAGGCTCGTTACTATCCGTGCTCCGGCTTTGCCATCCGTGCTAGACTGCAATTATTAGCATGGCTATGCACCCACTATGCCGCGGACTTTCGCGAAGCTGGAAATCAAGACGATGATGCAGGCCAAAAGCACGAGTATGGTTAGCCATTTGCCGCGTTGTGCGCGCATGGCTGCAAACGTTGGGCTGCGACCGACGAGCGCCGAAGCGATGAAGAACACTCCCAATGCCAATAACATCTTCGACCCGATCAGAGCGTGGTACAGCCCGTCCCCCTTATGCAATGGCATGGCCTTGAAATAGTTGTAAAAGCCACTCGCTAAAAACAGGAGTATTCCCACATGCACGAAACGTTTCCAGCGCGATGAGACGGCTTGAGCGAAAGTTGCGTGGGCGTCTTCGGACAGCATTCTCACAGCAGGGAGTAATACGCAAAGCGTGAACACGCTCCCACCGACCACAGCGATCGCGGTAGAAATGTGGACAACACGCGACAAATAATCGATCCAAAACATACGGTAGCTCGCTCAAGTGCAAAGGGTTTAGTTTTCGGAAAAGCGTGGCGGAAAGTCATCTGCAGCCGATTCGTCACAGGCATCGCTGCGGCCATGGATTTTTTGTTCCAAGCAGCGAGATAGCAATCGGCAACGAATATCGACATTGGCTTCGGCTAATAGTTGTTGTTTGATTGCCAGAGGTAGTTGCAATGCGTAGGCGATGGTATCGGTCAAGATACCCAGCGGCAATTGCTTGCCCATTAACTGTTGGAAGCTCTCTTGGGCAGCCAATCCCTCGGGAACAAAGTGTTGAAATAGCTCCTGCAGATGCTGCACGAGCGCTGGTCGCTGCTCGGCTTCGTCCGGGGGATAGAGGTCCTCCAGCAACTCGACCGCGGCTTCCCGAAAGGGACGCAGCGGTTCGAGCTCGCGCACAATTCTCGCACGCTTCATGCCAACCAGCAGGATATTGTGCCGCTGGTCTTCGGTCGGCGTGTGCGAAAGAATCTTGCCGACACAGGCAACTTGCGATATCGGAGGACGGCAATGAAGATATTGGTGCTCCCACCCCTGTTCGAGCAGCACCATGGCGATCAATCGATCTCCGGCCAGCGCATCCTGGAGCATTTCGCAATAACGAGGCTCGAATACATGCAACGGCTGAACCACATGGGGGAACAGTACCAAGTTGGGGAGTGGGAATAAGCGAACGCATCCTGAAAAGTCGTCCGGCCATCCCGCTGAGCTTTGAAGATTCGTCATCCGAAGGTCTTGAATGCCAGTTCTTGAGTGCCAGTATCGTAGTGGGCTAATGACGCGAAACTTTGCGGAGGCTCCACCCTGCTCGCACCGGCTAGCAAGGCGCATTCGCTAGTTCCTACTGGCATTGTACATTAGGTGACCATCTTAACGCAGGGTGCGCGTTGGTCCCCCAACGCGATTTTTGGCCAACCTGGCACGTTGGTCCCCCAACGCGATTCTCAGTGGAGACCACTGAGCTACGTTGATTCTCGAACAAAGCCTAGTCCCACGAGCCACGATGGCTTATAAATAGCGTTGCGGCAAAAACCCCAGGCCCCCACGAGCCACACTTTGGTCCGCGCCAAATGGCCCGCAAGCTAGGTTGCACAGCATGATTTTAACAGGCGAGGAAATCAAGAAACGCATGGGCGGGGATATTCGAATTACCCCCTTCGATGCGTCTCAGATCAATCCCAACAGTTACGATTTGACCCTGCACAACGAGTTACTGGTGTACGAGGAAGTGGTACTCGACATCAAAACCCCCAATCGCTATCGGCGGATCGAAATCCCAGATTGCGGATTGGTGCTCAGCCCGAACCAAGTCTACTTGGGGCGGACGGTCGAATACACCGAAACGCGTAACCTAGTCCCGATGATTGAAGGGCGTTCGTCGCTCGGTCGACTCGGTTTGTTCGTGCACATTACTGCCGGCTTTGGCGATGTGGGATTCAAGGGGTATTGGACGCTGGAGATGTTTGCCGTACAGCCAATCCGCATCTATCCTGGCATCCAAATCTGCCAGATGATTTACCATACTTTAGAGGGGACTATTTCCGAATACGCCTCAGGCAAATACCAGAACAACAAGGACATTCAACCCAGCTTGCTTTATCGCGAGTTTGGCCGTTCTGAAGACGATCAACAAATGAAACTTGACTTCCCTGCTTCATAACAGCGTGGCTCCCCAGGCCCCCGCGAGCTTGCCTCGCTGGTGAATCAGTTTTGCAATTAGCAGCCGTGCATTCGACCTTCTTCCCCCTTTCCGCTCCGGTCGCCGCCCGCGGGCGGCGACCGGAGCGGAAAGGGGGAAGGGGATTTCATCGCGAGCTGCCTCTAGCCGCAAAACTTTGGCTCCTGCCAGGCAAGCTGGCAAGGGGGCCGCTGACGACGAAACTTTGACTCGCGCCGGTCTAACTGGCAAGGGGGCCGCTATCGATTAACTGGCAAGGGGGCCGCTGACGACGAAACTATGACTCGCGTCGGTCTAACTGGCAAGGGGGCCAAACCTCTGCGCACTAGGACGACCTCAGTGCGGCATGGTAGAATACACCTATGCCTCCACCCGATCCGCAACGACTACAACGCCGAGAGATCCCGGCGCTACCTCCCGCCCAGCGGCTCAGCAGCATGCCAGCTTGGATGCTTTCGCTGCTATTCCATACAGGCTTGATCGCCACGCTTAGCTGGTTCTGGGTGGCCCGCCCCAAAGGGACCGGTGCCGAAGCCGATCGGCCTGTTGGGGTCGCGATGGTCTATGAAACCAACGGCGGTGAAGCTTATTTCCTCGACCATAGTGGAACAGCTACCATCGGGGCAAGCAGCAGTACTTCCCCGGCGGCCGAAACGACGAATAACTTGCCCGTCGCGGACAGTATGGCAGCCGCCACCGACGCTCTGCTCGCAGGTCTGCTGCCAGACGCTGGGCAGTCGGTCGGCGACCCAACGCAGGCGGCAGGCGGTCTAGGGTTGGGCGACGGTGGCGCCGCCTTAGGAGGTGACCGCAGCATTCCCAAGGTCAAAACGACCGTGTTTGGCATCGAGGGCGAAGGGACGCGGTTTCTGTATGTCTTTGATCGATCCGAAAGCATGCTCGGTCACGGCGGTGCACCGCTGCGCAGGGCCAAGTCCGAACTGCTCGAGAGCCTCCAGTCGCTGGGTCCCGTGCATCAATTTCAAATCGTCTTTTACAACGATTCGCCCCTGCCACTAGGAGGATTGTCCGGCGGTGCACCAAAACTGTTCAATGGAGACGAACGCTCCAAAGAAACCGCGATACGATTCGTGCGTGACATTTCGGCCGATGGCGGTACGCAGCATGTTGACGCGCTGCGCATGGCACTCAACTTGGGACCCGACGTAATCTTTTTTCTGACCGATGCCGATTCATCTCCATCGGCTCGCGAGCTCGATAGTCTGCTGAGTCGCGCCTCACGCGGAGGTACGACGGTGCATGCGATTCAATTCGGCTCTGGCCCCAGTCGCAACGACGGCGGCTGGATACGCCTATTGTCCGAAGGCACCGGCGGCAAGTTCCGCTACATCGACGTAACCGAATTGAAGTGACCGCGGCGTTTGTGATTGTCGCATGGTGCTAGACATCTAATGTACTTAGGCTAGTTGGAAACACTCGCGCAAAACTGGATGGTCAAGGCAACAGATTTCGTACGGAGATGTGACCGATTTCTATTCCCGCGACGCTGACGGGGAGCGTCCCGTCTTCAGCATAGACCTGCGAGCCTGCATAGCGACTCGCCTCGCCACCACTCACCGGTGAGTCGTATACTTCAATTGTCGCATCGGACAGATTGACGAGCCAATAGGTTGGGATTTCTGCGGCTGCGTAGATTCCCGCCTTGTAGCGATCGGTTACCAGTGACGTATCGGCGACCTCGATCACCAAGTCTATTTCGCCGACGCCGGGATGTCGGTTCGCATAGTCGTCGAGCTTGCCGCGAACGATTGCGATATCAGGCTCTGGTTCGCTATTGAGTATGGTGACAGGCTCTTGATTCCGCACATGCCACGCTTCAGGAACCAGGTGAACGATCAGCTTCGACAACGCCAAATCGATCTTACGAGTAGCCAAGGCATGACGCGGATTCTTGGACATCTTTTCCGTTACGACTCCGTCGAGCAACTCTACTTCATCGTGTTCGGAAAACGCGCCCGCGCGTATCAAATCGTGATAGCGTTCTACAGAGACTCGCAGCGGTTGATAGGGGATGCTCTGCGGCAAATCGGCTGTGGCCATGATCGGCTTGGCTCGCAACGAGAAGAAATGGGGGTACGCGTTTTCAAAAGCTTAGCTTTCTCGATTATACCAGAAAGAGTGAGGGCGCTAGCGTCGTTCCGAAAAACGGCATCCAGCTCAGACTTCGTAAGAGGTTCATTAACTCGGTTGACCCGTTACGAGTCTGAAGTAGGCTCGTAACGAGTACAGCGAGTTACGGCACGGGCCGAGTGTACGGATCGACCCGCCTCGCGTTCCCTCGAATTCGCGTCTGATCCGTGTAACCACCCTAGAGTTTCGCTTGACAACAATCGTGGCGCATTATCAGGCTGGTACTCGTTGGGACGTGGAAACGCGGCACAATGATCACTTGCTTCGATCTGCCGTAACTCGCGGTACTCGTTACGAGCCTACAAAGCAGCGATCACGGCATTGCACCGAAACCGACTGGCATTCGGCAATCAAACATGAGTGCTAATACGCTGAGCGGATCATCGGTTCGCACAAACTCGAGTCGGGGCCGCCGCAAAGCGGCGGCCCAACAACCAACTTCCTTACTCGCTCTCGGCGTTCTCTTCGGCTGGCGCTGGAGCCGCTGGTGAGATGAGCGGACCTTCCGAACCGAGGCCACCCTTGAGCTCGACGCTCGGCTTGGCATCGGCGATTTGCTGCTGACGAGCTTCCTCTTTAGCAGCCGCCTCTTCCTGCTCCTCGGCCCAGTCGACGCGTTTGCGAGAAAGCCCGATCTTGCGCTCGTCGGTGTCGACTCGCAGTACCTTCACTTCGAGCTCATCGCCAACTTTCACCAACTCCTCGGGGTTCTCGACTTTGTCGTCGGAGAGTTCCGAGATGTGGAGCAAGCCTTCGAGTCCATCTTCGAGTCCGATGAAGACGCCGAAGTTGGTGATCTTGGTGACCTTACCCTTGACCAATTGTCCTGGTTGATACTTGTCGGGAATCGTGGTCGCCCAAGGATCGTTGTCGAGTTGCTTGAGTCCCAAAGCGATGCGGCGACGCTCTTGGTCGACCGACAGCACGCGGCACTTGAGCTCTTGCCCCTTCTCGACCACTTCGCTGGGGTGGCTGACCTTACGCGTCCACGACATGTCGGAGACGTGTAGCAAGCCATCGATGCCCTGCTCGAGCTCGATGAAGGCACCGTAGTTGGTCAAGTTGCGGACCTTGCCCATGACTTCGCTCCCTTCGGGATACTTGTCCATGACTTCGTCCCACGGATTGGCCACGGTCTGCTTCATTCCCAAAGACAATTGCTGACCGGCGGGGTCGACGCCCAGGATCTTGATGTCGATCTCGTCGCCGATCTGCACCAATTCGTTGGGGTGATTGATGCGGCGAGTCCACGACATTTCGCTGATGTGGACCAAGCCTTCGATGCCTGGCTCGAGCTTCACGAAGGCACCGTAGCTCATCACATTGACCACTTCTCCCTTGACGGTCGTGCCGACAGGATACTTCTCTTCGATGTTGTCCCAAGGATTGTTCTGCTTTTGCTTCAAGCCGAGCGCGATCTTTTGCTTTTCGCGGTCGATTTGCAGAACTTTCACTTCGATCTCTTGATCGATGGTGACCATCTCGGTCGGGTGGCTGATGCGTTCCCAACTCATGTCGGTGATGTGCAGCAGGCCGTCGATACCGCCCAGATCTACGAACGCACCGAAGTCGGCGATGTTCTTGACGATCCCCTTGCGGATTTGGCCGATTTCCAACTCGCCCAACAGGTGTTCACGATCCTCTTCACGCTGCTTCTCGATTAGCGAGCGGCGGCTGACGACGATATTGCGGCGAGTCTCGTCGATCTTGAGCACTTCGCACTGTACCACGCGGCCGATGTAGTCGGCGATGTCGTTCGGACGGCGAATATCGACCTGGCTAGCTGGCAAGAAGACATTGACGCCAATATCGACGAGCAGACCGCCCTTGATCTTGCGAGTCACCGTACCGGTCACGACTTGCCCCTCGCTGACCTCGGACATCATCTTTTCCCACTCCAAGATCTTTTCCGCTTTGCGTTTGCTCAGCGAGATCATGCCGTGGATATCATTGGCGGGACCGAGTTCGTCTTCCATCTCTTCGATGAGAACTTTGACGATCGAGCCTACGGTCGGCTTCTCTTCCCCTTCATCCCATTCGTTAACACTGACTGCACCTTCGCTCTTGAAACCAACGTCGATCACGACATAGTCGCTGTTGATTTCGACGACTTTGCCGTCGACAATTTGATTGACGTCGAAGCCCGCGTTGAGACCCTCGAGACCTTCGAGAATCATGTCGTCCATTTCGTCCTCAGGTAGTAGCAGATCTACTTGAGAGTTGATGGAGTCATCTTCGAGCGAGCGAATTAGGTTGCGATTGACCATACTGTAATTTGACCTAGAAAACCTCCCGACTTACTGCCGCAAATCAGCTCGATGACCCCTGCGTGCCAGCCGTCCTGAGGGGGACTGCGGCCAGAGATCAGGCGATAAGTTGGCAGCCCAGCGGAGAGGAACCCAAAAAGTGTTAAAGTGACTTTTCGCCATCGGCTAGTCGGCACACTGCGCGGACTATTCCAACCTGAAGGCGAACCAACTCGCAAATCTAACACCTGTGCCAAGTTACAGCAACGCCAGCCCGGCCCAAACGAACTAGGAAACAGCAGAAAATGGAGCGTTACCGAATAGATCGAGCACGGAGCAGGCCTGAGTCGTTGCTTTCACGTCGCTCGTGAAGCGCGTCGCAGTTGTTAAGTTGGCGCGATGGATTGGCCAGTTGCCAAAACCATGGATCGGCGGAGCGATCCACGAGGAAGCGCTAAACCGATCCACGGTGCCCATATTTCTTACTCTGCGACGACTTCGCGTTTTGGGGCTTGGCGGTTAAACTGCGCCCTTTGATATTCCGTGTTTTTCAGCCGCTAGCCTTCATTTACAGCTAATGTGTGGGGTGGACGGGCTGTTGAGTTAGCCTGCTAGGAAATTACCATGAGCCAATTTGTCGTCAAGACACTCGCCATCGGCGGGGATCATGCCGGTTTTACGATGAAGTCGATGTTGGTCGAATTCCTACGTGGACACAACTTGATGGTTCTCGACTGTGGCACGACCGATGAAGCGCCTTGCGACTTCACCGACTTCGCCGAAAAAGTGGGGGTCGAGGTAATCACGGGAGCCGTGCAGCGTGGCATTTTGGTGTGCGGCAGCGGCGTGGGGGTGAGCGTCGCCGCCAACAAAATACCAGGGATTCGCGCGAGTCTGTGCCACGATACCTACTCGGCACACCAGGGGGTGGAGCACGACGACATGAATGTCTTGTGCATCGGTGCTCGCGTGATTGGCCCCGAACTGGCCATGGAGATTGTCAACTCCTTCCTCTCTGCTCTCTACGCGCCTCAGCCCAGGCATCAGCGGCGCGTCGATAAACTCCTCGACCTCGAACGCCGCGCCCTGGCAGGACAATTCGCTTCGCAGGTCCGCAACGATCCATTGCGATAATTGGGCCTTTGTGATCATTGGACAGCAGGCATGCGGCGAGTCATTGCGGTTTTCGAGTCCGAGGGTATCAGATCGAGATTTCAAATCGAAGAAGTCCTTGTCGGTTTTCCGTTTCAGTTTTCCTTTTTCAAACTTCAAACTTCAAACTTCAGACTTCAGACTTCCATGGGTGTTTTGTTACAGATTCGCGGAGCTTCAAAGAGCTACGGACATCAATTGCTGCTCGACGATGCCGAGGCGACGATCAATGACAATGTCAAGATTGGCTTCGTAGGGCGCAACGGTGCGGGCAAGTCGACGTTGCTGCGCATTTTGCTCGACGAAGAAGAGCTCGAGAAGGGCGAAGTCATTCGTCATTCGAGCCTCAAAGTTGGCTACCTACGACAACACGACCCATTTCAGCCTGGCGAATCGGCGCTCGACTTCTTGATGCGTGACAGCGGACAGCCCGACTGGAAGTGCGGTGAAGTCGGTGGCGAATTTGAACTCAAGGGGAGCTATCTCAACGGACCGATCTCGGAACTCTCCGGCGGCTGGCAAACTCGGGTCAAGCTGGCATCGCTGCTACTGCAAGAACCCAACCTGCTATTGCTCGACGAGCCGACAAACTTCCTCGACGTGCGCACCCAAATCTTGTTCGAGCACTTTTTGCGGAACTTCAATAAAGCGGCCTTGATCGTGTCGCACGACCGTTCGTTTCTGCAAGCCACCTGCGATCATACGCTCGATTTGTCGCGCGGAAAACTTACCATGTATCCCGGCAAGATCGAACCGTTTCTGATCTACCAGGCCGAGCGCCGCGAGCATGATGAACGCGTCAATGCAGCGGTGGTAGCCAAGCAAAAGCATTTGCAGAAGTTCATCGACAAGAACCGCGCCCGAGCCAGTACGGCTAGCCAAGCGCGATCCAAAGGCAAACAGCTCGAACGGTTACAAACGGTTGAAATCGCCGAGGATCTGCCTACCGCCTCGATCCGCGCGCCCATCGTCACGCCACGCAACGGTGCCGCAGTACGGCTAATCGATTTATCCATCGGTTACCCCGATAATACGGTTGCCCAAGGGATCAATATCGAGATTGAACACGGTCAACGAGCGGCCATCGTGGGGGACAACGGCCAAGGCAAAACCACGCTACTGCGCACGATCGTCGGTTCGCTTTCTCCCGTGGCTGGAACGGTCAAATGGGGACATGCCTGCGAGATCGGCGTCTATGCGCAGCACGTCTACGGCAGCCTCGATCCACAGCATACGGTGCTCGAATACTTAGAGTACAAGGCCACGCCAGGGACCACCAACCAACAGATTCTCACCGTTGCCGGCTCTCTACTATTTCGTGGCGAGCACGTGCATAAGAAAGTGAAAGTGCTTTCTGGTGGTGAACGAGCCCGCTTGTGCATGGCCGGTCTACTGCTGGGGACTTATAACATCCTGGTGCTGGACGAGCCGGGCAACCACCTGGACGTCGAGACGGTAGAATCGTTGGCCGAGGCATTGCTCGAATATCGCGGCACCGTCATCTTCACCAGCCACGATCGGCACTTCATGCGCCGCTTGGCGACCAACATTATCGAAGTTCGCGACGGCACCGCCAAGAACTACGGTGGCGACTACGACGCCTATCTGTACTACATCAATAAAGAGATTGAGGAGGGGGAACGCACTCGCGCGCCAACTCGATCCAAAGCCAAGAAAATGGCGAACAGCAATGCGGCTCCGGCAGCCTCCCCCGCCATGGACTCGCGCCAAGTGCAGAAGGAGCTCAAGAATATCGAACGCACGATCAAAAACCTTGACGCCCAGCGAACGGAACTCAACGAACAGTTGATGAGCTCGACCGATCCCGAGGAAGCGCTGCGTCTTCACAACGATGTCACAGCGCTCGAGATGGAGCTCGGCGTCGTCGAAGAGCGTTGGTTAGAGCTCAGTGCCTACGAAGGCTAGCTGCTTATCAAGCCGCGACTACCCTCCCCTGCGCGCGTTGGTCCACACATCTCGACACATCTCGATTTTGCATCGGCCCCATGCCAGCTTGTCTGGCGTGAGCCAAGTTTTATGAGTAGAGCACGTCTATATCACCACTTTTCCACCCGCGCGCCACCTGAGGTGGCGCGCGGGTGGAAAAGTGGTGGCATGGGGGAAGCCCTCGATCTATATCCAAAACTTGTTCACCGGTGAGGCAAGCTCACAGGGGTCCCGCTGTATCCAAAACTTATTTACCGGTGAGGCAAGCTCACAGGGGTCCCGCTGTATCCAAAACTTATTTACCGGTGAGGCAAGCTCACAGGGGTCCCGCTGTATCCAAAACTTATTTACCGGTGAGACAAGCTCACAGGGGTCCAAAAAATAGGGATGTGTGATCCTTAGCTGCGCAAGCATTCAGGGATGCGCTGGGGCCGGCCGCTACGATCGATGACCGCCAGCGTAACTTGCGCGGTTGCGAGCTGCTGCGTATCGCGGTCGACGGAGTAGGAGTGGATAATCTTCGCTTCGGTCATGCGTTCGACTGAGACATGGATTGAGAGCATGTCATCGTAGCGCGCTGGCAGCCGGTATTGGCACTCGACGCGCACTACCACGACAAACAGGCCACTGGCTTCGAAGTCGCGATAAGTGGCACCACGGGCGCGATACATTTCGGTACGGGCGATTTCCAAGTATTTCAGATAGTGTGAATGATGGACGAAGCCCATCGGATCGCATTCGTCATAACGGACACGGATAGCCTGCGTGTATTGTTGCATGATAGTGGGTTTCGATGTCCAAACAGGTAGAGTACCAATGCGAAACGGGCCCCGGTAGTTCCGAAGAACTACCGGTCCCGTTTCAAGAGTCGCCCCCCGGCTTCTCGTTCACAGCTTTCGCTGTACGCTTAAAAATCGTGACTCCCGAACTCGTAGACTGCTAAGCTTTGTCGCTTCCCTCCCTAGCTACCGTCGCCAGACGGTAGTTCTCTGCGGTCTGGCGACCGCAGCTACACCTGAGATTGGAGGTTCGCTACGAAACCTTGTGCTGCCGCAGAGCGACAATGTCCTTGCCTAGTTCGGGAAAGTGTTCGAGTCGTTGCCCGCTGAAGCGAGCAATGGTTGTTGTGGAAAGTTTTGGCAAACGCGATTAGCGACGCTGCCAATGAACATTGGAAGGACGAGCCGTCGATGGCTGGCCGCGGCCGCTGCTGGTGACGATGGCTGGTAGTGCTTGTTGGCCGCGGTAGGTTGGGACATCGGAGCGATCGCTCAGTCGACTGCTGGCCGCGTCTCCAAAACGCAAGGAGTCATTGCTGGTGAGACGTTGATGATTGGTCAGCTTACCTGCCGTGGGCGGTGCCAGCTCGGGACGATCTTTTTCCTCTTGCTTATCCGAATCATCCTCGGGCAACGGTACCGCTGGAACGGGTGTCCCTTGGTTGGTGCTTTGGAATTCAGCGCCAGGCTCGGAAAAGTTCCCTTCCGTCTGACCGCCGGTGACAACCGGACCGTTGGAGATGACACCAGGGCGGGTATAGCCGTAGTCGAAGTAGAGCCCGCCAGCTCGTTCACGTGAACGCTCTTCGGCATCCCAGTAGGCTTTGTCCGTCCAAGAACCTTCACCGAGTGTGATCGCGTTCAGGTCGAGCAGTGAACCTTTCCAATAGTGGATGTTGGTGATCGATTTGTTGTATTCGCAGATGGCCTGGTAATACTGGAGTTGAGAACGCGACTTGCGCTCTTCGGCTCGCAGTAACAGGTCAGCCAATTGTCCCAGGGCGTTGGTGCCGCTGCCGATTTGATCGTTGTAGATTTTGATTTCGTCGGTCTGAGCTTGCAGTTGATCGCGGTAGTCCTTGATCGAGATGAAAGTCGATTCCATGTTGCGCCAAGCGGTGGTCAAGTTGTCGGTCACAAAGACTTCCTTCTCTCGCATTTCCTCTTGGAGCTTGACCAATTGCATTTGGCGATTGCGAATTCCAGCCAATGCGCGACGATGGCCGATGGCTTGCGGAGTAAACTCTAGGCGCATCCCGAGCTCTTGATATTGGCCCCCAACGAGCTCGTCCAGTGCATTGGAGCCGGCGTTTGGAAAGCGGATACCGTTCGAATGGGCAGCCGCCAGTTGATCGCCGACACCCAACCAACGATAGAAGGTGGTCACATCGAGCTGCGGTAGCAATTGGTTCTTGGCGGACATCATTTCGAGTTGAGCGCTCTTGATGGCCCATTTTTGCTTTCGCAGTTCGACGCTACGCAGGAGAGCTTCGCTATGCACATCGCACCAATCAAAGTGGACGCGCGCTTCGCTAGGTTCGTCCGAGGGGCGGATCATGCGACTGTCGGTTGGTGACCAACCAATCTTCTCACGCAGAAGCTGCTCTCGACCGTACAAACCGCGTGGATCGTTGCCGGGAATGGTCGAGCCATAAAACGTAGTGTGGATTTGGGCTTCGAACTGTTTGTACAGAGCACGAGCTTGAGCTTCAGCCTCCGGACCACTCCCCTCGGCACCTATTCGAAAACGATCGGCCGCGACGCGCCACAGGTTCAGGGCACTGTCCCGAGCACCTTGGGCAGTCTCTAGAGCGCGATAGCCACAGTACAGATCCCAATACGCGTCCTCGACGGACTTGACCAAATTGCGCACGTTGGCTTCGAAGTCGTGCAATTGGATGTCTTCATTGATCCGCGCCAATACGACCGGAATGCGGTTGACTAGCGTACCCCGCCCTCGCATCAATGGCTGGGTGGCTTGCAGTTCTAGGGCCAACGTGTAATCGCTGGGAACACTACGACCGACGCCGGGCGAGAGCACGTTATTGCGCGAGTAGACGGTGGTGGTTCGGGCTGTCACTATCGTGCCGGTGGCCAGCCGCTTCGACAAGGCCGCTTGGGCGTTGGCGTCCACCGCTTGAAACTGTTGAGGATTGAAGGGGTTGCCCGGTCCCACGTTGCGCGGACGGTCGGTGGTGTTGTACCCGAATAGCGACGAGAACTGTGTATCGAACTCGCTCAACGCATCTTCAACCCCACCGACCTGATTCGCTCGCGCTGAACCGCGCGGTGCGATACGATTGCCTTGGCTGTCGATGGTCAAGGGCTGTGTGTTAGCCGTCGTGGCGACCAAGGCCGAGTCGTAGATGCTAGGCATCTGACCAGGGGCCGCGCTGAGCAGGGCCGCTGTGGTACTGCCACTTTGCGAATTGGCACCATTGACCACACGAAGAATCTTGGTGTTCTGCAAAGCCATGGCGATGCAGTCTTCCAACGACAAATCAACGAACTCGGTAGGAATGTTCGTCGGACCCAGCGGCATGTGTGCCTGCGTCGCTTCGGGCAGACTTTCGACCTGGACATCGGCATATTCGATATCCATCGATTGCGCAAGATACTGCGCCATCGATTCGTCGCGTCGGACGAAAAAGGGCTGCGTGGGATGACATCCAGTGAGGAGAGTCAAACCGATTTGGATTAGTGCTGCCCAGCGGTATATTGGTCGGCTCATCGGAGCTAGGTTCCTACCAAGTCTGTCGCACGAACTCTCCTTGGACTGAACCAGTGTGCCTACGAGGCACCCGGACAGAACCGCTGTTCGCGTCTGCGACCGAATCTTGTATTGTAAAGAACCCCCCTGTCTAACGGCCCACGTTGTGGCAAAGCCACTCGGTGTACCGGTCGACACATGAGTTATCGTCCCAACCTCCCGCAAACTTTGACTGATCGGAATATTTTACCAAAATGCACATTGATAGCATGACGTAGTGGTCGAAAACTAAAAGCATGAATTACCTTGGTTTTTCGCAACCCACTTGCAGTTGCGTCAAACGTCCTTGCTGACGCTGCGGGTTACGATTGCATAGCAGACTGCTTTTTGCTCGTATGACGTAAACCTAGTCGCTATCATCGTTTACTTCGTTTTCTCGCAGACTCATGAATAATCCGGGTTAGACGGATCAGCTAATGAGATTGACTGCGTTTCTCTTGCAGCTTTTGGCTAGCATTGAGCAAGGCTTCCTGTTCAAGCCGAGAGAGTGCGTCGCGTCCTTGGCGATGCAATTTGCGCAAGATTTCGTCGATGTCTAGAGACGCCAGTGAACGGTCCTCGGAGAATTCTTCCCCACGGATCTTTGTGGAAAACGAGTTGTCCGCAAGTTCGGCAGGCGGAGCCGATTCTGCCAACCCGTTTTGCGATTGGGGCGTACCGCGCGCCGTGCCTGGCTCGGTAATTGGTCGGAACTTGAGGTGCGGCCGCCGAGTCTGCTTGGCATGGGGAGCGTGCGAGCGCGCTAGGACCGGCATGTATTGTTCTTCTAACTCGTCGGCTCGCGAGGCCTCCCATTGGGCAGCGACGAACAAGTAAACTGCTGCTGCCGTGGCAGCGTACCAGCCGATGATTTCACGTTGCCAAATTAGGCTCATCAACAAGGTCGACATACCCATGCCCAACATGAACGTCGAGAGATGTGAGACGAGTACGGCAACTTTGCGAAACACGAACGGCTCTTGGGCATTGCGGTTCTGCAGACTGAAAACGCCGAACAGGGCAGCACGCATGTCAAAGGGGACCGTCGGCAGCAGATGCAAGCAGGTCAGGAACAAGTTGACCCACATGATCTGTGAAGCCCATGCGCCACTATGCCAGCCACCTTGGAGATCGAGTAGCTTAGCGGGCTCGACGACCCTTCCCTGGGCTTGGATGAGGGCCGCAGAAACGACAGCACCCAGCAAAACTAAGCCCATACTGGCAGTTTGCCCAGCGGCTGCGTAGAGCAACATTCGCCGTCCCGGCAGGTATTCGTAGTCGGTCGAAAGGTTCCCCGTCGGCCCCACCGTGGTCTCCATTTCGATGGCGGTTGGGCCGAGCGCTAGCTGTTGTGCCGCGACCCGAACTGCCAGGCTGACCACCCAAACAATTGGAAGTGTGATCGCGGCTGGTAGCATCTCCGATAAGTCAGGACGCGAGAAGCCGGCCATGGCCACTAAGATCGACAAGGCGGCCAGCAAGATCAACAACGAGGAATGTATCTGAGCTTGGCCAAGTCCCCAGACATTCGGTAAACGCATCGTCCAATTGCGAAGCCGTTGTAATGGAGTCATGGGAATACGTATCTCGCGCGGTGTGATATTTGGCAGGAGCTATCCTACCATTTTGCGCATCCGCAGCAGTTTGAACAACTATTTTGTGAATGGATTGTGCTCGATAGCCAAATTTCTGTGACTTAGCATCGCGAGCCATAGGCGCTTTGTCAAAGCGCGAAACGGGGGTGGCAGTCGTACATTAGGATAGTCTGAGGCAAACTGCGCCTTCAATGGGGACGACCATCGGTGCCGCTGAATCTGCTTTGTCGGTCGCAAACCAACAGGCGGGCGCGCTTCGCGGTTAAACAATCTATCGCCTCGGCAGGCGCATCGCGCTGCCGAAGAGTCTGCTCCCACGTGGAGCGGTTGAGCTTATACACGGACAGCAATTAAGGTCTTTGGCATCAGACTTCCGGCTTAGGGTCCTCCGCCGAGGAGCTTTCGAGCTCGGCCTCTGCCGGTCCGCCGACAATTTGCTCGGGACGTAGTTGTTTTTCCAGGTCTCGCAGCATTTGGCCGAGCGGCTCGCGTTCGAATTTGAAATCGTCGAAGATAAACACCCCAGAGGCCACCCCCCCCACCGGAGTATAGGTCGCTTTGGCGATCCCCTTGCGTTGCCATTTCTTTTTGTCCAGCAGCGTGACATCGCCGAAACGGAGCGTCTGCCCCCAACTGGTCGTCAGCCCGTCGTCGGTCGACTCGACCCATTTACCGCGCGAGCGCAGCCACAGGAATAGGGCTGGCAGGCCGACGAGCAGATTGATGCCACCCCAAAAATACTGTCCGACGATGTCGCTGCGCAGTTGCTCGGCCGTCTTTTTGGGCGTCTGTTTGGGGAGATTCTTATCGGCGGCAATTTGCTTCCATTGTTCGGCTCGCTTTTTGTCATCGAGATCCCGTATTTCATCATAGGCTTCGGCTGCAGGAAGCTGGGCAGGATAGCCCACCAGCCCGTCGTAGCCGAACCAAGCCGCCATCAGCAGGCAGACTGTGGCTAAAGCCAAGTAACGCATTCGATAGCTTTTTTGAAAGTTCGCGCGCATGAGGGAGGTTTGAAGTGTGAAGTGTGAAGTGTGAAGTGTGAAATTTAAAAAAGTCTGATAACTGGAAAACGCTAGTCTTGAGCAGTTGCAAGTTTGCTGGACTCCAGCGTCTATTGGAGTATAGCCTTTAGGCGATTGACGCGCAGGTCGAAGAGCGGCTAAAGCCTGGACTGTAGCGCTTGTCAACAAAAACAGCCTCCCAATGTGGAGGCTGTTGTACTTCGCCGAGCGTTCACGGTAGCTTAGCGCTGGTAATCGTCGTCCTTGAGCAGGTAGGTGTTCCAAGGTGCATCGCTTTCCCTAGTCTTCGGGGTCATCAACGCTTGATAGACGTGATAATCTACGTTTTCGTTGAGCTTGACGACGGATCCGTCAAGCATAGACGCCATGACCAATCCAGGATGATTTGAGGAGGGGCGAGCAAATTCTGGGTTGCCGATCATATTGGGAGTATCCTTCAAGCCATTGATTCGGTTGGCGGGCTGCACTAGATCGGCTGGTCTGCCTGGAGTTTTTGTCGTATTCGAAGGGTCGCTGAGTCGATAAAGCCACACCATGCCGATATGATAGCGGGCCGAATCGTTGGTAGCATTGACGTAGCGCCACGAATCGGCTTGCAAGTTTTCCGAGTAGCCGAGCGTCGAAGAAAGGCCATCATAAATATCGGAAGCCGAAATTTTATCGTGGGGGCATCCAAAGCTACCGGGCAGCTTGTTGATAAACACCCCATTCTCTTTTCTCTGAGTTTTGATGCACATTGTTTCCGAGTCAACTCGACCGTAAAGTGCGGTTACCAACCCACTATCGTTTCGGTCGAGCGCAAACCCTGCATTGCAGACGTAATTGTTCAATGGAGAACCATCAAGAAGTGCAGGTCGCGGATTGCTTGGACAACGCAATAGCGAAATGTTGGGATAGAAGTTTTCGGTTTGCAACTCCGAGCTCGAAGGGTTAAATGTCCTCGGAGCGGCATCGGAGAACCAGAGTGCATTTGTGGAGCTGTCGTCCCACACGTCGCGAAGATTCTGCTGCTCCAGACTTCCCAAAATCGAGACGACCCACGTTCCAGCTTTCAGCGAACTGCCCGCTACTCCGAACGCTTCCTGAAAGCCTGGATACTGTTTCTTGGCCGACTCGAAATTAACCGTGGCGAGTGCGATTTGCCGGATGTTGTTTCCACATTGCGCGCGTCGAGCCGCCTCGCGAGCCATTTGCACAGCAGGTAGTAGCAGGCCAACCAGAACTCCAATGATGGCGATGACCACCAGCAGTTCGACGATCGTGAACCCCTTGCGGTTGTGAATTGTCATTGCGTGATCCCTGTGTGACAGCAGACGAGAAGAGTAGTGTTCTATATGAGCTGGTCCGTCAAAATCTTCGGCTATTGCAGTTCATTGTATCGTTGTGAGTCCAATAAAGTCCATTGAGGAGGTCATAAAATCGCGGAATGTGGGTAAAAAACAGCCCAGAGTTGCTTTTGATGTTGGGGCAGCTAAAATGAACCAGTGATGTTCACTCTGAGCAAGCCCCGATGGTCAACCCTACGCTCTCGCGCGATTCACTCTTTCCAGCCAACCTTGTCTGAGAGACTTTTTCGATGAAAACCGCATTCTTAAAAACTCGACTGCTCAAAACTAGCCTGTCGCTTTGCTTCGCTTGGGTCGTGCTCAGTAGTTCGGCTTGCATTGCAGGAACCGTACTCAACGGCAGTTTCGAAGGCGATTATACCGATTGGAGCACACTAGGAATTGCGACGATTGAAACGCCAAGGTTTGGTGTCGACCCTAATCCAGCACGTCCATTCGACGGCGTAAAGCAAGCCTTGATTCGTACCGCTGACGGAGTGGTAGGCGATGATACGGTGGCCAACTTGGCGAGTTTTCTTAAAATCCCCGTGTCCGAGATCAATGCCAACGGCCGCGATGCCATTCGCGGCAGTGGGGTCACACAAGTCGTTACAAACATCAACGTCGGAGACAAGCTGTCGTTCAATTGGAATTTTTTGACTTCGCAAACTGCAAGCCTGACTTTCAATGACTTCGCCGTGCTCAGTATTAGCCGAGCGGGTGGTACACAATCGGCTATGTTCTTGGCCGACACCAGTACGGCAGCCACACCGTTCGCATTCTCTGGAAGTTTTTTTTCCAGGCAGTCACGTGATCCAAATCTGTTGTCCCCCACGCCGCCACCGACAACCTTTACGTTTACTGAAGCTGGGGATTACACGATCGGTTTTGGGGTCTTCAATGCAACGGACTCGAGCTTCCCTTCGGGCTTGCTAATCGACAACATTTCGCTCACGGCTGTCCCCGAGCCGACCGCGCTGGCTGGTTTGGGCCTGGTCGGTTTAGCACTCACCTTGCGTCGCCGCCGCAAGGAAGGCTAAGGTGGCGTTCATCGGAAATTTTATGAAATCACGGCGGGGGACCGCCGTGCTACGTTTAAGTTAAATGCAATGCATGAAATCACGGCGGGGGACCGCCGTGCTACGTTTAATGCAGTTGCTACGACCCTCACCGTGAGGGCATTATTTTCGCGTGAGTTCGCCACGACTCCGAGCTTGCCTGTAGCGAGTGTGCTAGGCTTGCTCCATGCGCTCAATACCTGCTTCCTTCACGCTGCTGCTCATTCTGCTCGGTTCGCTCATGCCCCAAAAGGGTTCGTCGGCTGAGCCGCTGACGTTTCCGTGGGGATCCGCTCGGCCTGCCTTTCCCGAAGCAGTTCAGCGGGCTTCTGCTGCCAGCTACCACGTGCTCAGCACGACGGTACGTCACAACGCCTCCCCCGCGCTGCCGGTCCAACCCATGGCTCCCAAAGCCGCATATTCCTACGGCTGGTTTGGAAGCAATCCCCATTCTATGAAAAATTCTCAGTGGGGTAGACACTTTGGAATTCAGCAGAGTTACACCCAGTGGACGCGGCGCTAATGTGGCCCGACGCTCCGCCGTCGGTATCTCCTTGGAAGTAATGTGGCCCGACGCTCCGCCGTCGGTATCTCCTTGGAAGTAATGTGGCCCGACGCTCCGCCGTCGGTATCTCCCCCCCCCTCGCAAGCCCAGCACGCTGGGGTCTAACCCAATGTGGCCCGACGCTCCGCCGTCGGTATCACCACGCGTGTCCTATCACCAAAACTGATTTACCAGCGTGACAAGCACGCTGGGGTCTAGCTACCAAAACTCATTCACCAGGTGGCGAGCGCGCTGGGGTCTGTTAAAAGTATCATTCTGCACCAAGCCCTGGGCAAACTCCCCGGTTAGCAATTAAAATCTGAAGATCTACTGCCGCTGGTTCATCCTGTCGCTCACCGTGACCAATGCGGCTCGCACGCGCGCCGGATCTCGCTCCGGCTCACTTGGAGACTCAGGTCCACCGTCTATGATCAAGAATATGTTGTTTGGGGCGATCATCCCCTTTTTGCTCGTCGCCGTTGGTGTAGGGGTCATGATCGGGATGAAGCGCCCTATCCCAGGCAAGAAGCCCCCCATCGAAGACAATCGCGCAGCGCTGTTGACACAGATGCTGGCTGCTGACGTACAGACGGTACGAGCTCTGGCCGAAGTTTCAGAGGTACTCGAGATCCCCGTCAGTGGTACGGTCGTCCCCTTTCGCGAAATACAATTGGCGGCCGAGGTAGCTGGGCGCATCACCGAGAAAAACCCCAATACGCGTAGCGGGAACTTCGTCGAGGAGGGGAGCGAGCTGTATCGCATCGATCCACGCGATTATGAACTAGAGGTTGAACGGGTCACGCGGCGGCTCGACCAAGAGCGCGCCAGTTTGGCTGAACAGCAGCAGGACATCGATAACGCTATGCGACTGGTGGAAGTGGCCGAGCAGGAGATGCTATTGGCCGAAGCGGAGGTGGCGCGTTTCGAACGACTGGGGGGGAATTTCCGTAGCGAGGCGGAGCTCGACGCAGCCAAACGCGCGCGACTTGCCAGCATGAATCAACGCGTAACCATTCAAAACCAAGTCAGCTTGCTTCGAGCTCGCCGCACGCGACTCGAATCGGCCGTCAAACTTGCAGAAACCGAACTGGAGCAAGCTCAACTGAATCTCCAGCGGACCGTGGTTCGCGCTCCGGTCTCGGGGCGAGTGGTGACCGAGCAAGTCGAGGCCGATTCGTATGTGCAACGCGGCACTCCGCTGGTAACCATCGAGGATACATCGAGCGTCGAAGTGGCTGTCAATGTGCGGATGGATCAACTGTATTGGATACTCGACCAACAACACCTCAGTAGCGATAGCCTGGTCAATGCGGCACAGGCCTCGCACTATCAGCTCCCTAGAAATGAAGTCAAGGTAGTCTATCAGCTATCCGGCCGCGAATCGGCGCGCTACGAGTGGAAGGGAGTGTTGGCCCGCTACGACGGAGCAGGCATCGACCCGCAAAGCCGCACGGTCCCAATTCGCGTCTTGGTCGACAAGCCGGGCGAGTATCTGATCAATGGCCAACCTGCACGCGAATCGAGCATGAGTGGCCCATCGAGCTTGGTGCGCGGTATGTTCGTAGAAGTGGTCATTGAGGCCAAACCGGCCACGCCACTACTGCTGGTCCCCAAGCTGAGTGTCAAACCGGCGACAGGCAGCAATCAGATTTGGAAATTTACCGCCAACCCGCAAGCGCTCGTGCAAACTCGCCAACGGCTCAAGGCGGCTGGCACCCTGGCCGATCCCGACCGAGAACCTGTCCAAGGCGTGGATGCGAGCGCCCAATCGCCCACTCTGGACGACCCCGATGCCTGGCAAGCAGGCTTTCTGTCGGTGATCGACGGAGTCGCTGTGGTCGGCCCCTATCTCGGCCCGGCCCCATTGGAAGACAAGCCAGCGGAATCGCCATCCACCGGTGCCGACAGTAAGGCGGAGCCGATCGAATATTGGGTCTGCGAAGTCGCCAGCAGTGAACTGGTCGCCGGGGACAAAGTCGTCGTCACACCTCTACCTGGCGTCGAAGCCGAGGGGGATGAGCCGATCCGCGTGCGCAAATCGCAGTTGGAATAGTTTCGGCGGCCATTGGGACAATTGTTCTACGATATTTTTTTAGGAAATCGACCGATGCGGTCCTTGGTGCGTTGGGCAGTCGACAATACTCCGGCAGTGAATGTGATCGTCGTCTGCACATTGATAACCGGCTTGGTGAGCTTCTTCTGGCTGCGGCGAGAGGTGTTTCCCGAATTCGAGTTGGAGATTGTGTTGATTCAAGTCCCCTACCCAGGCGCGTCGCCAGCCGATGCGGAGAAGGGGGTTTGCCAACCGGTCGAAGAGGCGGTGCGCGCCCTGGACAACATCAAACGCCTGATCAGCATTGCGCGCGAAGGGGGGGGTTTCGTCTTGGTCGAGCTCGATTCCAACGTCCGCGATGTGCAAAAAGTGGTGACCGAGATCCGTTCTCGCGTCGATCGCATCACCAACTTTCCTGAACTGGCCGAAGATCCACAAGTGGAGCAGATCACCTTTCGCGAAGCGGCCATACGCGTAGCGGTGATGGGGCCCGACTCGAGCGACCCGAACGCGGAGATCAAACTGCGCGAAGTGACGGAGCAGATTCGCGACGAACTATTGGAATTGGGAGAGGTCAGCCAGGCCAATATCCAAGGTGCCAAGCCTTTTCAAATCGACGTCGAAGTCTCCGAAGATACGCTGCGCAAACACGGGCTGACGCTCACCACGGTCGCGCAGATCTTGCGTAGGGAGAACATCGAGATGCCCGGGGGGCAGCTCAAGGCAGACGGTCAAGAGATTCTGCTACGAGGTAAGAATCGGCGCGAAATTGGAGAGGAACTCAAACATCTTCCCGTCCTGACTCAGCCCAACGGGGCAGTCTTGAGAGTTTCCGACATCGGTACGATTCGCGATGCCTTCGACGATTCGTCGATCATCAACGAAGTCAACGGGCGTCCCGCGCTGGTCATCAGCGTCGATCGTACCAGCGACGAAGACTTGCTGAACATTACCGAGGCGGTTCACAGGTACGTGGCTGGAGCCGTATTGCCTCCAGGTTATAGCTTGCAAGTCTGGGGCGATACCAGCGTCGACGTGCGCGACCGCATGCGGATGTTGCGCAGCAACGGCATGCAAGGCTTGTGCCTGGTGTTTGTGTTGCTGGCCCTGTTCCTCGAGTTTCGACTGGCCTTCTGGGTCTCGTTGGGTATTCCCATCAGCATCATGGGAGCAGCGGTCATTCTGCTCAACACGGGGCAGACTCTGAATATGCTCAGCATGTTTGCCTTTCTGATGGCATTGGGGATTGTGGTCGACGACGCCATCGTGGTCGGCGAGAACATCTACGCTCACCGCGGCATGGGGAAAGGCTTCGTGCAGGCGGCCATCGACGGAACGACCGAAGTTCTCCCATCGGTAATCACAGCGGTGATGACGACCATCATCGCCTTCATGCCTTTCTTCTTTGTCAGCGGAGTGATGGGCAAGTTCATCGCGGTCATGCCGGTAGCCATTATCGCCATGCTCGCCATTTCTCTAATTGAAGCTGCCACTGCGCTCCCCTGCCACTTGTCGCACGATCCGAATGAAAAACCGCATACGGTGATCGCCAAAATAATGCGTTCACTGTCATACGGCATTCGCCCCGTCGAGCTGCTGTTCCATAAGGGGAGCGCGATTTGCGGCGGAGCGATGGACCGTTTTGGCGATCGTGTTTATATGCCGACGCTCCATTTTCTATTGCGATTTCCACTGCTCGGCTTAGCAGGTGGTTTGTCACTACTGTTCGTTACCGTCGCCGTGGTAAAAGCGGGTTACATTCCCATTAATCCATTTCCTAAATCGGACAGCAATCAAATCCTGGCGCAGATCGTCTACCCAGACGGCACTCCCGCACGAGTAGCCGACGAAGCGACGTCGCGCATCGAGCAGGCCGCGCGCAGGGTAAGCGAGCAGCTCTACGAAGAACAGTCAGCTCAAGGCACCGCCATCGAGGCCGAGGGTGGGGCCACCCACGGTCCCGTCAAATTGACCTTTCGCCAAGTCGGCCAGATGACTTCCCAAGGACCGATGCGCTCATCCAACGGTGGCAGCGGGAGCAATGTTGGGCAAGTCTTCGTCGAGCTGCGGGATTCTACAGAGCGGAACGTGACCAGTACCGAGCTGATCAATCTGTGGCGCAAAGAGGCGGGGGAGTTCAATGGAGCCGAGTTGCTCCGCTTCGATTCGGCTAGCATGGGGCCCGGCGGACAACCGATCGAATTTAAACTCCTCGCGCCCGCCTCACACCAAGCGGAATTGGATCAAGCCGTCGAAGACGTCAAGGCCTTTTTGGGAACTTTTACTGGCGTCTACGACATTCGCGACGACGCCACACCAGGCAAACTGGAGTTTCAGATTCGAGTCAAGGACCGCGCCCAGTCGATGGGGATCACCTCAGCCGATCTGGCCGAAACGATCCGCAACGCCTACTACGGTGCTGAAGTCATGCGGTTGCAGCGTGGGCGGCACGAAGTCAAGCTGATGGTGCGCTACCCCGTCGATGAACGCAATAGCCTGACTCAATTCTCCGAAATCCGCGTGCGCGGCAACGACGGCATAGAGCGCCCCATTACCGAACTGGCTGATCCGATCGTGGTGCGCGGCTATTCCGAAATCAATCGGCTCGATCAACAGCGATCGATTACCATCACCGCTGACCTGGACGCTTCCGAAGCCAATTCGCAGCAAATTGCCGATGCGTTGCGGAATGACTATTTTGATGAAGACTTCGAGAAGAAATACCCGGCTGTCAGCGTCAACTGGGAGGGGCAACAACAGCAAACCTACGAATCGCTCACCTCGCTAGGGATCGGCTCCGCCCTCGCGCTCCTTGTCATGTACATTTTGTTGGTCGTCGAATTTCGTTCCTACTTCCAGCCGTTGTTGATCATGGCCATCATTCCCTTCGGTATCATCGGTGCCGTGTGGGGACACGCCATCATGGGTCTGGAGGTAACACTGTTCAGCTTTTTCGGTTTGGTCGCTCTCACCGGCGTCGTCGTCAATGATTCGATCGTCTTGGTCGATTTCATCAATCATCGCGTTCGCGACGGTATGGACCAGAAGCAGGCGTTGGTCGAGGCGGGGCGTAGACGCTTGCGACCTGTCTTCTTGACCAGTCTCACTACGATTGGCGGTCTGTTCCCCATGTTGTTGGAGAAGTCATTCCAGGCTCAGTTCCTTATCCCGATGGCCACCAGTATCGCCTTTGGACTGATGCTCTCGACCCTGTTGGTTCTGTTTCAAGTCCCTGTATTTTTTCAGCTCTACCTGATTGTCTCGCAGTGGATGGGCGTTGACCATGTCGAAGACTCCAAGAAGTACGTCGACGAACCGCAAACCGCCAATACACCAGAGCCAATCCCTGCATAGTTAGGCGGACAGTCTCGGCCCCCGTGGCCTTGTGCCACGGGAGCCAAAGTTTTGTCCGTAGATCGTCACTCGTGAGCGCGTCGTCCCACCCGCGGGGTGGTCGGGGGCCGCGACGACCCCGCGGGGGGGGCGGGGGGTTTGTT
>JADYZV010000047.1 GCA_020852965.1 Pirellulaceae bacterium | reverse complement strand
GTCGGGCCATCGCTTCACTCATGGATTTGTCTCCGCCTATCGCTCATGTCCGTGGCGAGGCGGGGGATGTAACGGACGTCGCGCCCGCGGACGTTGCAATTGGTTCTACGCTAATTGTCCGTCCCGGTGAAAAGATCCCGTTGGACGGCAGAATCGTTATGGGGGCCAGCGGTATCGACCAAGCTCCCATCACCGGCGAGAGTGTGCCGGTTGAGAAAGGCGTTGGGGACGAGGTCTTTGCCGGGACCATCAACGGTGACGGGTCGCTTGAGATCGCAAGCACGAAAGCCGCGGATGAAACGACATTGGCGAGGATCATCAAGATGGTGGGAAGCGCAAGCTCGAAGCGTGCGCCATCTGAGAAATGGGTTGAGAAGTTCGCGACTGTTTATACGCCGGTCGTGATGATTGCCGCGTTGCTAATCATGATCGTTCCGCCGCTTGCTTTTTCGGGCGAGTGGTCCGATTGGCTCTATCGCGGTCTGGTCTTGTTGGTGATTGCTTGCCCATGCGCGCTCGTGATCTCAACGCCGGTCAGTGTCGTTGCGGCGTTGGCCGCAGCGGCTCGCAACGGCGTTCTCATCAAAGGTGGCGTCTTCATCGAGTTGCCTGCACGTCTGCGTGCGATTGCAATGGACAAGACCGGTACGCTGACCCAGGGCCGGCCCGCCGTTGTCGATGTGGTGCCCCTGGGAGGTCATGATGATGTAGAACTGCTGACTCGCGCGGGAGCATTGGAACAGAACAGCAATCACCCGCTCGCCCGCGCCATCGTGGAAGAAACGGAGCGACGAGCCATGACGATTGCGACTGCGGATGAATTTGCGACTATCCAAGGCAAAGGCGCCTCCGGAAGATTCAATGGCAAGACCTATTGGCTTGGCTCCCATCGCTATCTGGAGCAGCGTGGGCAGGAGACTCCCGAAGTGCATGAGCAACTCGAAGCGATGCAAGCAGCCGGACGAACCGTCGTGGTGATTGGAAACGATCATCACGTATGTGGATTTATCACGCTCGCCGACGCCATCCGCGAAGAATCTCGTGAAGTGGTGAATCAGCTTCATGCCGCCGGTATCGAACACCTTGTCATGCTGACCGGCGACAACGAGGGGACGGCAAACGCAATCGCAAAACAAGCGGGCATAGACGAAGTACGCGCAGAGCTATTACCTGAAGACAAAGTCAGTGCGGTCGAAGAACTTGTCGCCAAGTATGAGCACGTTGCGATGATCGGTGATGGTGTCAACGATGCGCCGGCACTTGCGCGAGCGTCGTTGGGTATCGCAATGGGAGCTGCTGGAAGCGACGCCGCGATTGAAACCGCCGACATTGCGTTGATGTCCGACGACCTTTCTAAAATCCCTTGGCTGATTCACCATTCACGTCGAACGCTCCGCATCATTCGCCAGAACATCGCCTTTTCTCTGGCGTTGAAGGCGGTATTTGTGATCCTCACCTTCGCCGGCTACGCATCGCTCTGGGCCGCCATCGCCGCCGACATGGGCGCTTCATTGTTAGTGATCGCAAACGGATTAAGATTGCTGCGATCTTGACTTCGCAGCAAGGAAAAGGATTGCCTTGGACATATCGATCGCCCGGCCGTCCATACGGATGGGTGCTTCACTGCGTTTTGGTAGGCTTGGTGATGAGTTGGGTGAGCTCGGGCGAATGCCAGAATTGCTGTTGGGCTCCTGCTGAGGCGCGAGCTGGAACTGAGGAAATTGATCCAGGGAAGAGGGTGCGGGGACGTAGTTCCGGTCCTGCGGATCCGACGGAGGTCCGTAGGCGTTGCCGAGATTGGAATGAGAGTGACCGGCGTGATTGTGTCCTGAGTGATCATGCCCGTCGTGTGACGGATCGTTCATGCCGTGCGTTGGCCCGTAGGCAAAACCATCCTGTTGGCTATGCAATGGCACCGGGACGTCTTGCTGACCGAAACTGTTCGCGGCTTGGGGACAGTAGCCTGAATTGGGACAGCCGTAATCGCTGCCTATCGAATCGACATACACTGGTTCACCATAAATAGGAGAGGCGTACCCGCACGCGGGCGGTTGAACTAGATTCGTCAAATTGTCTGGCACGTGGTAACCACCGTGGTAATGATTGTAATAGGTGTGTCCGCCATGTTGAAGTCCGTGGTTGTAGTGAGCATGGTGCTCATGCTGTACATGACCGTAGCCGTAGTGTCCGTAATACTGAGCAAATGCCGATGTCGCTGTCAGAGCGAAGCCGACGATAAAGAGTCCGGTAGTAGGGATGATTCGGTGCATTTAGACTGGCTCGTTCAAAATTTTCTTACAAAGGGAAGACGGTTGTCGCTTGGTGCAAGTGCAGTGCCGTTGCCCCCCCTTGGCAGGAAAACCTGATATTTCACGGCGTTTCCTGCAATGATGAAGGCTGGTGCAAATGCTGAAGGATGTCAATGTGGTATCTCATTGCATTCGCTTTGACGACATGCGTCTAACATCCCAGTCTTGGACACGCTCAGGCTGGTTTCCAAGCGGGGCATCGTCAAATTGGGCGACCAACTAGCGGCCGAAACTTAAGTTGACGTTGCAGGAGTTCGCGAAGTCGCCCGAGTCTACCTGCGTAGAAAAAGACTTCATTGATGCCGCTCCATTCTTGCCAGTCTGTGCAGCCGTGCTGCCCCGTAGCTGTGTAAAGCCAGATTGGCTGCTTTAAACGGCCGAATCTCAATTTACATGCGATCAAGCACCCACTTTCCCCGGGCATTCGCTCGCAAACGAGTATCAGGTCCGGGGAGAAAATTCGTGCCTCCGCCGAGACAACATCACTACTTGCCGCACGAGAGACTTGACATCCGTAGCTCTCAAAAAGCTTTCTGAGGTCAACATAGTGGTCGTCGCGATACTCGACGATCAGCACACGGGGGTAGGCTATTTGACAACCTGAATCGGAATCGGGTGACAGCGACGATCGATTTTTCCGGCGGCTGAAGAGAGGCTGAACCACGGAGGCACGAAATTGTTTGGTATCAATTGACATAGAAAGAACTCCCGCAAAGACAAATCTGAACAGTTGTGGAAACTGGAAGCACAGGATTTTAGAGCCGCGGATCAAGTTTGATCGCGAAGCTCTCGGCAGTGCAGGTTCAGAGTTGAAATCGGGAAAGACCGATACAGCGCTCAAGCGCTGATGTAGTCACGGATGGAGAAGTATCGACAGCGAGCTGCTTGCAAGCCTCACGAAACCGACCGGAGGGACCGTCTTGAATGCCGCTATCTGTGGACGAATCCTCGTCGGCGACCAGTCTCTGCAGCACATTTACGCGGCTGTTATCCGCACGATGGCACGCACAATTATCTGGGCACCGACAATGAGTCGCTGCGCTACAATTGTTGCGGGCCTCACCGTCGCAACAACCAATTGTCGTCGTACTTGGTGCGAATTCAGCGCTATTGCAACAGGCACAGTCGATTTGCAATTCGTCGTGCGAACATGGGCAACAACCCAAGCTTGGCGATGGTAGCGCAAGCAAGATCGCCATCAGCCATACAATGACTGGTTTGGGAATCGGCTTGCAGTACCGGGTAATCATCGAGCAACCGTTTTCAAGGAGAAACGCGTTTCAACTATTGCTGGTATTTGAGCATTAGCTGACGCACGTATTTTTCATCGTCTTAATATTGCATCAATCTTAAGGGGCCTTAGCAGGTTCGCCAGTCCACACCATTGTACTGTGCGTTGTCAGATTTAATTCCCTCGAACACCTTTCCGCGTTTTACGTGTTCGTCGAAGTCGACGTCAATGTGTTTTCCTTTGCCCAACAGAGCCGCTAGTCCGCGTAAGAAATCGATTCGATCCGCAATCCGCGATTGCATGCAATTGCCCCCCTTTGCACGCCAGTGACATTGACGGTTCTGCCAGATGGGCGACGTAGTGCATCGAATGTCCTTGCAAACTTGCAGGCAAGTCGGATTTTGGGGAAATTGTTATAGGATACATGTGCCGATGCCAAGAGATGATAGCTGAGCCAGGAGGGCAAAGCTTCGTAAGTGATAGCATTATCTAACCAAGTGGTATGCCATGGATGGCTACAAATCACCTTTCGCATGGGCATTTATCGGGCTGCTATTGCTGTTCGAAGTTTTTCCGCATTGCCACTGCGCCAACTCACCCTTCGATTCAACGCTCGGGTCTCAGTCGAACGCAGTTGCATGCCATTGCTGCCAAGTTGACGAAGCTGGGTCGAAACAGTCGTGCTCTCCAGCGCCACATGAACACGATTCGTGCGTGCTATGTCATGTAAAAAGACATCTAGCGCCCAAGTCGATGGTAAGCAGCGAATTCTTCGCATGCACATTCTATGCATCCCCGTCCAGCGTCGACTGGACTTGCGTTGAACCGGCACAATATTGTCCGGCGATGGACTTGCGCGATCTATCGCTGTCAAAGCATACGATACCGCTTCGGATTTAGACAGGAATGCGCTACTGGAGTTTTGTGCCATTCCTACGTCTTTGTTTCGAAGCGAGTAATTCATGTCACCTTCCACCAAATTCTTTGCAATTCCCACCTGCGTGCTGCTCATGTCTTTCTCGAGTGGCTGCGCAACGAACCGCGTAGGCCATGCAACCAACATGTCGCTAACGTCGTCGGATAATCCCAGTCGCGAGTCCACGAAGCTCTCGAAGGACCGCCTGGTAACAACGGTTTCCTATGTGGACGAAGCTGAAAACGGCCAGGCAACGACGCCGGAATCGATTATCGTCGCAACCAACAGCAGCTTCTCAGAAATCGTTGAATCGCAGCCCGCTATGACTCTCAGCGACTTCGAATCGCTGGCCTTTTCGAACAATCCGACGATTCGCGAGTTGGCTGCCACAACTCAGAAGGCGGCAGGCTTCCGTACGCAGGTTGGACTCCGAGCCAACCCGATTGTTGGCTATCAAGGAGTGCAATTAGCCGACCGTAGTACCGACCAACATACAGCCTTTATCCAACAAGAGATCATCACCGGAAATAAGCTGTCCCTCAATCGAAACGTGCAGAATGAAGCACTTAGATCCCAGTTGTTCGAGCTCGAAACACAAAAACTTAGAGTTGCGACTGATATTCGCGTTAAGTTTTACGAAGCGCTGGCTGCCCAACGTCGAGTCGAACTGATTGAGAACTTCCGGTCGGTTACCGACAAGGGACTCGAACTCGCAGAATTGCGCAAGCAGGCTTTGGAGGGTTCCAAAGTTGACGTACTGCAAGCCAAAGTGCAGAAGAACGAAATTGACTTGGCATTGCAGCAAGCTCAGGTGACCTACGACGCTGCTTGGCGAGAGCTGGCTGCATTAGCAGGCACACCGGACTTGGCTACCAGAACTTTGTTGGGAGAATTGCCGAATACGGAGGTTCAACTTGATTGGAATGGCTTGAGTGCAACCATGATCTCGGCCAGCCCTGAGTACCAGGCAGCACAAGCTCGCATCAGTCGTGCCCGCGCCAATCTACAACGGCAGAGTGTTCAGGCGATCCCCAACATCACTGCTCAGTTGGCCGCAGGTGTCGACAATGGGACCGACTCCGGTTTGATCAATTTTCAAATCGGTGCGCCAATCCCGGTTTTTAATAAGAACCAAGGCAACATCGCTGCGGCACGAGCCGAGTATTGCCGTGCAGTCATGGACGCAGAGCGAATTCAAAACGCAATCAAAGCTCGCCTCGCTGTCGTCTCACGCGAATTCGATTCTTCGCTCGCGGCCGTTTCCAAGTATTCACAGGAAATTCTTCCTAGCGCTCAGGAATCGCTAGAGTTGGCGGAAGTTGCGTACAAAGCTGGCGAAACCAGCTTTGTGCAAGTCCTAGTATCACGTCGAACCTATTTCGATTCCAACCTGCAGTACGTCCTAGCGCAATCGCAGCTTGCCCAAGCAAAATCCAAAGTCGACGGATACGTGCTAACCGGTGCTCTGGATGCGGTCATTGACCAAAGCGGTGACGACAGCCTGCGTGGCCTGACGTTCAGCCAACAATAAATCTGTGTCGATTTGATTGCAGCCAGCACTCATTTCGACAACGATTCCAAATTGCTAGCCTGAATCCATGCATCGACATTCCTGTAAAACGCCGTTTTTTCTCTGATTCTCGGAATTGGCATGAACTGTGCTTCCTTGTTGTAAGCCATGGTCGAAAACAGTTTTCGACCAGCATTCGACGCTTTAGTTTGGAAGCTAAATCAATGAGGAACGTTTTGAGTATGTCTGTAGTCTGTCTCGGGCTCTTGTTTGGATCGCAGCAAGCAAATGCGCAGCATCCCGGCTATGGTCAAAACGGAATGGTGCACCAAGGCTTCGTTCAAAGTGGTCATGGCCACCATCAAGCGTATCACCACGGTCACCAATTCACGGTGCCGAGTCCAAACCATTATTACTCGGGTTATGGCTCGCCCGTTCAGTCCTTTGCACCCAGCGGTGGGCTTTATGGAGGCGGATATGGCTATAGCCAAGTTGTAATTCCACGGACCACCACGAACTACTCGAACAACTACTACGGTCAGCCGACGCATTCGCATCATTCATGGCATCCAGGGCATTACTTGCTCGGCCATCATTAGGGCGACAACGCGAGTTGAGTGAATTTGCATGAATGCAAAGGCACGATAGATTCTCCATTAGCGGTCATCGTCACAAAAAAGCGGTGACCACCTAAGGGGCTGGTTCTTTCCCTCCAATATCTGTTCAGAAAAAAATGTAGAAACAATGCCGTTGACCCGATGATCAAGTATGCGGATAATTCCGCTGAGTCCAATCAGATTCGTTGTTGCAGGAAAATCCAGTGTTCGCCAAATTCACTCACATACTGACTCTCGTTGCGTTTGCGACGCACGCGGTATTTGGGTGCTGCGGCCATCATGAGCATGCTGCATCTGATGAATGTTGTTCGCACGCAATGCACGATCAACTGGCTGGACACGAGGCTTGCCAAGCCTCTCACGACGAACACGATTGTGAGTCCAGTCACGAGCACATAACGAACCAGAGTGTATCGCATGCTGTCGACTATTTGGGTGCGTCTCACTGTGCCCCTCAAAGCCCCTGCGGTCATTCGCATGGCTGCAGTGAAGTTCGCTGTACGTATATGGCAAGCAGCTCAGCTTCAGTCGACTGGGACGCTCATTGCAGTTCGTTGGCCGTGTTTTCGCTTTGCAGCTCAGTCGTAGACTTTGACTTGGGCCGGGCTCATGTTGGCGGTTTACGCAGCGAATCTATTTCAATCGCCGGGCAGTCGTCCGTGGCATGCTGCGCTCTTCTGCAATCTTGGCAGATCTGAGCCATTCTTCTTTCGATCGCTTAGTGGAAATAGCTAAGCGTCTTATTATTGCCCGCTCGCACCGCATCTGAACTCGATGCTGCGCGTTCTGATCCCCCTATGCTGCATGCATTCGAGATTCTCGCTTGCGCGTGCAAATACGTGGGACGCCGCCGGTTCGTTGTAACAGCCGGAATGTACTCTGTTGACCTTGAAGGATGCTTTCAATGAAGTGGAAACTCCCAAAACTACACTGGTCTTCGATTCGGATCGTTGTTGGCATTGCGCTGTTGATTGCAGCTGGCTTTACCTATTCGATGTGGTGGCCGCCGCTTTCAGCTTGGATTGACCAAACCTTGATCTCGCAGCGAAAGACTCCAGCTGGCGAAGAGAGTATTGACTCGCATGCTGGTGCTGCAACGAATGTGCAGTCGGCTTCACTCGCGTTGACAGCCCAGTCGCGATTGAATTTAGGTCTGACCGACGATTACTTGAAACCGATCGAATTAACGACCTACAGTCGTTCGATCACCGTGCCTGCAGTCATCGTTTCTAAACCGGGCCGCTCGCAGATCGTCGTGGCATCGCCGCTTAACGGCGTCGTGACGCATGTTCACGCGGTTACAGGTGAAGCTGTTATGCCAGGTGAGCTACTGTTCGAGATCCGATTGACCTATGAAGACCTCGTCGAAACGCAAACTCTCTATCTAAAAACTCTGAGTGAACTCGAAGTTGAGAACCGTGAGATAGTACGTCTCGAGCAAGCGACCCAGTCCGGGGCCATTTCTGGCAAGTCGCTGTTAGATCGGCGTTACGCGAAGGACAAACTGGAAGCCCATCTCAGATCACTTCGCGAAGCGCTCCGGCTGCATGGTTTATCCGATCGTCAGGCTGACGCAATTGGACAAGATGGAAAGCTATTGCGCGATCTCAAAGTTGTAGCTCCTGATATCGACCGTCATGACGAAAACGAAGAACTGCGTCTGAGCCAGAATCCGTATCGTCCCGTTTCATTGACTAGCTCGGGAATGGCTGTCTCGCCTGAATCGGAGAATCACAAGCCATTGGTGATCGAGGAACTCCAAGTCCACAAAGGTCAAGCGGTCATAGCGGGCGAGAAGTTATGCTCACTTTCCGACTACGCGGAGTTGTTCATCGAGGGGAAGGCATTTGAGCAAGATGTCCCGGCTATTGCGCAAGCTGCCCAACAGGGTTGGCCCGTCGTCGCGGTGTTCCCTGGAGACTCAGGCGCTACCAGAGTCACTGGCCTTGAGTTAGCTTTCGTCGGCAACTCGATCGACGCCGATTCACGTACGCTGTCATTCTTCGTCGAGCTAAAAAATCAAGTTATGAGAGACGAGAAAAACTTAGCAGGGCAGCGGTACCTTTCCTAGAAATATCGCTTGGGCCAACGGCTTGAGCTTCAAGTGCCGGTTGAACAGTGGGAGAACCAGATCGTTGTTCCCGTGGATGCCGTCGTTAAGGAGGGAGCCGACTGGTACGTATTTCAGCAAAATGGAGCAAACTTCACCCGCGTTCCGGTACACGTTAAGCACCGCGACCAATCGTCTGCGGTCATTGCTAACGACGGGTCAATCTTCCCCGGCGATGTCATTGCGCTTAAGTCAGCGCATCAGATGCAAATGGCGATCAAGAACAAATCGGGTGGTGGTGCAGATCCACACGCTGGACATAACCACTAGAACGGAATGAAACAATGTTGAACGCAGTTATACGATTTGCCTTGCACCAGCGGATGCTCACTATTGCCGTGGCGGTGTTCTTGATTGGATACGGTACGTGGCAAATTCTCGCGATGCCGATCGACGTGTTTCCCGATCTGAATCGGCCACGCGTGGTGATCATGACCGAAGCCGCAGGCATGGCTCCCGAGGAAGTTGAATCACTGATTACCTTTCCCATCGAAACGACCATGAACGGTGCGAATGGTGTCGAAGCTGTGCGAAGTTCGTCGGGTGTTGGCATCTCGGTCATCTATGTCGAATTTGCTTACGGCACGGATGTCTACACAGACCGACAGATCGTGGCGGAACGAATGCAAATGGTGCAGGACCGTCTGCCGAAGGGGATCGCTCCCCAGTTGGCTCCGATCTCTTCCATCATGGGGCAGATCATCATGCTCGGCATGTGGAGCGATGATCCTAGCGTGGACACAATGGCACTTAGGACGACGGCCGACTGGGTCGTACGCCAGCGCTTGCTTACCATCCCAGGTGTCTCTCAAGTCTTTACGATGGGGGGGCAACGCAAGCAGTTTCAAGTTCTAGTTGATCCCGATGCTATGCTGAGATTCGGAGTCACCCTAGAACAGGTTGAAGCCTCGGTTGCCGCCAGCAACGAGAACGGTACGGGTGGCTATCTTGACCGCCAAGGTCCCAATGAACTATTGGTGCGGTCGCTGGGTCGGCTGAAGTCGATCGACGAACTGATGAAAGTGCCGGTAACTATTCGTGAGGGTCGGCCGGTACTGCTCTCTCAAGTGGCCGAGGTCGTTGAAGGAGCCCAAGTCAAACGCGGCGACAGTTCAGTATTTGTCAGAACGGCGAGTGAAAACGCTGACGCTCAGTCAACCTGGTCCGGCGGTCCAGCAGTCGTGCTGACCATTAACAAGCAGCCTGGTGCTGATACTCGCAGTGTCACGAATGCGATCATGCAAGCGATTGACGAACTGAAGCCCGCGCTACCAAGTGGCGTTCAAGTGATGCCTGTCTACTCGCAGAAAACGTTTATTGACCGTGCGATTGAGAACGTGGTGGAGGCCTTGCGTGATGGTGGCATTTTGGTCCTCATTATTCTGTTTCTGTTCTTGATGAATTTGAGAACCACATTCATCACTCTAACAGCCATTCCGCTCTCCTTGGTAATGACGGCCATCGTCTTTGCTGTCTTCGGACTATCGATCAACACGATGACATTGGGTGGTATTGCTGTGGCTATGGGCGAACTAGTCGACGATGCGATCGTAGACGTTGAGAATATTTTCAGACGTCTGAAGCAGAACCGCATTGCGGGCAGTCCACTCAATCCGCTGCTGGTGGTATTTCGCGCCAGCACTGAGGTTCGACGTTCGATTGTGTTTGGCACCATGATCGTCATCCTCGTATTTATTCCCTTGTTCGCTCTCGGAGGAATGGAAGGCAAGTTGTTTTTGCCGCTGGGTGTTGCCTACATCGTCTCCATTCTCTCATCGTTGATCGTATCTCTAACGGTAACACCGGTACTTTCGTATTGGTTGCTCGGACTGAGTAAAGGCAGCGGCCACGAGCAAGACGGAGTTGTGCTGCGTGGGCTCAAGTGGTTAGGTGCTAAAGTCATTGGATTCAGCTTGGCCGTTCCCAGATTCAACGTTGCAGTGACACTGCTTTTCGTTGGCCTGGCAGCCATCTTTCTGTCGCGATTGGAGAAGGACTTCTTGCCACCATTCAACGAAGGGACGATCCAACTCAACGTCGTGCTTCCGCCTGGAACGTCGCTGGCCGCCTCCACTACCATCGCTCAGACGGTTGAGAGATCGCTCATGCAGATTGCGGACGTTCAGCGATTCGCGCGCCGTACGGGTCGTGCCGAGTTGGACGAGCATGCTGAAGGCGTGAACATGAGCGAGATTATCATCGAACTCGATCCTGAATCGCCCCGCTCGCGCGAAGAACAGTTGGCCGAGATTCGCGAAGCAATGGAAGACATTCCAGGTATTGTGACTGCCGTCGAGCAGCCAATTGCGCACTTGATTTCCCACATGATCTCCGGCGTGAAGGCGCAAGTAGGCATTAAGGTTTACGGGGACGACCTCGATTTATTGCGGCAGAAGGCCGAGCAGATCAAGGCCGAAATGGAACTTGTTCCAGGAGTCGCGGACTCCTTGATCGAACCTCAGGTCATTATTCCGCAGTTGCGAATTGAACTGGATCGTGACCGACTGCTTCAATATGGATTAACAGCGGCTGCAGTCAACGAGTACATTCAGACGGCGATGAATGGCAAAGTGGTTTCGGAAGTGCTCGACGGCATGCGCACCTTTGATTTGATCGTGCGTATGAAGGAGGACTATCGTGAAGATATCGCGCAACTAAAGCGACTCTCGGTGCAACTGCCCGAAGGCGGAACATTACCACTGTCCGCCCTGGCGCGGATCTATGAAGCTGGCGGTCCCAATACGGTCAATCGCGAAAATGTTCGTAGGCGCGTCGTCATTCAGTGCAATGTGGCAGATCGCGGTGTAGTCGATGTAGTAACAGATATCCAAGCAATCATCAAGCCGATCACCGACACGCTTCCGCCTGGCTACTTTGTTGAATTTGGTGGTCAATTCCAAAGCCAGCAATCTGCCAGTCGTATCATCGCGGTGCTGTTTTTTATCTCGCTGCTGGGCGTGTTCATGGTGCTCTACACTTTGTTCCGTTCTTCGATCTTAGCACTGCAGGTCATGGCCGCGTTGCCCATGGCCTTCATTGGGGCCGTGGCCGCTTTGGTAATAACTGGGCAGACGCTGACGATCGCCGCTATGGTTGGTTTTATTTCGCTAGCAGGAATCGCTTCGCGCAATGGCATTTTGCTACTGCAACACTATTTGCATCTTGTGGACCATGAAGGTGAAAGCTTTACAAAATCGATGGTCGTCCGCGCTGGGGTCGAGCGCTTGGCTCCTGTCTTAATGACAGCACTTACCTCCGGGATTGGCCTCGTACCGCTCGTGCTATCTGCGGGCGAAGCAGGCAAAGAGATTCTATATCCCGTTGCGACCGTAATCCTTGGCGGACTGGTGACTTCCACTGCGCTGGATTTCTTGGTACGCCCCGCTTTGTTCTTGCTGTTTGGCATGAAAGCTGCCGAGAAAGTCGTGCACCATTCACAGGACGAGATTGAACTTGAAGAAGAATTGAAGGATCGAAGTGGTCCTAAAGAACATGGCGATACACTCGCTGCAAGATCGACAGTTGCAACCGCAGTCACATCGTCATAAATCGATCGTTTTTTGAGTCCCCCTGTTTCTAGTTTTACGGAGAGAATGATGAAAATGCAGTCCTGGATTTCCACAATGTTTACTTTGGTGATGGTAGCTGGAGTTGTTGCAAGTATTGGCAAAAATGCTTTAGCTCAAGCTCACGATCATGCTCATGAAGGCCATGCGCATGGTGATCATGCTCATTCGGGCGAGACCCTTGCATTCCAATTGCCTGAATGGAAGACAATGCACTTCGACGACGCGCAGAAGGCAGCTCAGCATGCGGAGACAGTCAAGAAATTGGGTTGCGAGGTGAAGCAAGGCAGTCACGCAGGGCATATCGATTTGAGCTATCGCTGTGCGGACTGGAAAACACTCGATGTTGCCGATCACAAGCTGGCGGACCAATGGTCGAGCTGGCTTGCGGCGTCCGGCTTTGATGTCTCGCATAGTCATATCGACCCCGCCTTTGGTGCGGGACCAGAGGCAGTCGAATTCAGGCTGGTGGCGTGGAAACAAATCCACGGCAATGGCTCGCCTGAGGAAGCACAGTTAGTCGACCAACTTAAGCGAATTGGCTGTGACGTGGTGGTCGAAAAGCACCAGGGTCACTCGGACATTCGATTCCGCGCTCCTACATGGCGTGATATTCACCTAGCCGATCATGCAGCCGCAGGCCAGTGGACAAACTGGCTGAAACAGAATGGATTTGAAGCACGGCACGAACACTAAGTTCACAGGGAACGAGTTGGAACGGCTAAGCATTAGGCATCGGGAATCCAAATGTACCGCGTGCTCGCAAAGCCCACACGAAAAGCAAATACGTGGCCCTGCAGGTATTCACGTTCACTTAGCAGAAAAGCCTGCATAAATTTCTCACTTTCACTTTGGAGACAATCATGCGTGTTCATTCACTAGCCGTTATAGTTGCCGGCGGAATCTTTTTACTTACGGCAGGCTGCAGCGGTGATACCGCTTCGACAGCAGGCAGCTCGTCCGTGGCAGTCGACGGTGGGCCTCCCGCGACAGTCGATGTTCACGATCATCCCTCAGAAGGTCCTCATCATGGAACGCTCGTAGAACTGGGAAACGAAGAATATCATGTAGAAGTCATCCATGACGCAGCGTCGGTCACAGTCTACGTGTTAGATAGTAGCGCCAAGAACGCGGTTCCAATCGATTCGAGTGATGTAACCATCAATATTTTGCACGATGGCACTCCCGAGCAGTTCAAGCTACTTGCTAGCCCTGATTCAGGCGATCCAAGCGGCAAGTCATCTCGATTCACGCTGGCCGATGCGGAGTTGGCTGGACATTTGGATGAAGAGTCCGCCGCACCCAAACTCAACGTTACGATTAGCGGAACACCCTATCGTGGCGAGATCAAGCACGATCACGACCACAGCGGCCACGATCACGCTCACTAAATGAAGAGAATGGGTAACGTGAAGAAGGTCAAGCTAGAACTGAAGATACTGTTGCCGGACGTGCCCGACGCTGAGGATGGGTGCATGGAGCGTTTGACCGAACTGCTTCGCAGTAAGGTTGGGATCGATGACGCTCATGTTTCCGACGAATCGCATCGGCAGCCGAATCGTTTGTGTATTCACTATGACCCAAACAAGGTCTCATTGTCTGAAGTGCGTGACTTCGCACGACGCGCGGGGGCCGAACTTGCACTTCGCTACGGGCATGTGATTCAACGTATCGAGTCGATGCACGAAGGTCGAGCCTCGGCGATACAATCGCGGCTTTCTCGCGTGAAAGGTGTATTGGAAGCCGTTGTCTCGACCGATGGTTCGGTGCGAGTCGAATTCGATCGCGATCTGACGGACGAAGCTAACATCACGACCGCGCTCGCTGATTGGTCTCGCCAGTCCCGCGCTCATGGTCATGGCACCGACAAGCAGGATGCTGACCACAAGCAACACGATCATAAGGGGCACGATCACGCGCATGGCGGAATCTTCGGGCCAAGGTCGGAATTGATCTTCGCCGTCCTGTGCGGCGCGTTCTTGCTCGTCGGATGGCTGGTCGAGACGTTTGCAGATATTAGCGAATGGATTCCGTTGGGTTGTTACGTTGCCGCCTATGTGTTTGGTGGTTACTACACTGTTGTGGAAGCGATTGAAAAGATCCGAGCTGGGAAGTTCGAGATCGACTTTTTGATGATCGCTGCCGCCGCCGGTGCAGCGTCACTAGGTGCCTGGGCCGAAGGAGCATTGTTGCTGTTTCTTTTCAGCATCGGCCACGCTCTGGAAGGCTACGCCATGGGCAAAGCCAAGCGCGCAATAGAAGCCTTGTCCGAACTCGCACCACGGACGGCTCGCGTTCGCCGAGATGCAGCGGAAACGGAAGTTCCTGTTGAAGAACTGGTCGTTGGCGACGTCGTCGTCATCAAGCCTGATGAACGAGTCCCAGCCGACGGCTTCATAATCACTGGCGAATCCAGCATCAACCAAGCACCGATTACCGGAGAGAGTGTTCCCGTCGATAAACGACCAGTGGACGACGTTGATGCCGCAGCGGCCGATCCCGAATCACTTTCCGCCGAATATCGTGCCTTCGCTGGCACCATCAATCAGTCCGGTTCCATTGAGATCCAAGTCACGAAGACGGCGGCTGAGAACACGCTCGCCCGCGTTGTCACGATGGTCAGTGAAGCAGAAACGCGGGTTTCGCCAACGCAAAAGTTCACCAAGAAGTTCGAGCGTTACTTTGTCCCGTCCGTCATCACTGGCGTTGTGCTTTTGATGTTTGCACCATTAGTCATCGACGAAGGTTTTGGCGATTCATTCTACCGAGCGATGGCAGTCCTAGTCGCGGCAAGCCCCTGTGCTCTCGCGATCGCAACACCCAGTGCAGTCCTAAGCGGTGTCGCCCGAGCAGCTCGCGGCGGAATCCTTGTCAAAGGTGGCGGGCCTTTGGAGAGTCTTGGCAGTCTCGACGCGATCGCATTCGACAAAACAGGAACACTTACCGAAGGCGAACCCAAAGTCACCGACATTCGCACCGCCGAAGGCGTCGACGAGTCAGAACTATTGCGAGTCGCCATTGCCGTTGAAGACCTCAGCAAACACCCACTCGCCAAAGCCGTCGTTCGAGACGGTAGAAAGAAATTGGGAGAGGGGGAGTCTGGGAGTGGGGGAGATATTCCAGAAGCGACTGATTTGAAGAGCGTTACCGGACGTGGAATTCAAGCGACCGTCGAAGGCGACTTGGTTCACATTGGTAAAGACGACCTTTTCGCGGAAGTCGAGGGTCCACCGCTGCCCGATAGCGTGCGTTCAATCGTCGAGTCGCTCGAACAGAACGGACGCACGACGATGATCGTACGTCGTGGCGATCGTTACCTTGGCGTCATCGGTTTGATGGATACGCCTCGCGAGGCGTCCAAGCGAACGATTGCTCGGCTGCGTGAACTCGGTATCAAACGAATGATTATGATTTCAGGCGACAATCAACAAGTCGCAGACGCCGTCGCCAAGGAAGTTGGCCTAGACGAAGCTCGAGGCGACCTGATGCCCAACGACAAAGTCACCGAAATTAAGAAGCTGCAAAGCGATGGCGGCGTCGCAATGGTAGGTGACGGAGTCAACGACGCCCCCGCCATGGCATCTGCCTCGGTCGGCATCGCCATGGGTGCCGCTGGTAGCGACGTCGCCCTAGAAACCGCCGACGTCGCCCTCATGGCTGACAACTTGGACCACCTTCCGCTCGCCATCGGCCTCAGCCGCGCCACCCGCCGTATCATTCGTCAAAACCTATGGATGAGTCTCGGCATGGTTGCGTTTCTTGTTCCCGCAACGATTCTCGGTCTCAACATCGGTCCCGCTGTTGCACTTCACGAAGGCTCGACTCTTGTCGTCGTTTTCAATGCACTGCGGCTGCTTGCTTATCAAGCCCGCAATGCGAACAAGGAATAGTGGGAGTCTGGTAGCGTCGTACTCCTCCACTCCCCATCTTTTCACCAGCCATGAAGGCATGATCACGAAGCCATGCTTAAGACTGAAAAGTACATCTCTGACACACTGACTGCCTTGCCAGCCAAAGTCAAAAGCTCCCTGTGGCCCAGCGAATCAATCAGAAGTAGCAAGGCTAGGGGCGTGGGAGGAATCGAAGATAGATCTACACTTCGCGCTCTACGGCTCAGTTGACTATAGTTCTGCAACCGCAGTGTACTGTACGGTAGGGGTGCATGTGGGAAGTTTTTCATCTGCAGGCTTCGTTTGACTCTCTCGACGGCTTCCTGCAATTATTGATCGCTGCGCCGGCACTTGCACCCCGCCATTCCGACCACTCTCCACTTACAGACCTGGCGGCGCGCCATTTGCATACGAGTTAGCAGCTGGACCGTTTATCTTGATCGTAAGAGACAAAGTCAGGCATGAGCAATACAGAGTCATCTGGAGATTACGAAAAGAATAGTCTGTCGCTAACTGGATCCGTAGCGATGGGTACCGGAGTGATGATCGGTGCGGGAATCTTCGCGCTCACCGGTCAAGTTGCCGAGCAGGCGGGCGGACTATTTCCGCTCTCCTTTCTGACTGCCGGTATCGTGGCGAGTTTTAGTGCCTACAGTTACGTAAAGATGGCCGAGCAGTATCCGTCTGCCGGCGGAATCGCTATGTTCTTGATGAAAGCCTATGGCAAGGGGACCGTCACCGCGGCCATGTCCCTGCTGATGTACTTCTCGATGGTTATCAACGAAAGCCTTGTCGCTCGAACCTTCGGAACATACACGCTGCAGCTGTTCGATGCCAAGGACAACCGATTTCTGGTTCCTGTTCTGGGCGTTGGTCTTCTTGTCACCGCTTTCATCGTCAACATTCTCGGTAACAAATTCATCAGTACTTTCTCGACGGTTTCCGCTGTAATCAAGATCGCAGGTATCCTGATTTTCGCCGCCGCTGGTTTATGGGTATCTGGACTCACATTTGAAAGTGTTGGCGTCACCGAGCGAACATCCGCTGGCAGTTTCCTGTCGGCGACAGCTCTCGCCCTTCTGGCTTACAAAGGTTTTACGACCATTACCAACAGTGGATCGGAGATTAAGGAGCCGAAGAAGAACATTGGTCGCTCGATTATCCTCTCTCTATCGGTTTGTTTGGTGGTTTATCTGCTCGTCGCATTTGCCGTCGCAGGCAATCTTTCGGTTGAGGAGATCATCAAGAGCCGTGACTATGCACTCGCGGAAGCGGCGCGCCCGGCATTTGGTCAATGGGGGAGGTACTTCACCGTTGGTCTGGCGATTGTCGCAACAATTTCGGGGCTGATCGCCAGCACCTTTGCCGTGTCACGCATGTTGGCAATGCTCAGTGAAATGAAGCTCGTGCCACACAATCACTTCGGAATGCCCGGCGGGATTCAAAAACACACTCTCGTCTACACGGTTGTATTCGCGATCACACTGACGATCCTATTCGACTTGTCTCGCATCGCATCATTGGGAGCGATTTTCTACATCGTCATGGATATGGCAGTGCACTGGGGCGTATTGCGTCATGTGCATGAAAAAGTTAAGGCTAACCGATGGATACCGGCAACCGCATTGCTTTTGGACGCCATAATACTCGGCGCCTTTCTGTGGATGAAAGCGACTGGTGATGTGCTGGTTATCTGGGTCGCTTTGGGCGGTATTCTATTCATCTTCGTCGGTGAAAAGCTATTTTTGTCATGGAAAACAGAAGGCGAAGAGTCGTTACACGCGGACGAGCACTCAGCTCAGTCTGTTTGAAAAGCAAACAGTAGGTACATTCTGGATGAGCAGTTTCACGCCAATCCGCTAGCTCAACGTACGAAAGTAGGGACATCAAGCTCGGCGCACTAAAGAGAATGCAAAACAAGACCCAAATAGAGTTGCTAGATATCGGCGGTGAGGGACGCCACGAAACCGCATGGAATTTGAATCCTCGTTCGAAGAAAACAATCGGGCCGGACAAGGGACGAGACATCCTACGTCTAATTCATGGTCGCGCCGAGCGCATTCCGTTACCCGATGCTTGCGTCCTGCAGATCATGATGGAACGTGCACCATTACGACGCGCCGCCATCTTCGAGATGATTCGCGTGATTGTACCGGGCGGCACCATCATTCTCAGACACCACGCCGGTACCGGACGCAACCCGCATGTGGTGGCTCAGCAGTTGATCGACGCCGACTGTTCAGTGCAACAAATAAAAATCGGTTGCCAAGGCCTGCAACAGACGTGTTTCGAGAATGTCCGTCAGGTTAGGACGACTATCCCTTCGAATCAACTAAGGGGTGAACTAACGTTGGAGCTGTAAGGACGACGACGCTACGAGGGTTTACGTGGTAGCAGTTGCTTTCAATCGTGACATGCGATGCCTGGCAAACAATATCGAGTGGACTGGGTAGAGAGGTGTCGATGGTCCGCTGCCAGCCGCTCGAATCGCTAGCATGAATGCCAAATACTCGTTGCTGCGTCGATGCGTTGATCATCACGTAGAGACAAGCATTTCCGACTGATTGGCCAGATAGGTAATAAGCAAGTAACTGCGATGCGGATGACATGTCTACTTCAGGCGATTCCGCACCGAACCAGCGAATGTCGTTGCGCCAGAAGGTTGAGCGCCCAATCATCGGATGTGTTCTTCGAAAGGCGATCATGTGCTTGAAGAAGCGAAACACTTCTTGGTTCGTTTCAAGCCGGTTCCAATCGAGCCAATTTGTTTCATTGTCTTGGTTGTAAGGGTTGTTGTTGCCGCTTTGAGTCTGCATAAATTCGTCGCCCATCCGAAACATGGGTGTGCCCGCTGAAAGCAACAGCAGGCAACAGAAATTTTTGACTTGGCGTTTGCGAAGATCGAGTACCGATTGAGGCGCCTCCTTATCGCCCTCCCAGCCGTTGTTGCAACGGAACTCCATCGGGCCATCTCGATTGTCTTCACCATTGGGCTCATTATGCTTTTCGTTGTACGAAACGAGATCGTAGATTGTGGAGCCATCATGGGACGCAATGAAATTGATGCTTTGAAAAGGCCGGAATGACTGCGATGGATGATCGGGAAACAGGTCGCTGCTTCCGTACATTCGTGTCATCAGGTCCGGCACCATGCCAGCGTCACCGCGAACGAAGCGTTGCAATGTATCGCGATAGCGGCCGTTCCACTGCATCCAAGTTTGCCCAGGAAAAGAGCTCCCAAGCTGATAGAGTCCGGCGGCGTCCCATGGTTCGGCGATCAGCCGGACGTTGGCCAAGTCGGGATCACTGGCGATTTGGTCAAACAAGGGTGGCTGTTGCAGATTGACATTCCCCTCGGAATCTCGAGAAAAGACGGACGCGAGATCAAAACGAAATCCGTCAACGTGCATTTCTTTCGCCCAATACCGCAAACTTTCGACAATCAGTGAACGCACTGTTGGATGCGAGGTGTCGAGTGTGTTGCCAGTTCCGCTGAAATTTGCATAGGGCGAAGCCGGATCATCGGACGCCACGTAGTAGACGTCGTTGTCGACTCCCCGGTAGCAATAGGTCGGGCCGCGATGGTCGCCTTCGCACGTGTGGTTGTAGACGACATCTAAGATGACTTCGATGCCAGCTGCATGCAGTTCACGCATCATCTCGCGAAACTGGCTGTGTTGTTCGCACGACGACTGATGAGCAGAATAGGCATGGTGGGGCGAAAAGAAGTTCAACGGCATGTAGCCCCAGTAATTATTGTCCTTGGGGTCGAATTGGAAGATCGGCATCAATTCAACGGCGGTAACCCCAAGTTCCTGAAGATGCGGAATTTTCTCCACGACACCAGCGAATGTGCCTCGATTGCTGGCGTCAACACTTGAGGAGGGATGCCGAGTGAAGCCACGAACGTGCATTTCGTAGATGACCAAATCCGACCCATGGCGGATTCGTTGTTCATCCCCCCACTCAAATGGACATCGACATACGTCCAAACGCCCCAGTGGAGCAAGACCCGCGTTAGAGCCGGGCGAGCGGGCTGCCTCGCGATTGAAACAGTCTGGGAAGTAAATGCTTCGCGAGTACGGATCGAGCAATATTTTATCAGGGTCGAAGGCGTGCCAGGGCATAGCTGCACCCTCGACCGGCCCGTCGACTTGGTAGGCATAGTATTCCGCGTCGCCCGCTTCGGAAATTGGAACTCGGCAATGCCAAATCGGTCCGGACTTATTTTTCAACGGATCAAGCGTCACGGAGTGCCAGGGAATTCGCAATTCAGCCTTGAGATACATCAGAAGCGTGACACTGCAAGCATTCCCCGCGTGAATCGCAAAGTTGTATGACTGTTCGTGTTCCAGCCAAGTGACGCCGAGCGGTCGCGGTGTGCCATCAGTCTTTTCCCAATTCGGCCCGAGCACTGGGCGCTGCTGTGCAGTCGACGTCACGTCTGTTCCGCAGTGACGGCAGCGGGATTGAATCGACGTTCGAATCATTGAACTGTCCAGTTTCTAGTGCGCCAATCGTGCGTGAGTTCAAACGCGACCTGCAAATTCTCGCTCAAACTTTCTTAGTTCGCCACCCCGTTTAGCCTCCATAGTAGGCCTTTATCACGTACTGCTGCACCATGCGTTGGGTATTGAAATGGGATCCATTCAGCGCGATCGAGTGCGCCATAATCCGCCGCCATTGGTCGGGCTTCTGGTAATACAGCGGAACGACCACTTGTTCGAGCTTGTCGTACAGTGCATCTGCGTCTTCCTTGAACCGATTAACATTAGCGGGATTCGCTGGCGTGGCGTTTCCAAATGCCCAGCCAGTTATGCCTTCGACACAACCTTCGATCCACCATCCATCCAATATGCTAAGACTCGGCACACCGTTGATTGCCGCTTTCATTCCGCTGGTACCGGATGCCTCCAGCGGCGGTTGCGGTGTGTTGATCCATACGTCAACGCCGGCAATGACGAGTCGGGCAAGTTCCCAGTCGTAGTTCTCCAAATAGACAAGCTTAACTGCGGGGTGCAGTTGATTCTTGGCTCGCACAATCTTTTGGATCAAACGCTTTCCGTCTATATCGAGTGGGTGTGCTTTACCCGCGAAGACGACCTGTATTGGCCCATGCATTTCGAAGATTCTGTGGAGTCTCTTTGGATCGCTGATCAATAAGTTCGCACGCTTATACGCAGTCGCTCGTCGTGCGAATCCGAGCGTAATCGTCAGCGGATCGAACACCGTATCATTGTCCAAGTTGATGTGGTCGATCAGGCGCATTTTAGCAGTGCGGTGAGCCTGCCAGACTTCGTCGGACGGTATCGCCAGTGCGCTACGCAAACTTGCATTGTCCTCACGCCATCCCGGGATAAAACGATCAAACAGTTCGGAGAAGGAGGGGGACGCCCAAGTCGCAACGTGAACGCCATTGGTGATGTGGTCGATGGCGTATTGATGGTTCACGTCTTTGGGCACTAACATGTGACGCGATACTTCACCGTGCTTCTTTGCCACGCCGTTCACGTAGTGACTCAAGTTCAGGGCAAGGTAGGTCATGTTCAGCTCACCCGCACAGCAGAACACTTCGTGCATGTCGAATAGATCGGATCGGCATAGCACTTGTTTGACGAGATCAAAACCGAAGCGATCATGGCCAGCCGGAACGGGCGTGTGCGTCGTGAATACGCATTGCTTCCGAACGGCCTGGACATCTTCTGAGTTGAAAAGCTCGCGACCAAGTGATTTCGCACGCTCATCAAGTAGCTCTAACCCGAGCAGTGCCGCATGACCCTCATTCATGTGAAATTGAACGAGCGACTCAAGGCGAAGTGATCGAAGAATTCGGACTCCACCGATTCCCAGCACAACTTCCTGGCACAGACGATGTCGACTGTCTCCTCCGTAGAGTTGCTGCGTCAACGCCCGATCCACTGCTGCGTTTTCATCCAAGTCCGTATCTAGAAGCAAAACTGGAAGTAGGTGCCCTTCGCATCCGATCACGTCATACCGCCATGATCGGATATGGACCGTCCGGCCTTCGATTACGACCTCTGCACGCTGAGGAAGTTCCCGACAATGCTCTTCGACAAGCCAATCAGATGGTTGTTCATGTTGCCAACCTTCGGCATCGATCGTTTGTGACAAGTAGCCCTGTCGATGCAGCAAGGTAACCGCGATCATAGAAACGCACATGTCGGCTGCCGCCCGCAAGGTGTCGCCAGCGAGAACCCCCAATCCGCCACTGTAAGTCGGCATGGTCGGATCGAGTGCAATCTCCATTGAGAAATAGGCAACCGTTGGCGCCGACACTTGTTTTTCGTTGCTGAGCATTGGTCGGGTCGTCTGTCATCCATGTGTTACTGCTTGTTAAAGCATTGGTATATCACGTTGAGCTGACTCAAATTCGATGAATTCTTCAACCGTTTTCGCCAGCCCTTGCGCCATCTACATGAAGAGTGTTTAGCTCATCTATTGGTCGTCGTCTTGGGGCACTGCCGAGTTGCCGCAGCAACTGCGTTTGACGGTGCAGCAGTACGCACGCTTTGCGCAGCACGTGTTACTGGCCAACTCGGTCAATTCCGTCGGACTTGTTTGAACCACGGTACTCGGAGACCTGTCATATGAGCGTACGCTCAACGCAGCTGTGCCGAAGAGCCCGAGAGCCAAAAAACTCGTTGCTACTGATTTCAATAACATGATTTCACCTCTAGTCATCAGGGATTCGGAACAATGACGCTTCGGCGGAACGTTCCGCCGTCGTTCGTCCTACGCTGTATTGGATGCTCCCAAAGTTGAATTCCTTCACGGAAGTTTTCAGAATCCCAGTAGCGAAGACTGACCGCAGCTGTGACGATCCGAACGGCTGGTTTCTTCTCGACAGCTTTGCATTTGCTTCATGTGAGCGTGTGCATTCCCGCACGTGGAGTGTGCACTGAAGCACGCAGCTCTGAGGATTGTCTAGGAAGGGCGCACATCTCCATATCGTTGGATATCAAGCATTTTTCAGGAACGACCTAGCTCGCTCTGCATATACCCCAACTCGGTATAAATATTGCTAGACATCATTGTGCGTGTGCGACGTAATATGGGAAATTGTTTCCCTACCAAGGAATGCAAAAATGCCCAACCAGAACGTTCATTTAGAAAACAAGCCTTCAAACGCAAGCGGTATGTGTGGCTTACCCGACGGCGAGAGGCAACTGCTCGCAGAATGCTTGGGCGGCCACCAGGATGCGCAGCAAAAGCTCTATGAGCAGCATTGTGACAAAGTGTATCGGCTAATGTGCCGCATGGTCGGTTCATCCAATGCGGACGATCTTACTCAGCAAGTCTTTCTGTGCGTCTTTCAAAAGTTGAACAAGTTTCAGGGTCGGTCTTCGTTCTCGACGTGGCTATACCGACTGGCCTCAAACGAGGCATTGCAGTTTTTAAGACGACGGCCGCAGCGCGTACCCGACCAACCGATGTTGAGTGATCCAAGTGACGAGCAAACTGACGAGATCACGCAGTTGGATCAACGCGACCTGTTGGAACACGCCCTGAGCCGTCTCGATCCCAACCTTCGAGCCATCATACTACTTCGCGAAATCGAGCAGCTATCGTATTACGACATAGCGTTGGCGCTTGATATTGCTGAGGGTACCGTAGCCTCGCGCTTGAGCCGGGCGCGACATTGCCTTCGCAAGTTGATCGACGAAGCTGCGAACTCATAATGGGCAAGGCTATCCCGAAAAGCTCTGTATCCCTACTCGCAACACGTCGCGCTGGACAATTCGCTGTGTGTCTGGAAAGTTGACGCGCTCATCGCGATTTCTAGTTCTTAGTTCGCCGTTGGGATTCTAGCTGATTGAAGTAAGCAGGGGTTGCGACATCCAGAAACAAATGTCGAGAATCAATTCGAACACTCGTCGCATTCATTGTACTGGACTTCGAGCTCATTACAGATTCGCGTAATGCCCTCGATAGTACGTATCCGTTCTTGTGCGACTTGCTTGAGGTAAAAGCTTGCAACTGAACCTCGCAGAGTAAGCACTCCGCTTTCATGTGTGCACTCAACTGATTTGAGGGCGGCGTAGCCGCACGAATGCAAACGCCTCCGCACTAAAGTGGTAAGGCAACACGCCCGACCTTCAGATGACTCGTCTTGACCACACATCGAATTACCTTGTTTTGTCATTACGACTCGATGCATACCGAGTTTTGCTCGGCGTTGCATTCTCCAAGTCGAGACGCTCAAATGTTTCTCCTTTCAATCCCAAACCCTCAGAATCATGGGCCTATTGCTGAAAGGCCTCGTGTTACCCTTGTTTGATGCAACAGAGGTCCCGGCACTTCGTTCATTTGTCAATAAATGCGCTGCATTCGCGAAATCCCGATCGAATTGCCGCCTTTCCTAAGTCAGTGAATTGCTGCATTTCCTAAGAAGAATCGCTATATTTGCTGCATCCAACATGAGGAGTCGCGATCGATTCGTTGAAAACCGCTTGATCGTGCCTAACATTCCCAAAGACATCCAATGAATTGCGACGAATACCACCGACTTCTGTCGATCTACCATGATGGCGAGTTGGACAGCGAGCAAAGAGCACGGCTAGAAGTGCACTTAGAGGGATGCGCCCACTGCTCGACCGAACTCGCTGAAATACGCCGAATCTCAACTGCGACCAGGAGTGTGATTTCGCCCAAGCCAGGCCCCGAACTCTGGCAACGCATCAGTGCGTCACTACAGGATGGAAGGCCACCGATTCAGCAGCCATCGGGAGCAATGGTTTCAAACGTAGTGCGCGACGAATTGCCACGAAGAAGACGATTGCTACGACGACCAGTCATTGCAGTATTGAGCATCTCCGTCGTATTGTTAGTTGGGCTCACCATCGCCTGGAGCTTTCTTTTGGGGCGTCATGGCCAGCATGCCCATGATCCACTTGAACAGTATGTTCAGCAATTCAGCTCCGAGCCTGTGCTTGCGCAGAGAAGCTTACTAAAGAAGTATTCTGGGAGACTAGTTGCGGCGGAAGAAGCAATTCGGCTCGTTGGCTACCGCCCTTCAAACATTAAGCCGCCTCCGCAGGGCTATACGCGGGATTCGCTGTATGTCCTTGACATGCCCTGCTGCAAGTGCATCCAAGCCGTCTGGCAGCGTAGCGATGGAACTTGCGTGGCAATCTTTGAACACAGCGCAGGCATTGAAGATTGGTTTAAAGGGTACTCAAGTGTTCGGGTGGCCTGCGGTGGAAAGAGCTGCCGATTGATCGGAATCGACAATCAGTTTGCTGCCTCTTGGAAGCTCGGTCAGCGAATTGTTACCGTGATTGGCCTGCGAGACACTGACGAGCTGGCTACGATCGTGGCAGAATTTTCTTGATGGATACCAGTCATCAATGGCCGCTCAATCGCCCTTGCCGCGTGAACCTAACGTCGCTTGAAAATTCTGAAGGAATTTCGCATAGTCAGTGGAGTCAGTCGGCGAAAAGTTGAGATTTCGGAAGGTGTTGGTAATGCGAACGAAGAAGTCGCGAGCTTCCTCTTTGCTCTCGAACATGAACTCACGCTCGGTCACGTCTCTCAGCAGCATGAGCATTGTGCGTTGACGATCCATCGGAGTTGCGGCGTCCACCGGATCGAAAGCGTCTTGCTGCAGATAGGCAGTATCCACGAACTGTGCCTTCTGGTAAATCACAAAGTCCGCCAGGGAAATCCCTTCCTCGCCGGTCACTTGCATCATTTGGTAGATTGCATTCGATTGGCGAAGCAATTCCAGCAGGGCTTTGATACTATCGGTCCAGTCTGGCGCCAATTCGCGATCAAGATATTCCCGTAGTTGTTCCCGGTAGCGCGACCATGAAAGCAGCGGGTCGATTGCCGGATAAAATCTCTTATAAGCTCGCTCATAAGAAAGGCCGAGAAAAGTTTTTACTGTACCAAGTGTTGACTGCGTAACAGGCTCTTCGAAGTTGCCTCCGGCAGGCGAAACCGTTCCGATCATAGTGAGACTGCCAAGCGAACCATCGCGAGTGGTGAGAACTCCTGCTCGTTCATACACACCTTTGATGGCGGAGTCGAGATAGGCCGGGAAGGCTTCTTCGCCAGGAATTTCTTCCAATCGTCCAGACGTCTCTCGCATCGCCTGCGCCCACCGCGATGTGGAATCGGCCAACAGCAGCACGTCGAGGCCCATTTGTCGGTAGTATTCACCAAGCGTGATCCCGGTGTAGATCGAGGCTTCACGCGCTGCGACGGGCATCGAAGATGTATTGCAAATAATGACGGTTCGATCCATCAGCGAACCGCCACCTCGTGGGTCTTGTGCCTGTGAGAATTCGTTGATTGTATCGACGACTTCACCCGCCCGTTCACCGCACGCGACCACGATCACAACATCAACGGCGGAATAGCGTGCAATCAATGTTTGCAACACGGTCTTTCCCGCTCCGAACGGACCCGGAATACAAGCAGTTCCCCCGCGAGCGATGGGGAAGAACGTGTCAATGGTCCGAATGGTGGTGACCAGCGGCTCGGACGGATACTTTCGCTGGACCAATTGCCGCTGCAAGAGGTCTGCTGGTAATGGAACGCGGACCGGCCACTCTTGCAGCATCTTCAACGGACGCTCACCTTGCGCGTCACGAATGCGGGCAATGGGTTCGTCAACTGTGAAGCTACCTCCCTGAATCCAAGTCAGTTCCGCTTGACCGCTCAAGTTAAAGGGCACCATGATCTTGTGTTCGACGCCGCGTTCCTGAACGGTGCCTAGGATATCACCAGCGCGAAGTCGTTCACCTGTACGGCGCAGCGGCACAAAGGACCATTTGTGTGAACGGTCGAGCGAGTCGGCGTAGTGGCCACGTTGTAGGAAGAACCCGTCGCGGTTCGCAAGTGTTTCCAACGGATTCTGCAAGCCGTCAAAGACGCAGCCCAGCAACCCTGGACCAAGCGATGCGGATAGTAACTGGTGCGATAATTCGACCCCATTACCGACCCTCACTCCTTCGGTGTCCTCGAACACCTGCAAATCCGCTTCGTTTCCGTAAACTCTGAGCACTTCGGATTTCAATCGCTTGTCGCCGAGACAAACATAGGCGACTTCGTTCTTGACGATGTGCCCATCAGGTACTTCGATTGACACGATATTGCCATTGACGGCCGTTACGCTAGTGCCTGTTTTTATCTCCGACGTCATTTGATGCCTCCGCCAGAAGCCATTGTTTGTGCCAACAGTTGTTCAAACTTTTTCCGCCCCGCCGATTCATCGAGCCGGGTCCAGCGATCAACAATCTCCCAGCGCGCGAGATACAACAGAATCGTCTCGAACGAGAAACAAAATCCGTCTGAAAGTTTCACCCAGCGATCCCACGTCGCATTCAAGAGTTGGCGTTCTACCGACAACGGCTTGTTTGCGTCCAACGCCTCACGGACGCCGGAAATCCAGGGATGCTCTCGCTGCAGACGGAAATCAGAATGATTCCAGTGCTTGCGAATATGGTCCACATACTGGCCAACAGCGGTTGGTGGCCCAAACCCAAGACGCCGTCTACGCAATGCGGATGTAATCGTGCGCACATCCATGCGATAAGTGATGATATCGCGGACAAGCGGATTGGAAACGGAAGACATCAGACGGTCGTATTCCATTTGCACATCTTCGTCTGTGCGTTCCGGCTGCTGTCGATCCCACAACAAAAAGCGTTGAACTTGTTCGACTGTGTTCTTGTCGTCGTCGCCCAACATCCTCAGTCTCTCTTGCAGACGAATCCCGGAGATCGGCACATGCTCAACATCAAACGAGCGGGGCATATGCGGCAGGCTGGAAATGAACCAGTGGTAATTGGTGGCTGCGGTCACTGGATAATTCCCTCCATGATCGCGCGAAATCGTGGGACTAAGTGCCGTAGCAGCAATTCCGCAATAGCCTCATCGGTCAATTCAATCTCGACATTTTCGTCGAGCAATTGGATACGGATGCCAGCGGACGTGTCTTCTCGGGTGCCGAGTTCCAAGCCGTCACGAAGCATTTCCTTTGTGATCGAGGCGACGAAGTGGCTGAGGTTGCCCTCTTTGACTTCTTCTGGATCGCTGCGCAGTTGCTCCAGGCCGATGGCATCATTCGGGAGCAGCAGCTTGGCGGATTGATCGCGATCTGGAGCTGACCTTCCGCCGATTTCCAAGATTAGCTGCTTCAAAAAATCGCCGTCATTCAACTCTCGGCTCACCAGACGTCGAACTCGATCGGAAAACTGGTCCACCATTTCCGACTTGAGGCTGAGGATCGCATCCCGCACCGCCAACTGCACGGCTTCCTCGCCAGCTCGCTTCGTTTTTTCGGCGTTTTCGCGTGCCCTCTGTAGCAGCCCATCTGCTTCTCGTTTTGCCTCGTCAAGGTGCCGCTCCGCCTTGAGGCGAGTTTGCTCCATGAGCGCATCAGCCTGAGCCTTGCCTTCTTCGACACCCTGCTCGCGCAAACGACCGATCAGTTCTTCGACTCCGGATGATTCCTTTGGCTTTGTCATGTCGCTATCTCCTTAGCCTGCGGTGCCACCGGGAATGCTTCCGCCGACGATCAGAGCGAAGATGAATGCAAAGACCGCGAATCCTTCCACGATCGCAGCCGGTGCGATCGCGAGTCCAAAGACTTCGGGCTTCGACTTTGTCGTATTGATCGCCGCTGCGCAACAGGAACCCTGAACGATGGCACTGAACAGCAGGGCCAGCCCGACTAGCAGGCCGATGGAGAACAATCCCGGCGCGGAGTCCAAGGAAACAGCGCGGTTGAACTGCATTGTCACAACGATCCCATAAATGGTCTGCGACGAGGGTAAGGCGGAGGAACCAACCAGCCGTCCATAGCCGCTTTCGACATCCAGCAACGCTCCCGAGGCTGCCTGCCCGGCGCGTCCGCAGCCGATGATGCTGCCAATCGCTCCGAAGGCGGTAGGCAAAAAGACTCCGGCCCAACCCAGTAAAAGAATGAAACTCTCCATATCTATATTGCCTTCTTGTTGAATGGTTCAAATGCGTATCCCTCACCCGGAAGACTCCAGCCGAAGAACTCGATGCAGTTCAGACGCAATCCATGGACGACGCCGCTCATGATTGCCAAGACGAAGTTCAGTCCATGCCCGAAAACAACAGCAACCACCGCCAACAGACTTCCAATGCCGACGCAACAGCTTGCCTTGTACGTAAGATCGTTAAACGTCCCCGCCAGTTGTGCACTGGCCAATCCGAGCGCGAACAGCCGCAGGTAACTCAGTACGTCACCGAAAGCGCGAGTGAAGCCCGTGAGCGAGACAACACCGTCCATCAATCGCTTTGCGTGCTCCTTAAGGCTGAACGTAGACAATGGTCGTTCGCTACCGAAAAACAGAACGAAAACAATGCCTGCTCCGAGCGTCCAGCTTCCATATTGAATTAGCGACTGCTCCGGTTGCGTTCCGTTTTTGCCCAGTCCCAAGGCCAAGCCGCCAAACAACGCCGCGACCCAGCCGAACGACGCCAGCATCATTGGCGACCAACGGCGGCTCCACGCCAACGCGAGATTCGCGATGGAGAGGTGCATCACTCCGATCGAAATGGAAATCTGCATCATCAAGGTCGCGTTCTTGGCGTCGATGACATGCAGTCTGCCGAGCAACGAGCTGGCGGGCGGTGAAAAGCCAAAGTAGCTGCCAATTACGATGCCATAAGCAACGGACGCAATCGCAGTGGCGACGAACAATGTTCGCATCCGCCGCATGTTTTCCGACCTGCCCAAGCGTCGCCAGAACAGCAGCAGACCGACTGCCAACACCAGCGCGTACCCAGCGTCGGCCATGATCATCGCGAAGAAAACGCTGAACGAGAGAAAAACAATGCCCGACGGGTCATACGCACCGTAGGCGGGCGTGGTGTAGAACGTGACCGCGCTTTCACCGCCTGCGGCAAGCCCACGATTTGACAACAACGTGGGCGGTGAATCATCCGATGTTGGAAGTTCAACGGTCAGTCCTAGCGAGTGGGCTTTCGCGAAGGCTGCAATTTGTTCGCGTTGCGACTGAGGAGCCCAGCCTTGAATGGCGAATAGTGAGGGATCATCGAAGGCTCGCCCGGCAGCTTGCTCGCGTGCGACTCGATCGTCAGCAAGTGTCAATGATCGCGATAGCAGGTGTATCCACCGAGTCAGTCGAACCCGCTCCCAATGCAGTTCCTCCAGCTCGAATTCAACCGCTTCCAGACGATCCTTCAACTGGCCCAGCGGTCGATCATCCAAGTGCGAACGTGGCACCGGCATTTCGCTCGGCTCCTCTTCGCCTAAGACAATAACGTACGCGAAACGTTGATCTTTGCTGACGACGTGCCATGTGGCACTCAACGTTGCCAACGCACCCAACCGATAGTGCGGGATCACGTAGAACCACAGGCGTAGTCCGCCAAGCTCGCCTTCGGGTGGAAGCTCAAAATCACCCCAAGGAACCAGTGACGCTATCGCGTGCTTCAACTCATCTCGTTCAGTTTGCAATTGCTCTCGCTGCTGCCGGACGGACAAGGCGCGACCGACCACGTCATCCAACTGGAAAGCCGTGTCGTCCTTCATCACACGACGGTGGGTAGGACAAGCTCGCAGGTACTTCAAAGCTTGCGCGGCGTCCGAGGAAGACGGTTGCCGTTGTGGCACGTCGGTATGGCTCTCATTCAAATCAAGTAGATGAAGACAGCCCAACGCCTGTAGACCATCGAGCACGGTGTGTTTCTGGTCGGCTGTGCCATAGAGCGTCACTTTGGCAACGGGGACGATTGCCATCTACATCGCCCTCATCATGGGTTTGTCGCGACTCTGTTTCGCCTTGGCGATTTTGGAACGAACGACGGCGGCTCGCTCGGTATCGGCGAGAAGAATCTTGATGCGTTGAATGTCATTCTCTGCCTGTGGAATCAGCACTTTCTCGAAAAGGTTGACTCGCTGCGTGATTCGGCGCACTGCGTTGCTGAGCCGAGACATACGTTTCCGTTCGATGTCACGGCGAGCGTGAAGAGTCGCCACGTTTTGCAATAACTCAACGACGAAATCGACCCAAAAAGGCTTGGCCAGCATCGAGTACTCTTTGACGCAGAACTGAATTTCACCCAACATCGGTAGCCGCACACCAAGCACGTTCTCTTCATCGACGACCATTGCTTCGATACGAACGAGATCGGTTAGATTCTGATCGCTGGCTCCCAACAGTGAGAACAAACCGGCTTGTGAATCGAGCACGTCGGAAATCTCCCGCTCTGTGCTTTTGAGCTTGTTCTTGGAATGTTGTAGATCGACGAGCAGTTGTTGCCGTTTCAAGTCCAATGACGGCAAGTATTGCTGATACATCGCGAGTTGATCTCGTTGCTGTTTTAGCGATGTCTTGTTCAGGGCGAGGGACATCGCTCACACCTCCGATTTATCAAAATACTTTTGGACCAACGCTTCCTTCATCAGCAACTCTTCAGCCTCGAAACACTCGGCCAGCGTCTGCCAACTCAAGTCAAGCGCGTCGTTCAGCGGCATTGCGACGTGAATATCCATGAACCGCTGCGCAAACAGGTTGCCAAACTTCAGCAGCTTTTCATCAAACGCCGACAGGTCGAACGCCATCGCTTGCTTCTTTGCCGCTTCCTTGGCCCCGGCGTAGAAGCGAATCATCGTGTTCATGATTTGCGAATGGTCTTCGCGAGTGACCTTTCCGATGACTTGTTGTTTCAGCCGCGAGAGTGAGCCGAATGGGTCGATGACACCGTTGTGCAGATATAATTGGCCCTCAGTGATGTAGCCCGTGTTGTCGGGGACCGGATGTGTAACATCGTCACCCGGCATCGTCGTTACGGCCAGGATGGTGACGGAACCAGCGCCCTTGTAATCGCAAGCTCGCTCGTAGCGCTGAGCGAGCTGTGTATAAAGGTCACCCATGTAACCGCGATTCGATGGGACTCGCTCCATTGCGATGCCAATCTCTTTCAATGCGTCGGCATAAGCTGTCATGTCGGTCAGCAGCACCAAGACGCGTTTGCCCTCTTCGACAGCAAACCGTTCTGCGACCTTTAACGCCATGTCGGGCACCAGTAACCGTTCCACAATCGGGTCCGATGCTTGATTCACAAACATGACGGTGCGACCAAGTATTCCTTCATTCTCGAACGTCGAGTGAAAGAAGTGATAGTCGTCAAAGATCAGCCCCAATCCGCCAAACACAACGATGTCCGCATCCGCTTGAATTCCGATCCGAGCCAGCAGTTGGTTGTACGGTTCACCTGCTACCGAGAAGATTGGAAGCTTCTGGCTTTCAACCAGGCAGTTGAAAACATCAATCATGGGAACCATCGTGTGAATCATGTTTTGCGGCACGATTCGCATTTTGGGATTGACCGACGGCCCACCGATTGGGATCGAGGGCTCGTTGGACAAGTCAGGCCCGCCATCCATCGGAATTCCCGAACCACGAAAGACGCGTCCAAGGATGTTGGGCGAGTAGGTGACCTGCGTTGGATGCCCAAGGAATCGAACCTTCGCCCTTGTCGAAAGCCCTTTGCCACCCGAGAACACTTGCAATGAAACTACATCGCGATCCAACTCGATGGCCTGTCCCAACGATCGGCGTTGGTCCCAGTTTTCAACGACGGCCAAGTCACCGAAGCCAACGCCCGTCGCCCGCACCTTCAAAATATCGCCCACGATGGCAAGAACCTCGGTATGTCGAACCAAATCAGGAATCATCTCGTGGGATACTCCAGATATCGAGTTGCATGTCCATCGAACTTCTCAGCGCAGCTTAGCGAGCAGAACACGAACTCGCCATCAATGCGTTTTCGTCTAGCTGCCGCCTGACCTCGTGGAACCATCATTCCACAAACAACGTCAAGCTGTCCCTCGTTGTCCGACCTAATTGGTTCATTGAGATTCTCTCGGCAAAACACGGAAGGATGTCTGAAGTGTTCGGTCTTGTACACTTCTAGCAATTCCCTGACGAGTTTCTTTGGGTCGTCGTTGTAAAGCACCCGCGCGCCAGTCGCCTTGTTGCACGCTTCCAGAATGCTTTTGACCATGTCGCTAATACCACCGGTTCCGGTCAGTACGCCAATCAACTTTCCCTCATCATAGGCAATCGCTAGCTCACCTAGCGTTCCACTGCTGCCCCCGACAATCACAACCATATCGCTGCTGCGAATGTTGATGACTTCTCGCCCCATTAGCCCGCTACCAGTAAAGATCAGCACATGATGCGCCAGCGTCGGCGAACCGTAGTGATAAGCGTGTTCGTCCAGGCTGAGGGCGGGCGATATACCAATTACCATGCCACCATGGCTGCAAGCTCCCTGAGCCGCGGCGAGCGGCAGGCCCGGACAAGCTCCGGTAACGAGTATACAGTCCGCTTTGGCGAGTTCTTCGCCAAGCAGCGTCGCACGCTCCAAATAGGTTGCTGGGATGGAATCACCCGCACCTCCCATCACACCTATTTTGAGCCGCATTGGAGAAGCTTCTGATTTTTCTGCAGTTCGATCCATATGCAGCATGCCCCCTCGCTGGACTGGATTTCTTGCCATCTCAGTGAGTTCTCCAAGTCACTCCCGACTCTCTAAAGCCCTTCGTAATGTTGGATGCAATGTCACGAAGATCCCTTCGCGCACACCTGTCCAAATTGTCAAAAAAAATGCAACTGACGCTTTCATTCGGAAGCCATGTACGCATGGGATCGCCAAATTGCCTCGCGACGAGACCAGTTCGATCGAGCGGTTCGCCGCGAAGAGAGCCGCTGTGTCGCAGATTTTTTTCACAAAATGCGACGTCCCCCTTGACTCCGTACCATGGTACGGAGTCGATAATAGTGGGTAAGGAGACAGCCATGACCAAATTCACGATTGGAAAAGTAGCCGAAGCTGCAGGTGTCGGCGTGGAAACGATCCGCTTCTATGAGCGACGTGGATTAATCGCTCAGCCCACGCCAATAAAGACATCGTTTCGCGAGTACCCGGAATCCGCAGTGAATCGAATTCGTTTCATCAAGCGGGCGCAGGAACTTGGATTCACACTTTCAGAAGTTGCGGAGCTGCTGGCCCTTTCAGAACAATCGGCGGCCTCGCGCAAGAGCGTCAAGGAGCTCGCTGCCAAGAAGCTACTCCTAATTCGTGAAAAGCTGGAAGACTTGCGTCACATGGAAGCGACGTTGTCCAAGCTGGTTGACGATTGCAGCGGCAAAGGGCCACTGCATGGCTGTCCAATCATCGAAGCGATTACTGATACTCAGATCCATTGCCATTAACCAAAAACTTGGAGCAAAATCATGCAAGCAACTTTTTCAACGACAATGACCTGTGGCGGATGCTTGAGCAAGGTCAAACCGTATCTCGACGACAGTGCAGACATTAAGAGCTGGGAAGCGGATCTGCAAGATCCACGTAAGCTGTTGCGCTTTGAGCTGGCCGAAAACGCTCAGCCAGATGCGATCGCGTCGCTCATTGGCCAAGCAGGCTTTACTGCCACTCAAATTAATGAGGCGTCCAATTCAGCTATTCTCCAAGAAGAGCCAGCTGCCAAGTCGCGGTTTGAGTTTTCGACATACAAGCCCTTGTTTCTGGTCGTCAGTTACGTCATCGGCGCCTCGGCGCTGTTCGAGCTGAGTCATGCGTCGTGGGAGCTGTCACGCTTCATGAACAACTTTATGGGCTTCTTCTTTCTTGGCTTCGCGTTCTTCAAACTATTGAACATCGCCAAGTTTGCCGACGCGTTCGCAACTTACGACATCGTCGCCCGACGCTCCAGGGCCTATGCGCTGGCCTACCCTTGGGTTGAATTGTCGCTCGGATTGCTGTTTGTCACCAGGACGCTACCGATGTTTGCTAACATCCTCACCGCCGTCATCATGTCGGTGGGATTGATTGGCGTCATCGCGGCAGTGCGAAAGAAGCAGACGATTCAATGCGCCTGCCTGGGAACCGCCTTTAACTTACCCATGTCTGTCGTCACGATTATTGAAAACAGCGTGATGCTCGCAATGGCCTTGGCGATGCTCCTCGTATAACGCGAAAAGAAGCTGGGAGTGAAAGAGTGAAGGAGTGATGGAGCTGCGAACGGCGCGAGCCACAATCAACCCTGAACACTCCCAGACTCCCAGACTCCGCGCCCATGGACACGCAGATCAAAAACAGTAAAGTGAATCTTGGGTATTTTGGAACTATTGAATTGCTAACCCTCGGGAATGAAAGTGAATAAGGCACGCTTATGAGACTCACAGCTTTGTTATGCGTATTATTGTTGTCGATTGGGTGTCAGCGTTCGACCGATCTTGCAAATGACACTGCAGCTGATAACCATCCAGTGCAACTTGTCGCGCAGGTTGTCGAAGCGTCATGTGGCGAATGCCAGTTCGATATGGAAGGAACCGGATGCGATTTGGCCATTCGTATTGATGGAAAAAGCTATTTTGTGGATGGTTCAAAAATGGGCGATCACGGCAATGCGCACGGCGAAGGCGGAATGTGCAATACGGTTCGGAAGGCCAAGGTAACGGGCAAAGTCACGGGCGAACGATTCGTCGCAACGGCCTTTGAATTGTTACCTGCGGACGGTGAATCAGCGACTCACGAGTCTTCGTCACACGATGAATCTGCGCAACACACGCACTGACACAACGCGCGTTCTTACGTCGTGCTACCGCAATCGCTGTGACATTTAGTCGCTAACAACCGAGGCCATTATCGATGTGTCTGGCTTTTTCCCCGATTCCCAAACGAGGACAACAGGCCCATCAATTGACCTCGGAGCTGAGATCACTGGGTCGGCTGCAGATTCGGAGAGTCGAATTGGCGTGTTCGCCTCCGGTGCAGAGAGCATTAAGTCTCCTCCGCGCCGACTGACCCACACCAGATAGCGACCATTCTCATTCGCTGCTATTGAGGGTTGTTCTCCTAAACCAAGCAATCGTTCGCGGCTGCGACCACCAACATCGGTAGCAAATACCTGTTGATTTCGACGCCACACCGTAAGCGGCGAACCGTCTGTCGCGACTGTCAACTCACCACCGTCCATCGGGCAGGCATTCAGCTTCCAACTGCCAATACCGAGTTTCTCCGCACCACCAAACGTTTGGCCTGAGTCGTCAGACCTCGCCAGAAACATGTCGCGGTTGCCATCCAATGCGTTTCGCCATAGTACGTAAACGACGCCATCATCATTAATTGCAACGGACGGGTGGCAGCATTCACAAACAGTGCCTGATGGTGAAGCATAGATGCGGCGATTTTCTGTCCAAGTCTTGCCGCCGTCTTGGGAGCTCGCCCCATATATTTGAGTTCGCTCATTCCGCAAGTCCAACCAAGTGCAGAAGATTAATCCATCCGGCCCAATGGCCATTCCATGCAGCCCCTCGCGGGCGACCTTCGGTTGGTCATTTATGTTTGTTGGGTGGGTCCACGTCTCACCACTGTCGTCGGATCGCCAAACCATGAGATTTCCGCTCTCATGGCTAATCGCCGTCACGACAATTAAGTTTTTATCAGCAACAATTCTCGGCCCACGTCGCATGCCTAAGGCGAGTTTCCCAACATGTCCAACCTTAACGGGAACGGTGTACGTCTGGCCCCGGTCGACGGATTTGCAAACATAGATATCCTCGTTCGCCCCAAACGCGACGTAGATGTGACCAGCCGGGTCTATGGCAACTCGCGGCTGTTGAGCACCGGGCACGTTTTCGGACGACACTACACAGACAGGATCGTTCGCCAGTAGCGGAACTACCGTCGAGGACAACAACACGACTAGCGATACGATCGAAATGAATCTCATTGTCAGACCTGGTTAAGTCACTGGTTGGATTTACTGTATTGGATTAGGCATTTTCCGAGAATCTTGGGTCGTCGATCCCCAGCTTGAGTTTCCATTCCATCACGGAGCAATAGAGAACAGGGACTACCAGCATGGTAAGAATTTCAATTGTCATGCCTCCAAAACTTGGAATCGCCATTGGCACCATGATGTCACTGCCGCGTCCGGTGGAGGTTAGTACGGGTATTAACGCGAGCAGCGTAGTAGCGGTAGTCATTAAGCAGGGCCGAACTCGGCGCATACCAGCGGTAACCGTCGCTTCGCGGGCGTGTTTGGCGTTGGCGATCCGATCTTTACGAAAGCTTTCGTCCAAATAGGACGCAATCACCACTCCGTCGTCACTGGCGATTCCGAACAGGGCCAGGAAACCAACCCACACGGCCACGCTGAGGTTGATTGTATGAACTTGAAATAGGGTTCGCATATTGGTTCCGAACAAATCGAAGTTGAGAAACCAATCTGTCCCGTAGAGCCACAGCATGATAAAGCCGCCAGCCCAGGCGATCATTATACCGCTGAACACCAGCGAGGTTGTGATGACAGATTTGAACTGGAAGTACAGAATCATAAAGATGATTCCCAAAGCGAGCGGCAACACGACCATCAGCGTCTTTTGCGATCGAAGCTGGTTTTCATAGTTACCAGCAAACGTGTAGCTCACGCCGGCGGGAAGAACCAACTCGCCGCTGTCGATCTTTTCCTGCAAAAACGCCTGTGCATCCTCGACTACATCGACTTCGGCATTCCCAGCTCGCATATCGAATAGAACGTATCCCAACAAGAAAGTGTCCTCGCTCTTTATGACCTGTGGACCACGGACATAGCGAATCTCCGCCAGTTGCTCGAGGGGGATTTGCTGCCCCATGGGAGTCGGAACCAGAATGCGTTCGAGCGATTCTGCTTCATCGCGAAGCTCTCGCGCGTATCGGACCCGTACCGGATAGCGTTCGCGTCCCTCAACTGTTGTCGTAATTCGGCGGCCACCGATGGCGACTTCAATCACGTCTTGTACACTCCGAATATGAAGACCGTATCGCTTGATCGCATCCCGGTCGATGTCGATTTCCAAATAGGGTTTGCCGACGATTCGGTCCGCGATGACAGCGGACGCTTGAATTGTCGGAACCTGCTTGAGCAGACCTTCAATCTGCAACGCTACTCGTTCGATGGTTTCGAGATCAGGGCCTTTGATCTTCATTCCCATCGGTGCACGCATTCCGCTTTGCAGCATGACAATGCGAGCCGCGATGGGTTGCAGCTTGGGAGCCGAAGTGGTGCCGGGAATGTCGGCGGCTTTGGTGATCTCTTCCCAGATGTCGTTGGGCGACTTGATTTTGTCTCGCCACTGACGGAACGGTCGTCCGCTAGGATCTTCGATCAGATCTCCGTTTTCATCCCGCGCGTATTCCCCTGACTTCTCGTCGTAGCGAAAATCGAGTCGGTTACCATTTTGGTCGGTCTTGTATTCCGATTTGTATGAAATGAATGTTTCAATCATCGAAATAGGAGCCGGGTCGAGCGGGCTATCGGCGCGGCCGATCTTTCCAACGACTGATTCCACCTCAGGAATCGATACTAGCATCCTGTTCTGCAATTGCAGCACGTCCATGGCTTCGCCGATCGAAGCGTGAGGCATCGTAGTGGGCATATAGAGAAACGAACCTTCGTCAAGCGGCGGCATGAACTCCTTGCCGATACCCGGAAAGGCGTTGCTGGCGGCAACCCACGGTTGCGATTGGCGAACTGACGATTCAGACAATCCGACCGAGGAAGCGACCTTCGGAATGAACGAGAAGATGCGATCAAACCCCAGCCAAGAGCAGCCTCCCAGCATAAGGATTAGGGTAGGCAGGGAAAGAAATATCAGCTTGTGCGCGAGGCACCATCGAAGAAGTGGTTCATAGAGGTAGCGTTGAAACACAGTGAAGAAGCCGAGTAGCCCGCCGATCAAAAGCCCTACAAACAAAAAATTGCGAACGATTCCCTTTTCGGGGCCGAGCGGCAGCCAGTGGTCGGTTAGCAAGAACCCCACCACTATCACTGCCAACCCGCTAGCGGCATAGGGAGCGTAATTGCGATAGTTGGCTGGAATTCGTGCCTCCAGCAATTTGTAGATGCCAAGCGCCGCAACGATCGCGCCGACCCACCATGACACCATGAACATAGCCATCAGACCCGCCGCTACAAGCGCGAACATTGAATAGCGGCGAATTGCCCCAACTTTCATTCGCTGGCCCATCAAAATGTGAGCAGCCGGGGGGATAATTGTCAGAGCCACAATAACGGAAGCAGCCAAGGCAAACGTCTTGGTGAACGCGAGTGGTCGAAATAGCTTGCCTTCCGCGGCAACCATCGTGAACACCGGGAGAAAGCTAACCACGGTAGTGGACACGGCGGTTAATACTGCACTGGCAACTTCGTTCGCTGCACGAAAGATAACGTGCGCGCGGTCTTCGTTTGGATTAGCCTCATCCAAATGTTTCAGGATGTTTTCACACAGGATAATCCCCATATCGACCATCGTGCCGATCGCAATTGCGATCCCCGACAAGGCGACGATGTTCGCGTCAACGCCGAACGTTTTCATCGCGATGAAACACATCAGCACCGCCAGCGGCAGCAATGCACTGATTAGGAGTGAGCTGCGCAAGTGGAGGACCATCACAAGGATTACGATGATTGTCACGAGAATCTCTTCACTGAGTGCCGTATTCAACGTACCCAGCGTCTCATAGATCACGCCCGTCCGGTCGTAAAAAGGGACGATGCGAATCTGACTGGTCGTAATCCAGTTCGGCCATTGCGCTCGAACAGTCGTGCGCAAGTGTTGCACCCACTCGTCGTGACTTGGATTGGCTCCCGTAATACGCTTCAAACCGTGATTGGCAGCATACGTGTCCACCTGCGATGCGGTTGTCTTCGTATAGTCGATGACCACCTTGCTGGGCAATCCAGGTGAAACCTCTTCGATCTTCTTCTTGACGTTCCTAATCGCTTCCAGCGGATTGAAACCATAGCGAACGACTGTCACGCCTCCGACGGCTTCGGCGCCAGCTTTGTCCAATGCGCCCCGTCGTAGTGCCGGCCCAAGCGAGACCTTAGCTACGTCCTTGATCGTGATGGGTACATTGTCGGCAACTCGAACCACGGCCTTTTCAATATCTTCAACTTGCTCAATAAATCCCAATCCACGAATAACATACTCCGCCTTATTGAGTTCAATGGTTCGTGCACCGACATCGACATTCGACATCCGAACTGACTGAAACACGTCGGCCAGCGAAACCTTGGCGGCACGCATCGCGTCAGGGTCAACATCAATCTGATACTCTTGAATGAAACCTCCAATCGAGGAGACTTCACTAACGCCTTCAGCCGAAGCCAACGCATAGCGAACGTACCAATCCTGTGCTGTGCGTAGCTCATTCAGATCCCAGCCACCAGTCGGATTTCCATCTGGATCTTGGCCTTCGAGTGTGTACCACAGAATCTGACCGAGTGCCGTCGCGTCAGGACCAAGTGTTGGTTGCACGCCTTCGGGCAGCGTTCCGGCAGGAAGACTATTGAGTTTTTCCAATACTCGTGAACGCGACCAATAGAATTCCGCCTTTTCGTTGAAAATAATGTAGATTGTCGAGAAGCCAAACATCGAATAGCTGCGAATCGTCTTGACTTCCGGGATGCCCAACAAGGCGACCGTCATCGGATATCCAATTTGATCTTCAACATCTTGTGGACTGCGTCCCATCCACTCGGTAAAGACGATTTGCTGGTTTTCACCAATGTCAGGAATCGCATCGACGGGAACAGGATTGCGGGGCAGGCTGCCAACTTGCCAATCGAAAGGAGCGACCATGACGCCCCAACCCACGATGGCTAAGACGAGCAGCAACATCACGAGCTTATTGTGAAGACAGAACCAGATGATACCGCCGAGGATTGTCTTCCGGGCCAGCTTGATGTCGTCGGCTGCGTTTTCGCTATTTGGCATTTTCTAGGTTGTGAGTTCGAGGGCTAGCGTCTGGGTGAAGGAAGTCGGGAGTCAAACAGTTAGGAGCAGTCAGTGCTGATGAGGCTTCACGTTGCTCCCACCTCCCAATCCCTCCACTCCCAGCTTCTCCACCTTGTCTGCACACTTTAACATCGACGCTCCGTAGTACGGATTGCGAACCGCATCATCAGCCTGAATCCAACTGGCTCCACGGCCATCAAATGCCATCGGGCAATGAAGTTCAAATAGTTGATCGCTGTTTGGCAAACCAAAGGTGCGGTGCAAGGTCAAAAGTTCGTCTGACATTAGAGCAAAAGCAGACCGAAGTGATGTGAGATCACTTGCATTCGACAACCCTGCGACAATGGAGGAAATGCTCTTCGACTCTGCGTTCCAACGCTCCATCGCCTTTCCACTTAAGGACTGAGCATTGATAGAACTTAGCGATTGACGAAGATCTGCCACTGCAACGGAGGCTGTTTGAGGATCGTCGGCTGCCAGCGCGCTGGCGATTGTCAGGTAAGGGCGAACGAGTTGGCCTAGCTGGTCGCGAAACTCAGCAGACACGTCGAGACTCTGTTCGGCCGTCTGATGTCCGTTGTGAGACAGCCCGAACATCTGTTGCAGTCGTTCGGTGTGGCGCTTCGTAACTAAGAAGACCCGATCCGCATCCTGTAAGGTCTTGATTTCGCTTCCTTCGGCGGCGTCGTTCCTAAGCAGCATCGCAAACTCTCCGAGTTGTGCTCCCATGTCACCCGCCAGCTGACCGATATTCAACGAAACTACGGCAGTGCCTAACTGAGCGTAGGCTCGACGAATCGTATCCAGGTCCTCTTCTCCTATCGCCTCGCCGACCGCCCCCACGGAGCTAACAACTTGGTGCAATTGCTTTTCCAATTCAGGCGGAAGTGACATGCTATTGTGATCCGCCATTTTCATCGGCTCCCCGTTCGCGGCCGGCTTCGATTCTCCACCGTGATTGTGACCACTTCCGCCACCTCCGCCTTCCGGCGTCATCATGGATGGTTTAGCCGATATCTGCAGCGCGCTATCCAGCTTAAAGTTGCCGTTTGTCACAACCAACTCACCTTCATTTACCCCGGCTTTGACCAGGTAGTAGTCGCCAGCACGCGGGCCAAGCACGACTTCACGTCCCTCGTAAGTTGGCTCCACAGCATCAGGAACTTGCACATAGACAATTGCCCGCGTTCCAGTTAGCAAGGCCGCCGATACAGGAATCACCAGTGGCTTGGCCGTATCGCTTGGTTCCGCTGTGACATAGCCGAGCGTCTCCGCCCTAACCAACGGCATGCCGCAGATATCACAATTACCTGGTTCGTCTTTGACAATCTCCGGGTGCATCGGGCTGATCCATTTTCCCGCCAGCGACGCATCGAGAACTCGACCGCCAGCGGCAACCATAGAACGAACAATCGCACGCACGAACATTTCCGGTTTCAAACGTCCTTCTTCGTTCGAGACATTGACGCGCACTTTGACCGTCCGAGTTGCTTCATTTAGAATCGGATCTATGAACGCGATTCGTCCGTGGAAGACGTCGCCGGGATATGCTTCCGTCGTGAATTCGACGTCCTGTCCATAACGCAGCCAGGCCAGATCGGATTCGTAGGCATCCAGCTGGACCCACAACTGTGTCAGGTCAGCAACTGTGTAAACGCGATCCCCCGTGCGAACCCGATCACCTTCCTGTCTCATTTTTTGGATAACGATTCCGCCAACCGGCGAGTAAATCGTGATGTGATCGGTTGGTTTGCCTCGTTGTTCAATCTCTTGAATTTGCTTCTCGGTGATACCAAGCAATCGCAGCTTTTCACGCGCAGATTCCGCCAAATCAATAGGTTCTATAAACCGAGACGAGGGCCGCTGTGCGCTGGATTGTATTGCAGATATCAATTCTTCCTGCGCCGTGTACAGCTCCTCACTGTAGATGGAAACCATGTGGTCGCCTTTGTTGACTCTCACGCCGGTGAAGTCGACGAACAACCGATCCAACCGCCCAGATACCCAAGCGGTGATATGCGCCAAGCGAGTTTCGTCGTACTCGACTTTGCCAACCATCCGAACATCAGCCGTTACATACCTGCGGGCCACCGGGACGGTTTGCACATTCATCAGCTTCATCACGTCAGCGGTAATTGAGATCGTACGCACTCCGCCCGCCGACTTCTTTACGGGCACCAAGTCCATACCGCATATCGGACACTTTCCTGGACCATCACGCCGGATTTGCGGATGCATCGAACAAGTCCAAATTTCAGCTGCCTTATCGGGTGCGTCGTGCGCAGCGAGACCATCGTCGCCATTTGCGTCTGATGGCGTCGCGTCGCCACGTAATGACAAACCGATGAGCAGACCAAGTAGAAGTAGCCCAACTGCCTGCGCGATCCAGAGTTTGCCACGATGTTGCTGATAAAACGCGTTGATTTGGTTCATGTTCCTGTTTTTCTGGTTGTTTGCTCAGTTCGGACGTTTTGGCAGTTGATTTTCTGCTTGGTTTTCTTAGCCCTCTTCCGCCTTGTTATCCAACCAACTCGCGAGCTTGCTTACTTCCGCCTTGTCACGAACGCCAACTGCGGTCATGGAGCGAGAACCTCGCTGCCAAGTGGCAGCGATGCTCGAATCAAGGTCGACAAGGCAACATTCGGTGTCCCCGCACATCGCCATGTTTGTCGGGCGCTGGCCAAACCAATCTGTTTTCTCGTCGTCATGTTCAAACAATACAAGAGTCGAACCATCTTGCCGCTTGCAGACCGCCTTAACACAGGTGCAGCAAGGCATTTTCAAGACGCTCGTCGATGCAAGCGAATAACCCTCTGGCAGCCCCTGGGCAACCGCAGGACGGTAGCCGACAAGTCGCAAGGCTCCCTCGGGATCGACGGTTTGACCGTTGTATTTATCCAATAGGAACTGCTCTGCACCTTCTGGGTCACCATCGAGCGTCGTCAAATAATGGTCCATCGTGGCCACGAATTCGGCGCTATGTTCATGATGCGGATTCCCCAAGTGCTGTGATAGCCAGACTCCATAGCCAAGAAGCAGTAGAACCGAAACCGCCAGGGCCAACTGGCGAACTGACACCCTTGACCGTGGTCGGATTGCCGGCTCAGCCAGACTCACTCCTGACTCAGTATTTGTGTTGTTCGACAGCTGTGCCTCGATGCCTGTCCAAATCTCTGGCGGCACCGTCGGCAAAGGTGACTCTTGCACAATTCGAGAAAGCGATTCGAACCCGGCATATTCGGATGCGCACCGCTCACACGCTGCCAGATGCTGAGCGATGGAATCCCGCGCCGTGCCTGACAGTTCCCCATCGTAGTAGGCTGAGAGCCGGTCTAGAACATCAGAGCATTTCATGACAACACTTCCATCTGGGAGTCAATAAACGCATGCGAAACGTACATTATGTCGTTTGCTCGCGCCCCCACAAAAGGCAACTTTTCGTAAGCGTAGTTTTTGATGCACCAGGAAGCTGTTTCTTCACGAATTCGCCACGAATTGGCAGGAATGTAGAAAAACCAGACCAGTTTTTTGGAGAAACTCAGAAATCTCGTGAAGAATCGTCGCCCTGGATCATCCAAAGGTCCCGTTGGCAAATCACCAATTCGTTTACTCCAACTCTGCAAGCGATCAATGGAAATGAAAACACAGCTATTGCTGTCCCTGGCCCTGGGATCAGGCATGATTCTCGTTTTTACTGGATGCAATCCCACGAAATCCGACTCTTCCACGGCGGCCCCGCCAACTTCCGAAGCCGAGTCGTCGAGCCACGATCAAATGGACCACGATCACGCTGATCACGACCATGAAGGCGAAAGCGCAGGCAAGACCGACATGGAAAAAATGGCCGAGACGCTGGCGAGCTTCTCAGACGAAGATCGCCAGTCAGCCATGAAACAGCACTTCTGTCCGGTGAGCGGCGAAATGCTCGGCACGATGGGGGAACCAGAAAAGGTCGAAGTGGACGGTCAAAACGTCTGGATATGCTGCGAAGCGTGTAAAGACAAATTACTCGCTGCCCCCGAGAAGTACCTCACCAAGCTGAGCAAGTAGGCAAGACAGTTTTCGCGCTACGATCCTGCTGCGTAAGTTGCTGAATGAAGATTGGCCGCACCAGACGATTATCACGCGAAGCTTATCCAGTTGTTCGTAGCTACCAACCATTAAGTTTTTACTGCAATTCACCGCCAATTATTATCGCAGGTGTAGAGTTCGCAACAGTATCCTCTAGAAGAACTCAATTACCATCGACACAAACCAAATGGAAAAACATGAGTCATGTTGCCGACGTTGTGGATTACATGGCCCCCAGAACCACTTGGGAAAAGAACGTTACTGCAACGCTGGGGCAAATATATCACTGACGTAGAGCAGCGGTTAATCTTGCAAGCCCACGAATTGGCGGGGCAGCCCGCGAGGGCATTGGAAATCGGAATCGGGGGTGGGCGCTGGGGAAGGATGTTATCCGATCTCGGTTGGCACATTACTGGCACCGACGTCGATGGGGAGTCGCTTAGGATCTGCCAAGAACGGATACCTGACGCCGAATGCATCTGCGTTGAGCCAGATTCCCAAGAGTTTCCCAGCCAATCAGAGTCCGTGCGACTGCTGCTTGGCATTGAAGTCAGCGAAATGCTGGAATGTGATTGGTTTATCCAAGAAGCTCAACGCGTGTTAGAGCCGGGCGGATTTTTTGTCGGAGTTTTTCAGAACAGAATTTCATTGCGAGGTCTGCTGAAGAATTGGTTTCCAACCAAAGGTGACCGCAACGCACATGCACATTACAAGGAAGCTTACGCGCCATGGCGCAGGATAATGAACCAACATGACTTCCAAATGATCGAGGAAGAGGGTCTCTGCTGGCTCCCATTCTTTTCCCGGGACAGTGATTCCCGCCTTATCCCCGCCGCAGTAGCCGTCGAAAAATGGACAGGCCTTAGAAAAATAGCGAGTTTGAGTCCATGGATTGTTTTCATTGCAAAGAAAGCTGGATGATCGAGGAAGGCAGGATATCGATTGCCAAAACATATATCTTTTAACCAGCCGCCTCAAACACAAGCGTAGCTCGCGCATTGACTAGCAAGCAACCAACAGGCCATCCTCGACAATAAGTTTTGTTGTTTTGGACTTGGCCGGTTTCTGAATCAACTCGCCACGCAAAATCTTGACATCGGACGGGGCAACGACGCCGAGCGTGATACGGTTGCCTTGGATCTTGACGACTTCCACAGTGATATTTCCGTCGATTACCAGCTTCTCACCCACTTTGCGGCTTAGAACTAGCATTTTGATTCTTCCTTGAGTTCAATGGCTGCGGCGAAGTGTTGTCGTTGGTTTGCCGCGTCCCAACACAATTAGTTATCAGCTTGGGCTGTGACAACTTTGGTCACATTGCTCGACAAAATCCAAATTCGAGTGATTTTTTTGCGGTTTGGCCGCTGTTCTAAGCTTGGCCGGATGGCAGCCTCAATGCTCTGCAGTGCGATCGAACAGCGTCTTCGCGATTGCGGAAATTACGACCGAAGTGCCGATCCCAATGTCCGGTTGGGTAAAGGCACCGCGCGACGAAACAGGATTGCGAGTGCCCAAGTGGCGCCGGGGAAGGTGATGGCCCAGAGTGAAGCGCACCATATCAACGGCTGGTAATAGATCTGCAACGCGATGAATGGCAATAGCATGCCGTTGGCAGTCAACAGCCATCGTACTACTCGGCTAGTCCCGCTCCTCAAGAAAACTCTCCCGGCCAACAGCGTTGCTACGCTCATGAAGCTATAGCCGAGAATATCCACGGAATAGAAGAATGAATCGAAGGGCACAAACAGAAACATTTCCATGCCCTCAATTTGACCGCGGGCAAGGCGGGGTGCAACAAACGAGAGTTGGACAAAGTAGACCGTTCCTGTCAACGCCGCGTACGCGGTGGCAAAGGCCACGGCGGACAAGCTCCATACTTTTCGATCTTCCGGAGCTAGCTGATGGATGCTCGCAACCAACACAAGAAATGACGATCCCAACAGAAGTGAAGGCACCAACAGTACGACCAGGCCCAGTGGTGTACTGAGGCTGGTTGGACCACCAGCTGATCCTAGCAGCCCCTGCCATTCCGCCAGTTGCCCGATAACATAAGCAAGGCTAAATATCGTGCTGAGAACGGCAGACCAAAATCCAACCTTCTTTGTCGAGAGGGAGATTTCTGAGGTTTGGACTTCCAAGTCTGTTGTCGTCATAAATCGCTTTATTTTGAATCTGGACGGATCTCAACTATGGCTTGATCCATATTATGGATAGTTATTAACAGATTGCCCTGCGCCAGCAGAGTAGCTCTCTGTGTTTCGCCGTCATGCGCAACATGCTTCAATGCAAAAGTGAATCTGCAAGAAAAATCCCGGTGTACCGAGAACGGGCCACCGGGGATTTGCTCTACGGATTCGCGACAACACCTCCGTCATTGTCAGCAGAAAGGGAGTCGCCGGAAATACCGGAAGCCAGCGGCTTGTCTTCTTCGGTCTTGGGTCGAGTCCAAACAAGCTTGGGACCAAGAGGCCGCGTGCGAGCTGAATCACTGTAATAGGTCACGCTGAGTGCCTCGGCTTTTAGTTCCCCTGCTGCTTCGAGCTTAACAATTCGCATTTCGATGTTGGCGTAAATTGCCCGGTCGATGTTTCCATACGCGTCTTTTCGCGAAGTTACCAGGTTCTTGGCTGAGTTCCTGTCCAACCGAAGAGCTCGCATGAACTCGTGATTTGTGAAGTACACTTTCATCGTGCTCGGTAGGACGTCGGAGTACTTGTAACTGCTCTCGTACCAATAGGATTGCGAGCCATTGGGCTCGAGTGGAAATTCTTGACTCTCGAAATTGTACTCTCCAATCCGCAGATTGCCGCGGATGACAAAAGTCTCTTCCAAGTTGAATTGAGCAATGCGCTGTCGGAGCAGCTCACGCGACTCTTCCCATTTTTCACGGAACAAAAACTCGTCGTTGCGGTATTTCTTCCAGACATCAGGGCGATACTCCTCGATGTACCAATCGACATTAGCATCGATGTCAAACTCAGGATTTAGCTTGATACTGGCAAAGGCCAGATTATCCCAGGTAAACTCGTGAGCCATGGCTGACAATGTGTTCAAGTAGAGACCTGCCACGACGGTTAACAACACATACGAGCGATTCATCGATAGGACCCTTTGCTTTGTGAAACTGAGTGACGAAATCTTACGCCCGCGACGCCCCGAAGACGCTTCGAGCTGCACGCGGGTAACAACCAATGATGTGGCTGCTGCGAATTGGTGATTTCCATCCGCTACGGCTGACTAACCGACAGCAGACGTGCGGTTGGGTTCAGGGGATCAAACACACCGCCGTTACGGCGAAATTGCACCGGAGGCTCGTTGATCAAAGTCACGCTCACTTTAGGCTTTGGGCCGCTGACTCTAAGCACTTGTCGCAGGCCGACTTAGATTACAATTGAGCGACTCGTCGAAGGCTCATTCGCCCTCAAACTCATATGGCCCATTGTTTTCGAGCAACCGTTTCAAATGGCAGAATTCGAAACCCGCAGTTTCGCTGAATACCAGTCTCCCGACGATGAAACTCCCTATAGTCTCGTTTCGGCCTTGCGCCGCGGTAGTGAAACCGCTTGGAATAAATTGGTCCAAATCTGGGGACGTACCATCTACCAGTTCTGTAAGAGCCGCAATTTAAGGCACGAAGACGCCGAAGAGATTGTTCAAGCGGTTCTGGTAAAGATCTATCGCTACATCTCCGAGTTCGATCGCAATGGCAAGGATCTGAAGTTGCGATACTGGGTTTTTACGATCGTGCGTCGCGAGATTGCGACCTTTTGCGAACGCTTTCTGGCGAAACCCGGTTCGCCGGGAGGAGACGCCTATCAGCGAATTCTGCAGGAGGTAACGGATCCCGCGTCTGTGGATGATTCAGCAGCTGATTTCCGGAACCAACTAGTGAGCAGTATCCTCAGCAACATTCAGGCAGATTTTGACCCGCGAGTGTGGCAAGCTTTTGAAATGTTCGGAATCCAGAAAATCGACGGTCCAGCAGTGGCTCAGCAATTGGGCATGACACCCAATGCAGTCCGGCAGGCTGCGCATCGCGTGCGAACGCGAATTCGCAATGAGCTCGAAGGAATTCTGATCGATGGCTCAGAAAATAGCGCTTAATCGGCGGATGCCGTAACGCGCCCGAGTTTGTACTCTCAAGCAGCGATAGGACTCGATCCAGCCTCACCCACTACGTCCCCGTTTTTCCATGAACATCCGCAAGAATCCAGCCAAAGCACCGAGCACCGACGCCCCTCCCGCGGAGGAGACGTTGGCGATGTCCAATAGTGTTACCGAAGAGGACATCGATGGATTTGTGCGAGAAGCATTGGCTGGCAAGGCCGTCCCGCCCGACACGCAGGAGGATGTTCAGGAGCTGCTGGAGCGTTTGGCAGACCTGGATCTGATTCGCCAATTGGCCGGCGAAGCGCATCCGCTGGTGAGTATCGGGCCGTTTGAATTCTTAGAAGAAATTGGCCGCGGTGGCATGGGAGCCGTCTACAAAGCCCGGCATCGTGAGCTTGGCAAGATTCAGGCCGTCAAAGTCATCCACACCGATATGAAGTCGAACTCGGAGCTCTTGGCCCGCTTTCGACGAGAAGTGAGGGCGATTGGCGCTTTGTCGCACCCGAACATTATCGCCGCCCACCACGCAGATATCGAAAACGGTTCACCGTACCTCGTCATGGATTTCGTCGATGGTGATTCTCTTTCCAATATCCAAAAGCAGCTCAAAGCCTCCGGCCAGCAATTCTCGGTAGCATCCGCCTGTGAAGCGGTTAGGCAGGCAGCACTCGGAATTCAATACGCCCACGAACAGGCAATTACACATCGCGACATTAAACCAGGCAATCTGGTACTTGATCGACACGGTGTGGTCCGCGTTCTCGACCTCGGCCTAGCACAGTTACACGCGCCAGAAGGCGATACTCAGGTGACCGAGCTTACTCGTGGGGATCAAATCCTGGGTACTCCCGACTTTATGTCGCCAGAGCAACTGCGCAGCCCACGCTCGGTTGATACTCGCACTGACGTTTATTCGCTGGGCGCAACGCTATATGTACTGCTAACGGGTTCGACACCCTATCCGTCCGAGCAAGATGAAGGATTCGTAGCCAAGGCGAATCGCATTCTCAATGCACCGGTACCGGATGGGGCAGTGCGCAAATTCCATCCCTCTGGGCGACAGCTGGCAGCCGCCGAATGGCCACAGCCCCTGGCGCCAGCTTCTGCGACATTCAACGCGCAAGGCTTACTGACCGCAGTGCATGCCGCTAACGTCACGGATTGCGCACTTTCGATTTGGAACGCCGACGGAACCGCGAATGACTATGTCAAGCTAGCCCAAAGCTTATTGGTGAACTCGACGGAAGTCTGTTGGAATGCACGTACACAACAGATCCTGATGCGCGATGTAAATGGCGTCGGTAGAATCTTTGATATGCAGGGAAATGAAGTCCGAACATTAGCCGGCTTGCGAATAGGGAATCCAATGTGGAGCCCTGCGGATGATCGCTTCGCGGTGATTCGCTATGCAGAACAGTCCGGACAGATTCTGCTGTTCTCAGACGGCGATGAGCCGATTTGGACCTCGCCCGCGTTCGTCCCTTTCATCCCGCCGCCGACGTGGAGTCCGGATGGTCGCTGGTTGGCCTGGGTGACTCACGAGCCTGCCACGGATAAGCATCGGTTGCACGTACTCGACGTGGCCGACGAGGCAAAAACTGTACATGAATTCTCGCTCATCGAACAAGGTGTCGACCGCTGCATTTCGATCAGTCCCGACAGCCAGTGGCTGGTGACGATTCGCCAAGATCCCCGCGAACCACAAGCACGCGGCGAAGTCCTGGCACTTCATTTGCCAACTCTCAAGGAATACCGCCAGTTAGTCTCGGTCAATGGTCTCCTCGCACGCAAAGTTGTTTGGGCGGACGATTCGCAGACCTTCGCCGCAGGGGCGGTGATGCGCGTTTCACCCCAGAAGGGACTTGAGCGTTTGGGTTCACTCTCGCTCTCTGGATTGCCCGAATCCTTTGTTCAACTGCAGTCTGGCAAGTTGCTTTCATGTCAGGATGGCATAGGCAAACAGTACACGTTTGACGGCGAAAGTAATGCTGAATTTGGCATCACAACACCAGCTCTGTCTGGGCATGCCGATCCGTATCAGGCAAACCTTACCAGCGGTTCGCGAGTCGTGTTTATGGCGGCTGGGAGGGTGAGTCAAAAGCAAACTACCGTAGGTGAGTTTGACCGCTCACTCCCAGCTGTCCGCTGGACGGGCATCGCGTTTGACGATGGGCAGAGGTTGTCCTTCAATGCGGCCGGTGCTTTACTGAGTGCACCTGAAGATTATGACCGTTATCTCGCACATTCGCTCCGCTATCCAGGCGGCAGGACAGTAGCCGTCACCCGCGAAGAATTGCATCGCCGTATAGCAGCTACTCCTACCGAAAAGGCATTGTTGTGGGCGATGGATTTGTTCGCCGATATGCGCGACGACAATTCTGCAACTTGGTCGCTAGCGGATCCAATAGATGTCGACGCATTGCCTGCAATTGATTCCATCAGGTATCTCGACCTCCATGACGCCAAAGAAATTGCTGATCAAGAGCTGTCGTACCTTCCCCAGTTCAATGGGCTCAGCCAACTGAATTTGAGTGATACCGAGATTTCAATGCTTCCAGACCTTTCCTCACTCAAAGGACTGCAGGCCTTGGACCTGTCCGGTACCAAGCTACAAAGTATTGATGGATTGCAAGGCTTGAGTGCACTCAAACAATTGGATCTCTCTCGAACTGAAATCTCGCTGACTGAGGAGTCAATTGAGATTCTTGCTTCGCTATCGGCTCTTGAGCAATTGAATCTCAATGACGCCCGCACCCAAGCATTCGTGCCTCTGCGGCTAGCGGGTCTAAAGAACCTACGGCAATTGAGCCTGATTGGCGTCGATTTGCCAGCGGACGAGTTGCGTCAGTTACAGCAGGATCTACCCGAATGCGAATTCCTGATTGACGAAAAAGATCGCGGGCGGAGCCAATTGAGTAACACAGCCGACTAGGGCAAAGTGGCATTTGTAACAATACCGCTGGCCAGCAATCGCGTCGGTAGTGGGCGATGAGCCCATCGGGAATCCGACAACAAAGCCTCTCATGAGCCCGACTGCGAGGCGGCGCAAACTGAGTAAGTTGCATGCGCTTCGTCGTCCATCACCGTGCGGGGCCAAGGGCCTTCGGCCTCAGCGGGCGAGCCCCGACGGATGATAGACGACGAAGCCTCTCAAGCAGCAATCCCCTAGAACGCTTACGCTTTTCGGAGCTCAATTCCAGGTTACAGCAACGCGTCAAATACTGGTCGACGCAGTGAGCATCACTCGGGCTCCGCGGATTGGCTGCTTCCTGAGAATTGCCAAGATGGCGCAGTTTGGACATTGATCGCCACATCTGATATGGAACCAAGTGTTTCGCTCCTTGGACCACACAATCGAGTAACGAGTAGAAGGCCGCTTCCGGAGCATGCGCCTCGCAACTGGCGCATGAGGCCGGTGGTCTCTTGGTTTTATTGAAAAACGCAGCAGAAAAACTGTTCATGAAGGGTGGGTTGTGGACTGGCTGGCCTGGAAGAGCCTGCCCACAGCCCATCCATCGTGGAAGGGTAACCGTTTCGTAGTTGCCTTTTTTGCAGGAGTAACTGCCATGGCGACCTTGACCCGTGCTCATCACGAGCTATTTCGTAGATCTCCCGACGAGTGTTTTCCATCCTTTCACGCGCTCTACAGTAAATGCGCCGACGATCATATTGCGTCGGACGACCTGTGGAGTCGCCCTCAGGAGTTGGTGCTTACACACGACATGACGCTCAGTCTCGAAAACTCAGCGGAATTTCAGTTGACGGACTGGTCCTTCTCGCAGCTTTGCCGCATGGCCGGCATTAGTAGAGATACGATCAATCGCCTCTCACCCAAGACGGCCAGCAAGGCGTTTGAAGAGACCTTGCCGCACACGGATAAACCGCTGCAACTGCTTACGACCGGCGAGCACGTCCGCTCGATCCATGGTGCGTCGTACACGCGCCTGTGGAACATTGAACTCCTGAATCTCGTCAAGGAATTTACCTCGGACTTCTCGCCGCCACAAATTGCAGCCGACGGCACGAGTAGTGGACTCTATTGCGGCGAGCAGGATATGTTTGCTTTCTTGATCGACCCCACTGGCTGGGCCGAGATCGAGGGCGAGGCATTCGCACCTGGCTTCTTCCTGTGGAATTCGGAAGTCGGGCGTCGTACGTTGGGTATCCAAACGTTTTGGTTTCAGCGAGTCTGCCAGAACCACATCGTATGGGACGCCGTCGAAGTCGTTGAGTTCACCCGCAAGCACACTGCGAAGGTGCGCGATGGTCTCAATGATATTCGCCGCATAATCGAGAACTTAGTGGCGAAGTGCGATGTGCGTCGCGATGGGTTCGTCGAGTGCATGCGAAAGGCGATGAAGGAACGTCTCGGACACGATGCGGATGATGTCATCAAGCGACTGACGCAGCAGGGCCTCCCGCGCGGTTTGGTGGCAGACGTGTTGGAAATCGCTCGCGAACAGGGTGGCTTTACCATCTTTGCGGTCGTTGATGCGTTGACGCGATTGTCGCAATCGGTCCGACTGGCCGGCGACCGGGCAGAGTTGGATGCTAAGATCGGTGCGATCCTATCCTTGGCGGTCTAGTACCATGGATCCACAAACAACCTGGGACATGCTGCTCCGTGCATGGAGCAGACGAGAGTGGGACGATGTCCTCGACCTCAGCCAAGCTCTGCTGGATTGGCTGGGTAAAGGAGGCTTTCCACCCGAGACCAACTATCCGACTGAGCTAGGTTCGGATTGGAATGTTGTGGTCGCCAGAGCAGCTTGTGAATTTGCCCTGCGGCGCAGCAGACTAGTTCTCGATGATCCGAACGGTATTCCAGCTGACGTCCCGTTCGTCTTGATTTGCACCAAATGCTTGCACGAAGGTCCTGAGTCGTTTGCTACGGCAATGAAACAGGGCTGGGCCAATATTCAGTATGTTCCCGCGGGAGCGTCTGAAAACTTTCTCGGGCTCTGTTGCCGCTGTCGCAATCGCGACTAGACGGCAGGGGCTCAACCTTCCGGCTTTCTCATGTGAGTCAGCCATCATTTGTTCCCTGTTTTTGAAAAGGAGATTGCCAGCATGGCAACCAAACAAGTGGTTCGACCCGTTCACGAAGTCCGTCTAGGGCGCATCAAAGCGGCCATTTGGGAAAACGAAACCCAGAACGGCGCGCGACACAATGTGACGATTACTCGATTGTATCGCGACGGCGAGCAATGGAAGGACTCGAATTCATTTGGCCGCGACGACTTACCGCTGGTGGCGAAAGTTGTTGACCAAGCTCACTCGTGGATCTTCGACAACGCGGGCGGATCGACCAGCTTCGATCCAGAGAAACTGAGCGACTAGGCGCTCCCATTTCCTAGCACACAACGTCTAAGGATTCAGTTTTGAATCTGTCACGAGTAGGTTTTTGGAAGGTTCATTATGACCACCGATCACCTCTCAAACTTTCCGGCCATTGCCGAACGAATTGCTCTTTCAACCATTAGCAGTTTTTAACCCGCCGAACCTTGCTCGATTCCATAGCATCGAGGAAGCGTTGGCGTACGTGAGTTCTGGAGATTGGTTTTCTGTTACCCTGATGACTCGTGCCCGAGCGTCTACCACTGGCAGACTCTTGCGGCCCGTGTGATCAGCGGGGAATAGTGGGCTTTTGGCATTCCTGGCAGTGTGAGCCGTTCCCCCCACTGTAATAATAATGAACGTGGTTGAAACTGCTTGGCCAGTTGCGTGCAGTTTTCATTCACCTTCCCAGGTTGTTTGTACACGCATCGCTTCCGGTCAAGTCGAGTACCAATGATTCCAGATATGCCCGAGATGGTGACTCCCTCGCTTGGTTCGAGCGTAGCCTTCGTTGCCGTCATCGCATTTGTTTCCATCGCGATCGCTGCCGGGATCTGGCGTGGAGGCCCCACGGGCGAACCAGTTGATACCAAAGGACGGTGGGGAATTGTTGCTGCCAGTTGCATGTCAGTCTGGCTGACGATCGGCGCAGTTGTCCCGCTGTCTGGCATCTTGGAAACGAAGATGCTCCCTCCACCTTCCATGTTTCTGGTTGGAACGAGCTTTGTCTTGGCCGTCCTTATTGCTTCCTCATCCACTGGCTTGCGACTAGCCCGGCTGCCGCTAGCCGCCTTGATTGGTTTTCATGCTTTTCGGCTGCCCTTGGAGCTGATCCTGCACAATTGGTACAAAGGCGGGACGCTCCCAGTGCAGATGACCTACGAAGGCCACAATTTTGACATTGCAACGGGTATCATGGCTATCGTCTTGGGAGCCTGGGCCATTCTCGGCCAAATCCCACGAGCTGCCGTCTGGCTTTTCAATGTCGTAGGAGCGACTCTGCTTGCTGTTGTCATATCTATTGCGCTCACGTCCAGCCCCATGCCGTTCCGGCAGTACATGAACGATCCGCCAGTTCTACTGGTCTACCATTTCCCGTACAGTTGGATTGTCTCGATTGCCGTAGCCGGTGCCTTGCTTGGGCATTTGGTCTTGTTTCGCAAATTACTGACTCGGGCCAAGGCCTAACTGCCTACTTTGGTCCGCCGTTGTTCCGGTTCACAGCACAGGGGTTCGCGGCTATGCCATTCGTGTTCGATCCCACGCATTAGAAGCGCATTATCGAATTCAACGATGCCTGGTGGAAACACATCTCGGTCATCAAAGAAAGTCGATTCCACGTGGGTAACTTGCAGCGGTTCTACTCGCCAATCGAAAGTCCTCAGCTCCAATCCGTCGAACTCACGCTGCCCTCCGGCTGGAGAGTAGCCCAGCGACCCCGCTGCGAAAAACTGCGAGGCCTCAGCCACGGATGCAAAGACAGAGTTGGGTGCAAGGCTGGTTGCGATTTGTCCGTCAACTAGCACATGTGCCGATTCATCAAGACTGCTCATCTCGATTCGGAAGTTTGTCTCCGATTCGTGGACATCAAAACTGGCCCGATGGTGTACTCCCGGAAAGATGCGGCCACCGGCCCAAGCGTTGAGCATCGATGAGGTATCGCGACGCGGAATATAGACACCCGAGCGCAGTTCACCTCCTGCGTCCCACTCGACGGCGATTCGATGTGCCGCGTTTTCTGAGGAAATACCTAACCCTGCCGGAAAACCCTTCGGACGAATGTGCTTTAGTCGAATCAGGCAGATGCCAGCGATTCCAAATCCCGCGACCGTCTGTGGACGAAATGGCGAGGGCAAGATCTTCGCTAGAACATCCGGATCAACTCGAAAATTCGCCAAGATGCGGCGATCTATAGTTCCCTGGATAGTCGGAATTCGCACCGTCGATGCCTTTGCTAAGACTTTAGGTAAGATTGTAACCGTACTACCTGAGCCCAGCTTAACAGAGTGGCCTTTAGTTGTTTCACGCCCAGAACCAGAGACGTTATTCCACATGTTGCACGATCGCTACCTGGATTCTCCGACGCGCGGCAGAGGATTGGGAATGACAGTTTGGCTGTGGCCTGCTGTATTGCCAGTATTGCTGCTCATTTACTGGTTAACATCCAGTGTCGTCGTGGCAACGCTAATTCCGTCGGTCATCGCGGCGCTCCCTGCCCTGCGAACCGGCTGGTGGCTTCGCGCCTATGAACTGAGCCTAGGTCGCCGGACGCGTGCCAATACGCTGTGGTATTTTTATTTGGCCGATGCCCTTTGGCTGGCTGCGGCCTCAGCATTCGCGACAGTTGTGATCTTGATCGCCATCAACACTCGAATTGGTATCCAACCCGACATGACCAAGTTTGCGACAGCCATGTTGACGATCGCTGGCGGCGTTGGCCTGACGACGCTCATAGGACTCTACGCTGCGTTCCATGCTTGGCGTCATTCTATCCGAGTCTGGGTCCACCCCAAAACCCATCAATGGACGGGCGGCGTTGAGGAAAAGCTTTCTCGACTAGCCTTCCAACCACCGCGGCTCAACCACGGCGTTTTCATCTTGGGAACAAGTCTCGTGGTACCCGGTCTACTCAGTGGGACAGTGATGTTGATCGCCCTCACTGGGAATGGTGGTCGAATGACTCCAGCCATGGAGTACCTTTCGCTAGCTATCATGCTGCTATTTTTCGTTGCTCTGCCGATAGTTTCGATCATTGCATACATTGGGATTTCCGGCTCGATCCTGGCCAGTAACCCGAGCGACTGCTGGCTGCACACGGACAGAAACCAATTCGACCCATGAACCAACCGATACAACCCGGTCGCTATTCCGTATTGACAGCTCGTTGGGTTCACCTCGTAATGCTCAACTACGAAGTGGATCCCAAAGTATTACAACCGTTGGTTCCGCCTGGGACCGTACTCGACAGCTTTCAAGGCAAGTATTTTGCGAGCATGGTAGGCTTCCAGTTTCGCGGTGCGAGACTTTTCGGCATTCCTGTGCCTTTTCACCAAAGTTTTGAAGAGGTCAACCTGCGGTTTTATGTGCGACGCGAGCTGGCCGACGGCCCGCGTCGTGGCGTCGTTTTCTTCAAAGAGATTGTGCCGAAGCCGGCCATTACTTGGATGGCCCGAACACTGTACAACGAGAATTACGTGACCATGCCAATGAGCCATCTGGACGAAATCGGCACATCTTCACGCCCTACGGTTTCGTATGGTTGGGAAATGGATGGTCGCCAGCAACATGTGTCGGTCACTGTTGAAGGTGAACCCTGCCTTCCCGACGACAATAGCGAAGAGACGTTCATTACTGAGCACTACTACGGATACTGCAAGCAGCGGAATGGGACAACACTGGAGTACCGTGTCGAACACCCGCGTTGGAGCGTATGGCGTGCAATCAGCAGCGAACTGGACTGCGATGTGGCCGGTACCTATGGCCAGGACTTCGCTCCGTTCCTGAACTGCCCACCGACTTCAGCCTTTCTTGCAGATGGCTCCGCCGTTCAAATTCGATCGGGAAGTCGCGTAAATTCCACCGGCGACAAGTCGATGCCAGAGGCGTGATGGCCAGCGTCAATTGTCGAAATCTAGGCAAACTTTTCCATCGATCAACTTCAGGCGTGCACTGTAGGGCTGACCTGATTTGGATTTGAAACCCTTCAACTCGGCAGTCTTTCCGTCGCGCAGAAGTGTCTTCGCGGTGCGGGCTGAGATCCGCTTGCCTGAAATTGACTTCCAGATCGTCAAGCCGCAGCCTTCTCGCCATTTGCTGCAACTGAAGGATTTCGGCTGCTCAATAACTTGCGCCCCGCATAGCGGACATGGGCCAAGATCCGTCGAGGAATTCCCCGTCTTTGGTCGACTGGAACCATCTACCGCACGCGTCTTCTGTGACGAGTTTCGAGACCTCGTCGACTTCTTCCGCCGGCCTGTGGACTTTTGATCGCTCTGTTCGTCACCTTGAGGAACCGCGATCTCGACTAACGCGCCGGAGTCCAACAAACTCAAGAAGCATTGGTGGCCATCGCCGAGTTTGATTGGCTTACTAAGAACGCCCTGTTGCAGCAGCTCACGAATCTGCCGAATGTCGAGTTGATAATCGCGGTAGGTCGGCTGCAGTACAAACCGGCAGCCTTTGCGCCACGCGGAACAACCATAGGCCTGCTTGCCTTCAATGATGGGTTGTCCGCATTGTGGGCATTCACCAAGTTTTGTTGCGTCGATCGCCTTGTTGTCGCTGGACTGAATGATTCCACGCGTATACTCAGCAATCTCTTGCATGAATGGTCCGGGGGCTGCCTGACCAGCTTCAATCCTATTGAGTTTTGACTCCCATTCTCCGGTGAGCTCGGGGGATTTGAGGTTGTGGTCCCGCACAATCGCCACGAGGTAGCGGCCCGGATCGGTTGCGACGAGGTTTTTCTTCTCGCGCTCGATGTATTTTCGCTTCAACAAAGTTTCAATGATCGCGGCGCGAGTTGCCGGAGTACCGAGTCCTTTCTCCCTAAGCGCTTCCCGCAGCTCGCCTTCCTCGACGAGCTTCCCGGCGGTGTCCATCGCGCCCAGCAGTGTGTTCTCGCTGAAATGTTTGGGTGGGGTCGTTTCTCCAGGTTTGAGAAAGGGTTCATGTGGGCCACTCTCACGCGGGGCGAAATTCGGCAATGACTGTTCGTCCTCACGTTTAGCCTCCGCAGACCTGCGGGGAAACAACTCAGTCCAGCCAGCTTCGATCAATCGCACACCTCGAGCACGAAATGGCACGTCATTGGCGATGGCGTCGACCGTCGTTACTTCCTTCAAACACGGCGGATAGAAAGCTGCGATCAATTGCACCACAATCGCTGAGTAGACTTTTTGGTCTTGGTCACGCAATGCTCCCGGGGCGGCACCGGTTGGGATAATTGCATGGTGGTCTTTTACTTTCTGATTGTTGACTATTCGCCCATTAAACGGCAGCGACGTTAGATCAAGCTTGGATACTTCGTTGGGTTTGATCGACTGCAGTTGCCGCAGGATTCCTGGAATCTCTTTCTGCATGTCCGTGTTGAGGTAGCGCGAGTCGGTGCGGGGATAAGTGATCAGCTTGGCTTCATAAAGTGATTGAGCGCTTTGCAGAGTGTTGGCTGCCGACATGCCATAGCGACGATTCATGTCCCGCTGCAATTCCGTCAAGTCGAACAGCTGGGGTGGAAGCGACTTCTCGGGCTTGCGTTCGATCTTTTGGATCACCAGCGGATGGTGGCTGATCCGGTCGAGCAGTGCTTGAGCTTCTTCTTGCTTGTCAAAACGATCACCCTTGAAGCGAAAGCATACGTTGCGGTAGTTTGTCATCAACTCCCAGAATGGCCTGGGCTTAAACGTCCGAATCTCGTCATCACGCCCAACGATCATGGCCAACACGGGAGTCTGCACGCGCCCCAGGCTCCAGAGAATGCCTGCGGTCCCATAGCGCAGCGTATAGTTACGAGTTGCGTTCAGCCCGACGATCCAATCGGCTTCGCTTCGACATTTGGCGGCCGCATACAGATTGTCATAGTCCGCCAGCGGTCGTAGCGACCGGAATGCAGCTCCAATGGCCTGGGGTGTGAGTGAGCTGAGCCAAAGCCGCTCGGTTGGTTTGCGAGTGCAACCAGCGAGCGACTGGATATAGCGAAAGATCAATTCACCTTCACGGCCTGCGTCCGTCGCGCAGATCAAGGCATCCGCCGCGCGGAACAGTCGCTTCACGATCCCGAACTGTTGCTTGGTCCCCTTGTCATCCCGCAACTTCAACTCGAATTCATCTGGGATAAACGGCAACGTGCTCAGCGACCAAGTCTTCAGTGACAAGTCATAGTCTGCTGGTTCCTTCAGCTCGACGAGATGTCCCAGAGCCCAGGTTACTTGGTAGCCGTTACCTTCGAAATAGCCGTCACGCCGCGTAGTCGCCCTGAGGAAGGCAGCCAACTCGCGGGCCACGGATGGCTTTTCGGCAAGTATCACTTTCACGTGTCACCCAAGCATTCTTTCTGTAGGACAGACGACTGTTGCCATTCTTACCTGATCAACCAAACGCGTCGATGGCAGCTATCGTTCCCGCTAATAGCTGGACAGCATGAAGTTGTGAGCGGCAAGGCGCTAGCCGCCGGCTCTTCCCGTTGTTCTTCATCCCTGTACCGAAGGCTCATATTGCAAAAAACCGGAGAAGTTTTTGAAATTGGCTACGAACCTGACGCAGTCCAGCTAGTCGGCTAGTCGAAATTAGGCGATCCCATCGATCCATTTTGTCAAGCAAAATGTTCGTTGTCGTGCCCACCGAGCACTTCACAGGCCGTAGCCATCCTAGGTTATGCCACGTTTCGCTCGGCATCGCGAGTAGCGGTCGGAATACTGCTGCAATCGCACGCCCACAACGAAACATTTGCACCGCACGAATTGCGCGCCATGTGTGGTAGCGCTTAACGCTGGACAAAGGACGTTATTCAGCGTTAGGGTACGACAGTGAAAAAACTCACCGGATGCGATTTCAGACAAGCCTTGTGCTTGATGCAATTGCAGAGGATGACTCCACTGGGATGAATGCACCATGAACGATAAGCTCACTCAGGCAAGCGTTAGCCAAGCCGAATTTGGAAAACCGAGTAATTCGCTGCCGGTGGTATCAACCAAAGGTGAAGTCGGTGCGCTGCCTGCGTTGGTGGCTGAGGCGGGTGCGGCAGCACACTTTGCATGGGAAGAGTTCATTTATGGCAAGCTTCGTAATCCGCACACGCGGGCGGCCTACGAACGGGCGATTCGGCAGTTCATGGTGCACTGTGAAGCGCTGGGTAAGGACTTGCAGCAGATCAGCCCGCGCGATGTGGGGAGCTACTTAGATGGACTCCGCTACGCCGTGGCAACGAAGAAGCTCATACTGTCGGCACTACGGCATTTCTTCGATGCGTTGGTGACGCGGCATGTCGTGATCCTCAATCCGGCTGCCTCGGTCCGCGCAGAGCGGCTCCAAGTCATCGAGGGTAAGACGCCAGAGATCTCGATCGAGCAGGCACGAATGTTGATGCGCAGTATGGATACATCGCATGCGGTGGGGCTGCGAGATCGTGCGATTGTGGGCATTCTGATCTATACCGCGGCCCGCGTGGGAGCCATTGCTAATCTGCGTCGCTGCGATTTTTACGACTCGAGAGAACAGTACTGCCTGCGGTTTCATGAGAAAGGGGGCAAGTCGCGGGAGATTCCTGTTCGCCACGACTTGCGGCTGATGATCCAGGATTACCTCAGGGCAGGGGGACTCAACCAGGCGGACAAGGCTTCGCCGCTGTTTCGCACCACCCGTCGTCGAAGTCGACAACTGACCGAAAACCCGCTTACCAGCGATGATATTGGCCGGATGGTCAAACGCCGACTGTACGAAGTTGGACTATCGCTACGGCTTTCGCCTCATTCGTTTCGTGTGACGACGATAACTGACCTGCTAACTCAGGGGGTACCGCTGGAGGATGTGCAGAACTTGGCAGGGCATGCCGACCCGCGCACCACCAGGCTCTACGACCGCAGGCAGCGGAAAGTAACCCGCAACATCGTCGAGCGGATTTCAATTTGAGATTAGATTTTTGGAGGCATGGCTCGCATCCAAGTGACATCGGGTGCCGTGTGGTAGTGAGTGAGACTACGCAACATTCGACTGGCAGATGTGGCCTGTAGAAGAGACATGCAGAGTGACGAGTTAGCAGAGGAGCGACCAATCATGCCGGGTCGCAGCGGCAAGAACCTTGAATCAGAGCAGCTAGAAGTAGCGGCTATTAGAAAAACGAGGCGGCGCGATCGCGGCCATGAATGGCTCGTCGCGCCGCCCCTCGACGTCACTCGGACGCTTCGGCGAGAGTATCCCTAGCAAGTTGCGTCCCCGCAGAGCCTGCGTCCGTTTCCTCTCGCATATCGAGATTGCCATGAAACTGCTGCATGTCATGCGATGTAAGCAAGACAAGCCGACTCTGAACAAAAGTACACTATTTCGGCGTGAACCTCTCCAGCCAGAGCTGAGCTGGCTCAAACGCGATATATCACAAACACCAACAATTCTGTGTCCTACAACCGCCAGGCAAAATTGCAGCAATTATTTTGCTGCGGGATTGTACCGCGAAGGAAACTCAGTAGAATCCAGCAGTATGGATGTCATGGGCGCAAAAAAAACGGCTCCGTGGTGGAACACGAAGCCGTCTGCGTTCATGCGGGCCGGGAGCCCGGATGATCTATTGATAACACCATTCTGACTCCCAAAACCCGATCGTCAAGGACGACTACCGAGCGGCGGCAACTTCGCCACCGCTTTGATCTGGCTTGCGCGGCCCAACCCGGCCGCATTACTTGGAGTTAGTAAATGAAATTTCTTGCCTTACCGCTGCTGATCGTAGCTGCGGTTTCATCGCCGGTATCCGGGCAGCTTGCTAGTCCGCTGGATCCGTCCAGCTGGAATCCAGTGAATCGTGCCATTGAGACATCGTTTCCGCTACAGGATCAAGTCGGTGCGCGATTAGCGCTCCCCTTCAATTCGACGGCAGATACGCCTGATTGGAAGATTGCGCGGTTGATGGCCGAGCTTAGCTTTCTGGCCTACGAAGACAGTATTGCCTCGGTTCAGAATCGGCTCCGCCTTTACGATTTGGCTCTCGGCGAGTTCGTCACGGTCGACAATCACCATTTCATCACAGCGTGGGATCAGCAGAACGATGTATTGGTTATTGCTTTTCGTGGTACCGACATCGCCCAACTCGCTGACTATTGGACGGATTTGGACTACGAGAAGATCGTAACGGAACTCGGCGAAGTTCACAAAGGGTTTTACGATGCGACCCAAGCATTGATGCGATCTGTCGTCGCTGCGATCGAACATCGGGGAAATCCAAGGCATGTTTGGTTGACTGGTCACAGCCTGGGCGGTGCGATTGCGACACTCTCAATGCAGCAGCTTGAATTGCACGGACATCCGGTAAAAGGCTTGGTGACGTTCGGGCAGCCACGTGTTGGCGCTCATGCATTCACGACCGCCATGAATCGTAGCCTCGGAACTCGCATGCTACGCTTCATCAATGAAGACGATGTAGTAACCTCGCTCCCACCGCGTATCCCACTGGTCCTACCTGCCTACTATAGTGGCGGAAGCGTGATTCGATTCTTGAACGGTACCATTGTCCGCAGTCCAGGGCCGGTTGTTCAAGGTACACAACCAACGAGAGGCGTCGATGATCTATTTGGGAGCCCTCCTGATGACGACGCCGTAGCGGTTGATCCATTCGGAGATTTGTCGCCCACTCAAAGTTCCGATTTCGATGTTACTGCACCGAACACGCCAGAAGGCCTTAGCCCTCCTGACCCTGAACCTTTGACGGCCGAACAGTTCGAAGAGCTACAAGACATCCTCAATAGTCGCGACCCGATTGATGCTGAAGAGCCGACCTACGGCGGTCCGCTTGGTGGCCCATTCGATCGACTTGATCTAAAACGGCGAGCCGGCAACCATCTGATGTACCGCTACATCCAGCAAATCGAACGGTTTGCAGTGGAGGGTAAATGATGTCTCAGCTCATAGACGATAGCGACCAGAACGACATCCAAGATCAGATCGCGGGGGAGATAGCGGCAGCTACTGATTCGCCGCGAAAACGAGCCCTGAAGAAATTCGCGTTGGCGGCGATAAGCGTGATTCCATGGGTTGGCCCTTTAATTGTGGCTGGCATCGAGTTAGCCGGAAAGGGCGATAAGGTCGACGACCTACAATGTCAATGGCTTGAAAGTCACCGTGTCAAGTTCCAGCGACTGCACGAAACTCTGCGTCAAATTGCAGAGAGACTTGCGAGCTTTGGGGAAGCAGTCGACGCAAGGCTTGAAGACCCTAAATTCTTGACGTTGGTTGAAAAGTCGTTTCAAAGTTGGGATCGAGCGACAACTGATGAGAAGCGAGACTACATCCGACGGCTTGTAGCCAATGCAGCGGCAACAAGCTTGTGCGATGACGATTTGGTTCGCTTGTTTCTTGATTGGATCGATCGTTACGACGAAACCCATTTTAAAGTCATCAAGGCGATCTACAAACAAAACGGAATCAATCGTCGATCTATCTGGCTAAAAATGCATTCAACAATTCCACGGGACGATAGTTCGGAGGCCGACTTATTCAAGTTGCTGATTCATGATCTGACTCTAGGGCACGTGATACGGCAGAAGCGGCAAACGACAATCTCCGGGAAATTCGTAAAGAAGCCCAAGGGAGGCCGAAGTCCAGTTACTGGGACCATGCAGACCCCGTTTGACTCAGAAAAGCCCTACGAGCTTACCCAGTTGGGCGTGCAGTTCGTTCATTACGTGATGGATGAAGTCGCACCGCAGATTGCCGGGTTTTCGATGGGAACGGATCTCTGATGCTTCTAATCAACGACATTGCCGATGTCCGTATGGGCTTCCACTTTCGTGGTCGGGTTCACGAGGAGCCCAACGGCAATGCGCTGGTGCTACAAATTCGAGACGTCGATGAAGCCGGCCGTTTCGATCCGGAATCGCTGACGCCGATGGAAATCCCGAATGTAGAAAAACATTCGCTTTCTGTTGGCGACATCGTGTTCTTGGCTCGTGGGGCGCGGCGGTTCGCTTTTCTTTTTAGCGAGGGGTATCGCCGAAACATCGTACCGGCCGGTTATTTCATGGTGCTTCGACCAAAGGACGATCGGGTAAAGCCGGACTATTTGGCATGGGCAATGAATCAAGAATTGTTCCAAACCAAAATTGATGCAGTGTCTTCGGGAACGGCGGTCCCGCAAATCACCAAGGGCAGCCTGACCGAACTTGAAATCGATGTGCCCGATGTGGCGACCCAGCACCGTATCGTCGCTATTGACCGTTTGATGCAGCGAGAGCTGCACTTGATTCACAAAATCCGGGACTGCCGCGCTGCATTGTTGCGAGCGGCCGCTCGCAACAATGCAGGGTAGGCCCCTATCCTGCCACTCCTCAAGCCTTTCAATTTTCACAGGCTGAAAGCCTATCCTAAGAAATGAATAAAGAGTTTACCCAAGACGAAATTAACTCGATCGTTTGGAAAGCCTGCGACTCGTTTCGCGGGGCGGTCGATCCGTCGGAGTACAAGAACTACATCTTGACGATGTTGTTCTTGAAATATCTGACTGACCTGTGGAAGGACAAACGGGACGAGTACACCAAGCGGTACAAGGGCGATAAAATCCGGATCGAACGGGCGCTAGCTCGCGAGCGGTTCGCGTTGCCGCCCAAGTGTGACTTTGACACGTTGTACGAAAATCGCGAAGCAGCCGACATCGGCGACCGGATCAACAAGGCGTTACAGAAAATCGAAGATGCCAACAAGGCCAAGCTCGAAAATGTTTTTCGGAATATCGACTTCAATTCTGAAGCGGCATTGGGACAGACGAAGGATCGCAATCGACGGTTGAAGAATCTGCTCGAGGATTTCTATGGCAGCGACGCGCGGCCATTGGACTTGCGGCCGTCTCATTTGAGCAACCGTGACGTGATCGGCGATTGCTACGAGTATCTGATCGAAAAATTTGCGGCCGGTGCGGGGAAGAAGGCCGGCGAGTTTTACACGCCCAAAGAAGTATCCATCTTGTTGGCCAAGTTGGTCGATCCACAGCCTGGCGATACTATTTGCGATCCGGCTTGCGGTAGCGGTTCGCTATTGATCCGGACGGCGAAAGAGGTTCATGAAGGGGATGGCTCGCCCAGCCGTAACTTTTCTTTGTTTGGGCAGGAATCCAACGGCAGCACATGGGCGCTGTCGCGGATGAACATGTTCCTGCACGAAATGGACAGCGCTCGTATCGAATGGTGCGACACGATCACCAACCCGCGCTTGGTAGAAGAAGACCAGTTGATGAAGTTCAATGTTGTCGTCGCCAATCCGCCATTCTCGCTGGACAAATGGGGAGCCGAAACGGCGGACACCGACCAGTACAAACGGTTTTGGCGTGGAATACCGCCTAAGAGCAAAGGCGATTTTGCCTTCATCACGCACATGATCGAAACGGCGTTGGCTGGTGAAGGCCGAGTCGGCGTGATTGTGCCGCACGGAGTGTTGTTTCGTGGCGGCAGCGAAGGATTGATTAGGCAGAAGTTGGTCGACGAAAACCTGCTTGATCTTGTCGTCGGTTTGCCTGCCGGTTTGTTCTTCGGCACCGGCATCCCCGCAGCGATTCTCGTGTTCCGCAAAGACAAGAAGAAACGCAACGTGATGTTCATCGACGCCAGTCGCGAATTCGTTGATACAAAAAACCGTTCGTACTTGGGCGAGAATCACATTGCCAAGATCGTGAAGACTTATAAGAAGCGAAAGAGCGTCGACAAATATGCCTACGTCGCCGACTTTGCCGAGATCGAGGAAAACGATTTCAACCTGAACATCCCACGCTACGTCGACACATTCGAGGAAGAAGAAGAGATCGACGTGCGAGCTGTGCAGAAAGAGATTGATGAGTTGAAGAAGAAGTTGGCGGCGGTGCAGAAGGAGATGGCGGGGTATTTGAAGGAGTTAAAGATATAGATGCGTTTCACCATACCTAACGATTGGCGTCTAGAGAAGCTTAGTTGCGTCGCCGAAGTCCAGACAGGTATTGCAAAGGGCAAGAAAGACATTGAACATCCAGTTGATCTCCCATACCTGCGTGTTGCGAATGTTCAAGATGGCTATCTCGACTTGACGGAGATTAAGACAATCACAGTTGCCGCCAGAGACGTCGAGAGATTTCGACTAAAAAGCGGGGACGTATTGTTTACAGAGGGAGGTGACGCAGACAAACTTGGCCGAGGCACAGTCTGGGCTAACGAAGTTGATGTTTGTCTGCATCAGAACCACGTGTTTGCAGTTCGTGTTGATGAAACTCAGCTAATTCCAAAATTTCTTGCTGTCTATGCATCGAGCTACTACGGTAAGAGCTACTTCCTGTCTTGTTCAAAACAATCGACAAATCTCGCCAGCATCAATACGAAGCAGTTGAAAAACATGCCGCTGCCGCTACCGTCAGTTTCGGAGCAGCGTGCGATCGTTGAGAGAATTGCAATATGGGACCGAGCGATTGAATTGATTGAAAAGTTGATTGCGGCCAAGCAGAAGCTAAAGCAGGCCGTCATGCTGCGGATTTTAGCTGGCTCGACAGCACGGCCGACGATCTTGAATTCTGTTCTATGCGGCTTCCGCGATCCGGTCGATGTCGAATTGGCGACGTCTTACATGCAGATTGGGATTCGCTCTCATGGTAAGGGGATATTTCATAAAGAGCAGGTAACCGGTAAATCGCTAGGTAGCAAACGTGTGTATTGGGTCAAACCAGGCTGCTTCACGTTTAACGTGGTGTTTGCTTGGGAGCAAGCCGTTGCAAGAACGACTTCTAATGAATCCGGAATGATTGCTTCACATCGTTTCCCAATGTACGAACCGATCGACAATCGTGTTGACATTGATTACTTGCTGTATTTTTTTAAGACAGAACGAGGCAAACATCTGCTTGGACTTGCGTCACCAGGCGGGGCAGGTCGCAACCGAACGTTAAGCCAAGATGCCTTCATGAAGCTGAAGATTCCGCTACCTAAGATTGAAGAGCAGCGGCGTGTAGCAAATTTGCTTGGCACCGCTGATCGAGAGATTGAAGTATTGAAACAGCTTCGAGAATCGTACGCTCAGCAAAAGAAGGGCCTGATGCAGCAACTGCTGACCGGCAAGACGCGCGTCAAGCTACCCAAGGGAATTGCGTAATGGCCAACAGAAAAAGTGGCATGGCCATTCCAGATGACTACGCGGAAGTCTTCGAGTCGCTCAAGCAGCGGGTGCGACAGTCACAAACCAAGGCGATGCTGTCGGTCAACCGTGAACTGATTTCGCTTTACTGGGAGATCGGTCGGCAGATCGCTCAGCGGCAGGATCGAGACGGCTGGGGAAAGAGCATCGTCGATCGCCTTGCTCATGACCTGCGTGCCGCATTTCCTTTGGTGAAAGGTTTTTCGCCAGGGAATGTGTGGCGAATGCGGGCATTTTACTTGGCCTATCAAACCGACCAGCCAATGGCGCTGATTCCATGGTTTCACAACGTGGTAATCGTCGAGAAGGTTAAAAATCCGTTAGAGCGGTTCTGGTACGCTGCGAAAACGCTCGAACATGGTTGGAGTCGAGCCGTTCTGACCGTCCAGATCGAACGCAGGCTGTACCAGCGTGAGGGCGGGGCGGTGAGCAACTTTGCTACCTCGCTACCAAACCCGCAGTCTGATCTTGCACAGCAATCGTTGAAGGATCCCTACCTTTTTGATTTCTTGACGCTCCATCAGGACGCGGTCGAGCGAGATCTCGAAAACGGATTGGTGGACCACATTCAGAAGTTTCTACTGGAGCTGGGGGCGGGATTTGCCTTCGTTGGACGCCAAGTGCATGTGGTAGTTGGTGACGACGACTTCTTCCTGGACTTGCTGTTCTACCATCTCAAGCTGCGTTGCTTCTTTGTGATCGATCTGAAAATGCGAGCGTTCACACCCGAAGACGCTGGCAAAATGAACTTCTATTTGTCGACGGTTGATGCCCAAATGCGACATGCAGACGACGCACCGTCAATCGGGTTGATACTGTGTAAAACGCAAAACCGAGTGGTCGCCGAGTATGCGTTGCGCGATGTTGCCAAACCCATTGGTGTAGCGGAATGGCAAACGAAAATTGTGAATTCGCTGCCGCCTTCGTTGAAGGGTACGCTTCCTAGTATCGCGGAGATCGAAGCAGAATTTGAATCGGAGGATTCGCCATGAGCGATGAAATGCCTTCGTTCAAGGAAGATCACATCTCACAGATTCCGGCGTTGCAGCTGTTGCAACAGCTCGGCTGGAAATACATATCACCCGACGAAGCGGTGGCGGCTCGCGGCGGCAAGCTGTCGAGTGTCTTGCTGGAAACCGTGTTGGTCAGCCAACTGAAAAAGCTGAACCAGATTGAATTCAAGGGCGAAACGCACCCGTTCAGCGAGGCGAACATCCACTCGGCGATCTTAGCATTGAAAGATGTTGTCTATGACGGCTTAGTGCGAACGAACGAGAAGATTTATGATTTGCTGGTGTTGGGCAAGAGTCTGCCTCAGACGATCGCGGGAGACACGAAAAGCTTTCCGCTGCAGTACATCGATTGGAATCCAGAGACTTGGCTGAACAACAACGTCTTTCATGTGACCGAGGAATTCATGGTTGAGCGGACGGCCAGCCACGAAACGCGTCGCCCCGATATCGTGCTGTTCGTCAATGGCATTCCGCTTTGTGTGATTGAATGCAAACGGCCTGATAAGGACGATTCGCTCCGCGAGGCAGTCTCGCAACATCTTCGCAACCAGCGCGATGATGAAATTCCGCATTTGTTTTTGTTTACGCAGCTATTGATCGGTGCCTCGAAGAACCATGCGAGTTATGGGACGACGGGAACGCCAGCAAAATTTTGGTCGGTGTGGAAAGAAAACGTCGACAAGCCACTGACAAAAATCATGTCCAAGCCGCCCAAAAAAATGGCGGATACGCGTTGGCTGATGGATCGCTTTACCTGTGTCAGCGAAGACCAGGCGGCCTACTTCACCGGCCCGCGGGCGATCACGGATCAGGACCGCGCTTTGTATTGTCTTTGCCGCCCAGAGCGACTGTTGGACCTAGCGTATTCATTTACCGTCTTCGATGCCGGAGAAAAGAAGGTCGCCCGGTATCAGCAGTATTTCACTGTTAAGAATACGTTGAGTCGAATCGAACAGCGGGATGACAACGGAGCCCGGAAAGGTGGCGTGGTTTGGCATACCCAGGGGTCAGGCAAGTCGTTGACGATGGTGATGCTGGCGAAAGAGATTGCTCGGCTGCGGTTGCCGCAATACAAAATCGTACTGGTGACCGACCGTGTCGATCTAGACGACCAAATCTACAGGACGTTTACCCACTGCGATATGCAACCACAACAGGCAGCCAGCGGCAAGGACCTAGCATTGCTGATGCAGGGTTCTGTCGGTCGTATTATCACGACAGTGATCGACAAGTTCGATAATGCGGTTACCAGGGGTAAGCTTCGAAATGAAAGCGACAACATTTTCGTGCTGGTCGATGAAAGTCACCGCGGCCAATACAAAACGATGCACGCCAAAATGCGCAAGGCGATGCCGAGGGGCTGCTTCATTGGCTTTACGGGCACGCCCGTTCGCAAGAAGGAAAAGGACACGATCAACAAGTTCGGTGGATTGATTCAACCGACTTACTCCATTCGCGACGCGGTCGACGACAAGGCCGTTGTGCCGCTTTTGTACGAGGCACGCGATGTAGAGCAGCGTGTCGACCGCGAAACAATCGATCGCTGGTTCGAGATCATCACGGCGAATTTGACGAAAGAACAAAAGGCGGACTTGAAGAAGAAGTTCTCCACGACGGACCAACTGAACAAGGCGGAGCAGAAGGTTCGGGAAATCGCTCTCGATATCAGTTTGCACTACCGCAACAATTGGCAGGGTACCAAATACAAGGCTCAGCTGGTCACTCAGGATAAAAAAACCGCATTGATGTATCAGCGGTTTCTTGAAGAGTTCGGAATGGTGTCATCTGAGGTATTGATTTCGGGACCAGATGACCGGGAAGGCAATGAAGAGGTTGAAATCGAAGAGGAAGACTTACCAGAAATCCAAAAGTTCTGGCGGAAGATGATGAACAAGTACGGCAGCGAGGACCAGTACAACAAGAACATCATCAATGGATTCAAAGCGGGCGACGAACCAGAGATCATCATCGTCGTCGATAAGCTACTGACCGGGTTCGACGCACCGCGGAACACGGTGCTCTACTTAACACGATCGCTGAAGGATCACACGTTGTTACAAGCGATCGCTCGTGTGAATCGTTTGTGCGAAGGTAAGGATTTCGGCTACATCATCGACTACCGCGGTATCCTATCAAACTTACAGAAGGCCTTCGAGTTCTATCAAGAGCTGGAGGAAGCCGATCAGAAAGAACTTGAAGCCGCGATGACAAGCGTTGCGGTCGAGATCGAGAAGCTACCACGGCGTCACAGCGAGCTACTTAATCTGTTCCAAGACATCAAGAACAGACAAGACGAGGAGCTCTACGAGCGGAAACTGGCAGACCAGGAACTGCGAGATCAATTCTATGATGCTTTGCGTGATTTTGCCCGCTCATTGTCGATGGCGCTTGGCTCACTCGCGTTCATGGAGCAAACACCCGACGCCAAAGTAGAGCGATATCGGAATGACCTAAAATTCTTCATGAATCTTCGCTCATCCGTTAGGCATCGCTACGCCGAAGTGGTTGACTTCAAGGAGTACGAAGAAAAGATCCAAAAGCTGCTCGACACGCATGTGGCAACCGGCGAGGTGAAGAAGATGACATCGTTGGTCAATATCTTCGATCGCGAAGCGTTTGAAAAGGAGCTGGATCAATTAGCCGGAAAGAGTGCCGGCTCAAAAGCGGACACGATCGCGCACCGAACGAAACGCACCATCAATGAGCGGATGGATGATGACCCGGCGTTCTACGCAAAATTTTCAAAGATGCTCGAAGATGCGATCGCCGCATTCCAACAAAAGCGGCTGGCTGACATTGAGTACTTGAACCAAGTCCAAGACATCGCGGATAAGATCCGCACCCGTAGCGGTGATAACTTACCAAGCGAACTGCGAGGTCACGAGGTTGCTGGTGCGTTGTATGGCGTGGTGAAGGAAGTGTTTGAGTCTCACTCGGGAAGCGATCTTGACCTGCCGGCTATTGGCGCGGCTGCTGCATTACGTATCGACGATATCATCAAGACGCATCGCATCGTGAACTGGACCAATAATTCCGATGTGCAAAATCAGATGCAGACAGCGATTGAAGATTACCTTCACGAACTTGAAGGCACAGGGCTGGATCTGTCGTTTGACCAGATCGACATGATCTTGGAGAAATGCTTGGACATTGCTCGCCGGAGGTACGCGTGATGTCGGCGATTGTCGCAATCCAAAATGGGCAGCCCGGCGGTGGCTACTTGATGAAGTATGGCCGGCTGAGCATCCCATTCAAAATTGACTTTCAACCGCGATCGCAGCTGACGATTCACGTCCATCCTGAGATGCGGTTAGAGGTGTTGGCTCCGCAGCACCGGACACCGGAAGCAATTCTCAAGCGAATTGAGGCAAAGTCAGCATGGATTGCCAAGCAGTGGCGATACTTTGAGCATTACCAACCGACGCAACCCGCCCGCGAATATGCCAGTGGAGAAACACACCGCTACCTCGGCCGTCAGTACCGACTAAAGGTCTTTAAGTCCGAGCAGCAGTCGGCGAAATTGTCCGGCAAGTTTTTGCATATCGGCCAACCGGATACCTCCGACCATAAGGCGACCCAAGAGCTCGTCATGGCCTGGTACCGCCAGCATGCCGAAGCCACGTTTGCAAAACGCTTGGCTGAGTGCTTGCTAAAATGCAAATCACTGAAACTGGACTCAACACCCAAACTGACAGTTCGTCTGATGAAAAGGCGATGGGGCAGTTGCTCGAAGGCTGGCAATATCACGCTCAACCTTGATCTAGTCCGTGTACCTATCCACTGCATCGACTATGTCATTATTCACGAACTGTGCCACCTGAAAATCCTCGACCATAGCCCGCATTTTTACCGAAGCCTCGCTCGTATCCTGCCCGACTGGGAGGCTAGAAAAGAGCGTTTGGAATCCCAGGATTGGACATAATCCATCCAACTGAAATTAGCGGCGGTCATTTAATCTGTTGCCCAAATAAACCGTATAGAGCCATGTTCAAATCCTTAGTTACCAAAGCCTGGACCGCTGTCACGAATCCTGGCCAAGCAGAACGCGTTGAACAAATCGTTGCTGCCATTGCACATTCATTCCGGACGAAGAAGCGAGACTTTGATCTTGCTGCAGTCCTCGAGCCGATCGACTGTGTCAAGAAGGATGTCGATGTAGCGACTCGCCAGTATCTCGAGACGTTCGTGTCAAACTACTGGAAGAAGGACATACCTACTCCAGAACAAAAGAAGTTGATTTTGTGGGTCAGTCAGAAACTGGGTATCCCATTGCTTGAGGCTACGCGGCTTCACCACGGTTACGCTTCCAAGCTTTTCGGCTCAATACTCAAGCGAAGCCTTGAAGACGGAATTCTCGAAGCGCACGAGCTGGAGCCGCTTAATCAAATTGCAGGCAGCTGCGACCAGTCGTTGGCCGAATTTGTCAACTCCGCCTTCGACTCTGAAGCTCTCATTTTGCTCGGCGCCGCATTCGAAGACGAAATCGCAACGGGACACATTGTTTCGGCCAAGTGGGAGCATCTGCAAGAATCAGCGAAAATACTGGGAATATCTGGAGCACGGCTACGGGATGCCATTGCGCCGTTGGCCTCCAGTTTTGCGGAGCATGTCTTGGCAGATGCGAAATCTGACGGAAGACTCGACCCGGACGAAGAGTCGTACCTTAAATGGCTTTTGGATGAATTCCAATTATCGCCGCAGACGCGGCAATATGTGGCTCGCGAGATCGCTGTATTGCGCGAAGTGGAACAAGTGCGAACAGGCAAATTGCCCAGTGTCTCGGCTCCGCCCGAGGTCGTCACGAAGCCTGGCGAGATCATCCACTTGGCAATCGCGGCGACGATGAGTTACCAAAAGCGACTCAAGGGCGGTGATCGACTGGAGCAATTCGCAGGCATATTGCTTGTAACCGACAATCGGCTGCTGTTTCACTCAACAGAAAAAGCCGCGTCCTTTAGCTATCGATCCTTAGTGGCCTTCTCTGCATTTACGAATGCCGTTCGCCTTTCCGTCAACGCAAGGCCCGAAGTCACCTTTTACTACCGCAACTCATACGAACTTGCCGCTCCGATAGTCGCGACCGCTATTGGACTCCACAACCAAACGTTGACCAAAAAGAACACGGATGGACCGACACGCCACATATCGAGAGACGTTCGCCAAAGAGTTTGGACCGCCTATAGCGGGCAATGCGCCGACTGCGGAGCTCGGGATTACCTTGAATTCGATCACATCATTCCCGTGGCCAAAGGCGGCAGCAACGAAGAAATCAACGTCCAGCTTCTCTGCCGAAGATGTAATCTTTCAAAGAGCGACAAAATTTAGAACTCCTATGCGTGATCATCTCGCGGTAGAACACTCTGGAAATAGCCTCGGAAAAGCAGGGACCGGAGCGGTTCCTCTGGGATTGCGGAATCACTTGCAGCTTAACTTCACTGGCGGTTTCTGTGGCCTATTCGTCGAATGGTCGGATGATACTGCGACGTAGTTTAAGGGCGAAAGTGGGAACCTTTTCGTAGCCGACGTTTTGGCGGGCTTTGTTGACGGCGCGGAGGAGTGTTAGGAGCTGTCGGCGGATGGGGGCGAAGCGGGCGAAGGGGAGGCTGGCGAATTGTTGAGCAAGATGGTCGGTTGAGCGGTGAGTGGCTTGGTTGAGAAAATGGGCTTTCAGCTCGCGGTAGGTTCGATTGTCGATGCGGACGCAGGAGTGCCATTTGGGGGCAGAGCCACCTTTTGGAGTTAGGCCGCTGCGGCGGTAGCTGATGGAGTAGCCGGCGAACTTGATGGGGTGGCGGCGACAGTCGCGGATTTGGCTTTTCTCTTGGTGCTTGAAGGGATGATGACCGTCGGTGATGAGCAATAAAAACCAGCGGTCGAAGCGGATGTACTGCATGTTGGCTAAGCCGCGTTGTTTGCGATGCGCCCGCTGACGCTCGGTGATGTCGATTTCGTATTTGGCGATTAACTTTC
>JADYZV010000046.1 GCA_020852965.1 Pirellulaceae bacterium | reverse complement strand
CGTAACCTCGTCCACTACAGCCGACCCTAACATAAAATATGGCTTTAGCACTAACCTCCCAGGAGCCAACAGTCATGAGATTCAAATCGCAGTCGAGTCGACACGGCGTCACCTGGATCGAATTAGTGGTTGTCATCTTGGTGATCATCGTCTTGGCCGCGCTCTTGCTCCCCAGCATCCGTACGGCGAGTGAGGCCGCACGCAGAATGCAGTGCCAGAACAATCTAAAGCAAATTGGACTGGCCATCCGCAACTACGAAGATTTCCACAAGCATCTCCCCTCCGCCATGGCAGGAACCGGCATTGGTCCGACCGATCTGGGTGGCAATGCTAATCGACTGAGCGGACTTGTAGCACTGCTACCCTACCTTGAACAAAGCCGCTTGTGGGAGCAAATCTCGACAGCCACGACCATCGCTGGCGTCGACTATCCAGCCATGGGACCCGCCCCATGGGTCGAAGACTATCCACCCTGGCAAACCCAATTGCCCACGTTGCTTTGCCCCAATTGGCCTGAACCTGAAACAAAACTCGCCCGCACCAATTATGCCTTCTGCATCGGCGACGTCAGCCGCGCAGTCCATGCTCCACAAGCACAGCGCGGTGCGTTCGCCTGCGGTATGTTTACCAAATTGTCGAGCATCACCGATGGCATCAGCAATACGATCGCCCTCGCCGAAATCGGTAACCGACAAGACCGCTTGCTAAGTGGACAAGTCGCCATCAACCAGCCCGCCGCCATGCTCGATGCACCCATCGATTGCTTAGGGCTGCGCAACACAAGACGTCCAGCGCAATACGCGCCCAACACACCCCTGAGCACCCTTGGTCGCGGTGCTCGCTGGGTCGATGGCGCGGCCCCCTACGGTCTGTTCGCTACCATTCTGCCTCCCAATTGTCCCAGTTGCGCCGCAGGCGGTGATGAAGCCGTCGACGGCATCTACTCCAGCGGCAGCTTGCACACCGGCGGAGCGACATGCGTTTTTGTCGATGGCTCTGTCCATTTCATTTCTGATAATGTTGATACCGGCGATTCAACTCGCGTGCCTCCTACCTCTGAGCAATTCACACCGCAGCTAACCCCGAGTCCCTTTGGTATATGGGGTGCCCTCGGTACCGCTGACGGCGGGGAGGTCACGAATGGATATTGAGCCTAAGAACGCGCTCGAAAGCAGCAGATACTCCCCTAGGCAACGAACACGCGCGGACCGAAAGGTAGTCTGTTTAACCGCGTCAGCGCTGACCTCTAGCATTCCCCATTTGCTGCCACCTAAAGCGTCCTCAAACACTTCCCAACCTCCTACATCTCGCACGAATCTCGCGACTATTTCACCTCACAACTCCTCCGACGCAAGACGCCCTCCCGCGCTGGCGCGGTTAAACAGTTTTCCTCTGCGGCTGCGATCACGCGCGGACGGAAAGCTAATCTGCTTAACCGAACCAACGCCGACCTTTCGCAGTCGCCGTCTAGTCCCAGTACTTGACGATATTCGGCTGAATGCCGTGAAATGGAGTCACGCACCTCGATCTGGCAAGGTATTGAACCAGTCACCACACAAGCATCTAAGCGTAAAGTGGCCATAACCAAAGCACAACATACTGAAAGCCGTTTTGTAGTCCGACCACCACGTCGCCCCAAAAACCCTCCACTGCCAACCGCACTCCCACGCTACGCGGCAAACAAATCACCTCGCGGCTGCGTTCACTAGGAGTTTTCCAATTTTTGAGAAAATCTGCGGATTATCTGTAATAACTTTTCGTTTCACACGTCTATTTAGTGCGCTGACAAGGAGCGGCCCACGCGAACGCAACTGGGAAGGAGGTGAACCGATTCTTTCTCGATCAGTTTCTCAGAAAAAAACTTGAATAGTCCTTTGAAAAGATGTACGTTCACGGCCATCGATCGCCTGGTTTTTGTCAGGCGTCAGTCTGTCCGTCAAGCAGGCAGGCTGTCATGCCTGCTCCCATCAAGCTAGCGCTTTGAATTTTCGTGATTCGATTGTGTTTCAACCGCGATTAGAAAGGGACAGATGATGAAAATGCGAATTGCATGCGAAATGGTTCTGATTTCCTGTTCGATGTGGTCGGCCACAGGCTCAATGGCTCGAGCTGACTTGATAACTTTTGGAAGGGAACACGTAGCCGGTAACTCGCTTATCGACGAGCTAAAAAGTGGCTCGATAACTCGCATGGGACTGACCGCCACCTTCACTGCCAACGTTGGTGAGCTCAATGCCAACTCGACAACATTTGGAATCAACGCTCCAGGCTCTGGCGACGACCCCGCTCGATTGGACACCTTCAATGGCGTCGAGGAGTTTATCACCGTCACTTTCGATCGACCTGTTACATTCACACAGCTTAAACTCAGCGATTTCAGTCCAGGTGAATCGGCCTTACTAAAGATCGGTCTCAATGAAACTTTAACGCTCGTTCCCTTTGACGCCGCCACGGACATCTACGACTTCACCAATGAAAGTTTTCTGCTGGGGAACTCGATCGCCCCTGGACAATCGTTGGTAATTGGCTCGGCAACTGGCAATGGCTTTTCTCTGGAAAGTTTCGACGTCAACACGGTCCCCGAACCCTCTTGTCTGGGCGCCGCACTACCAGCCTTGGCGGGGCTGTTGTTCAGACGCAAAAGAAAGCCAAGCGTTTTGTCAAGGTGATCGGCGGTGGGAGAAACTATCAAACGTTTGGTCGTCAGTTGCAGTTGACGGTGCTTGCAGAAACCGACGGCGGAGCGTCGGGCCACATTAATTTACTTTCATTCGTGCTTATTCGCGTGATTCGTGGGCAAGCCACTGTATGGTGCCATGGAGCCTCCAGCGGGAGGAAAGGAACTCCCACTGGAAAACGGCAAACATGCATGTTTCCCGCTCCTTACTACGGCATCGGTAGCAACAGACCAACATCAGCTATCGGTCCTTCAATGACCACCACTTCCTCAATCGTAGCATCTACTGGGCGAGTACTTGCTCGCCAGCCATCGATGCTCGATCGCCAGCTTGCAACTTTTTGCCGTTCCACTTCCGAGGCCGCTGAAGCCTCATCCAACGAAGCGAGCGTAGTAGTGATAGCAGCCTCGACCTGCTCCAGCAGTTTTTTAGCGGAGTGCCCTTGATTGGGAACCAACGCCAAACGAAGCTGGCAAATCGTCGCGTCACGGTCGCAGTTAATGCAGAAGCGTGAAGTGCAATAGAGTGGCCTTTCTATCCGTGCTCGCACGATCATACGCTTATCGCTATCGCCGGCGTGGGCTTCATGAGGTAGAATATAATATTATTTCAATTTCATTTTCAAAGCGACGAGCCTGTTTTCCCATGTCTGCGGCCATCACCTTCACCTCCGAAACGCCTCCGCCGTTCCCGATGCACCGCTTCACTGTCGCGGAGTACCGTCAATTGGGTGAATTGGGTGTGCTTGCCCCCGAGGATCGTGTGGAGCTACTCGAAGGATGGATCGTCGAAAAAATGAATCATCGTCCCGCACATGGATATGCTGTCCGCTATCTGAACAACTGGTTGGTGCGAGTCTTACCAGTAGGCTGGCTTGCCCAGTGTCAACTTCCAATCGCGACGGACACCAGCGAGCCGGAACCAGATCTGGCGGTAGTTCATGGAAAGGACGCTGATTTCAGCATGCGGCATCCCTACGCCAATGAATGCCGGCTACTGATCGAAGTAGCCGATACTTCGTTAGCAAAGGACCGCGCCAAAGCAGCTATCTATGCCGCTGCCGGAGTTAGCGAATACTGGATCGTCAACCTGATCGACCGACGATTAGAACGATTTCAACAGAGCGATGGAAACACCTACCGCGAACAGTCGTTTGTCACAATCGATAACACAATCGAACTGGATCTCGATGACATGCGTTACCCGCTGGAGTTGGCTGCACTGTTTCCCGCCGATTCTTGATGTTCATCGTAGGCATTCGTTTCCGTCCGGCTTGCCCGGGCGGGACGCACCACTGGAAGCTACAGAGGAACATGCCACCGAAACGGAGCACCGCGCGAACTCGCTTTTTTTGGATGTAGTTACCACGTGTTTCCTCCGCCAAGGCAAGCTCGACGGAATGGCGTTTCTCAGCGACGGCTGACGCGATTGCGTTTGCAAGCGAGCACAATGCGGATGCTCTCGTAGCTTGCAGCCCCATGCAGTGCGGTATGGATCGGCTTGAGGCGATTGTCGTCAACATAATCAGCCACCGTCTCGATCCTTAGAATTTCATAGGCATCGCACCAACGCGTCGCATCGGTAATTTTGGCATGCTCAATGTAGGCTTCCAAGTAGTCATAGGTCGTCGACCTAGCCCGCTGCAACAAGTCGGCGACTTGCTCGACACCCATCCCCTTTTCAAAAAGTTCAAAGGCTTGCTGCGCCGCAGCGCCCGTGGCCTTGCCCCCGTGATGTCCTGCGCCGCGTGAGTCTGCACCTTCCTGTAGAGTGACGGGATCGAGCTGCACGCCGGCACGCTGACAATAGTCGGCCACACAGCTCAAGAAGCGTTCGCCATATTGCTGAGCTTTCCTTTCACCGACGCCGTGAACCATCAAGAATAGCTCGATCGTCGACGGTCGCCGCCGAGCAATGTCCTTCAGCGTCGCATCGCTAAAGATCAAATAGCTCGGGAGCTGTGCCGCCGTCGCCAGTTCTCGACGCAGCTCGCGCAGCTCTCCAAACAAGCCACGATCAACACCCTCCCAGGAATCGACAATTCGCCAAGCCGTCGTCGCCTGCCGCGACGAAATGGCTCGCAGTAAACGCGGCTCCCCAGTTCCATGCAGTAAATCTCGTCCAGCCTCTGTCACCACCAATACTTGATGTTCACCCGATCTCGCCAAATAACCTTGTTGCTGCAATTGTTCGAGCCAGTCGCGAATGTCGGACCGCGAGTACTCCTTCAATATCCCCCACGTACTCAAGCGTTGATGACCAAAGCGTACGATGCGTTTCTCATTCGATCCAATCAGTACTTTGGACACGTAGTCGGCACCAAACCTCTGATCGACGCGCAGCACACAAGATAGAATCTTCTGCGCCACAATCAACGGCTCGTCGACTAGTTGCAATTCGCCCAAACAAATGTCGCACGCACCGCACGGTTGCTCAAGCTTCTGACCAAAATGTTTCAACAACTCTTGCTGGCGACAGCCGACTGTAGTGCAGTAGTCGAGTACACTTTGCAGGGCCTCTTGCCCCGCCAACTGCGACTCCTCCGGCGCGTCCTGCAAAATACGCCGCCACAGTTGGCGATCCTGTGACGAGTAGAGTAGCCAGCACTCGGCTGGCAATCCATCGCGACCAGCGCGACCACTCTCCTGCTGATAGTTCTCCAGCGACTGTGGCATGCCAGCATGAATCACGTAGCGGACATTCGACTTGTCGATCCCCATACCAAATGCAATGGTAGCCACCATCGTAGCAGCTTGGTCGTGAATGAACGCATCTTGGTGGCTCCTTCGCACATCGTCACTTAGCCCTGCATGGTACGGCAATGTGCGATAACCGAACGCATTCAACCGCGAGCTCGTCTCCTCGACGTCGCTCCGAGAAATGCAATACACGATTCCCGAAGAATCGCGATAGCGGTCGAGTACCGAACAGATTTGATTCAGTCCACCAGCTCGACGCGCGACATGGTAGGTTAAATTCGAGCGGCGGAAATCGCCAACCAACATTCGAGAATTATCCAGGCGCAATTGCCCCACGATGTCGTCGCGAACCTTAGAGGTCGCCGTGGCGGTGAGCGCCAAGCGCGGCACACCAGGAAACACTTCACCCAATCGCCACAACTCGCGATACTCTGGCCGAAAGTCGTGCCCCCATGAACTAATGCAGTGCGCTTCATCGATAGCGATTAACGCGATGGGCCGATCGCGCAGAAATTCGAGCATGGCGTCGGTGAGCAGGCGTTCGGGAGCGACGTACAGAAACTTCAGTGAGCCATCGTTGATACGGGCCGCGATCGAACGCCGCTCGTCGGCTGACAATCCCGAGTGGATGGCGGCAGCAGACATGCCACACTCGCGCAGCCCATCGACTTGGTCCTTCATCAAGGCGATCAGCGGCGAGACGACCAAGGCCATTCCCGTACGGCACAACGCCGGAGCTTGAAAACACAGCGACTTGCCACCGCCGGTCGGCATGACTACCAACGCATCTTGGCCGGACAGCACCGACTGCATGGCTTCAAGCTGCAGAGGCAAGAACTCCGAGTAGCCCCACACTCGCTGCATCACTAACCGCAGTTCGCGTTCGCTGTCTGCTGGCGACAGACGGCCAACATCGACACGATCTCGCAAATCGATTTGCATGGCTCGATTCCTTGGGCAAGTTAGATGCCAAGCGGGATTGGCAACCTGCATTTTTAACCTTTCGTCGGGCCAATTGCAAATTTTTATGGCCGTTCACAAGTTTTGTAATCGCTCGGGCCATTCGCCTGAAAGTAATAAGAAGGCAAGGAAGCGAAAAATGTCGACTTCTGCGCCTGTCATCCGTGCCCCGTTTAAGTAAGAATCTCGTGAACGGCTACAAATTATTGGCTCAATAGTCCAATAGACGGCTGAAAGTCTTGGCCATTTTCGCTACGATTTAGTTGTTGTGGTATCGTTTGTCGCATCATTTTCATCGCAGAGTCCGAGCCGTGTCCGCTGGATTGTTTACGATTGGTCACTCGAATCACGAGCAGTCTCACTTGCTCGCACTACTAGAGCAGCACGAGATTGAAGTGCTGGCCGACGTGCGCAGCGCTCCCTACTCGCGCTACACGGCTCATTTCAATCGCGAAACGCTACAATCAGCCGTAAAATTTGCCGGACTGCAATACCTATTCTTAGGCGATTCGCTCGGCGGGCGACCGCCGGACAGCGACTGCTACGACGACGAGGGATTTGTGCTGTATTGGCGACAAGCCGAAACACCGCTGTTTCTGTCGGGCATCGAGCGCATTGAGCGCGGCCGAGAAAAGTATCGAGTGGCGATGATGTGCAGCGAGGAAGACCCCACGGTCTGCCATCGCTATCGTTTGATCAGTCGCGTGCTCGCGGAGCGCGGCATCGAAGTGCAGCATATTCGTGGCGATGGCCAAATACAATCACAACAGAGAGTTGACCAGCTCTCGGGCGTGGGACAGCAATCTCTTTTGTTTAGCGAACTGGAGCAAGAGTCGTGGAAATCTTTACGATCGGTTTCACCCAAAGCTCCGCCGAACACTTCTTCGGAAGGATTCGACGAGCTGGGATACGGCGACTAGTCGACGTGCGGCTGAACAACGTCTCGCAGTTGGCCGCCTTTGCCAAACGCGATGACTTGGCCTATTTCCTGCGCGAATTGTGCGACGCCGAGTACGTGCACGAGCCGCTGCTGGCACCCACGCAAGACATTTTGGATGCCTACAAGAAACACAAAGGAGACTGGAGCGTGTACGAACCCCAGTTCCTCAAGCTGATGGAAGAACGACACATCGAAAGCGAGCTCACCCCGAGCGATTTTGAAACGCCAAGTGTGCTGCTCTGTAGCGAAGCGACCCCCGAGCACTGTCACCGGCGGCTGGTCGTCGAGTACTTGCAGCGCAAGTGGCCCAACGTGAGGATTGTTCATTTGTGAGGCAATTTGGTAGGAGGTTGAGGGGGCAGGAGTCAAATGGCAATAAGTTAAATGAAGAAAAGAAGGACACCTATGACCGCAAAGCCGCTGACTCTCAATAGTGCCACAGGTTTTATCCTGACAGTGGCAATCTTCACGATTGCTAGTGGAACATTATTCGGTTCTGACGCTTCGGACGTGCTAAACGATGCGGCCAGGGCCTACCGGTCAAATCTTGACTCGCTCGTGTCGCTAAAAGGGCATGTTTCGATGCTGCGTGAGTCCTATAAGGATGGCACGAAGAATGTTTCTGAGAAAACGATACAGTTCGCCTATGATTGGAAGACTGGCGGGTACTTTTTCTCTAGGACGGATAGTCCGGTATCACAAATCAAAGAAGGAAATGAGCCTCAGCGATTCGCTCCACTCTTCGAAGCTCAGTTATTCACCAATGGACTTTACTACCGAGTCATCCACAATGTGGACTATCAAGGGAAGAAGTCCGTCATGGTTGATGCGAAGCCTTTCTCCCGCCCGGAGTTCTACAATGGTGCTTTCGTACCGCAGTATTTCATGTCCTACGAAGGTGCGGAAATTGACGAATTGCTCACTATGTACGCCGACCACATCGACGACCCGACGTTTGATGGTCGTTTGACTCGAGACGGTGACGTGTTCGTGTTGTCGAACTTCCTATCTAATCCAGAGAAGAAGATGAAAATTGTGGTTGACTTGTCGAAGTCTGGCAATCCCATTCGGATCGAGCGAGAATTGAATCGCAACGGTCGCGTGTCTAACACAACGATCAGTTGGGAATGGAAAAAAATAAATGGTGTCTGGATTCCATCAGAAATCAAGCTCGTGGTAACAAATTCTGGTGGTGATAGCAAAAAACTCACCTCCACATTGTTAAAGTGGTACGACTGCCAAGTCAACGAACCTGTTGACGATGCCATCCAGCTAACATCACTTGGAGTCTACCGCGGAGATCGCCTAGAGGACGCCCGCACCGGTGAAGAATCGACCTTTGACGATCATTCTCTCCCTATGCGTGAAGCGATTGGAAACGAAAAGAATAGGTAGAGGGTAAAGGAGGTCAGCAGTCAACAGTCAATTGCCGAAACGGCCCTTCGGGTGCTTTGCACAATTGACTCCTGCCACCCTTGCCACCATAGCCCTAGCGAGTTGAGCTATGCGTATTGTCATCAATCATTTGACTCGTATGCAAAAGGGCTTTATTTGCGTCGCTGGAATCGACTTACAGACCCAGCGCCACGTGCGGCCGGTGCTCGGATCGCAATTACGTACCGAATTGCTCGCCGAGCATGGTGGCCCGTTTGCGCTGCGAAGGATCGTCGACTTGGGAAAGACGCATTTCGTCGGCATCGTTCCCGAGATCGAGGATCGGCAGTTCAACAGCGAACAGGTGCGCGTGCTGGGCGAGATGCCCGACACCGAATTCCTGCAACTGCTCGACGCGATTGCCGAAGATGAGCTGTCCAAGCTGTTCGGACCTGAGCTCGAGAACACTCGCACCACTTGCTCCATACCGGCCAAGCGTGGCCTGCGGTCGCTGGGCGTGCTACGAGCCGCCAAGGTCGACCTGCATCTCGAGCCGGGCCACGATGGCTTGCCCCGCGTGCGCATCGTTGTCGAGACCGAGCGTGGAACACTGCGGCTGCCGGTAACTGGGATCGAACTCTACGCGGCCGACCACGTCACTCCCGACGAGGTTCAAGTCGCGGCCGTCAATGCGCGGCTAGCCGCCGCACCGACCGCCCTACTAGCCGTTGGACTATCTCGCCCCTATCGCGGCAGTTCGAATGAACCCGCCAGGCACTGGCTACAAGTCAACAACATATTCGTATGAAGTTCTTGGTTCTTGGTTCTTGGTTTTAGAGCGTAGTGGGGAGACCTGTCGCGACCTGCGCATTGCACCCTTGTAATCTTCTGTCGCACTTTCACTCCGACTCAATTACGCACCACTACTCATCGGGCAGCTTATGCACGGCGGGCGGGAGCACTCCTTATTTCGGAAGGCAACGGGAAGGTGCGCTGTGGGAAAAGTTGCTTCCTATCGATGACGGAGCACTCACCGCCCTGGGAGCCAGCAAATTTTTGAACTATTTTCGGGAAAAGCAATGCAATCCATAAATTGGTTGTAAGAAAAACACGCAAGCTACGTCCTTATTGCTAGAAATCCCATTCGCGCTGATTCGCGTGATTCGCGGGCAAAAACCATTCGATTTTAAAGGGGTGTACGATGACAGATCTGGTCTACCGAGAGGAGTGTTACAAGATTGTGGGAGCTTGCTTTGAGGTCTACAACGACAAAGGCTGTGGCTTCCTGGAATCGGTTTATCAAGAGTGCATGGTAATCGAGTTCGACTACCAGCGTCTCCCCTCAGTGCCTCGGCAAGCGTTGCGGTTATTCCATCGAGGCAAAGAACTGAAACGCAAGTTCATTCCCGATTTCATCTGCTACGAGAATATCATTGTAGAGCTCAAAGCGGTTGGACAACTGACCGACGAACACCGCGCCCAAGTCCTCAACTATTTGCATGCAACCGGATTCCGCCTGGGCTTGCTCGTCAACTTCGGCAGCTACCCGAAACTCGACTGGGAACGACTCGTATACACCGACAAACGCTTTCGAACCCGCTAAAGGGACTTTGCCCACGAATCACGCGAATTGGCGCGAATGAAATGTGGGGAAATACCAAAAAGCGGTTCTTGGGGCTTGGGGCTAGGGGCAGACTTAGGAAAGCAGGTGCTCTAAGAGGGAGGGGCTACTCGAAATCTCACCTTCAGAGGCGGCGAGCGCCCTAGGATTGAAAAATGACAATTGCAAAATGCAAAATGCAAAATCTCAAGGTTAATTCGCTTCCGGTTTGACGCTTCTCCCCGCGCGGCATAAGCGAGACATTCTAAATCATTCTGCCGACTACCGTTTAGCCTACCCTTCCTAGTCAACTTACGTCATAGCAATAGTCGATTAACTCTAACCACTTAGGAACAAGCCGGACTGGCCCGACAAATATCCTATGAGCTCTGCATTTGTTCGCGCTCATTGGCGTGATTCGTGGGCAAACTGTATTGGTGAAGTGGTGGTTGCTAGCATGAAGATCGGGATTGGGGGTAGAATATCGAAAACCTCGATTCCCGTAGCGGGAGCGAATTGGTACAACAGCAAAAGCCGCATGAAATAGCAGCTATTTCCAGGTGCCGTCGTTGGTATGGAAACTTACGATTTTTGACCTCAAGCACAAGGACCAAGTCGGGATGTACTGCCAGACTCGCGATTCTTCGAAACAAACTTCGCCCCCTTCGAACCTCCGTTCCGCTCTAGAGCCGCGAAAAAGTGCCAGCGACCGTGGATGGCGGTCTCGCCTAGTTCGCCCGATCGTCTTAGCCAGCGCTTTCCTGCCGCTAGCCCTAGCCCAAGTGGCTGTGGCTGCAGACCAGACCGAAAAGCTGACTAAGGCCCTGTCGTACAAGCCGCGGCAAGCCGACGTGAATTATGAACTGGTTCCAGCCGCAGCGATTTCCGAATGCGAGATAGACGAAACGGCTCGCCCCGATGGCAAAGGCTTTTGGGTCACCGGTGCCAGTGGGCAACCGTTGCGCTGGTTCGCGGACACCAACGCGGACAATCGACTCGATCGCTGGTGCTACTACAATGCGGGAGTGGAAGTCTATCGCGAATCGGATACGAATTTCAATGGCACGGCAGACGAATACCGTTGGCTGAGCACGGAAGGGATGCGTTGGGGTATCGATAAAAACGAAGATGGCACCATCGATAGTTGGAAACTAATTTCGGCCGAAGAGGTGACCGCCGAAGTGGTGCGGGCTGCGGCGACCAAAGACATCAACCAATTCCAACGGCTGCTGATCAGCGACGAAGAAATTGGCCAACTAGGCTTGGGAAAAGACAAGGCGGCCGCGCTGCGACAACATGTAGTGGACGCTGCCAAGCAGTTTAGCGATTGGGCCAGCGGACAGAACGTCGTCAGCAGCAAGAGCAAGTGGACCAATTTCGGAGCCGACAAACCAGGCATCGTGCCTGCCGGTACCGATGGCTCGGAAAAGGATGTCGTCGTCTACGAAAACGTAGTTGCCCTATTGGAGGACGCCGGCAACACCAAACAATTGCTTGTCGGCACGATGATCCAAGTCGGCGGAGCATGGCGATTGGTCGATCTTCCCCGCGCCGTCAGCGAAGGGGCAGTGGTCTCCGACGCAAGCATTTTCTTCCCCGCTTCGTTTACACCGCGCGGTGGCTTGGGAGCAGGCTCGAGTGAAGCCGTTGGCGGTATTAGCAAAACGATGCAGAAGTTGGTGACTGATCTGCAAGACATCGATGCGAAATTGCAAGCTGGTGGTAACACAGCGATGCTGCAAGCCATGCGGGCCGATGTGCTCGAAAAACTCGTCTCCTCGGCCGATACCCCCGAAGAACGGACCACATGGATCAAGCAATTCGCAGATACCGTCAGCGCGGCTTCTCAAACCGGTGACTATCCCGATGGCGCCGAGCGACTAAACGATTTCGCTAGCAAACTATCGACCGTGAACCCGACCAACGACGACATCGCGTACGTGATCTTTCGCTCGTTGACCGCCGAACACAATCAAAAGATGCAAGATCCCAACGCGGAGTTCGAGCAGTTACAGAAAGTCTACCTAGAGGATCTACAAAAGTTCGTGGGAACCTACCCCAACAGCCCCGACGCGGCCGAAGCGATGATCCAAATCGCGCTTTCCGCCGAGTTTTCCGGCGAAGAGAAAATTGCCAAACAGTGGTATACCAAAGCTTCCAATAATTTTGGCGACACCAACGCCGGCAAGAAAGCCAGTGGTGCCTTGGAACGTCTGGACCTCGTCGGACAGAAGTTCGGACTGCTGAGTCCGACACTTGACGGTCGCAAATTCTCGTCGGAAGCCTACTTGGGTGGACCAGTCGTGTATCACTGCTGGGCCAGTTGGTGCGAAGGTTGCAAAGCCGAAATGCGGGCGCTCAACGAATTGAAATCCAAGTATGCCAAGACCAAATTCCAAGTCGTCGGTATCAACTTCGACAACCAAGCCGACACGGCCAAGAACTATATTCGCGAAAACCGCTACGACTGGATTCAATTGCACGATGAAGGTGGATTGGAAAGCAATTTGGCTGTCGGCTACGGCATTCTAACGCTCCCATTCAACGTCGTCGTCGACAAGACGGGCAAGGTCGTCAAGACCGGCGTCCACTGGACCGAACTCGACAGTGTCATTGAAGATCTCGTGAAGTAGTCGCGGCTATAGTTCCCTGCGATCGCCTGACGCAGCTAGTAGGCGAACGACAACTCGATCAACAACACTAAGGGGTCGAGCCCACGCGGCTCGCCCCCTTTTTTCGTCTTCGCATCGCATCCAGTGCATCGCAGTGCATCACGGTGCATCACGGTGCATCACGGTGCCGCAGTGCCGCAGTGTTGAGGTAGAGAGAACAATTCATCCTGCCGGCTATCATCCTGACTTGAATCAGGAATGGTGGTGGAATGGTGGTGGAATCTCACGACGCGGAGCGTCGAGCCACATTAAGGCAGAACGATTGAGTATATTTCAATGGTGGCGTTCAATACGAAAAGTTGCAACTTTGAATTTTTTGCGAGATTGGCTCAAGTTTGACGTGTCGCTTTACGGGATGGGTTTGGTATGAATTGCATCAGCGTGAAACTAATCCAAACTCTCATCACACGACATAGGAACCAAGGATGGAACCAGTCATTGAGACAGTCGTCGGCTGTTCGAGCTTCATGGTACCCGTGATGGCACTGTGGGCCATCGCGGCGTTGTACTTGCAGCGTGACGACCGCGAATGCATCACAACGCAATTGCTCTACTTCGGCACTTTACTGTTGATCGCATTTATTACGGTGCGCACGATGGCTACCAACGATGGATGCTGGCTGATTCATACAGCAACGCTGGGTATCACGATTGTCGCCGGTGCCATGCGCCGCCCAGCGGGCGCACCACAACATTTTGTGCCCGATCTCACGCATTAATGCCACAATTGGCTTGCGAACTTTGACGAACGGCACACAGATGAGCCTGTTGCTTTGGGTTCAACAGACGGTGACGTTGACGGCTAAGCCACCGAGGCTGGTCTCTTTGTACTTGCTCTGCATGTCGAGCCCCGTTTGACGCATGGTTTCGATGACTTTATCGAGCGACACGCGATGCTTACCATCCCCATACAGAACCGCAAGGCGCGCAGCGTTGATGGCTTTTACCGCCCCCATCGTATTCCGCTCAATACAGGGAACTTGTACCAGCCCCGCCACTGGGTCGCAGGTCAGCCCCAAATTGTGCTCCATACCAATCTCGGCTGCATTTTCAATCTGCTGTGGCGTACCACCCATGACCGCAGCTAAGCCGGCAGCGGCCATAGAACAAGCCACTCCCACTTCTCCCTGGCAGCCCATCTCGGCCGCAGACAGTGAAGCATTACGCTTGTAGAGCATGCCGACCGCTGAAGCTGTCTTTAGGAATTTGTGTACGCCCTGGCGAGATGCACCAGGGAAAAAGCGTTCGTAGTACGCGCACACTGCGGGTGTCACTCCCGCAGCTCCATTAGTAGGCGCGGTTACTACGCGACCTCCGGCGGCGTTCTGTTCGTTGACGGCCAAGGCAAACAGATTGACCCAATCCAAACGGCGCAGTGGATCGCTACCAATCGTTTCTTCGCGCTCACAGACGTCCTGTTCGGCTGTGAGCTTGCGATAGATCGCCGGCGCGCGACGGCGAATTCCTAAACCGCCAGGTAAGATACCGTCGCTGCGGCAACCAGCTTCAATGCAGGCACACATGACAGACCATATTTCGTCAAGTCCTCGAGCGATCTCCGCTTCGCTACGGTAACACAATTCATTGCACTGGATGACTTCGGCGATCGTGAACTGCTCGCGTTCGCAAATCGCCAGCAACTCTTCGGCCGAAGCAAACGGCAGAGGAACGTCGTCCACAGGGGTCACCAGCGTAGCATTCGCATTCAATTCGTCGGCTTCAACAACAAAGCCACCTCCAACGGAGAAGTACTCCTTGGACAACACTACATTGCCATCCGAGTCGAAGGCCGAACAACGCAAGCCATTGGGATGCTGCGGCAGAAAAGTACTTCGATGGAACAACAGGTCCTTGGGCAAGTCGAACGGTACCAATTGCGTTCCCAACCACTTCATTTCCCCCGACTGCTTGACTTGCTCGAATAGAGGATCGATCGAATCTGGATCGACGGTGCGCGGATGCTGGCCACTCAAGCCTGCAATAACCGCTCGATCGGTGCGATGCCCCAAGCCGGTCAGCGCCAGCGAACCAAACAACTCTACCTGTAGTCGCGACACTTGTCCTGCGGAAAGCCCAGGCGGTGCCAGAACTTGTTCCAAATGCTCGACAAAGCGAAGTGCAGCCAGCATGGGGCCCACCGTGTGCGAGCTACTCGGGCCAACGCCAATCTTGAGAAGGTCAAACAGACTGATCAAGGTGAGAACTCGCAGAAGGTGAATGAGTGTCGCGTGAATGAATGTAGCGGTAGAAATAAAGTACAATCCTATGTTAGCCCGGCAACCTTGAAAAGTCAGTTCTTGAAAGTTCCCCCCCCCATGATCGGCGATCGTGACCAACGCATTCGCGAAGCCCTCGAGCGCTTCCGGCCTGGCTCGTCCGTCGATGCCAGCTACGACCACGGTCTGCCTACCCAACCAGTCGGTCATGCAATGGGCCTTGAGATCGCCAACCATATCACGCTCAACTTTCGCGAAACATGGAGGCCCCTGTCGATGAAGATTACTCCACAGCAAGTAATCGAGACCATCGTGGCCGGTGGTGTTACCAATTGGGTATTGATGGGCCTGTATGGCTACGTTGGTTATCTATCGCAGCCGCGCGCCACACAAGATGTCGATGTGATGGTAGCCCGCGAGCAGCGCGATGCCGCCGTCGAGGCCATCGCGAAGCGCTGGCCCACGCTGGAAATTCGTGACAGCCCCATCGTCGTTCGTTTTGTCGATCCGGGCGAAACACATGCTGGACAAGCACCGCAAGTTGTGATTGACATCATGCTCCCCAACGACGAGTGCCAGTTGAATATCCTGAGCGACTGCGTGTGGATCGATCCCGCCACTGGGCACCGCCTGCCGACGCGCGAAGCCGCGCTTGCGGCCAAGTACTCGGCTATCGTGTCACCCTATCGCGAATGGGTCCGTAAGCAACAAGATGCCATTGACTTTCGGAGAATTGTGCTTCCCGACTCAGACCTTATCGATCGCAATGAAGCACATCGGCTTGGTGAGTTGATTTTTCCGGGTGGCGGCGATGAGCTGCTCGAATTCATCCAGTTGTCCATCGATCAAAAACCCTTTCGAGTATAGCTGGAAGTAGCCCCTGCGAGCTTGCCTCGCCGGTGAAGCAGTTTTCAACCTAGCGACCCCTGCGAGCTTGCCTCGCCGGTGAACCAGTTTTCAACCTAGCGACCCCTGCGAGCTTGCCTCGCCGGTGAACCAGTTTTCAACCTAGCCGACCCCTGCGAGCTTGCCTCGCCGGTGAAGCAGTTTTCAACCTAGCCGACCCCTGCGAGCTTGCCTCGCCGGTGAAGAAGTTTTCAAGCTAGCCGGCGATTTGCTCAGTCATTTTTTTCCCACCGCATCGCCGCTGGGCCGGCGATGCGGTGGGAAAAAAGGGGGGGGCGCGAGCCGATCTAGCTGCAAAACTGGGCTTCCTGCCAGATAAACTGGCAGGGGAGCGGTAACACGGGAGGCAGATAAACTGGCAGGGGAGCCGAAATGCAAGAAGCGGGTAAACTGGCAGAGGAGCGGTCACGCAAGAGGCAGGCAAATCGGTAGGGGAGCAGAAATGCAATGCGCCGACAAGCTCATAGAGCTGCTATAACTTGCGGTCCAATTGTCGCACCAAGCGAAGCAACGAGGCTTCGATGGCGTGAAATTCAGGCACCGCACCGCGACGCGGTCTCACAACCAGCCACAAGTATTGTGGAAGCTGACCAGAGTTCTTGCGAAAGGCTTCGCGAATGAGTCGCTTCCAACGGTTGCGTTGCGGCGAATTGCCAACTTTTTTCGAAATGCTCAACCCAAGTTTGCGGTCAGCTAGCGGACTACGAATGGCATGGATAACCAAAACACTATCGGTGGCTACCGTGCCCCTTTCAAATACGGCAGCAAAGTCGGCTTGGCGTTTGAGTCGTGATGCGGCAGGAAAACGCGCGGAGTGTGTGACGAATTGTGGCGCAGAATGTGTTTGGGATTCGGGGTTGAGCGGAGCGGTCACGGTGGCTACCAGATAATCTTTCCGCGTTCATTGCCCGAGTATAGCGACTCGAAGTGCTTAATCGCTTGCTGTGCCTCGTCCGATAGTTTTTCCGGGGGCGGAGAAAGTCCGTCGGGGAGTTTGATTTGCAATTCGACAAAAAGGTCTCCCGATTCCGCGTTTGCTTGGCGGACCCCCTGCCCTTTGACGCGCAAGCGTCTGCCGCTACTGCTTCCAGCGGGAATTTTCAATGCGACCGTTCCGCCGGGGGTCGGAACGTCGAGCGTTGCTCCAAGCACGGCTTCGCCAATGGTTATCGGCAAACGCAATTCGAGATTCTTGCCTGCACGCTTGAAGAAGGGATGGCTGGCGACATTCAGGGTAACGATCAAATCCCCTTGGGAAGCGCCCGCAACCGCCTCCCCTTGACCACGCAAGCGTATTTTCTTTCCCGTCTCAACCCCAGCCGGTATTTTGACTTGTAAAGACTCCGTTTTGCCATCGCGGCGAACTGGAATCGAGGCCTCGCCGCCGAGGATGGCAGTATTGAATGGGATCGTATGCTCGGTAGTCAAATCGCGTCCCTTGGCAGGTGGCTGATGGCGCCCGCGCCCGCCTCTGCCTGCTGCACCAGCTCCCCCGCCGCCTGTAAACTGCCGAAACAAATCTCCCAGATCTCCGTCGAACTGAAATCCGCCTGGCCCACCACCGCCGAAAGCATCCTCAAAACCGCCTCGACCTCCGCCTCGACCTGAAAACGGGCTCCCACCAGCCCGTTCGTAATCAGGACCGAACTGGTCGTACATCTTGCGCTTTTCAGCATCGCTAAGCGTATCGTAAGCGAGCTGTATGTCTTTGAATTTCTGCTGTGCAGCCTTGTCGTCTGGATTTAAATCGGGATGGTGCTGGCGCGCTAGCTTACGGTAGGCCTTTTGAATTTCGTCGGCTGAGGCTGTTTTACCGAGTCCCAGCGTCTGGTAGTAGTCCTGCGCCATAGTATCCATGGGATCACGAGGGTGGTTGTCAATTAAAACAAAGCTTGAAAAGGTCAGTATATCGCCTCAGGAAGCTTAAGTAGAGGCGTGGCAAGCTGGCAGTCGTCGAACTATCCAATCTAGCAGCAAGCGGCGTGCCAGATCAGGGCCACCAGGCGACTCGAATGCATCTTACATCACCGCTCCCCCGCCAGCCTTGCGCGACTCTTGCTTTTCCGCTCCCCCGCCCGCCTTGCGCGACTCTTGCTTTTCCGCTCCCCCGCCAGCCTTGCGCGACTCTTGCTTTTCCGCTCCCCCGCCAGCTTGTCTGGCAGGAAGCGAAGTTTTGCAACTAGATCGGCTCGTGCCCCATCACGATTATTTTCCGACCGCATCGCCGCCTGCGGCGGCGATGCGGTCGGAAAATACGAAGCGGGCGAAGCGCGGTCTACTTTGAAAACTACTTCACCAGCGAGACAAGCTCGCGGGGGTCGTCTACCTTGAAAACTACTTCACCAGCGAGACATGCTCGCGGGGGTCACGCTAAGTGTAGCCTGGCGAATCTAGCTGCAAAACTACTTCACCAAAGACAAACTGACTGGGATCTACTCGGCTGTCGCCCCTTCCGCTCGGTCGCTCCAGAATGAGCGCGCAGTGGCCAAATACTGCCCCGCAGCCTGCCTGAGAGGCTCCCCTTGCTGGTTGATCTGCGCAGCAGATTTCTCCAACCATGATTGAAAAAAAGCCACCGCTCGGGCACTAATCCTGGGCCGCCCGCCGATTTCAATATAGTACGGAGCGGTCGACGCGATGCGATAGGTTTGGTCGCGCTCGGTCACCACACGAATCAACAACCAACCACTTTCGCGAACCGTTTGCGGCGGTATCTTGCCAGCTTGTCGCGCGTACTCGTCCAATCGCGCTCGATAGAGGGTTCCCCCGTTGTAGACTACCTCCAAGTACTCGACTGGATCGGCTACCGTTAAGGTCAGCGCGATGTCCAATTCGATCGACGAGCCCGCCGGTGCGGCGAAGACTTTGCCGGGTAACTCGCCATTGACAGTCGCTCGAAGCAAGGGACCGCTGGTAACAAACGCCTGGCCATCGCGAACCGCTTGCCACCATGCCGCCCGCGACGGATTCGGCGAGTAGGCATAGACGCGGTTATAGCCCAAAGGCGAACCATTCCTACCGAAGCCACTACCGGCAGTCGGAGCAATGCGCAGACCGCACTCAAGCACTTGCCAATAGAGATACTCGACCAAGCGACCGCCAGCATGGGGTCCGCGAAAACGTCCGGGGTCGGGATCGACGAGCGGTTCGACCGGCGTCTGCCGTTGGCCATCGTAAGTCAGATGGCTACCCAGCAATTGTATCGAATCGATATGCCCAGAGGCCAACCAGATTGGCACATCGCGTTCCCACAGGCGGCCGATCTCAGCGTGTACGGGCAACTCGTCGGTAGCCAGCAACGCCGTTTTCGCCATGTCGAGCAGACGGCTCGACGGTACGTTGGCGGGCACGATCGCTGGTGGCAACCAATGATGTAGGATCAAACCGCTGCCGGGACGAACGTCGTAGTAGCTATTTGCTTCGACCCACCACGACGACTCGATATCGGAAGCGGTGCGAGCGTTGCTGCTTGTCAGGACCTTGGGTGCATCGGCGCCAACGGTGGCCGTTTCACTCACAACGGCTGCCATCAACAGATCCTCGGCAGATAGCCAGCGCAGTGTTTCGTCCGAGTCGACGTAGCTCAGTAGGTCGCCTCCCCGCCAGCCTTCGAGCGCCAAGTCGGCGTGGCGCGGCAGGGGAACGACTTCTTTTGCCGACGACTTGCGATCGAGCGTAAAACCTCCAGAGGCGGCTGCATATTGCGGACCATGAAAGGCTTGGTAGGTGTAGTCCCCCACTCGCCCACTGTAGCGATCGGCCACTTCCCACAGTGTCCAGCCCTGTTGATAGAGCATCCCGCGCACGCGCTGCGGCTTGCCATCCGCGGCAAGAATCTTGACTCGGCAATCGAGAGATTGGTCCGATTCTTTATCGCGAAAATCGAGCTCAATCGAGCCTCGCGATTGAGCTATGGCCGAAGTATTCGGCAGACAGCAGACGAGTAGCAGGCACGCGGTGGAGGAAAACAGGGTAGATAGATGAGCCACAGTCAGTCTCAATGTCAACTTTGAATAACCGTTCACGAGTTCAGTCAGTTAGCCGTGGATCGCTCGGCCGGTACAAGCTTTTGATGCGTGCGAATTGGGGGGAAGATGCATCCACAAGATTTTCAGTATACACGGACAGTCCCATGTACGAAGGCGAATCGAATTGGTCGCCATAATGACTCGCGTGTATGGCGACAGCCGTTTCAAAGGCGGGTATACTCCTTCTGAACTCGCCCGCCAGCGATCGGCCATAGCGAGGATACGAGTTAAGCCCACTGCCGAACCATTTCCAAAGCAGCAGCTCACTTCGTGTCGTGTAGCCCTCCCGAATCACTCTGTCCATGCAATGCCAGACGGCACAAGAGTCTGTGCCTGCTACTTTTTGAACGGAATTCTGGCGAAGCCCTCGCCGCCTATTAATCCAGCAAGAAACCCACCGCGCATGTCCGACTGGAAAGCCCTTTATCCCTTCGAATCCAGATTCATCGAGATCCCCAAATCAGAGACCTCGGCGGAAAAAGTACGCATGCACTACGTGGAACAAGGTGAGAGTACACCAGTTGCCGGTGACGCTGGCCAGAGCGAGCCCCAACGAACCATTCTGTGCGTCCATGGCAATCCAACTTGGTCCTTCACCTACCGACGCATTCTGAACGAGCTCCGCGAACAAGCACGCGTGGTAGCCGTCGACCATATCGGTTGTGGATTGAGCGATAAACCGCAGGACTACAACTACACACTCGAACAACACGTGGGCAATCTGGCCCGTTTGATTGAACAGCTCGATTTGCGCCGAATTACGTTGCTGGTTCACGATTGGGGTGGCGCGATTGGACTGGGTGCCGCCTTGAAGGTCCCCACGCGAATCGAGCAGTTTGTGATACTCAACACGGCTGCCTTTCCGCCACCGTATGTCCCGTGGCGCATCGCAGCATGCCGCTTGCCGTGGGTCGGTGAGTGGGGAGTACGCGGCCTGAATTTGTTCGCGCGAGCCGCACTCAAAATGACGCTCAACCGGCTCCCACAGCTCGATCCCGCCGTAGCGGCCGGTCTCTTGGCCCCATATCACAACTGGGACTCTCGAGTGGCGATTGCGCGCTTTGTACAAGACATCCCGCGCCGCAAGAGCCAAGCAACTTGGCAAACGCTGGCGAACATCGAAGAGGGACTAGCCATTTTTGCCGACCGCCCCGTTCGAATCGTGTGGGGCATGAAAGACTGGTGCTTTCGCCCCGAATGTCTCACACGATTCGAACAGATCTTCCCTCAAGCGCAAATCACGCGACTGGCTGACGTCGGACATTATGTGATGGAAGAAGCGGCAGATGAAGTTATTGCCGAATTGCACCAAACGTTTGCTCGTTGAACACGCTTGCCGTGGCAGGCAGACATGGACGAGGCTACGAGTTTCTACCATCAAACGAATCAAACAGACTTCTTGCCTCTCCCCCACGACCCTAGAATTGTATGCAGGCATGTCCAATCGATCTGTTTCCGCCGCTCCACTCCCCTTCCCTTTCGACCGCGCGTGGACGATTGGCCAGGCGGTCGAGCTGGCTTGTCTGCTGGAGGTTTCGGCCGCAAAGCTTGGCAATGTGCATCCGGGTGCCAGCTTCAGCGACATGCACCACAGTCATTTTCTCGCCAGCGCACTAGCCATCAGCCCGATCTTCGACCGAGCCCAAACACGATCCGTTGGCAACCTCGTACTCGACGCCGTGCGTGCAACTCGCTCAATGGTCGGTCGCAATACGAATCTCGGAACGCTGTTGCTATTCGCACCGCTGGCCAAGGCGCACGCGGTCAGGATTGCGAACCGCCACGAAGCCAGTTCCGCGCCATTGGCTTGCAATAGTTTGAGAGCTAGTCTGGAAAACGTGCTGGAGCAACTCACCTCCGACGATTGCCGAAACGTCTATTCGGCGATTTGCATTGCTGCGCCCGGTGGTCTGGGAACACGTGAACAAGCCGATGTTGCTGGCCCAGCTCCAGATGACCTACTCGCTGCGATGGCCGAGGCTGCGGACGTCGATGCCGTCGCGCGGCAGTACGTCAACAACTACGAGGACATCTTTACGCGGATCGTACCTTGGTTGCGACAGGAATTGGGGGTTACTGGTCAACCGCTCGAAGCGGTGTGCCGCGTACAGTTGCGTTGGCTGGCTTATGAAGCCGACGGCTTGATCGTGCGTAAAGCTGGCTTGAACGTTGCTAGGGAAGTACAGCAACGAGCACAGAGAATAGCGCAAGAATGCTTGCAAAATCCTGCACCACTAGCTCATCAGCCCTGCGTGCAAGGACTCGATATGTACTTGCGCTCCGACGGACATCGATTGAATCCTGGTACGACAGCCGACTTGATTGCCGGAGGGCTACTGGCGATGTTGATTTCGTCACCGGCCGGGTAGGTAGTGGACGAGGTTACGAGTCCCAAACGGTTAATGATTTAAAGGGACTCGTAACCTCGTCCACTACCCTCAATTTAAATATGGTTGAAGCACTAGCTGCCAAATTTCTTTTTGTAGATACCTTGGATCATGGCTTCAACGTCTTTGAATTTATCGCCGCTGGCAAGGGCCTGTTCAATCAACTGCCGCGCGTCGCTTTCATTGTGTCCCAACGCTAGTAGGGCTTGATAAGTATCCTCGACGACACCATCCTTGATCTTTTCACCCGACGGCGTTTCACGGCGGACGAGCAGGGCAAATTTGGGCATTTTGCGCCTCAGCTTCGCAATGATTCGCTCGGCTGTGGCTGGCCCGACGCCCGGCAACCCCGACAGCCCCTTGGCGTCTTGTTGTTCGATCATAATGGCCGTGTCTTGAACAGGCTGCGTCATCGCGCGCAAAGCTTTTTTTACACCGACTCCATCAACCGAACAAAACAGTTCGAAAAAGTCTCGCTCGGCCGTCGACAGAAAACCGACCAAACGCGGTGTCAAACGCCCACCACTGGTGACGTTGCCATCCATGTAATGAATCGTATGCAGCACGACCTCTTTCTTCAGTTGAGATTGCAAATGTCGACGCGTGAATTCAGCAATCAACACTTCATACTCCATCGGCGGGATGGAGAGCGTGGCTGCGTCGTCATCGAGGGCTACGAGCTTGCCAGAGATTTTGGTAATCATTGCTATAGTTTGAGCTGAGTAAGAGTGGCTTGGGCGAATTGGCTGAGCAGACTCTCTGGCGTGCGCAGCGTGCTGTGATGTGTCAGTGCAATGGCCAGCGCGTCGGCCACATCGGCTGGTTCAGGAATCGCAGTAAGAGCCAATTGCTGCTTGACGGCGAACTGCATCTGACTTTTGGGAGCACGCCCGTTGCCGGTGAGCGTCTTCTTGACATGTGTGGCTGGATAGGAATGTACGACGACGCCCGCTCGTTGCGCAGCTAGAAGAATGACGCCGCGTGCGTGTCCCATCAGGATTGCGGTGGTCGGGCGGTCGTAGTGCGAATAGAGCTGCTCGATGGCAAAATGATCGGGCTTGAGCTCCTCCAGGATTTCGCACAAGCCATCGAACAGTTCGCCCAAGCGATCTTCGAGCGGTCGATCGCGGCGACAGCGAATGATCCCAGCATCGACCAATTCGATCACGTTCCCGGCACAGCGAATCAGCCCATAGCCTGTCGTCCCCAGCGCTGGGTCAATGCCTAAAATGGTTTGTGGCTGATTCATTTAAACGCAACCGTTCACGAACTTGGAGGATTGAGTGTTATATTGACCACGAAGGACACGAAGGACACGAAAAAAACCTCTGCTGGTGTTCTTGGTATTCCAGCGTCCAGGCAATGAACAATGCTGAAATTGTTCAACGATGAAAGTTTCAGAATCATGGGAGCGATATTCGAGATCTACAAAGAGCAATATGAACGAAACGTCCACTAAATGATTCTGAAGCTAAAAACGCGGTATGCACTAAACAATTGAAGTAGAACAGAGCCAGCCTTTCGTGTTCTTCGTGTTTTTCGTGGTCAACAAACGAACTAACACGTGAACGGTTACATCTAAGCCTTTTCCCAAGTGGTGCCCTCTTTTAGATCCTGCAAGGTAATACCCACGGCGGCGAGTCCATCGCGAATGGCGTCCGAGGTGGCAAAGTCCTTGCTGGCTCGAGCTTTGGCACGCAGCTCGATAAGCAACTTCATCAGTCCGTCTACGGTCTGGCTGGCCCCATCGTCCCCGGTCTTCTTGGGTGCCTTCAAGAACAGTCCCATGATCGCCCCCAGCTCGCGGAGCACACTCATAGCAATGCTCAGAGTTGCCAGCCCTGCAGGAGTGCGGCGTTTGGTGTCTTCCAGATGCTGTTGGTCGATGAAGCGATTGATGGCGCGCGACATTTCAAACAGATCGCTCACTGCGCCACCTGTGTTGAAGTCATCGTCCATCTTTTCGAGATACGACGCACGCAGTTTGGAGAGTTCTTCCAACAGGCCGTCGCTCACACCCGCCAGCAGCGCATGCCCGTCGCTGCGAGTTTTGGCGTAGGCCAGCTCTTCGACTTCACCCGCCGCATTGACGCGAGGATAGAAGGCTTGCCCCGAAAGGCGTTCGAAGCGACCAATCAAACGATAAAAGGCGTTGAGTGATTGCCCCGCTTCTTCCAGCCCTTCATCGCCAAACAAAATCGTGCTGCGATACTGCGAACGGAGCAAGAAAAATCGAATGCGTTCCCCAGTCTGTTGCTCGATCAATTTATGTAGACCACCAGCTCCCTTACTTCGGCTGATCTTGCCCGCCGCATCGGCCTCGGTAGCGGAATCAGTCGTGGAATCGGTCGCGGCCGAGTCGCGGTCGCTCTTTCCTCCAACTTTGCCCGCCGCACCAGCCCGCATCAATCCGTTGTGCATCCAGTAACGGACCATCGGTTGTCCGTGGCAACAGCGGCTTTGTGCTAATTCGTTTTCATGATGCGGAAAGACCAAGTCGAGTCCACCACCGTGGATATCAAACGTCTTGCCCAAAATCCGGCGACTCATGGCCGAACACTCGATGTGCCAGCCGGGCCGGCCGTCACCCCATGGGCTGGGCCAACTCGGTTCATCCGGCTTGGCCGACTTCCACAGCGCGAAGTCACCGGAGGAACGCTTCTTGGCTGCCGCTCCTCCCCCCTCGCCCTGCTGACTGTCTGCGGTCCGATTGCTCAGCTTGCCATACTCGGCGTCGCGCGTCACATCGAAGAACACATCGCCGTCGTTTGCGTATGCGAAGCCGCCTGCAATCAGCTCCTCGATGAAACGTACGATCTCATCCATGTTGTCGGTAGCGCGCGGCAGATAATCGATCTGAGTTACACCGAGGGCTTGCAGATTTGCCAGATAGTCCATCGTCATCTCCGTGGCCACCTGCGCCATCGAGATGCCGCGCTTGCGCGATGAGGCGATGAGCTTGTCGTCGACATCGGTGATGTTGACGACCCACGTCACTTCAAAACCACAGTAGACCAAGTAGCGTTTGATGGTGTCAAAGATGACCGGACCGACCATGTGTCCGATGTGGGCTTCGGCGTAGACCGTTGGCCCGCAGAGATACATCCCCACCTTGCCAGGCTCGATGGTTTGGAAAGGCTCTTTCTGGCGAGTCAGCGTGTTGTAGACTCGGATGTTCAATTGCGAGATCATGGGTTGCGAACTGGTGGGCTGGTGATAGGTGAGGACACTGGCCACGGACGGAAACTCCTGTGGATGGGCAGTTGAAAAAAATGGCCACTCGAATAAATCAATTGCGGTAACTTAGGCCGTTCCCGGCCCCCTTCGTCTCGGCATCTTGCTTTTGCGGAACCAGGGGAGCTGCTTGCGCCGGTAGTCGCATCTGGGCTGAAGCGGCCTAGGTTAGCGTTTGGCCTCAGCTGGCGAGTTGCTGACGCGGGCAGTTCCCTGACTAGCTTGTTTCCCAAGAGTTGCATCGGGTGTCGTGGGAGCACCTTTTCCGGAGAGCATTACCGCACCAAAATCCCAACCACTATCGGTGCTGCGGACGACCGTCCCCATCGGCTGCAAGAATTTGGCTACTTCGTCATAGGGTGGAAGTTTTTTCCCGTCAAGCGCCTGAGCCTTACCGCGCATCTCATCTTCGTTTTGCAACAAGCGATCGAGGATGCTGGCCAACATGCTTTGAGAATCCATCAACTTCCCTTCGCGAAACAATTCGTACTGGACACGATAGGCGATGCTCGTACGCACCACTTGCCAGGCGCTAATGTCGTCGCTGCCAAACCGCTCCGCGATTGCCTTGGCCACGCGGCGATAATCGGATTCGCTGGCCAGTGGCGATTCGTTGCTAGTTTGGGCTTGTTCGATCGCTTGCTCGATCATCTCGGCATGAGATGCAAACATCAGAAAGTCGCCGTATACCGTGATGGCCCAATTGCTCAACCAGGGTTGCGGTTGGTCCCCAGCGGTCGGCGGCGGTCCGCCAAAGCCACCGCCAAAATCTGCTGCCAAGTCAGTGACCTCTTCATCCTCGCGATGGACGACCTTCCAAATCAAATGCCCCTTATATTCTATCGGCTCGGCATCGGGTTCATTTTTCATGGCGCGATCGAGTACTTTGGCCATGGCCGCCGCATTGATTAAACGGAGTGCGATCAAGTTGCGGCGAGAATCGACGTCGGCAGCGCCCGGCTTACTGTCGGAAATCGAGTAGATGTCGTTGGTGATGTGCGGCAGAACTTCCTTTTCGATGTCGATACGCGGACCGTTGGGATCGACCTTGATGCCTTCGATCACTTCATGGAACACACCCGGCGTTCCCGCCAATTCGTCGACGAGTCCTTCGACTTTCCAGAACGCTTCTCTGGCATTCCAGTTGGTCGCAAGTAGCGATGAAATGTTCTCACCCACGAAGCTTGGAATTTCGTGGGATGCCTTATTGGGGAAGTCGAGCATGGCGGCCGATTTGGGGAGTGGTCGTTCGGCCAGCACATAACCGTGATGTGAAAAATCTAGATCGTCTAAGCCGATCGCTATTTCACCACAGACACATTTTATCGCTTCGAAGCCTTGATTTTGTAGCACGGCCAACATGTCCGCATTGCTCCTCGAGCGTTTGCCGCCGATGGCTCGTAGCACGCGCGCAATTCCCAACGGTCGCACAAAGTACTCAACTTGTCCTTCACCCGTTATCTCCGCTTTCTGACGACCAGCGATAAAGTCAGGGTCTTGGGCAATCACTTTGCCTACAACGTTTTCGCCCTGGATACGCGAAATCAAGTCCTTCATCAAACTCTCGTCGTCCGTCGAAAGGAATTGACCGCTGGCAATGGCATAGTATCCGTCTTCGGGCAGAAGCGCACCGGCTCGTCTGGGGAGCGTGAACTTAGCGATCTCGACCCCTTGGTGGCTTAGCAGTGACTTGGTCGCTTTCCGCGCCACGAGCTCCGCTTCAATTTTGGCCAGCAATTGCGCATTGGGGCCCTTGGCATCATCGACATCGGCGATGAGAGCCAACGCGAAAGGTTTACGCGTCGATTCGGGCAACTCCAACCAAGCCAAACCGATTTGTCCTGTGGTGAAATTAGCCAAGTCGTCGGGCTTGACGTTCAGTCGCCAACCCGCATCGATCAACCGCTGCTCGATCGCTTGACGCTGCTCCTCAAAGAAAGGTGAAAAAGCCGAGTCTTTAGCTAGGAAGTACAACTGGGTACGCTCCCATTGCTGAGCCAGACGATCTCCGTCGGCGACCCAGACCACCGCCGCAGCGCTGTCCGGAAACAGATCGTACGCCTGCTTGCGCTGTTGAGCCGCCGAGGGGCAAGCTAGCCACAGCAATGCGGCTATTGAAAAGAACAAATGCCATGATGAGCGGATCATATTGGATCAATCTCCCTTGTTTCGGTACCATCCCTGTATGTCTTATCACCCCTTAGATCGAACGAAGTTGATCTAATGATGTAAAGATTGGTTGGTATCTTACCCCAAGCAGCAATTCGGAGAAAAGGTGTTTCCGCCATCATTTTCCCCAAACCCGTATATTTCCGAATTCCGACGAGCCCACCCAGATCGCCCAGACTCCTTTTTTGTCGCTTTGAACGATCTCGTCGGTGTGGAATATTTCGTCATCGATGCCAGTGCGGAATCCGACGGCGGAGCGTCGGGCCACATTGAGCGGCGGGCCGCTTTGGCTGATAGGCGCTTTCCGCGAATTCCATAAGATAATCGCATGGACCCTTACCTCAGCGAAAATCTGTCCCATGACCCGATTCATGGCTATATCGCCTTCGTGGCACCGCGTGGACAAGCCCTTGGCGAAATCTGCGAACGACAAGTAATCGATCACCCTTGGGTGCAACGCATGCGCCAAATCCGCCAATTGCAAACAGCTTGGTGGGTTTTCCCTACGGCTGAGCATAGCCGATTTCAACACATTTTGGGGGTAACACACCTAGCCAGCCAGGCCGTTTCCCATCTCTATCCTTCGCTCCGCGATGTCGACCCATCCGTCCCACCTCTACCAGTCGTCGACGGCTTGATGCGTATGGCGGGCTTGTTGCATGACGTGGGGCATGGGCCGTTCGGTCACTTTTTCGATGCGCATTTCCTCAGCCACTTCGACTTAACCCACGAGCGGCTCGGCGCGCAAATTATCGTCGAACAGCTTGCTGGCCTGCTCGAACAGATCGAACGCTCACCCGCCGGCCTCTTCCCCGATGGCGCCCGTTTGAAGGCTACCGACATCGCCTGGCTCATCCAGCGCCCCGCCCAGTCCGCCAACGCCAGCGACGAGCAGCCGCGTTGGATGCATTGGTTGCGAAGTCTGTTTTGCGGCATCTACACGGTAGACAACATGGATTTCGTGTTGCGTGACGCCTTCATGACGGGCCTCAATCCGCGGGCCTTTGACCTACAGCGGATCCTGCACTACAGCTCGTTTACCTCCAGCGGCCTGACCATCCACGATCGCGGTATGCCGGCACTCGTCCATTTTCTATCGATGAAAGCCGAATTGTTTCGCAGCGTTTACTTTCATCGCACCGTGCGCGCCATCGATCTGGAATTGGCCGAACTGTTTCGTGAGAGTCGCCAGCATCTTTTCCCGGGTGACCCTTCACTGCATTTGGACCAATACCTAGAACTGACCGAATTCTCCTTGCTGACCGATGTGCGGCGCTGGCAACGTAGCCAAAATCCCGAATTGCAACGCGTCGGTGCGCGCTGGCAATCGTGGTTGGCTCGTCAGACTCCGTGGCGCATGGTCTGTCAACGCAATTTGAGTTTCGGCGAAGGGCAGTCCGAAAGCAGTTCCGTTTTCTCCAGCCCACATATCCTGACCGAGTGCGTACGCGAGCAGCTGCCTGCAGAATTAAAGAATCTTCCGTTCCAAGTCGATTTAGCGAGGCACATCCACCGGCCGCACACATTCGGTGCTACCGCTGGCTTGAATTTTTACTACGATTCGTCCTCAGCTCGCACACTCCCTTTGACAACCCACGGGCTTTACCGCAAGCTACCGATCAGTCACACCATCGCCCGCATTTATGCACACGACTTTGAGCACGAAGCCCTCTTCGCCTCCATCCTCGATCACATCACCGGCTCTCACAGCCAAGACGACCCAACGAATATGTAAAACATGTGTTCTTAGTTCTTAGTTCTTAGTTCTTGGTTCTTAGTTCTTAGTTCTTAGTGCTTGGTGCTCGGTGCTCGGTTTGACACTCAGAAAGAAAGACCCTTCTCACTGAAATCCACGAGCCCCCTCTGTGAACTCTATGCCTCCGTGTTCAAATACCCTGTCAAATGAGCCAAGAAGCGACAATATATTTTCCCGTTCCGAATCAGGAATGACAAATCATGAAATACAAACTATCCACACTTTTCTGCTTCTTGGTCATTGCTGCTCTTGCTGCAAATGGCTACAGACAGCACTTACAGTTGGTCGGTCTTCAAGAAAGGAATGCTGAATTGCAGGTTGAAAGGGATCAACTCGATAAAGATCGGAAATGGCTGGCTCACTTTTACGCAGCGCATCAGACCAAACTATTGCAACTCACCGACCAACACGATTCACAGCGGCGATTGATCCAAAGCCGTTCGATGTTGCTCGGCGAACTAACAGACAGGTGAGTTCGGACCGACTCGCACCAAGAACCAAGAACCAAGAACCAAGAACCAAGAACCAAGAACCAAGAACCAAGAACCAAGAACCAAGAACTAAGAACCATGACCGAAGTGTATGAAAACCCGTTGATTTCGCGTTATGCGTCGCGTGAGATGGCCGAACTGTGGAGCAGCGAACATCGCTCGCGATTGTGGCGCAAGCTGTGGATCGTGTTGGCCGAGTGCGAACAAGAACTCGGCTTGCCGATTAGCGATTCGCAGTTGTCGCAACTTCGACAATTCGAGACCGAAATCGACCTGGCAGCGGTCGCCGATTACGAGCGACGCTTGCGACATGACGTGATGGCGCATGTCCATGCGTATGGCGACCAGTGTCCCGATGCGCGTGGCATCATCCACTGGGGTGCGACCAGTTGCTATGTTACCGACAACGGGGACTTGCTGCTCGTCCGCGACGGTTTGGAGATGCTACGCACTCGATTGATCGGAGTTATTGCCACGCTGGCCGACTTCGCCAAGCGCTATCGCGACCTACCCTGTTTGGCCTTTACGCACTTGCAACCCGCTCAGCCGACGACCGTCGGTAAACGAGCCTGTTTGTGGGCCTACGATCTCGTGTTGGATCTGCACGAAGTGCAACACCGACTGGACAGCCTGCTAGCGCGCAGCGCCAAGGGAACGACCGGTACGCAAGCCAGCTTTCTCCAGTTGTTCGAGGGGGATCACGACAAAGTGCGGCAGCTCGAAAGGCGTATCGCCGAGCGATTGGGCTTCTCGGGTAGCTACGCGGTTACTGGGCAGACTTACCCACGCAAGGTGGATGCGCAGATCATGGATGCACTGTCGGGCATCGCACAGAGCATTCACAAAACGGCCACCGATCTGCGACTGCTCTCCAGTCGCAAGGAGATCGAGGAGCCGTTCGAGAAGGAGCAGATTGGCTCGTCGGCCATGGCGTATAAACGCAATCCGATGCGCAGCGAGCGGATGTGTTCGCTGGCTCGTTTTGTAATCAGCTTGCAATCCTCTGCGGCTCAAACGGCGGCGGTGCAGTGGATGGAACGCACGCTCGACGACAGCGCCAACCGTCGGCTGGTGATCCCCCAAGCCTTCCTGGCCATCGACGCTTGTCTAATCCTGATGCAGAACGTAGCCAGTGGCATGGTGGTTTACGAGAAGCAAATAGCCAAGCACCTGGCGGAGGAGCTACCGTTTATGGCGACCGAATCGATCATGATGGCCGCCGTGGCCGCCGGTGCCGATCGCCAGGAGATCCATGAGAACATTCGCCAACATAGCGTGGCGGCGGGCATGATCGTCAAACAAGAAGCGGCAGACAACGACTTGTTAGACCGGCTCAAGGCCGATGCGATCTACGCCAAGATCGACATCGACAGCCTGGCCGACCCCAAGGAGTTCGTCGGCCGCGCCCCGCAGCAGGTCGACGAGTTCATCGAGGAAGTCATCGATCCCATCCTGGCGCGCTACGGACGCCCCGCAGCAATCGAGGCCGAAGTGAAAGTGTAGTTCGTTAGCAAACAAGAAAACGACGATTTGCCTTTTAGACGCTAGTAGTATGAGAATCCTCGCTGCACAGTTTGACAAAGCACCAGCCTGTCAAGTTCACAACGGCGGCTGGCTCTGCTAAGATTTGGACGAGTAGTGGTAGCTGCCAGACTCTCGTCAGAAAGGGACTCATGCGAGTCACTAGTCTTCAGACAGCGGCCAACCGCTAACTGATTGAACAAGCTCACTCCTCAAACATTCATTTCTGAAGGAACCCATCGATGTTCAAAGCTGTCGGAAAATACTTTCGCGCGGTGTGGTACTTGGTCACTTTTCGTGTGGATAAGGCCAGCGAGACGCTACGCATGAATCCTGGCGTCATCTCGGCCAACTACGATCGCGTCATCGAAGAAAAGCGCAAGCGGCTCAATCAATACAAAGACGCCATCAGCGCCATGATTGCGCAGGAGGAGTCCAAGAAGGAAAAGCTCCGCACGGTCACGTCGGACATTGAGAAACTGGAAAAGCTGCGATCCGGTGCGGCCTCTAAGGCCAAGAGTTTGGTGGAGAAGTACAACGGTGATGTCAACGCGGTCAAGAGCGATCCCGACTACCTCAAGTGCCAATCGGCCTTCAAGGATTTCTCCAGCACACTTGCGGAGAAGCAACACCGCGCTTCGGAAATCGACGAAGATCTCAAGCAACTGGTGTCCAATGTCAGTGGTCACAAGACGCAGATCCAGGGACTCATGCGCGACCTGGAAAAACTCAAGGAAGAAAAGCATGACGCAGTGGCCGATGTGCTCTCAGCTTCGGAGGAAAAGCAGATTGCCGACATGATGACTGGGCTCTCCAGCGATCGCACCAGCGAAGAACTTCGCGAGCTGCGCGAAGTGCGAAGTAAGGCACACGCCAACGCTCGCGTGAGTCGTGAGCTGGCAGGCTTGGACTCCAAACGCGCCGAAGATGAATTCCTCGAGTACGCTCAGTCCAATGAGTCGGATGACGAATTCGACGCCCTCATCGGCTTGTCCCAAAAGGAATCCTCCACGCCTGCCGTGCAGGAAACCAAGATCCCCGAAGCGTAGCTCCGTCCGCTTCAAAGTAGCTCGGCGGTCCCCCGCCGAATTGCATTCCACTCAAAGTAGCTCGGCGGTCCCCCGCCGAATTGCACTCCCCTCAAAGTAGCTCGGCGGTCCCCCCGCACAATTGCATTCCACTGAAAGCACATCGTAGCGAACGAGTCCCACGAGCCTTTTCGATTCGATGTGCAGTTAGGGACTCGCGGGCAACGACCAAGAACCAAGAACCAAGAACCAAGAACCACCCCTACAGCTTCCATGGGGCGCGATAGCGCATGCCCAGTGCGACGATCTTACTCAGCAAGTCCTCGTACGATATACCAATTTTTTCGGCCGATTCGGCGAAGTCTTCGCCGAAGGCCAGGTTGGGGTTGGCGTTAGCCTCTAACACATATACGCGACCATCGGCGCGCAGGCGCAAGTCCATCCGCGCAAAGCCACTCATGTCGAGCGCCTGGTAAACCTTCTTGCAGATCCGCGCAATCTGTCGCTCGAACTGTGGCGACAGATTCTTGGCTTCGCTGGTTTCGACTCCCAGCTTCTCTTGGTAGTTGCGATCCCATTTAACTTTGCGCGTAGCGATGATGGGTGCATCGCTCTTGGTAAACAGCAACTCCCACACAGGGAACGTTTGCAAGCGATCATTGCCAACGACGCCCACGTACAGCTCGCGTCCCTCGATGAACTCTTCGGCCAGCGCATCGGCTTGGGTATGCTCGTGAATAAAGGCCACGCGCTCGGCCAGTTCTTTGTCGTCGTGAACAACGGAGGCTTGTGATATTCCCAGCGAAGCGTCGTCGATGACCGACTTGACAAAAATCGGAAAGCCGAGCTTCTTGGGGCGAACCACCTTGCGACCTAGCGGAAACACGGCGAACTTCGGCGAGGGGATGCGATGGTAAGACAGGATCTTCTTGGAAAGCGCTTTATCCTTGGAGATCATCAGCCCGCGTGGATTGCATCCGGTATATGGCTGTCGCATCAGTTCTAAATAGCTGACGATGGCATGATCGTAGGTCACCACTCCATGGAACTCTTCCAGCAGGTTGAAGGCCACGTGGGGCTTGGTGCGGACGATCGCATTGCGCAGTGGGGTCAGGTCATCGCTGAGCCCGAGCACTTCGACGTGGTGCCCCATTTCCCGCAGGGTGGTGATCACATCATATTCGGTCTTCCACTCGTCGATCTCCTTGTCGGAACTCCCCTCCATGCTGTCGGGCGGAACCAGATTTTCACTGACCAATGCTAATACGCGAAGCTGCCTCATAACGCCACCTTGTGATTTCCTTCATGCAGAAAGTTCATGGTTTGCACCGTTAGCAGGATCATCACGTCGCGTTTGGTTTCCTCTTCCGATAGCGACAATCGCAACCGCATATCACGGCAGCGTTCGAGCATTTCGGACAGCACTTGGTCGATCGTGTACTGATACTCGCCCGTCCAATTGGAGACGCTCTTGCGCAACTCCGTGCGGGTGCGGCGCAGGAAGGCGGCGGCGGTCATGTTCTTGGAGTGTTCCGGGCTATCGGAAAACAACCGCCGCAGATCGCGGTCGTAGAAGTTTGGGTGTTCGAGCCCATAGTGCGCGCGCTTCTTTTCGTAGTGTACGCGTAGAGTCTTGCGAACCGTCCGCAGTGGGTCGATGTGCGCCCGCGAGGTGACGAGCGGCTTGCGGTCGACGAGCTCGCCCATCACATCGTTGACGTATTCGAGCTTCTTCAGTGCCGGCCAACCTTTGTACTGCGTCCGCCAGCGCGAGCGGGGGCGCAACCAAACAGCGAACGATTCGGCAAAGTCCTCGACGGGATGCGACTGAGCATACCACATGTCCAAATGCTGCACGAAACTGCGGCTATAGGGCTTGGGCCGATAGTAGTTCGGATAGGGAGCTGACACGCGACCAAAAGTTTCGCGGTAGCTCTTGCGGCGGCGCAGGCGATAGGCCGTGTCGATCGTATGACCCGCTTCATGCCGCAGGATCTTCATGAACCACTCGTGCGTGCCCCCTTCGACATCCAGGATCTGCTTCCGTTCCAGACGCATCAGTCGCGGGTGTGCCAGGTAGAAGGGAATGGCGATGCCGGGAACTCCGTCCGGCGAGAACCACTCGTCGGATAGCCAGCAGTGGGGGCGAAAGGGAATTCCACGCTCAGCCAGCTCGTCGTAGAGTTGTTCGATGCGCTCCTCGATGACGGTTCCGGCGATGGAAATCTTCAGATCGCACATCCGCATATCCAGCAGTTCGTCGTCGGTGAGAAAGTCGAGATTCCCTTTCTGCGTCCGTTTCTTCCGTTTGGTCACGTCGAGATTGCCCCTCTCCGGCTGTCAATCTTGATGGTGTCAAATGCTTAATTCGACAGTACCACCTTGCGCAAGAGCCCAGGCTTTAGCCGCTTTTGCAGCGTTCGACCTACAAATGCGTCTAAAGGCTGTACTCCAACAAATTTGCAAAAACCCCAACGCTCAAAGTGGCGTTGTCTAATGTGACAAATGCGACTGGCGTTGCCCACTCTTGAAAAGATACTCCAAGTTTGCGCCTGGCCAATGCATTTCGTCGGAATATCTACCACTTTTCCTAAAGTCCCACCCCTCGATGATAACCGCTAGTGGCGATAAAGTTTATGGTTTGAAACGTACGTTAAATTGCCTGCTGAAAGCAAGTCTACTATGAAAGCGATTGCGGTTACGCCCGGTAAGCCCCACAGCGTCCACTTGCGAGATATCCCACGCCCCGACATCAATTCGGTCCCCAATGGCAAAGGGGTGCGCGTGAAAGTGCTCAAGGTGGGCGTCGATGCAACCGATCGCGAGATCAACGACGCACTATATGGTAACTCTCCGCCAGGCGACGACTACTTGGTTCTGGGACACGAGTGCTTCGGGCGCGTCGAAGAAGTCGGCCCCAATGTGCGTCGCGTCAAGCCGGGGGATTACGTGACCGCCACCGTGAGGCGTCCAGGTGGTTCCATATACGACCAAATCGGCACCTACGACATGACCAGTGAGGAGACCTACTACGAACGTGGGATCAATTTGCTACATGGCTATTTGACTGAGGAATTTGTCGATGCCGAGGATTATATCGTCCGTGTCCCCGAGGGACTCAAGCACTTGCACGTGCTGATGGAGCCGATGAGCTGTGCGGCCAAAGCGATCGGCCAGGCCTACGAGTGCCAGCGGCGCATGAAAGTCTGGAGCCCCCAACGCGCCTTCGTGCTCGGGGCAGGACAAATCGGCCTACTCTCCACGCTGGTCCTCAAGCTGCATGGCTTGGAAGTCTTTACGCTAGCTCGCGCACCGGGACCGCACCTCAAAAGCGAGATCGTGGCCGGTCTGGAAGCCAATTACGTCAGCACCTCCCAGACCGATCTTGCCGCCCTGACAGCCAAGGTTGGCAAGGCCGATCTGATCATCGATGCCACCGGTAGTAGCCGCCTCGCCTTCGAAGCCATGCAGGCCCTGGGACACAACGGGGCCCTGGTGTGGACCAGCATCACGGGTGGCAAGGCAAAAACTGAAGTGCCCTCGGACAGAATTAACATCGAGTGGGTGCTGGGCAATAAGCTTTTGCTGGGCTCGGTCAACGCCAACCGTGACCACTTCGAATCCGGTATCAAGGATCTGGCCCTGGGCGAAGTCATGTACCCCGGCGTGCTCGAGAGAATTCTCACCAGCCCCGTCGATGGACTCGACAACTATGCAGAGATGATGCGCCTGCTGGTCGAAGACAATTCAGCCCTGAAGGTCTACGTCAATGTGGCCAACGAGTAACCAACCAAACAGGCTAGCCGTTCCCGAACTTGAAGGATTGCGAGTTAAATTAACCACGAAACACGCGAAAAACACGAAAAAATCTCTACTGGTGCTCTTCGTGTGATTCGTGGTCAACAAATTAACTCATGAACGGTTACCATGATACTGCCTACTCCCCAAGTCGACGCAAGGCAGAACAATGGCCGGCAGAATGATAGATTTCACCCGCCGCAACGAGCAACCATCTTAATATTATCTACGGTCTTGGCAGGTTTGGTACTATCTAGTTGCCAGAGACCAAACAGCTCCCCTGCCCCACCGCAAGATTCCGCCTCGATAAAAAACCAACCCGCCGAATCATCGATCTCGACCGACAATCCGCCGGCGGACTCCAATTGGCAGTCGCAATTCGCAGCGGTGCTTTCCGGCGCGGACGACACGCTGCTCATTGCCGACCAAGCGATCACAGCCGAGCAACTCCGGCAGCTTGCACAATTGGACGGCCCGCTCGAGCAGCTCTTGATCGACGCTGGTGGAGTCGACGATGATTCGCTGTCGGACGTTTTGACTGTCAAAAGCTTGGTACATCTGCGGCTGCGCGAGTGTCGGGTCGGGGATTGTGGCTTCGAACAATTGAGGACGAGCGGTCTCGATGCGCTTCGCATCCTCAACGTGCCGCAAGCGCAGGTCACCTCGCACGGCATTGCCAGTTTGGCCAGGCTCCCCAGCCTGGTGCAATTGCGTCTTGGCGGTTCTCAACTCGACGACTCGGCCGTCGCCGAAATTGCCAAGCTTCCGAAGCTACGCAGCTTGCACTTGATCGGCCCCAGCTTGACCGATGCCGCCCTGAACCAACTCGCAAACGCACCGAAATTAACTTCATTCTATTTGGACGATTGTCCGCTCAGCGACTCTGCATGGGAGTTACTCTTCGCGGCCAAACCCAAATTGCACGTACACATCGATCAGCAGCACCACGACCGCGATCCTCACCAGCACGAATCCCCGTAGCTTCTGATCCCCTTAGCTACCGTCGCCAGTCCGTATGCGCCGCAAACCTTAAACTCCATTCAGTTTGAACTGCGAGCGGGACTCGTAACCTCGTCCACGACAATGAGCACTGAAGGTAGTGGACGAGGTAACGAGTCCTACGCGCGCTGCAATATCCGTGCTCCGGCCCTGCCATCCGTGCGAGTCTTCAATACTTTGGCTAGCACGGATAGCAAAGCCGCAGCACGGATGACTGGAACGTAAAGAATAGCAGCCAATCTACGCGCTTCCCCAAGCTTTCACCGCTGCCGCTTTCGGAATCAGCAACGTACTAGAGCTAGAGTTTTCAAACTAGCGCTCGATCGCTTTTGCCGCGAGCAAATCTCAAAAGTAACGTTTTCTAGCCTTACCAACCACCGGAACCGCTTTGACATACTTGTCAATTGCCAGCGGTAAGGCTAGTTTTGAGGTAGAGATTTCGTCGCTTTCCGTCTGTCCTGTGGAGCTCCCATGTCCGATCGCCCCCACCACATCCCCTCGTTTCGTGCTTTAGTCTGCCTAGCGTGTGCAGCGAGCTGGTTGTGCGGAGCGATAGGTTGTCAGCCTAGCTCAACGGCAGTTAAGTCCAACGCCACGGACAAGCAGCCCCAAGCCGACCACGCATCCGCAAAGCTCGAAGCGGCACCGCTCCCTGCGGACGATCCAGCGGCGGTGAAACAATTGGAGGAAGCTGGCTTTACGCTGACCAAGAACAAGTCGGGGACGGTTGTCGGAGCTGCCATCGATCGTCGTGAGGATGCCAGCGAGTTGCTGCCGCTGCTGGCTAAGCTGCCGAGTCTGGAAACACTCAAGCTGGGCGGGACGGGGATCGGCGATGCGGGCTTCGACTCGATTGAAACACTGACCAGGCTCAAGCGGCTCGACCTCTACGGTGCCGGTATCAGTGACGTTGCGCTGGTGTCGGTTGGTAAACTCCCGAACCTGGAAGTCCTCGTATTGCGACTCACCGGTGTCTCCGACACGGGCATGAAGTCGCTAGTGGGGCTGAAGAAACTTCGCGCGCTCGACTTACGCAATACCAACCTGACCGATGCCGGCATGCCACCGCTGGGACAGTTGACTGGACTGGTCGATCTGCAATTGGAGCGGGCCAAAGTGACCAAGGCAGGCGTCGCCGAATTGACCAGTTTGAAAAGACTCAAGTCACTCAATCTCAATACGACTTTTATCCGCGATGAGGTGATTGCCGTACTTGGTGAGATGACAACGCTCGAGTCACTACAATTGGACCAAGCTAAGATTACCGATGCCTGCATGTCAGATATCGCCAAGTTGAAGAACCTCAAACGACTGCGGATACGCGAGTGCGACATCACCGGCGAAGGCTTTGAGAAGATCAAAGAGTTGAAGAATCTCGAACGTCTCGAACTACGCCTGACTTCCACTGACGACCAGGCCATGGCGGTTATCAGCGGCTTTCCCAAGCTGAATTATCTCGAATTGACCGAATGCCGTTTGATCAGCGAAGCTGGCCTGTCGGAAATTGGCAAGCTTCCCGGCTTGGTCACGCTTAATCTGTTAGAAACAAAAACGAACGACGCGGCTCTGGCTGCCATGAGCGGCTTGACCAACTTGGTGGATCTCAATCTGGAAGCGACCAAGATCTCCAACAAGTCGGTCGAGACGTTGTTGAAGTTCCAGAACCTCGAGCGTCTCAACATCTCTGGCACGCGACTCGACGACGAAGCGGCCAGCAAATTGAAAGACTTGCCCAAGTTGGCATGGATCAATGTACGCAATAGTGGCATCGGCTACACCGGCGTTGACGAACTGCTCGCCGCCCATCCGAAATTAGAAGTCGTCGAATAGTTTTGGAGTGCGGGGATTCATCACCGCTTTGGCCTCTTCTTTTGGAGTGCGGGGATTCATCACCGCTTTGGCCCTCCCCACAGTCCGCACCAAGCGGAAACCTTGGGGGACCAGTCACATTCGACGCAAATGAATTAATTGTAGTCTGGGAGTAGCTTGCCAATGCATGTCCAGTGGAGAGACAAGTCGATTTAGCACAGCGCGGTGCATTCGTGAATTCGACGGCGTGCCGTCCGAAGGAAAGCCGAGTTTTCCTGCTTGCTGCTTTCCCATGCCTTGGCGACCACACAGCGGCCGAGTGCTCCGGTTTCCACAAATTCCATGGCGGATCGCAGCCGTTCCGTCGATCGATGTTACTCACTCACGACAAGTGGCGCACTTTCACCACCCGTCCCATTCCGCCAACGACATCGAGCGAAGTGATGCTGTGCTTGTCCTGCGAGGGGCGGGAAGTAGTTGGCAAGTTGAACGACTTGGCAGCCAAGCACGGCGGCACCGCCGACATCAACGCAATGCAAGATTACGGATTTATGTATAACCGCAACCTAGCCGACTTGGACGGCCACGTTTGGGAAATGATGTGGATGGACATGTCGGCAATGCCTCCCAGTGAAAAGGCGAACTGAGATAGGTGGATACAAACTATGAAGTATATGTTACTGATCTATGGTGCCGAATCGTCGTGGACGGACGATGAACGCCAATCGTGCATGATCGAATCGATGGGCATTTGCAAAGAACTTGAAGCTCAAGGCAAATGGATCGCCTCCTCGCCACTTCACTCCGTCGAAACCGCCACGAGCGTCCGAGTCCGCGATGGCATGCGACAGATAACTGACGGGCCGTTTGCCGAGACGACTGAACAGCTCGGAGGTTATTACATCGTCGACGTGGACAATCTGGACGAGGCAATCGCCATCGCCGCGCGAATACCGCCTGCCAAGAAGGGCACCGTCGAGATCCGACCACTGTTTGAGCTACCCGAGCTTCCTCAATGACTTACCATAATGATCACTATTTGGTGTCCAACACAACATGGCTACCAAACAAGCGATCGTGCAGCGCTTGACGCTTTAGTCCCAGCACTGGAATCGTGTCGATCAAGAGAACGATTTCGTCCAAAGGCGACAGCATCAGCGCGAACATATCCATTTGCAAACCAAGCACGGCGGCGATAAAAGCTGTCACCCAAATCGGAGTATTGCGCATCAAGCCTCTGAGCACTCGTTTCCGTCTGCCAAGTTTGAGACCATGGGGATCGACGACTCGCAACTGAAACATATATCGACCAGGAGTCCTCCATCCCTTCCAGTCGATCCAGGTCGCAATAGCGGGGACGATGGGTGCCAGAATGCCAATTACTCCCATGCGACCGAAAATTTTTAGTAGGTACGCTGAAAGTTCTTCTCCCGCCTGCCCTACCGCTGCTATCTGAGCCGAGATTTGCCCTTCGAACTGACCGGGCAAAATGAAAGGTGCCATCAATAGTCCCGCACAGGCCAAGTCGACCGCAAACGCCATGCTGCGACTGAGTAGTCCCGCATTCGTGAAACCCATCGGCGAGAGCTCCTGCAAGGCGGCTTCAAATGTCTCGTAGCTGGGAAAGCGACCCTCTGGCTCGGGCGCTAGCAAGCGCGTCAGGAGTTCTTTCCAACGCTCGGGCACTTTGGCGGGCCATTTAGTAGGGAACTCAATTTTGGCGATACGTTGGCTGCGGATTTGTTCTTGAAGCGTTGTGCCAGTTACCGTAAAGGGTCTCCGGCCAAAGGTGAGCTCGAACAATGTCACGCCGAGCGAGTACATATCGCTGTGGATACTCGGCTCCGTGCCCGTCGCCAACTCGGGCGCCATGTAGCATAAGGTACCGCTAATCACTTGCGCAGGAACACACTGTTCGGTCTTTGCCGACCCAAAGTCACAGAGCTTCACTGTTTCTTTGTCAGCCAGAATTAGATTTCCGGGCTTAATATCCCCGTGCACCAATCCCAATAAGCTGGCTTGCTTGAGTGCGGCAACTACTTGCTGCGCGTAACTGATCACCGCATTGAATGGCAATTGGTCTTCGCGGATCAAATGGCCCAGCGTCGGTCCGGCTAACAACTCCATCGCAAAAAAAGGTTCTTCATCGTTGCGTCCAACGTAGTAAATCGTCACTACGTTGGGATGATTCAAGCGGGCTTGCACGACCGCTTCATGCAGCAGTTTTTGCACTTGCTCGAGCGAGCCATCCGCTCCTTGACCAGCGGCGCGCATCACCTTGACTGCCACCAGCCGCTCAAGCGATTGATCCATCGCGCGATAGACGGCTCCCATACCTCCATGGCCAATTTTCGACAACAGGCGAAAATGCCCAAGCTCCTCTCCCGAACGATCGGGGCTGTTCGCAACCGAGAACGAAGTGTCACGATCGATATCGTCGCCGAACGATAGCGTCTGGGTCGCATTCAAATCCCGAAATGCCGTCTGTTGACCGCAGCTGGCACACCACCCCTCGCTCTGGTGGGATATTAAAACCTCGGCGCCGCAAGAGCATCGGTAGGATATCACGTTCCTACCGTTGTCAGCATCATCGGTTTGTCGTCGTTCGCTCACACGGTACTCAATCGGAGATGGGGTATGGCGAACTGCATACTTGCCGACATCCTCGGTTGCATTCGACAGTAGTGTGAAGAGCAAAAAATTCGCTGATGCGATAGCTGATGCGATATGAGGTTGAACCAAGTCCTTGACCTCCACAGATAGAAATCCGTGCGCAAGGGAAAGCTCCCACGATAGTTACATTGTACCCAACCAAGATGGTTGCCGTCGACCGGCTTTGAAAGCAAAAACACTAGGGCCTCCCTGCTTTGACTACTTATGCTGATGTGCATCTTCCCTTCCAGCCTCAATCATCTCTTCCGCTTGCCTCATGTCGGCTGAGCTAGCGGTGGGATACGCCATCGGCTGATGCGCAAACTTGATCGCTGCGGTGATTGCGAAATGATCGGAACCGGCCGGATGAAATCTGCCCATTTCCGCAATACTGCCGTTTGAGGATATGAATACCTGGTCGATCGGAAAACGCAGCCAGGGATACATCGCGTGGTAGGTATTGTAAAAGCCGCGTCCGACCCGTGGATCTTTTAGTCCACTGATTCTTTGAAACATCTGAGTCGTATGACTCCAGGCAACATCGTTGAAATCTCCGGACACAATCCAAGTCGCATCGGGTTGATCAGCCACCATTTCCGCCACCAGCATCAACTCCGCCTCGCGAATGCGACTATCGTGCCGGCCTGCGTCGTCGTCAACCGGCAATCCGGGCGGCAGTGGGTGAAGCCCAACGTAATTGAGCACCCCATAGTCGTCCAGCTTTACCTGAGCAAAGATGGAGGGACGCGAGTTGGAGACGAGGTAGCGAATTTGGCTATTCACCAGCGGGATGCGACTCCAAAGCATCAGGCCGGTTCCGCCGTTGCGCACAACTCCGTTGCGATGTGGAAAGCTAGCTTTAGGGTGTTTCGGCCAGCTCCGCGAACATCTTCTGCAGAACATCGACGATCTTGACCGTGGCCTGTACTTCTACCCTGTTGGTGCCCAGCCAAGTCTCGTAGCCCCCAAGTCGGTGCTGCTCGGGTGTGGGCAGATAGCCATTGCTGCCGTTGGCCAGTTCCATCGTGAAACTCGGCTGGAAGGGATTGGAGGCCTTTAGCTCCAGGCCGGTTTCGGTGAACACCTCGAAGGGGATGGCAGAAATTCCCAATTCGCCGATTCGCACCGCTTGAAGTATGATGCTCACCTTGTCGGGCGACTCCTGCATGCGAACTGCTCTTTGGGCGTAGTTCCGCTCGTGTGGAAACTCATCTTTTCGATCGGGATCTGGATCGGCCAGGACCTTCTTGGCGTGTTCGAGCTGCGCGGCTGTAGGCTTGCGTGCGCCCAATTCTAGTTCCTGCTGCCGCATGTCCAGCGGCACGCGGTCGTGCCATACAAGTTTCCCATACTCTCCGCGTACTGCCTGGGCGCATTGGTCGGCGACCAAGCGGATTTTTTCGTACGGCTTGTGCCGCACGTAGGGCTTCGAGTAGTCGTTATTGTTGACATTGCCGCTGGTACCGTTGCTCATGGCGGCCACAAAGGGCGGATCTAACCGATCGGCGGTCAACAACTCCTGGATTCGATCGCAAAACACAGCAAAGTAATCGGCGGAGATGTCATTGGGTCCAACCCCGCCCACGTAGTGCAACGAGTAGTTGGCCAACAACCCCAGAGGGCGGCCATCGAGTGTCTCGATCGCTAGAAACGCAATCTGGGGATCGACAGGACTGGCGGGCTCCAGCAGATCGGGACGCCTCCCAGGATTCATCTTGACCTGCTCCAGTTCTCCGAATGGGTTGTACACCGCGCTGCCGGGTTGCAATAACCAGCGCCGGCAGAATACTTGTCCGGGCAGGTCGACGGTGCCCCAGGCCACCCTGGCCGGCTGGAGGTTGTAAATCGCATTTTGCACTCCGTCGGCAATTCGATGGGCGACGAATTGCTGGTACTCAGTGAATTCCTGTTCAGGCTGGTCTGAATTCTTCCCACGCGTACTCACCGACGAATGCGTATGCGTGCAGGACATGAGCATTCGATCCGCCGGCAAACCGGTCGCCTCAGTCACCTGCCTTTTGGCCTCGTCCAACACTTCGCGGTTGATGCCGATGTTGTCGATAACGACCAGCGCGATACGCGTCTCGCCGTCGTCCAGCACAAAGCACCGCACGTGCAGTTCGTCGTGGACGTACTTAGCAGGGGGTGGGGTGCCGAAGTTACCGACCAGGCCATCGCCTAACCAGGGGGTAATATTGGCGGTCGCCGCTCCGGCCAGAAGCGGATTCTGGAGCGGTTTCTGGTCCGTTGTTTCCGCGGCCGAAGCGATCGGCAACGAAGTTGCTGCCAGGGCCAATGCCAACCATGTGATTCGGCACATATCTTTTTCTCCTTGAGATGCTTGCTTATGCAGGAAATAGCCACCCGTGAAGCTGAGGACAATGACTCAGTCTGTTTCTTCGCGTGGCGTAGGCCCCTAGCTTGCGCTTCCTGAATCGCAAGTTGGAAAACTACGCCACTCAATGTTCCGTCGGTGCCTACTCCAGCAGCCACTGCCTGGCCGCAGATTGCTGTTGTGCGGGCTCGCCGGTAAAGGTGGTCAGTCGATCGGGCAGGGAAGCGGCGTGGTAGGCAGCGGTGATAATCTCAGGCTCTTGCTCCTCGCCGGCCAGCCAAAGTGGACGTGGAGCCCGCAGTGCGATCAGGCCGGGCAGATCGAGATACTTCGCTCCACCAGGCAAGAACATCGGATCGCGATAGTCGAGCAGTTGGCCGAAGCGAAATCCTTGAGTGTCGATCGCGATGCGGTCAATGGCATCGCCGGCCAGCCCGCCTGCAGCAGCAACGATGGGGCCAGTGCCGTGCCACCCGGCAATGGCAATGGCTTTTAGATCTGGATTTGGACATGGCCCTTCTTTCGCGTGGCGGAGGAAACTCACAAGGCTCAGCACATCGTGCGTGCGTTGGGCAAACAACGCATGGTTGTAACCGAACGTGTAGCCTGCAAATTCGCGAGGATTGTCAACGACGCGAGCCTGCTCGACCGGTTCGCCATCCTGACGGTACAGATCGGCGCCCAGCACGGCAGTGCCCGCTTGAACCAGTTCTCTAACTTGAGAGTTCACGCTGTCGTCGTCATTGCAAACTGCCGCCTGGCCCAGATCATCGAGCCAGATGACGACGCGGCCATTCCATTGCTTGGGACACAACCAGACGACGTTCACTTCCTCGTCGTGGGACTTGTTGAGCAACGTCCCGTTTCGTTTCACGTAGTCGCCGCGATCCTGCTCGTCATGCAGCGTCCACTGCACGTCACCCGCTTCGTCGTAGGTGCGACCGATGAGCACCTCCGCGGCCGGGCGGATGACGTTTTCCAAGCCCTCGGGTGTGGCTGCAGCAGCCCGAAGTTGCCGCTCGGCGTCCTCGGTAAACCATGTAAGCAACTTACGCTCGAAATTCGGATCGGCGGCCTGTGGCGCGGGATGCTGGTCGTCCCAAACCGTGAGCTGCTCGCGCGGCAGTGGATCGAAATCCTGCTCGATCACGGGCGCCTGGGAACCGAGCTTGAAATGCTTATTCAGGAACGTATAGAAGGCGGAGCGAGTTACGGCATTGTAGTTGTGCGGGAAGTGCTCGCCCCGTTTCAGAATGACGTTATCCGGCTTGCCGTAAGCCGCGTAGAGCCGCAGCAACTCGGGGAAGCCCTTGGTGGCCATCTCCTTGGTCCAGTCGTGTGCAGAGTTCATACCTTGGGGCTTCGGTGCGGACAAAGCGGCGAACTCGACATTGCCCGTATTCACGCGCAATAAGCTCGCGTTCTCGCAGGTGCATCCACCCTGCATGGACGTGCTGACCATGACAACCGGGAAGGAGAGTTTGATGCGGTCGTCGATCGCCGCCAAAATCATCGTCTGGGTACCGCCGCCGCTCGCGCCGGTGACGGCGACACGTTGTGGATCGACCTCCGGCAGGCTGAGCAGAAAATCGAGCCCACGGACGGCATTGAGTGTTTGCAAGCCCATGACGTTCTGACAATGCGACTCAGCCTGTGGACTGAACAACCCCCAGCCCTGAGTCGTATTCATCTCCGGCCGCTGTTTCGCAAAACCATGGACAAGCTCACGCGAAAACTGAATCGAATCGGAATCGCCGAGCATGTCCCACTGCCATACCACGCAGCCCATCTTGGCCAGTTGTCGACATTGCGATTGGTAAGTGCTGCGACCAGCCCTCTCAAACCGCTCCGCACCGTCGGCGATTTGATTGCGCAGCGTCTCCTCGGGCGTCAAATGAAAACGCGCATCCTTGCGGTGCCCGTGCGCGAACAGGACTCCCGGCACTCTGCCCTGGATGTTGGTCGGGCGGTATAGGTTGCCCGTGACGAAGAAACCGGGAGCACTCTCGAAATAGACCTTCTCAACCGTGTATCCATCCCCCTCGATCTTGCCGTGAACCACCGGATTGAGAGGAGTCTTCGTCGGCATCGGCCAGAGACCGGTCGCCACCAAAATTTGCCGCTGCACATACGCCTTCCGAGACTCCCATTGGTCGAGCGAATCCGGTGGATTGAAAGGAAAATAGCCGTCCAAATCCTTGAGCGGCTGATCGCGGATGTCGGCGGCCAAAGCCGTCACCGTAACGCACAGTAGAACGCATAGAGCGATGAAGTGTTTCATGGTTTGATATCCCTGTTCTATCAAGCAGTTTCCCGTAGCCGGTGCAGGTGCCAGGCTGAATTCCCTTTGGCTGGCTGCCCTGAATGTGTTTCACTCCGATTATTCATGAGTTTCCACGAAAATGAAGTAAACGATGATGCGACTACGTTTACGTCATAGAAGCTGAAAACAGTGTGCTAGGAGATCGTAACCCGCAGCGACAACAAGGAAGTTTGACTTGACTGCAAATGGATTGAGTAAAACTAAGGTAATTCATGCTTTAGAGATTCGATTTCGACTTAAACGTCCTTGCTGACGCTGTGGGTTATAAATAATCCAGGTTTAACCTTACGCTGCCCCGACCGAGAATGCAATCAAACAACACTTGGGTGCTGTTGATTTCAGCGCTTTTGAAAGTGTGCGGACAGGTGGAGCAATGCATACAGAATATGATTCTGACACAATTATGCTACCATCAGTCCTGGTTTTCTGGGGATTCGTTATAAAACTGAATCGTTCAGAGTTAGAATTACATTCCAAGCCTTCCAAATTCCCCGCAAAGCTCCAAACTTTAATGTTGGCCGCGCGAGGCTTTCATTCAAACCTGCCTTTTTGATATCCACGAGCAATCTCCATGAGCAAGCGACTCTTGCTAGGTGCGCTGCTGATTGTGACAGCAGCCTGCCCACCGACGTTTTCCCAAACGCCCAAGCAGCTTGAAGCCTCCGCCATAGTGGAATTGGGACCAGACCGAGGGCAAGACTATGGGACTCTGTTTGAAGTGATCGGTGTTGACGGACAGACACTGATGACAGCCGGCTTTATGGCTGCATACAACACTCAGCCACGCAGTGATCGAGAACTGCTGCAGGTCTCCATGCGCCCGATCCTTGGCTCACTAAATTGGCAACTGGAAAGATTGCCAGATATCGCCAGCTCGGCCACGGGCTTCTACCCGTTTTCGATGCACGGGGAACTGTACATTCACAATCGCAGCGAAAAGGGGATGCAGCCAACCGACCCACGGGTATACCGATGGGACAACCAACAGCGTCAGTGGATCGGTGAACATTCCATGCAGCCCTATAGCGAACGCATCGCTGGTAAGATCTTGTCGGTCTCCGGAACGGCTGTCAGCTACGATCAGAAAGTACTGCTTGAACCGCAGCCAGGCGCCCGCTTCGGTGAACACTACTTCGCCAACGGAATCCTCTTCATTAAGGAGTCGAACCAGCAACTCGATCCTCCCTTAAATCGTTTGATCGCTTGTCGCTGGACGCCCGCATTGGACCAACCGCTGTCCCCCGAGCCGAGTTGGCAATTCGATTTGCCAATACCCTTTGAGTTCATGTACGCGTTTGGCCAGTTGGACGGCGAAGTCCTAGCGGTTTCCAATAATGGCAGAGTCATCAAGTTTGATTCGCAAGGCTGGACGACGTTGCGTACTCCACCTGTGCCCGCGGTCAGCTACCAAGTCTACTCGATCCTGACCTTTTACGACCGACTGTTGTTGGGACATTATCCAACGGGTGAACTCTACGAATACGCCAACTCAGAACTCAAACTGTTATCGGGTTGGCCTCCGATTTTACCAGGCGTCTCGACTTCAGCTCGCGAAGCTCAGACGCTGGCAATCTACGGTGGCGACCTGTTTGCGGGCATTTGGCCCTGGGCTGAGGTCTGGCGCTATGATACGCAGCGAAATAATTGGGCTTTCGCGCAGCGGATGTTCGAGCACCCACTCCCCACCGACTCCTCAATCCATCCCTACGAATTGGAAACCAAGCAAGTTGATCCGGTTGCGAATCTTTGGGGACAGCGTGTCACTGGCCTGCAACCTTACGGTACGGGACTAGTGATTACCACGTCCTCTAAGTCGAGCGGTCCCTGGGATCCAAAATTTTCGTTTCTTACCGAACGACAATTGGCCGACTATGGAGCCATTTACCTTGCCGTGCTTCCGGGCAATTTGGCTGTGCCCATTGATTGGCAACCCGAGCCGACCAAAATCTCAGTTCAATTGGCGGGAACAATACTGAGAGTGTCTCAGGACGGACGTACTTTGGGCCAAGTCGAGATACCGGAACACCTGCTTTCGGAGTTCCAGCCGAGTCACATCCAGTGGGGGCAAGGCGTGTACGGTAAGTGGAGTGGAACTCTGAGCGACCCACTGGCGATCGCTGACTCGCAGACCCTACCCCAGACGCAGCCAGTTGCATCAGATAGAGATCAACAGCCTTGAATCCAATCACGAATTGGAACGAGCCGCCCTCGAATGTTCCCGCTCAGCATTCCCCCTAAAACCTATGACCCTCCAGGCACATTCATGAAACTTCAATTCGTTGCTCCGACTTCGTTGTTGACTGTGTTGCTGTTCTGCGCGATGGCGAGTCACTGTTTGGCGGAGGTGAGATCGATTACGGTAGCCGCTTATGATTCTCCAGAAGAGACTCGAAGCTCCGCAGACTTTTGTTGCACTGGAGTCGAGGATCAACTGACGATCCGCCAAGCAATATTGGCATTGCCTTCCAGCGGTGGAACGGTCCAGTTATCTGCTGGTAACTTTGAAATTCACAAAGTCCCGCAAACGCTGGGTGGCATTATCATCGACCGCAGCTTTGTCACGCTAGCCGGACAGGGGGCGGCGACTCGCCTTCGGTTGGCCGCTGGGCAGAATACCAACGTGATCCGGATCATTGGCTCCGGTGTGGGGCATGTTACGATCCGCGATCTCGCCATCGATGCCAACCGAACAGAAAACGACCAAGGTGCAGGAGACCCTAACCTTTCACACGATCGCTTCGAGTTTTGCGGCATCAAGGCCTTTCGACAAGCACCGGCTGGTCCCTCGGCCGATGAAGATTGTCACGACATCACGATTCGAAACTGCCAAGTCAAGGAGGCTCACCGACTAGGGATTATGCTCGAAGGGAGCAACATGCGCGTCTTGGACAATGCTCTAGGAGACGCTGGATCGGATGTGGTCGAAATCCTGACAGGGCCAGGAATCATTCGTGGCAATATGATTGACATTGTTGGAAAAACACACGTCGCGATTGGAACAGATCGAGCCAATGACATAATCATGGCCGACAATGTAGTGCGAGTGCGGACCGGGGCGATCCTCGATATTGGTTTTCGCTCCTGGGCGGGTTCGTTGCGACATTCGATTTCCGGCAACGTGCTAACGGTCGACAATGGAGGCGCATGCGGGCTGGCGATGGACCTGCGTGGTATGCAAGCTACCGTGACGGGCAACGTCATCAGCGCAGAGCATGGCACCTCGCGTGTCAAGGTAGGCGGAGGACAAACCACCCTGACCGGCAATGTCCTTGAAAACATAACGGTTGAGATCGACGATACGACTGAACTCAACTTGCCAGTATTATTGGGGCTCAATTCCCTTCGTAACTCTCAAGTAGAATTAAAGCGAGGCGTACTCGAAGAGCTCGATTCAAAGAAATCAGTGGAGCAATAGTACTTATTTTTCCTCTCCATCCGCTGCAACTCAACGAGCGATCGTCTAGGCAGCTCAATCCGTTTTGCATCGAACTAGGCTGCAGAGTGGCCGGCTACACTTGGATTTGGAGTGCGGGGATTCATCACCGCTTTGGTCCTCCCCAAAGTTCACACCAACCTGAGATTCCGGGTAACCGGTAGCGAATGACACGAATTCACGCACGGATGGCGGGGCCGGAGCACGGATGCCAGGGACGGAAGTCGACATGGTCGCGTCACTTTCGTCAGCCACGGAGTTTCACAAGCCTCCAATCGTCGGGTAAGGGGAAAATTCTCTTCAACTACTGATGGCTAAGTCGACTCAAGGAACTTTCGTGAAGGGGACATCAACACCGTGGCCATAGTCGCCTCGACCTGTGGCTCCGATGGTCGCACCTCGATACGATTCTATAAGTGCGTTTTCGCTGGTAACGTCAAACTACCGGCAGTGTCCATGGTTTGCGATACTCAGAACGGGTTCGCAGAGCATTCGCTTCCTCGTCATTGACGAAAGTCTCCGTTGCAGCGTCCAGCTGCAGGGTCCGCCCGACTCGTGCGGCAATGTTTCCCGCATGACACAGCACTGACGCCGGGTGTCCGACAGTTTCCAAATCGCAGTACGGTTTATTGCGTGACTTGATGCAGTCGATGAAATTCTGCACGTGCGGCTTTTCATGGCTATCGCCGGTACCTTCGGCCAATACTTTGCCCCCACGACCATGAGCCACCCAACGAGTGTTACCGATCGTGATGGACCCCTGGTCGCCAAACACCATGGCCCCTTCGGATTCCCCCAGATAATGATACGGCACCCAGACCCGCATTTCATACGTCAGCAGTTTGGAATGTCGCCCATCGTCACCATCCGCAAATTCGTACGTCACTTGCATGGTGTCGGGAAACTGCTGAGCATCATTGAAGTACCACTTGCCGCCATGAGCCGACACTTTCGTCGGCAAACCCACAGGCCGTTCCTTCTGAGCGCGACAGGCAGCATTTAGCAGAGCGACCGCCATGTCCAGCCGATGCACGCCGTCGTTGCCCAGATCGCCTGTGCCATAATCGTACAGCCAGCGCCAACGTCCGTGGAAGCGATTGCGATTGAACGGACGTTCGGGAGCCGATCCCATCCACATGTCATAGTCGACTCCGGTCGGAGGCGTGCCATCCGGAGGGAAACCGATGTTTTCCTGTTTGGTGCTTTCCCATGCCTTGGCGAACACGCAGCGACCGAGTGCTCCGGTTTCCACAAATTCTATGGCAGACTGCAGTCGTTCGGTCGATCGATGTTGAGATCCCATCTGCACGATGCGGTTGTGTTTCCTCATCGCGGCCACCATCGTCATACCCTCGACAATGTTATGACTGTCGGGTTTTTCGACGTACACATCTTTGCCCGCCTGACAGGCAAGAATGGTGGGGATCGCGTGCCAGTGATCGGGCGTGCCGATGACTAGAGCATCGATGGAATCATCGTCGATCAGTCGCCGGAAATCACTTTCGGTGCGAACCGAACGGCCCTGATTCTTTTCAGCCGTGGCCAGACCTTTGGGGATGTGGGACGGGTCGAGATCCGCGATCGCCACAACTTCCACATTCGGGTTCGAAGAGAATGTACTGATCAATGAGTGCGCTCGACCACTGGCACCCATAATGCCGACACGAACTCGTTCGCTGGGCTGAGCCGTGGCTCCGTGGATGGCGGCGGATGCCAGTGTTGTGACGGCGACAGAGGAAGTACCCTGCAGGAACGTGCGGCGAGACGACTTAGACATTAGGCTTCTCCAGCGTGTGTTGCACATAGTGATATCGATCAAACAATCTCTGCACTGCAGCCCACCGCGCATTCTATCATCTACATCACACCGCTTGGCAACTTCCAAGCGCAGTCAAGAAAATCAATCTTTTCACTTGGATTTCGTTCTTGGCTGTGTTGTTGTTCTGCGAGTTGGCGAGCAACTGACTGGCGTCAGATCGTGGAGCGCTCCACGCCAATAACACTACGCGCCAATAACACCAATATCGCTTAGTGGGCCCCGATCGGACTGCCGGGTGGCAATTCGATCGTCGGGAGAGATGCAGCGGATTGATGAGGTCGATTGCGAAAGCGATCAATCTGGTCGACCAAGTATGCGGCATGGGCTTGGCCTAGATCGTCCGCAGTGGAGCCTGCTTCGCTTTGGAGGGCGCTGGACAATTGCTGCAAATACAGGTTGACCATCGCGCGCGCATCCGCAGCGACTTGTGGGTCATCCGCCAGCTTCAGCAATCTCTCCACCACGACTTGTTGGACCACTCGCCGAGCTTGCCGTTCGCGCATACCCTGCGGAAGGGGGCTCTGAAAACCTTGATGCATGATGGCATCGAGCACGGAGGCCAGTCCCCATTCCTCGGCATGCAGACCGGCCAGCCGCGAGACGCGTTGTGGTTGCAACAGATTCGCCAGCGTTAAGTCGGCGGCGGCTCGCATGGCGGCCACGGCATCGAACAATGGAGCGGTTTGCGAGGCAAATCGCTCGCGGTCGGTCGCTGAGTCCACGACACGGGGCGAGAGCAGATCAAGGATGGGCTGAGGAATTACCAGCACGTCGGGCTGCAACGTCCCCAGTAGTTCGGCGAGCGCCGCCCGCTGGCGAGCCGGCGGGACGGGAGTGAGCGGCACTTGGCCATCTGCCTTGACTGCATAGGTATAGTCGACGCCACCGATCAGCTTCGCTGCAGCGTCCACCTGATACCGATGATGCAGATAAAGTGGAGCAAAGATTTTTTCCAGTTCTGCCATGGGACGACCATTGGCCAATGCGGAACTATTGAATCTGCTGAGTGCGATGCGACGCACCTGCATGGCATGCCGCAGGCCGGTCACGGAGTCCGAGCCATCGTCCCACAAGTTTCCGAGCGGATGGGCTGCCCCGGCGGAGCGCGCATCGGCGTCGGTGACGTATCGCATGTTCCCTTCGATGGATTGCGCGACTAATCGGTCCAGCGCCGATTGTTCTTCATCGGGCGAAAACTGAGAGTAGGCATAGGCCACTGTAAACCGATCCCAAGCGCCTATGCCCACAGCATATGCGTCGCTAAGGTCGATTTCTCCATCGGTGATTCTTACGCGCGGCGGCGGATAGTCCATGACCGAGGCGCGGTCGCCGAAAGTGCTCGCCGCAAAGTTATGCGCAAACCCTAGCGTATGCCCCACTTCATGAGCGGCCAACTGACGAATTCGAGCCAACGCCAGCTCGGTGGTCGAGAACCCGGGATTCAATTGTGTCAGATAGGCGACACCTGGATACTCTCCCATTCCGCAACTGCTGGCAATACCCTGGGGCGCGGCAGACGAATTCATCAACCCGTCAAACAGCAATTGGTCCTGCCGTACGCGTAAAGAACCTAACAACACGTGTCCTTTGATAATCTCACCGGTCCTGGGATCGACGACCGACTGACCGTAAGACCAACCACGCGTCGAACGGTGGACCCATTGAATCACGTTGTAACGAACATCCATCGGATCGACATCTTCGGGTAACAGGCGAACCTCGAATGCGTCAGAGAATCCGGCCGACTCGAACGCGCTACTCCACCAGCCAGCGCCTTCCAGCAGGGCATCGCGAATGGGTTGCGGCACGGCCGAATCGACGTAGTACACGATCGGCAACACAGGGGGACTGAGCGACAATTCCGGATTTCTTTTATGCAAGCGATGCCGGGTGATGAACCGCTGTTCGAGTGGCTGATCCAGCGCAACACCGTAGTCGGAATAAACGATGTCAAAACACCCGGCGCGCGGATCGAATCGTCGTGGTCGATAGGCTTGGTCGGGTAGACGTACGAACGAATGGTGCTGGCGAAGGCTGACAGCCGTACCATCTGCGGCCGTTTGTTCGACCAGAGTGCCAGGTTTGTCCGACGCGAACGTCAATGTTGCTTCGAACTCACAGTTGCTGGGAAAGCCTTTGGTTCGAGCACGATGGATAAAACAACGGTCTTTGTCAAGGCTGAAACTGCCTTGGCCGCTCTTGGCTAGCGTGGCCACGCAATGGTGCGCGTCGCGCAACAGTAGTTCGGTCATGTCGACGATGGCCGCACCGCCCGAAATCGGTTTGAGCTTGCCGGCCCACAGGATCGATTCTGCAAACGAATCGCGAACGGAACTGCGCTCGGCCTGGCTATCAGTGGTCGCTCGAAACTTTAGATTTTGCTGAACAAGAAACGCTTTGTCGCCAACTCGCTTCCACGCGACGACACGACTGTCACCCATCTGTCCGCGGTCGAGTCCCACTGGATTGGAGCCAAGCCCACTGGCGAGCGAGCTCACATACAAAAACGGCTCGTCAAACTCCTTAAGTTCCAGGTAGACTCTTCCATGTGCGTCATCCCAGTAAAAACGAATCATACCCTCTTCGCGTTGCATGGCCTGAACGTCTAGTGATTCAATCTCTTCGGCTGGGAGCAACGGTAATCCGCTCTGGCTGTGGCCGAGTAAGAGACCTAACAAACAGATCCAGGGAAGATAAATGCGTCTATGCATTGTGATCGTTCCTAGTGCGGGAAGCGAAGTGTGAAAGTTTAGAGATCGCGAATCATGAAAGTGGCAGCACCGGTAAATGAGTCGTTAACCTTAGCTCGCGCGGATGGGGTGAAACCCAATTTCGCCCGGAATATGGCGGCTTGTTGGATGGCGTTGTGAACCGATTTGTCAGCGGGATGTGGCATGCTGGTGCACGGTTGTGCAGACAGAAATAGAAATGGTGCCCGATTCATCGTCGGGAATCTCCTCTGGTATCTAGTTACAAATAGCATACGCAAGGTACTCTTCACGCCTGGAGAATCATGCGGCCTTGGAGTAGTGCATTGTAACGGTATTTTGCTTAGGCAGGAGCACCGAAGATCGAACTGCAGGCACGAGTAGAGCCGATTGCGCTTGGCCGAAGTACCGGTGCATAAGAACGTCAGGGGTGACGAAGCCGATTGCTAACTTGTCTGATCGCGGTGCATGCCCGCTAGTCATGCCGTCGCCACGGCTTGACGGTTGAGACAAAAGCATCAACAAGCACTAGGAGACGTCGCGATTGTTCCAAGCGACAACGTTTTCCGGTTGAAAATTGAGAACCGGGTGAAGGACCTCATGGGGATTCTCTGCGCTGATCAATACCACAACATTCTCAGCAATGTCCATCCAACCCCTTTGGCCATATTGCTTAACCGCTACCGCCCTCCTAGAATCCCAGGGCCAAACTGGGGAATTCGAAGCTGCTAAAGGTCGGGAGCTTGTGCAAGACTCCAGCCAAAGTTGCGTAAACCACGATAGATCCGTTTTACTCACAGAAGGAAAATCACCATGAGACTGCACGCTAGACGACGAAGGATCTTGGAGCAACTGGAACAACGCAATCTGCTGGCGGCGGATTTGGTTCCAGTGCAAATTGATGTCAACGATGACGGCTACGTCTCCCCAATGGATGCACTGATGGTGATCAACCACTTGAACCGGGAGGGTGAAGCCGCGTACGCGCCCGAACTCGACATCAATGGCGACCAAATGAATTCGCCACTTGACGTGCTGCTGGTTGTCAACTTTTTGAATTCGGGCAGGTCGGGGTTAGCCAGCGAGCCACTGCGCTTCGTTGGTCCCCTCGCGTCCGGTGAATCTGGTCCCCGGGTGGGGCGTTCACCAGTCGCTCCCCCCGAGATGAACGATCATGTATTCGTGGTTGACAGCGGAGGCGATTTGGATTCCGGCTGTGTGTTTCGCGATGACTTGGCTAACGGGACGATTCGATTTGAAATCCCCGTCGATCGAGTTGTCGGTGATATCGGAAAACTTCTCTCTAACAATCTCATCTCGCCGACGATTAAGTTGGAGATGCCAGCCTTCGATGTAGACTTCAACGCGCCTCAATCTCCTCAAGAACGAGATGTGGTGCGGATCAACGGGCACGTCGTTCCCAGCAATTTCCTAACGGGTGCCAACAATGTCTGGAAGCTCAATGAGTTCGATGTGCCGATTGAATTCATTAATTTCCCGACAGACGCATCGACACCTGCGACGAACGTGGTGGAAATCGCTGTCGATACGTTGTCACCCCCGGGCGACGACACATGGTGTACCGAAATTGATTGGGCCTCTCTGACCATCGACAAAGTCCCAGCCCCCGTGCTGCTGGTGCATGGGATTTTGAGCAATTCAAGCGGTTGGAATACTCCCTGGATCGCCGGATTGACCGACTTGGGCATTCCTGCCGAAGGGATTGATCTCGGCTCCGATCAGGGGCTGGGGTTGGAATTGGATTCGATTCAACAAAACGCAGCTGACATCGCCGCCAGAGTCGAGGATATGATCGCCCGACTGGGCGTAGACCAAATCAGCATTGTTTCTCACAGCAAAGGCGGATTAGACTCGCGGCACTACGCAGAAAGCAACGACACAATTCACAGCTTGATTCAGATCGGGACACCCAATGCAGGTAGCCCGCTGGCCGATTTGATACAAGTCGGTGCCATTGGGGCGTCGGTCGCCCTGGGAATTCCCGGTGGCTCGGCGATTTTGAACGGCTTGCTTGGTGCGGCCGGAGTACAACTCACCACGCCTTTTATGTTGGGCTACAACTGGATTCACGGTTTGAACCCTAACACCGAGTATTCCGCCTTGGCGGGTGATTACTCGACGGGTTCCTCGGTCGCAGACTTCTTGCTTTCTGGGCTAATGGGTGGAGCCAGCGACGCGGTTGTACCGGTTTCCTCCGTCTATTCGATCAGTGGCATCAACTCGCAATCGCCGATTGCCAGTACCGGTAACGACATGTCAGCGATGCACACCGGACTGGTTCCGGCACAGGCAGTTTACGCACGCCTAAAGGGGCTTGCATCCGATCCGATCACGGCGGCGGAAGCTTCGGGCGAAGGCGGTGAGATGCTCAGCTTGCTGTCTACTAAGGGATTGGCGGTGGCGCAGTCTCAGAGTCTTACATTCCCCATGATTTTGGATGGCAGCGGCGTTGCACAGCTCGCGTTGATTCATTTCGGTGGAGAATTGGATTACAGCCTGCGATCCCCCTCGGGAATCGTGTATGACGACGCAGCCATAGCTGCCGCTGCCAACGTCGAAAAAGTAGCGTTTTCAGTGGAGGGGCTCAAGCTGCAGACGATCGAAGTTCGCGATGCGGCCTTTGAAGAAGGTACGTGGGAAGTGACAGTGACTGGCACCAGCGTGACCAATCCGCAAGGCGCAGAGCCGTTTACCGTTTCCGCCTTCTCGACTGGCAGCCGAGTCAACATGTTGGCACAGACCGCACCTGAGTTCCCAAGCGTAGGACAGGACATTATTGTCCAGGCTGTTGTGACCGACGGGGGAGCTCCGCGCCCAGGCGGCGCTGCGCAAGTTTGGTTGATCTCGCCGAGCGGCGATACTAGCACGGCAGAATTGCTCGACGACGGAACGGGGGCCGACGCAGCGGCAGGTGACGGTATCTATACTGCTGCTGTTCCCGCCACGCAGTCCGGCATCTACCGGGCACAAGTCAACGCCAGCGCCGCGGGTCCAGGCGCGTTTTATCGCGACCAGCTACTGGTCATCGGCGTCGCCCAGGCCGACATCGACGTGGGCAACAACTTCAGCGCTCGAGTTGTCGACACCAATGGCAACACGCTGCACGACGCGCTTCTTATCGACGTCGAGTTGGTGAGTTCCTCGCCCAGCGATGTGAAACTACGCGCCGTATTGGAAACGGTGACGGGTGATTTGGTGGCCGAGTCCTCAACCGAGTTCACTTCAAACGGCAGTTCTCAGACGGCAACTTTGTCTTTTGATGGCAACCTGATTTACGAAAGCGGAGTGGACGGCCCTTATCAACTGCGTTTCGTACGCTTAGCCGAGGATAGTACGCTCGGATTCCTACCCGTTGGTGAAGTCGTTTCTCCCGCGTTTCAGACTGAGGCCTATGCGTTCGCCGAATTCGAACATGATGAGATCCTGTCGACCGGCATCGGTTCGGACGAAGGAATCGACCTGGACGGCAATGGCTTGTTCGATCGCTTGGATGTAACGACTGTCGTATCCGTTTCCAACCCTGGAAACTACAATTGGTCGGCCCGACTGGAAGATGCAGCAGGCAACGAAATCGGTTTCGATTCGGGCAACGGCTTCCTTTCTGGTGTGGACGCCGAGATCGCGCTGCGGTTCAACGGAAGCAGCATTGGACAAAGCGGTGCGGATGGTCCCTATTTCGTCAAGGACCTGTTCATCTTCGGTGCCAGCGCTACGTCAATTGCGGATGTGTATACCACCGGGCTCTACAAGGCGACTCAGTTCGAATCGTCCGTGAGTGTCGTGGGGCCGCTGGGGATCGAGAACCTGGGTACCAACTCACAACCCGATTGGTTTGTTCTTCCGGGACAAGTAACGCAGCTGACCGGAACGCTAGTTGGTATCTCGGCAGGATACAGCCTTACGTTGGACTGGGGAGATGGCACTGCTCAAACGCTGACGGCTGGACCGCAAACCCCTTCAGAGGCGCTCTTGTCGCTGGAGCATGTCTACCATGCCGGCGGCGTTCATGAAATTAAGCTTTCATTGACATCTGGGGCCGTTACCTACGACGACTCAACCTTTGCATTTATCTCCGGCACCAACCTGGTCGATGGCCTACTGTCGGTGGTCGGTTCGCAAAAACACGACATTGTGGACGTGTTTGACATCGGCGATGGCAAACTCAAGGTTCTGCGGCATGCCCCTGGCTTGGAAATGTCCGTTTTAATCGCCAATTTCGAGGACGTCGATCGGATTGCAGTTTACCTTGGAGATGGAAACGATTCTGCCAAGCTTCATGGGCCGATCGCGGTACCGACAACCATGTGGGGCGGCACGGGAATTGACACCCTGATTGGAGGTTGGGCCAACGATGAGCTCTACGGCGGCCCCGGCATCGACTACTTGTATGGCTTAGCCGGCAACGATTGGCTGTTCGGCGGTGCGGACACAGATTATATCTTTGGCGGCCAAAATGATGACTTGCTCATTGGCGGCGAGGGACGGGACTTTCTTTATGGCCAACAAGGCAACGACCAGCTTGAAGGGGGCGCACACGATGACCACTTGTTTGGCGAAGAGGGGCACGATTTGCTACTCGGTGGCGCTGGCAACGATCGCCTCTTCGGAGGAATCGGTGACGATGGTCTATTCGGCGACGAGGGCGATGACTGGCTTTACGGTGAACTCGGCGACGACACACTCGACGGTGGCGATGGTTACGATTGGTTGTTTGGTGGCTTGGGGAACGACGGTTTTGCAAGCGGCGAACGTCATCGCGACATATAAAGTCGCCTACTAGCCGATTGGCCCCGCCCACCAATCGCTACACGGGAGGGAGAAGCAAGGGAGAAGCAAGGGGGACAGTCAACTTCGATGCTTCCGTCGGCGTTGGCGACGCGAAGTTTCCGCTTACTTCAGACTCTGGAGAGGGCCAAAGCGGGGATAAATCCCCGCACTCCATAGTTTGGCTCAAGCCAATGCTAGCAATCAACCGATGAATGTAGAAACGCGGCGTCAGCGCGCCGATCAGCGAGCGCTGATGCCGCATTTCGATTCATCATTTGAGGGGGCGGATGACGTGTGGCGAGCTTTCTTTTTGGCGATCGGTGCAATGCTCATTATCATCGGCGTCGAGTGCTTGTTGATCGACAGCGCAACCTTTGCATCCGACCGAACCGAAGTGGTGCAGGTTAATAATGGTTGGTTCCAGCCAGCAACTACCATGCAAGTGAGTACTGGTAAGGTGTTTCGCCCTAAGGAATGGATCCCCTGGAGCTCGCTCGCCTCAGGTGCCGTCGTCCTGCTATATGCATTCACTCTTCCACGGCGCTGGGGTGCTGGGGGAGGCTGACCGTTAGAAGGTCGATCGAGACGTGCTGACCGACTGGCTCGCACGTGCATTTCTACGAGTGATTCCATTCTCCAAAGTAGCTGCGGTCGCCCGCCCGCAGAAATGACCGCCTGGCGACAGTTGCTACAGGGTATCGCGGCCTTCCTCCTCTCTTCGGAGGAATCTAGTACTTTTGGGCAACCCTACAACTCGCACAATACTTCTTGTAGGCACGATTCTCCCGCAGTTATCCGGCCACAGCCACCTTTTTTGTCAGATTCTCCCTTGTCGCATTGACTTGGCGCGCCAGCTTGAATAGATTCCTAAATCTGCCAAATTGATAATCGGCAGAAGTAAATTACTTTTCCTAATGGTGGCCGGCAGATTTAGCCGCTCACATGTCAATAGTCAATAATCCGGTCGATCACTCATGAACTTGCGAAATCTAAAAGTGTTTTGTGACGTCGTCAGGCGTCACAGCTTTTCGAAAGCGGCTGCGGACAACTCGATGACTCAGAGCGGCGCCAGCCAAGCTGTTCAGCAGCTCGAAGAGCAATTGCAGGTGCAGCTTATCGATCGCAGCAAACGCCCTTTTATTCTGACTGCGGAAGGGACCGCCTTTCACGCTGGCAGCGTGCAGATTCTGCGTCAGTACGAGACGCTGACGGAGGAGGTGCGCGCCATCGGGCATGAAATGACCGGCCGCGCCTCGCTCGCAGCCATCTATAGTGTTGGCCTGAGCTACCTGCCCGCTCTGCAGCGCGCGATCAAAACGCGACATCCCCAAGCGGAAGTGCGCTATCAATTCGCTCATCCTGACGAAATCTATCGCTTGGTCGAGCAAGGGATGGTCGATTTCGGCTTAGTCAGCTATCCAGAATCTTCCAAGAGCATCAGTGCTACCGATTGGCTGGTGGAGACCATGCGTCTGGTAGCTCCTGCAGATCACCCGTTGAGAGATAAACCGGTGGTGCGTCCCGAGGATTTGGTCTCCGAAAACTTGGTGGCTTTTGCTCCCAATTTGCGCATTCGACACGAGATCGATCGTTACCTACGGCACTTGGGAATCACCATGCAAATCGCCGCCGAGCTCGACAATATCGACTCGGTCAAGCACGCGATGGAAGTCAATTCGGCGGTCTCCTTTCTACCCGAACAAACCGTTCAAGAGGAGCTCGAAGCTGGCTCGGCCATCATACTCAATTGCCCCTGGCTCAAACTCACTCGACCGCTCGGACTGATCCAACGTCGCAACAGTACCTTAGGGCGAACAGCGCGTGGAATTATCGAGTTGATTTTCGAGCTGAGCCAAAACGCGACTGGGGCTACCAACGAGACGTCCGTCGACCAACCACAATTGGCACCAATCGGCCGCTCGCTCACCAGTAGAACAGGTTGATTACGAAGAACCATTCAAATAGACAGTATCGAATCCGAAAGTAGACCACTATGAAGCCACTACTCCACTTGCCTGAGCGTCATGGCTTATACGATCCAGCCAATGAAAAAGAGAATTGTGGCGTGGGCTTTATCGCTCACATCAAGGGGCAGACCAGCCATCAATTCGTGCTCGATGCTTCCACGATGCTCATCGCCATGGACCATCGCGGCGCGTGTGGATGCGAAGCCAATACGGGCGATGGTTCGGGCATGCTCACGGCGCTGCCGCACAAACTGCTGCGCAAAGTGGCTCGGGACGATTTGAAGATCGATCTACCAGCCCCGGGGCGATACGCAGCCGGGCTGGTGTTTTTCCCCAAGGAGCCTAGTGAACGAGCGCACTGTAAAGAGACGCTCGAGCGCATCATTGCCGAACAAGGCCAGCGGTTGCTCGGCTGGCGCATCGTGCCTACCGACGCCAAGAAAGCAGACATCGGCCCCACGGCGCTCGCGGCCGAGCCTGCCATCGAGCAACTGTTTGTAGCGGCTGCCGATGGCATCGATCCCGACGCATTCGAACGTCAACTATACATCATTCGCAAATCGGCCAGCCATGCATTGCGCGGCAGCGAAAAGCTCAAGCACGCATTGCAGTTCTATATCTGTAGTTTGTCGACCAAAGTTATCATCTACAAAGGAATGTTGACCAGCGGACAAGTGCTCCCGTACTTCCCCGACTTGACCGACACCGACTATGAAACCCACCTGGCGATGGTTCACAGCCGCTTTTCGACCAACACCTTCCCGAGCTGGGACCGAGCGCAACCGCTTCGGTTCATGAGCCACAATGGCGAGATCAACACGCTACGCGGAAATTCGAACTGGATGCGCGCACGAGTCGGCAACGCGGCCAATCCGCTGTTCGGTGCCGAATTGAGAAAACTGTTTCCGGTCGTCGAACCACATTGCAGCGACAGTGGCACGTTCGACAATGTACTCGAATTTCTGCTGATGAACGGCCGCACACTGCAAGAAGCCGTGATGATGATGGTTCCCGAAGCTTGGCAAAAACACGAGACGATGTCGGAGGAGCGCCGCGCGTTCTACGAATACTTCAGTTGCATGATGGAGCCCTGGGACGGTCCCGCCTCGATTGCCTTTACTGACGGTCATTACATCGGAGCAGTGCTCGATCGCAATGGCTTGCGCCCAAGCCGATACTACATCACGCACGACGATCGCGTCATTATGGCTAGTGAGGTGGGTGTGCTACCCGTCGACCCGGCGCTGGTCAAGGAGAAGGGACGCTTGCAACCGGGGCGTATGTTCTTGGTCGACTTCAAAGAAGGCAAGTTGATTCCCGACGAGGAACTCAAGCAGCAGTTTGCTGCCGAGCGCCCCTACGCACAGTGGCTGCGCGAGCAACGCATTACGCTCGACGAGCTGGCACCTACGAACGAGCCGCACGGGTTTTATCCCGACACGCTCTTGTCGCGCATGCAGGCCTTTGGCTACACAGTCGAAACGATGCAGTTCATGCTGCTCCCCATGATTCAGCAAGCGCGCGACCCGGTGGGCTCGATGGGCAACGATTCCTCGCTGGCTTGTCTCAGCGATCAACCGCGCATGCTCTACGACTACTTCAAGCAGTTGTTCGCGCAAGTCACCAATCCGGCCATCGATTCTATTCGTGAAGAAGTGGTCATGTCGCTCGAGTGCTACATTGGTCCCGAGCAGAATTTGTTGGATGTGACCCCTGAGCACTGCCATCGACTATTGGTCCCGCATCCCATTTTGACCAATGAGGAGCTAGCTGCCCTTGAACACATGACCAAACGCGGCTGGCGCACCAGGACGATCGACATCACCTTCGCTCGCGAATTGGGCAAGACCGGTTTGGTACAGACGCTCGATCGCATCTGTGCCGAAGCGGAAGCGGCCATCGATGAAAAGTTTACGCTGATCGTTCTATCCGATCGAGCTGTAGGCCAAGATCGCGTGGCGGTCAGTTCGCTGCTTGCCACTGGAGCCGTGCATCATCATTTGGTTCGTCAACAGAAACGAACTCAAATCGGTATTGTGCTCGAGAGCGGCGAAGCTCGCGAAGTCCACCATCACTGCTTGTTGATCGGCTATGGCGCCGATGCAATCAATCCCTACCTGGCCTTCGAATCACTTTGGCAAGCTCGCGCAGAAGGCTTGCTGCCGGGTGACAAGTACGACAGCGATGAGAAGATCGTCATGGCCTACCGCAAAGCGGTTGCCAAGGGGATGCTCAAAGTGATGGCCAAGATGGGCATCAGTACCTTACAAAGCTACAAAGGAGCCCAGATCTTTGAAGCTCTCGGCCTCCGCGATGAAGTCATCGACAAGTGCTTTGCCGGTACCGCCAGTCGCATTCAAGGTGTTAACTTCGACGTACTGGCTGAAGAAATGCTCCGTCGCCACGCGCTCGGCTATCCGCTCGATACCTCGGGGCAACACCCTTCGCTACCCAACCCGGGCGAATTTCATTGGCGGGCTGAAGGGGAACGTCATGGGTGGGATCCAGCCGCTATCGCTGACCTGCAAGTTGCCGCACGGGGGGGCGACAAGAATGCTTATTGGCGTTTTGCCGAACATATCAACCGCGACACGAAGATGAAGTGTACGCTACGCGGCTTGCTCGAATTCAAACTCGGAGCGGCCGGCCCCGAATTGCCGATCGAAGAAGTGCAGCCGGCCAGCGAAATAGTAAAACGCTTTTGCACGGGCGCGATGAGCTTCGGTTCGATCAGCGCCGAAGCGCATGAGTCGTTGGCCATAGCCATGAATCGTCTCGGCGGAAAAAGCAACACCGGCGAAGGTGGCGAGGATCCCGCGCGCTTCCTGCCACTGGCCAATGGCGACTCCAAACGCTCCGCAATCAAACAAGTCGCTTCGGGGAGGTTTGGTGTTACCATCGAGTACCTGACCAACGCCGACGAACTTCAAATCAAAATCTCACAAGGTGCCAAGCCGGGCGAAGGTGGTGAGCTGCCGGGCAAGAAAGTCGATCAAAACATCGCACGTATTCGCTATAGCACTCCCGGTGTGGGCTTGATCAGCCCACCACCTCATCACGATATCTATTCCATCGAAGACTTGGCTCAATTGATCCATGACTTAAAGAATGCCAATCCGTCGGCACGCATCAGCGTCAAACTGGTCAGCGAAGTGGGTGTGGGAGTGGTCGCATCGGGAGTCAGCAAGGCGCACGCCGAACATATCGTCATCGCTGGCGATGTGGGGGGCACGGGCGCCTCACCGCTAACGAGCATCAAACATGCGGGCTTGCCTTGGGAGCTCGGAATTGCCGAAGCCCATCAGACGTTGGTCCTCAATGACTTGCGCAGCCGAGTCGTCCTGCAAACAGACGGTGGCTTGAAAACGGGGCGCGATGTGGTCATCGCCGCACTGTTGGGTGCGGAAGAATTCGGCTTCGCCACCGCTCCGCTGATCACGCTCGGTTGCATCATGATGCGCAAATGCCACTTGAATACATGTCCCGTTGGAGTGGCTACCCAAGATCCCGAACTGCGTAAAAAATTCAAGGGCAAGCCCGAGCATGTGGTCAATTACCTGTTCATGGTGGCCGAGGATGCGCGTCAAATCATGGCGCAACTCGGCTTCCGTTCGATCGATGAAATGGTTGGGCGCGTCGACGCGCTCGACGCCCGCAAGGCCATTCAGCACTGGAAGGCTGATGGGCTCGATCTAACCGCCATGTTGACGCCGGCTCGCAAGCTGCGCCCGGATGTCATCACCCGTCACGCCATTGCACAGGACCACGGCTTGGAAAAATCGCTCGACGTAACCGTGTTAGTTCCCGCCGCTCGCGAGGCGATCGCCAGTGGGCAAGCGGTGAAAATCGCGTCGGACATAATCAACATCAATCGCACCGTGGGGACGATCCTCAGCCATGAAATCGCCAAAGTACATGGCCAAGCTGGTCTGCCCGACGACACGATCCATATCCGTTTGAAGGGCTCTGCCGGACAAAGCTTGGGTGCCTTCCTGGCCCACGGTGTCACTATCGAGTTGGAAGGGGATGCCAATGACTATGTCGGTAAAGGGCTGTCCGGCGGTCGCGTGATTGTCTACCCGCCCAAGCAGAGTAGCTTCCCCGCCGAGCACAACATCTTAGTGGGCAACGTCTGCTTGTACGGTGCCACCAGTGGCGAAGCCTTTTTCCGAGGTCGCGCTGCGGAGCGATTCTGCGTTCGCAATTCAGGTGCCCATGCGGTGATTGAAGGCATCGGGGACCACGGCTGCGAGTACATGACCGGTGGTCGCTTAGTAGTCCTGGGAACTACCGGTCGCAACTTTGCCGCTGGTATGTCGGGTGGCATCGCCTACATCTGGGATCGCGTGGGTGACTTCGATTTGAAATGCAATTTCGGCACGGTCGTGCTCGAACGCATTGAATCGCCCGACGAGGAAGCGGAAGTCCGCGATCTGATCAGCCGTCATCAACAGTATACGGGCAGCGCACCCGCCGCCGAGGCATTGTCCGATTGGCCCACCTTCCTATCGCAATGCGTCAAGGTCATGCCCATCGACTACAAACGAGTGCTCGAAGAACAAGCCGGACTTCGCGAACCGGCCCTCGTCGGCTCAGACAATGACTAACTCCCCCAAAGTATCCCTGGCTTCCCTCGCCCTAGTACTCAGGGAAGAGGGGGCGGGGGTGACGGCTGCTAGCCCTTCAAACCAAACCACACAACAAACTAAATCAAACCACTTTGCAACAAAGAGCCAACTATGGGAAAGCCAACCGGATTCCGCGAATTTGATCGAAAAAAAGTCCCTTGGCGTTTGCCAGTCGTCCGACTGCAAGACTACAACGAAGTCTACACCGAACCCGACGAGACGCAATTGCGCGAACAGGGAGCGCGCTGTATGGATTGCGGCATTCCGTTTTGCCAGTCGGCCAGCGGTTGCCCCGTCGACAATTTGATCCCCGAATGGAATGACTTGGTCTACAACGGGCGTTGGCAAGAGGCAAGCGAGCGATTGCACAAGACCAACAACTTTCCCGAGTTCACCGGTCGAACCTGCCCCGCCCCCTGCGAAGGTGCGTGCGTGTTGGGCATTACCGATCCACCCGTCACGATTAAGAACATCGAGAACGCCATCGTCGATCGAGCGTTCGCCGAAGGTTGGATACAAGCCAATCCTCCTGCGCAACGATCTGGTAAAAAAGTGGCCATCGTTGGCAGTGGACCGTCGGGCTTGGCTGCCGCCGATCAGCTCAACAAAGTAGGGCACACTGTAACCGTCTACGAGCGAGCGGATCGCATCGGTGGTCTGCTAATGTATGGCATTCCCAATATGAAGCTCGACAAAGGGGTAGTGCAACGACGACTCGATCTACTTTCCGCAGAAGGGGTCGAGTTCATCACGGGTGCAGATGTTGGCAAAAATGTCGATCCCCAGCAACTGATGAAAGACTACGACGCGGTGCTACTGGCTACCGGTGCTACCAAGCCTCGTGACTTGCCCATCGCAGGCCGCGACCTCAATGGCATTCACTTTGCCATGGATTTCCTGCGAGCCAATACAAAGAGCCTACTCGATAGCAAGCATGCGGACGGAAAGTACATTTCCGCCAAGGGGAAGAAAGTGGTGGTCATTGGCGGCGGCGATACCGGTACCGATTGCATCGCTACGAGTCTTCGACATGGCTGCTCACAGTTGGTCAACTTTGAATTGATGGACCAACCTCCCAAGGATCGAGCCGATGATAACCCTTGGCCACAATGGCCGCGAATTTTTCGCGTCGACTACGGCCATGAAGAGGCCACCGAGAAGTTCGGTCACGATCCACGCGACTATTGCTTGCTCAGCAAAGAGTTCTTGGGTGATGGCCGGGGCAATGTCAAAGGCATTAGCGCCGTACGGGTAAAGTGGAGCAAGGGTGCCGACGGACGCATGACCATGGAAGAGGTGGCCGGTTCGGAGCACGTGGTCGACGCCGACCTGGTACTACTGGCTATGGGTTTCCTGGGTCCCGAGCAGTACCTGGTAGAAGCCCTTGGTTTTGATACCGATCCACGCAGCAACTACGCCGCACAACATGGCCAGTTCAGCACCAGCGTGGAAGGCCTGTTCGCTGCGGGCGATTGCCGCCGCGGACAATCGCTGGTCGTGTGGGCCATCAATGAAGGCCGTGGAGCAGCGCGAGCTATCGACGTTTATTTACAAGGCTCCAGCATGCTCCCCGCCCCTGGCATCACCCTCGGGACCGCCACCGCCATGACCGTTTGACTTGGTGCTTGGTGCTTGGTTCTTGGTTCTTGGTTCTTGGTTCTTGGTTCTTGGTTCTTGGTGCTTGGTGCTTGGTGCTTAGTTCTTAGTTCTTAGTGCTTAGTGCTTAGTGCTTGGTGCTTGGTGCTTGGTGCTTGGTGCAACGCCTCGCCTAGCCTTGCAATTGGTCTAATGAGAGCTGTAGAGTTTGGTTGAGTTTCCTACTAGGGTTAATTTGGACTTGATCGTCGGAAGGGATCGCACACCCAGGGAATGCAAAATGAGAATTGATAATTGCAAAATGCAAAATCAAACCGCTCTTGGCTCCTACACTTCATTTTCCACTTTGCATTTTTCACTTTGCATTTCTCAATGATTGGTGCAAAGTGCTTGTCGGCTAAGAACCAAGAACCAAGAACCAAGAACCAAGAACCAAGAACCAAGAACCAAGAACCAAGAACCAAGAACCAAGAACTAAGAACCAAGAACCAAGAACCAAGAACTAAGAACTAAGAACTAAGAACCAAGCACCAAGAACCAAGAACCAAGAACCTACGGCTTACATATTCGTTAGATCGTCCTCGGTCCCCGTCACCCGTGCCCCGGCGTCTCTCCCTACGACCAATAAAATCGCCACTAGCGCGACGGTTCCGGTGGGCAGTATGAACCAACTGCTGACACCGAAACCGGCTGGTAGGGTTCCGAACACGATCGACACCAAGCCAACCGTCAATGCGTATGGCATTTGGGTGCGCACGTGGGCGATGTGATCGCAGGAACTGCTGCGGGACGAAAGGATGGTCGTGTCGGAAATCGGCGAACAGTGATCGCCGAAAATGGCACCAGCCAGTACACTGCCGATCGACGCGATCAGAACATAGTGATCGGCTGGCGGTTCAATCCCCAATTGGCTTTTTAGCAACCCGTATACCAGCGGGATAACGATTGGCATCACAATCGCCATCGTCCCCCAGCTCGTCCCTGTAGAAAAGGCAATGCCTGACGCGAGTAGGAAGACGATGGTCGGCATCCAGCCGACGGCTACATTGAGCTCCGTGAGCTGGGCGGCGACGTAGGCACCCGTGCGCAATTGGTCATTGCCGGTTAAACCGCTCAGCGTCCAGGCCAGCCATAGGATGACCATAGCAGGGAGCACGTGCAAGAATCCTTCGACCAATCCCGCACGGATTCCGTCGAGGTCCACACACTTCTGAAAGCGGATCAATAGCAGGATCGACAACAACCCAGCCAGCGCACCGTATAGCAAGCTGACATAGGTATCGCCCTGACCAATCAGTTTGCCCCAATCCTGAATGGTGCTCGGCAGCGGTTCGCCGCCCCCCAGCTTTTGCCAGCCCGTCACAACCAATAGCCAGACGACAACAGCTACTGTCAGTACGATGGGCACAATGGCATTCAACGCGCGTGGGGGTGGACCACTGTGCAAGGAATCGTCTGAGGCGGTGGTGCCCGCTGACTTGCGTTGTGCGCGCCGTTCGGCTTGTAGCATCGGCCCGAAGTCGCGACACATGAGACCGCATAGCAATACAAACAGCAGCGTATACAGGATATAGAAGCGCCCAGGGATCGTTTGAATAAAGATTCCAAACGTATCGCTACCGATGTCGATCCCTGCGTCGGTGTAACCAATTTGCATCGTACTGATTTCGGTGGCTACCCAAGTGCTCACCAGCGCCAGCCCAGATACCGGCGCAGCGGTGCTATCCACCAGGTACGCCAATTTCTCGCGACTGATTTTCAATCGATCTGTCACTGGGCGCATCGTCGATCCGAGTAGCAGAGTATTGGCGTAGTCGTCGATAAAGATAACCAGGCCCAGAAACCAAGTGAGTACTTGGCCGCCGCGTCGCGAACGCGCCAGCGGCATTGTCAGGGCCACGATACCTTGCATGCCTCCCGCTCGGTGAATCAAAGCGACTTGCATGCCGAGCAAACTGGTAAAGGCAAAGACTCTCAAGTGGTCTTCGTCGACCAACGATTTCCACAAGTGCTCTTCGCACAGTGAATAAACAAAATTGGTCAACCAGTCCGTTTGGGACGGAGTGGCGGGAAGTGTTTGCATTAGCCCCACGGCCAACATGATTCCAAGCACTAACGAGACCACTACGCGTTGCGAAACAATCGCCAAAAGAATCGTCAACAGTGGAGGGAGCACGCACAGCCACCCCAATGGAAATGTTTCAGCCAAGCGTTCTGACTCCTAGGTGTTGGGCGCAATTGCCTAGTGCTTCACCCAACTTTAATTTGGAGGTTGGTTGTAGTGGACGAGGTGTCGTGGACAAGGCCCGCGAGTCCCAAACGGTTTACGAAATCACTCGGACTCGCGGGCCTCGTCCACTACCTAAAGCTAATTCAAGACGATCCTCGCAATAGCTCCACCGCCAGGACGATTTGTAAGTGACAATTCTCCCTGGTGCAGTTCGATGATTCTCAGCGTTTTGGCGAGCCCCAAACCTAGCCCGCGTCCCGCCTCGCGACCACTATAATATGGATCGAAGCAATATTCCAGCGCTGCGCGACTCAGGCTCCCCCCTTGGTCGGCGATTTCGATGCATACTCGGCAAGTATCTAGATCGGTGACGCTCACGTTGACGGTTCCACCATTGGGCATGGCTTCCAAGGCGTTGCGCAGCAGTGCCCACAACGCTTCGCGCATTGCCACAGCATCGAGCTGCAGAATTTGCTTCGAATCGACTTCAAGCGTAATCTCGATTTCCAAGCTGCTGGCCCAGCGCCGCGCTTGCTCTACCACCGCAATGATCAGTTCGTCGATGCACGTGGACTTGTATTGAAGTATCGGAGGGCGCGCGACCAACATCAGATCGCCCAGCATTTCGCAACCGCGCATGGCGTTGGCTACGATCGCTTCCAAAAGTATTTTGTGCTGAGGCTGAGACGCCTGCTGCGCAAGCACACCGGCTCGCGTAGCGATATTCGCCAATGGGTTATTCAGCTCGTGACTCAGCCCATAGGCGAACTGATAGATCGCCTCCTGCTTTTGGCGATGCAACTCGCTGGTAAAGCGACTCTCGAGCGTCTGCAGTCGAACGACAAGGTGACACAGCGCTTGGAGCTGCTGCCAGGCTGAACTGCGGCGAGCATCGTCCCCACTGACTGGCCCGCTTTCGATCAGCCACTTCGGAAATTGTGCAGCAACCGTTCGCCACGGGTCTGCGCAACGACCAGACGAATGCTGACAGTGACCATCACACATCACGCCAACCCATTCAGCTAGCGCCGCATCCGTCTCTGCCAAACTGCGCAAACGAACTACAAAATCGTCAGGAGGCGTGGCCGAACATGAGAGCCCGCTGCTGCGCAGCACCAGGGCACATAGAGCTTGACAGGTAGCCTCCGAAAACGACTTGGCAATTTCAGAGGCCCCGGCAGTCAAGCTCATGTCTCCGCAGACTTAATGCTTTGTGAAATTCCAACAAAACACTAGTGAGTTACCGGTTTGTCGATTTCGAGCAGATCACAGACACGCTCGATCAAGCGATCAATCGTGAACGGCTTTTGCACGAAATCATCCGCACCCGCCGCGCGAAGATCGGCGACTTTGTCTTGCTCGATCATCCCCGAAATGCAGATGATTTTCACGGAGTCGAGCGTGGTATCGCTGCGGACGCGTTGACAGACTTCACGACCGTTGATGTCGGGCAACATCACGTCGAGCACCACCACGTCTGGGCGGAACTCTCTGACCTGCATTCCGGCATCAAAGCCGTTGTTGGCTGTGCGAATCTCGAAACGACCATCGCGAGCAAATGCGTCGGCCATCAGCTCGACCAAATCCTGTTCGTCATCGACGATCAGTAGCTTCTTTTTGCCATTTTCGAGTGCGTCGGTTGGTATGCCATTGTCCTTCATGAAGGAGAACAATTGGTCGCGCGGAATGCGCCGAAAGCGGCTTCCAGGGACTCGAAATCCCTTCAAGCTGCCATTGTCGAAACAGCGAATGATTGTCTGCTGACTGACCTTGCAGATCTTCGCCGCTTCGCCTGTGGTAAATACGGTCTTGGTAGTAGTCGACATGCTTTCCACCATCCTTCCTGATCGATGGCCACGCTAGCCGCATACGGTTATGACAGGGAACAACATCCCTCCTTGGCCGATGCTTTTCAATCTGACCTCAGATTAACTAGCCTCTTTTGAACCTGGGAACAAGCCAGCTATAAACTGTTCTTGTTCTATATCCTCCGGCAATACCCGCTTCAGCCAAGTTTGCCAAGCTTAACTGAACTGCCGGATTATAGCGGATTACCAGGTCGGGTCAATATCGAAACTAATGACGTAAAATCAATAGGCACAATAACTTGCGCTGATTCGTTACAAACGGCTCAAGAAAAAATGTTCCCCGCCACCGCCATCGTTCAACTACCTCCATCTCCCTCAGACACTTGCGCTGCCGTTCCCTCCCCCAAATCGTCTACTTCGCCAACCTACTCAAAGTAGCAAGCACACCCCGTATGCCGTTCTCATAGTTTACCACGAGTGATTCGTAACCCGCAGCGTCAGCAAGGAAGTTTGACTTGACTGCAAATGGGTTGCGTAAAACTAAGGTAATTCATGCTTTAGAGATTCGATTTAGACTCAAACGTCCTTGCTGACTCTGCGGGCTATGAATTATCCGGGTTTAACCATTTCAGCGAGCGGACGCTAGGTTGTCACGATACTTGACATGACATGCTTTGCAATTGTCTGCAATGCGTTTGCCAAACAAATCGAACTCTGCCGGTGGTAGCTTGCCTGGAGTCGGCTTCCATACCCGTAGTGCGCTCTCCAAAGCCAACGCGGCCTGTTCGGAGTCCTGTAGCAATTCGCGAAACTCGTCGCATTGCTGAAGCGCCGCTTCGCTCCGCAAAAGTTCGGTAAATTGCTCGCGAAGCAGTAGCACTTGGTGGGCTACCTCCGAGTCAACCTGACTGGCTGGAACCGACCACCCCGCTTTAGATGTTTGTACGAGCTGGTCATGTAGATGTTCCAAATCGACCATTGCCTGGGCCAATGGTGGAACCTCCGACAACTCGTGAAACTCGACTTCCAGAGCGTGCAACGCTTCGGACGCGATTGGCTCGGCCTGTGCCGCCGCGCGAAACAGTCCGCGATAGTTGGGACTCGTTCCCGCCACTTCCAGCACGGCGACAGCCTGTTCGACTGGGAGCAAACCTGCCGACACGCACGCTACGCTGGCCGCTGCCGGACTGCGGTGCTTGCCATGATGGCAGTGAATGTAAATCGGTCCGTCCAACACTTGCACCGCTTTGGCCAACTCCGCTACGCGATTCTCTGGAATACCATCGTAGCCATGTGGTAGGTGAACGTAGCGCAAGCCGAACTGCTTGGCCGTCGCGACATCGGGCTGGGCACCGTCGACCGTGATGATCGTCTTCACTCCCAATTGAACCAATTCGTTAAACGCCGCCGCTCCCTCGGGCAATCCGCCCGACAAGACTCGTGGGTGAATCCAAACCAAATTCGGCAAATGGGTCGACTCCAACCGATGCGGGCCAGCCGCGTTGCGTGTCGCAATGTCCGCAGTCGCCGAGGCGGGCTCATTGGTGGATGCCACGCTTTTTTGTGGTGAAGTTGACTGCGCGACTGAGGACGCTGCTGCCAACCCACAAGCCAGCGTTGCGACACACAATGCAACAAGTTGTCGCGACACGTCGAAACAAACGCGGGAAGAGGACATAGCAAGACAGCCCGATAGTGTAAACGCGGGAGGGAATAACGGAAGGAGGAGCGACCAGCGGCTTTCTGTTAATCAGCTAGTGCCTCATCCCCATTTAACCCGAGGATTGTAGGTAGTGGACGAGCACTAGGAAGATTATACACAGACAAAGCAAACTGCGCTGCCGCGTGCCTATTCTGTCAGTTGATATGTCACGTACAATTACCTCACCCCATGGACAACTTTTTCACATTACAATTCAATCTGTAGCCGCTGCAATCCCGCCCTCTCCATCGTCGCGCGAGTCCTCCTGTCATGCAACAATCCTCACGCCCTCATCCGCTTGATGCTAGCGACGACGATGACACTAGTACAAAAAGCCGCTGGTCGAAGGAATCTGCCACGCCAAGCATCGCCTATCAGCCGCTTCTGAAGCCTAGTCTACGAGTCGCCGCTTTAGCCACCGTCGTGCTGCTGATCGGTTCGGTCATGACGGCAACGTTCGGTTATAATTCCGGTGGCTATAGCGTCTCCGTTGGCATCTTCCGATTTGGCGGCGTGGTCCTTGCGTTAGCTTTGGCCGGCGTGTTGGTTTCCTTTCGCATCGGCTCGATGCTCAGCCAACCGCAACGCCGCGCTCGACGACGAGCCGTTGTGTTTTGCGGCTACCGTGGATTTGTATTCTCCAATCTGATTGGGCTCGGCACAGTTTGGACCGTGTTGCTGTGCGCTGGCTGGGGATTCGGTGCCATTGCCGCAGCCGTTGGTAGTCCTCTAATGTTGATTGGCGCTGGGCTGCTCGCCACCATGATCTTCACCCATGACGGCTACTTGCGAGCCTACGCCATCGGTAGCCTAACCGCGCTCGCACTCCAATTCTCTGGTTTTTCCAACGTCGCCAGCCTAATCCTGTTTAATGGAGGCGGGTTCGGGCGGGGATTCGGGCTGGGGTTCGGTGGTGCCTTTGGTAGACTTGACATGCTAACCATATCGCTCGGTTTGACAATCACCATCGCGATCGTCTCAGGTCTCGTAAGTTCCGGTTACGTCGTAGCGCTCACCAGCTACGCCCGCCGCCAACGCGAACTACTGCAACAACAGGCTACGGACCAGACAATGTTGCCCACGAATCACGCGAATGAACGCGAATAAATGAACGCGAATAGGCGACTCTGTGTTCTCGGTGCCTTTGTGTTTACATTTCCTGTTCAACAAGCCAAGCAACCGTAAAGCGTCTCGTTTCGTTTGTGAAACACGGTGGCCACAGAGGGCACGGAGATGTCTTACCGCGCGAATCGATTTTGAGGAGCTTTGTCAGCCAGAGTTTCTGAAGACATCCATAGTGCCAGATTCGTAAATTAATTTTATCTGACCGTCTGGTGATTCTCAGGCTTCGGCTAAGCCTAGTGCGGAAAATAAGAGGTGTAAGGATTCCAGATTGCGGTCCAGAAATCGCAAGCTGAAATCTTACGCCACGGTCGAAAACGACCGACGCGGAGCGTCGGGCCACATTCTCTATTCGCGCTGATTCGTGTGATTCGTGGGCAAAGCTTTTTTAATTTTGTACTCTACGGGGTGAGGCGAGGGCTTTCGAGGTGGGCGAGGAGCAGGGCGATGTCGGCGGGGGTGATGCCGCTAATGCGACTGGCTTGATCTAAACTGGCGGGGCGGATCTTGGCCAGCTTTTGCTTGGCTTCGTTGCGCATGCCACCGATGCGCTCGTAATCAAAGCTGATGGGAATACGCTTTGCGCTCATACGTTGCTGTCGAGCTACTTGGAGCTGCTGCCGCTGAATATAGCCTTCATAACGGATGTCCCATAAAACTTGGTCTGCGACTTCCGAAGTGAATTGTTGGAGCGACGGAATGTGGCCACACATCTCCTCCCAGGTCACCTCGGCACGACGCAAGTATTTGGTACCGCTAACTTGGTCGATGCGCGCTGCATCGATCTGCTGTGCAGCGGAGATGATAGCGGCCTCTTTGGATTCGAGCACACTCAATCGATGGTCGTCGACCAAGCCCATGCGATGCCCGAGACGCGTGAGTCGCCGATCTGCATTGTCTTGACGGAGCAACAAACGATACTCGGCGCGGCTGGTAAACATACGATAGGGTTCGTCGACGCCGCGGGTGACGAGGTCGTCGATGAGCACTCCCATGTAAGCCGAGTCGCGCGAGAGGACTAGTGGATCTTTACCCTGGAGTTGCAAGCAGGCATTGGCTCCGGCGAGTAACCCTTGACTGGCGGCCTCCTCGTAGCCTGTGGTGCCGTTGATTTGTCCGGCGAGATACAGACCGGCGACGGCCTTGGTCTCGAGGCTGGGAAACAATTGGTCTGGGGGACTGTAGTCGTATTCGACCGCATAACCGTAGCGCATGATCTCGGCCCGTTCGAGCCCAGGAATCAACTTGAGGATGGCGTCCTGCACATCGCGCGGAAGACTAGTCGAGATACCGTTGACGTAGATCTCGGAAGTGTTTCGGCCTTCGGGTTCGAGGAACAGTTGATGTCGATCCTTGTCGGCAAACCGCACGACCTTGTCTTCGATCGATGGACAGTAGCGTGGGCCGGTCGAGTTGATTTGGCCACTGTACATCGGTGCGCGATGCAAGTTATCGCGGATCAACTCATGGACGGCTTCGTTGGTATAGGTGATGTAACACGGTATTTGTGGGGCGACGATAGCACCGGATAAATAAGAAAAAGGCTGCGGATCATCATCGCCAGGCTGCAGTTCCGTCGCGGCGAAATCGATGGTCTTGCCATTTAGACGCGGTGGCGTGCCTGTCTTGAAACGCGCGAGCTGAATACCAAGACGCGATAGCGCACCGCTGATACCTTGCGTAGTCCCCTCCCCTGCTCTACCCCCAGCGGTCTTCGCTTCGCCAGTATGCATGATGGCTTGCAGAAAGGTTCCAGTCGTCAATACGACTGCCGGCGCACGGTAGCAGGCACCGCCGCGCACGATGACTCCCACGATACGCTGTCTCGGGCGCGACGATCGTTCCGAACTGTCTTCGGTGGACAGCGACTCGGCGGCTGAGTCATTAACCGCTGAGTCTTCGACGGCTAGGTCTTCGACGGCTAGGTCTTCGACGAGCTCTTGGACCAGACTAATGCCGGGAGCGAGTTCAATGAGCCGCTTGACTTCGTGCTGATAGGCCTTCTTGTCTGCCTGCGCACGCGGACTGTGCATCGCGGGCCCCTTACGACGGTTGAGCATACGGAATTGAATTCCGGTTTGATCGATCACTTGGCCCATCAAGCCCCCCAAGGCATCGATCTCGCGCACGATCTGTCCCTTGGCAACACCCCCGATGGCCGGATTGCAGCTCATTTGTCCCACGGTATCCAAATTGCCAGTCAGCAGCGCGACGCGCGCGCCCAGTCGCGCGGCGGCAGCGGCAGCTTCTGTGCCAGCATGCCCGGCACCCACGACGACGACATCGAAATCGTAGACAGCACAAAATGACTGCAAATCGGACATGAATCTCACAATGCTGGCACTACGACGGATTTCTATGCGAGGACACTCGCTATCGCACACTTCTACTCAGAAGGTTCGGCATATTTTACTTATGCGGACCCATCTACGCGACCGACTTAACTAGCAGGACTAGCCACTTTTCCTGCGAATCGCAGTGCGACGGAGTTATTTGACCGTGCCGAAATATGCAAGCAAGCGAAACCTGCTACCTCGCCAGTGGAAATCCATAGCCAAGCGCTCGGCATTGAGCATGGCGATTTTGGCCACCGCTACCAGTTGGACTAGCCCACTGCCAGCACATGACGATTCCAGCGCACTGGCACACGTGCAGACAGCCCAGTTCAAGATCCCCTTCAATGTCGACGCACGAGGCCGCGAAGATCTGCAGGTTCAATTGTGGGTTTCGGCCGACGATGGCTCCACGTGGCAAACATTCGGTAGCGTACCGGCTGACAAGAAATCGTTCGAGTTTCGTGCGGCCGCCGAAGGGGTTTACCTCTTCAAAGTGGCCACGATTGATGCTGCGGGCACGAGCTTCCCCAACCCGGGCCCACCGCTGAGGGTCTTGGTCGATACCACCAAGCCGCATTCGGAGATCCGAGCCGACGTCAATACGATGGGACAACTGGTCGTCGAAGTGCGCGTCGTCGACGAACATCTCGATACCAATACAGCCGTTTTGCGCATTCGCTCGGACCACGAAACGCGTTGGCGCGATCTGGCTATCGAGCTGCACTCCTCAGAGGACGGTGTTTATCGTGGCCAAGTGGTCGCCGACTTGGCGCCCTGTCGCGAAGTGGCTGTTGTGTTCGCGATCAAGGACCGTTCGCTCAACGAGAGCGAGGCGACGTGTCAGTACAGTATGCCACGCACGGCATCGGCCCCGCACGACATGACGTTGGCCAGCACCAATGCCGGCGGCGGAAGTGACGTGGCCTCCAGAACTCTGACTCGGCCCCAATTGACATCGACTCCCGGAGCAACTCGCTGGAATCCGACGCCCACGAACGCGAATGCCTCTAACAAACCTTCGCCCGGACGCTTGGTCGCCGATAGCGGGCTATCCCTCGAGCCATTCGGTAGTAGTGTCGGCAGTAGTAGCAGCAATAGAGGCGGCAACAATGACACCGAGGAATTGCCGCTGCCGGCCGCTCTAGATAGTGGCGCCCAGCCAGCGAATGAACTGCAGCCAGCCGATCTGGGCGAGGTCCCTACATCCGTACAGAATCGCAATCCAGGCCAAGCTCCCCAATTCACGTCGTCGCAGCCCAATGCGTTGGAATCTAGTTTGGACGGGCTGGCGACTGAGCCGCAAACCAGGCCTGACAACCGTCCGAGCGGCAATGGGCATCCTAGCGACCTAAACGCAAACTCTCCAGCAACGACGATCGGACGCGCGTTTCACTGCAAGTCGCGCGCATTTAGCCTCGACTATTCCGTCGAAGCGCTCGGTGGTAGCGTGCTGGCAGATGTCGAATTATGGGGTACTGAGGACGGTGGCCGCGAGTGGCAGAAATGGGGATCGGATCCCGATCGAACCAGCCCATTTGACGTACAAGTCGGCAATGATGGATTGTTTGGGTTTCGCATGGTTATCGTGGGTGCCAACGGTGTGGTCAGCAATCGACCGCGCGAAGGTGACAGCGCCGACGTGTGGATCAATGTCGATACCGTCTCACCAGCGACCAAGATTACACGCGCCGTGTATGGCGAAGGTCCCGAGGACGGACTACTGGTTATCGACTACCAATGCGAAGATGGCCACCTGGTTGATCGCCCCATTGCGCTTTCGTTCAGCGATCGAGTGGACGGGCCTTGGACATCGATTGCCACGGGATTGGCCAACACCGGAATCTATTTGTGGAAGGCCGATCCATCCCTACCCGACAAGATCTTCCTCAAGCTCGAATGCGTCGATAAAGCGGGCAACATTGGCACCCACCGGCTCGATCTTCCGATCGACGTCCGAGGGTTAGCGCCGCGCGGAATCATCCAAGGTTTCCGCCCCATCGAAATGCCTGCTAAGTGATAGCTCTCAGACCCCTGCGAGCTTGCCTCGCGGGTGAATCCGTTTTGTCGCTAGCCGGCGATCCAGACCCCTGCGAGCTTGCCTCGCGGGTGAATCAGTTTTGTCGCTAGCCGGCGAACACGCGCCCGTTTTTCCCTGCGTCGCATCTATCTCCAAAACTTTGACTCATGTCAGACAAGCTAACATGGGGCCGCGTCGCATCTACCTCCAAAACTTTGGCTCATGTCAGACAAGCTAACATGGGGCCACGTCGCATCTACAAACAGCGCAGACAGAGTTCTTCGAGCGCGAAGATGGCGCGGTCGGTTTGCGAATGACTGAGTTTGATTTTCAAGTCCAATTCGAGCAACCAATCGAGCAAATTACCCGCCCGGCGCAGGCCCAGGCGCCGCAGTCTCCCCTCGGCCAACTTGGCGTCGGCCCCCCAAAACCCGCATTGCCCAATGGCGGCTTGCACGCTGAGCGGATGGCCAGTTCGCTTGGCTTGCAGAATCAACTGGGCTGCATTGCCAAAACGTCGTAGACTCCAGGAAATCTGAGGAATGACGGCAGCGGGATGCTCGCCGGCGGCGAAAACTTTTTCGAGCTGTTGTAGCGCATCTACGATGCGACCGTCGACGATGGCATCGGCAATATCCCACATGGTGCGCGTGCGCCAACTACCGACGTTAGCTCGAATTTGCTCGTCGGACAACTTGCCATGCTCCGAGTAGAGCGCCAGCTTGGCCAGCTCCTGATGCAACAACCCGCAGTCGGGCCCGACCGCATCTAGGACCAGCGTGGATTGTGCGCCGGTAAGTTGCAACGCGTGTCGACTCTTAGCCCAGGCGACGATCCACTTCTTGACTTCGCTCAGATTCGGCGTTTTGCTACGCCCGCCTCCGGTCGGCAGCGAGCAGGCGACGCACCAGCCCTGCTTGTCGGCCAGTTTGAACAGCTTGGTGTTGGATGGAAAGGTGGCGACTTGCAGGATCAACAGCGAATTGGCGGCCGGAGCGGTACACCACTTCTCAAGTTGTGGCCGGCTGTCTTTGATCAGTCGATCTGCTTGGCTTACAACTGCAATCCGCCGCGCATCGGGTTCAAACAGTGAGAGCGTTGCCAGCTCATCGTGTACGTCGATCCACTGGCACTCTTCACCGTCAAACGCGCGCGGCGCATCGTGTTCTATGTTGGCTAGAGCGAGTGCCGTAGAGACCGTTTCTTTGCGCAAGAATGCATCGTCACCAAAGGCGACCACCACCGCAGGTAGCTCACTGGGGAGCTTGTTGGCCAACAGAATGTCGAAACAGTGCATGGCAATTCTCGGTGTAGGCGACTACCTCGCAGCGATTCGTTCCTTACCAACCCAAGGCTGTAGTACTTTGGGAATGAGGACTGAGCCGTCGGCCTGTTGGTGATTCTCGAGCACGGCAATCAGCGCGCGGCTGATAGCGTAAGCGGTGCCGTTGAGCGTGTGTACCAAGTGCGTCCCCTTCTCGCCCTTGACCTTGTAGCGAATATTCAAACGTCGCGCCTGGTAGTCGGTGCAGTTGGAGGTACTGGTCACTTCGCCCCACTCGCCCGCATCTCCACGTCCGGGCATCCAGGCTTCTAAGTCGTACTTGCGATACGCGGGACCTCCCAGGTCACCGGTGGCCGTGTCGACTACGCGATAGGGAATGTCGAGCGCATCGAACAGATCGCATTCGATCTGCCGCAACTCTTCATGCATCGCGTCGCTTTGATCGGGTAGTGTGAAGGCGAACATTTCAATCTTGGTGAATTGATGAACGCGATACAGTCCTTTGGACGCGCGCCCGGCAGCGCCCGCTTCGGTGCGGAAGCAATGGCTAATCCCAACCAATTTCAGCGGTAGGCTCTCCGCGTCGAGCGTTTGATCGGCCATCATTCCGCCGAGTGTAATCTCAGCGGTCGCTACCAAATTCAAGTCGGTATTTTCGAGCGAATAGATTTGCGTCTCGGGACCTCTTGGCATGAAGCCAATGCCGTGCAATATCTGCGTATGGGCCACATCGGGAGTCGTGATGGGTGTAAAACCTCGCGCGACCAATTGCTGGACGGCAAATTGCTGCAGCGCCAAATCGAGCAGGACAGCTTCGTTGCGCAAAAAGTAAAAGCCAGCCCCAGCGACGCGCGCCCCCGCTTCGAAATCGATCAAGTCGAGCGACTTGCCGAGCTCTACGTGGTCTTTGGCTTTGAAATCGAATTTGGGGACCGGCGTCTTCCCCAAGCTGACTTGGGTGTTGGCCGTATCGTCGGAACCGATGGGAGCGTCCGGGTGCGTCGCGTTGGGAATGTGCGCTTGTAGCTCGTGTATCTGCGATTCAAGCTGATCGTGCTCGACCTGAGCCCGATCCTTTTGTTCACGCAGTTGACGTCCCTGCTCTTTGAGCGATTCGCGCTCTTGTTCCGAGCCGGCTTTGCCGATCAGCTTGCTCGTCTCGTTGGCTTGGCGATTGAGCTCTTGCGCGTCGATGAGTTTGGTACGGCGGACCAATTCAAGCTTGACCAGTTGATCGACATCGGCGTGGGCCCCTCGAGCCAAGCAGTTCTGCTTGACCGCTTCGGCGTTTTCTACGATAAATTTTCGATCGAGCATGTTGCGAGTCAGGCTTGTGGGCGGTAATTGGTGCAGAGAGCACAGGGGGAATTGAATGACTTGATTCTACGGAATTTCCACGCTTATGGGGAGGCCACGCAGAACCTCTCGTCGGTGGCAATTTCGTGCGGTCGAAGAACTTGTCTGTTCAACCGCGTAGCGCTGGCCTGACCATAGAGAACCTCTCATCGGTAGCGATTTCGCGCCGCTGGAGAACTTGACTATTGGACCACCCAAGCGCTGGCGCCGTTAAACAGAAACTCCCTTCGGCAGGCATTTTTCGCAGCCTCAGAGCGCGGTCAGCAAAATGGCGGTAGGCCGTCACAGAACGAGCTGCGACGGCCTACCTCCTGGTGGTCAGCAAATGATAGACTTGGCGAACGCTTAGAGCGTCCAGCCTTCGCGGTACTCGCGACTAACGAACTGGTTCACCGAATCGTCGTTCGTGCACTTGAGCTGCTTGGCGTCCCACTCGTAGCGTTTGCCGGTCTCGCCACGCAGAGCCAGGATGCCGACCAACATGGTCTCGGTCAAGCGGCCCGCATAGCCGAAATTGGACATCGTACCGGCTTTGTGTTCGCCGGTGATGGACTTGACGAATTCCCACTTTTGACGCTCGTCAGTACCGCCTTCAAACGGAACTCGAGGCAAACTCTGCTCGGGGATGGTGTAGTCCTTCGTGACTTTGCCATTGCGAATCACGTCGTATCGCGCACCGTAGTCGTCGGGGGAGAAGATGATCCCCTCGGTTCCAACCAACACCGCACCGCTGGTCTTGCGATCGGTTTTTCCGGCGCGCCAGTCGGCGACTCTCTGCTGGAAACTCGCAGGCAATTGCTCGAGGATTTCGTCAGGTGGTAAATTGCCACCGTCGTACCAGTAGAGATCTGTGGCCGCCAAGCCGTCGCGCTCTGGGAATTCGAATTTGAGGCTCGACGTCGATGGGTATTGTTCGTTGTCGACAATCCCCGAGTTTTTGATGGCAGTGACCGCGATCGGATCCCAGAGGTTGGTTGCCATGACCGGCATGTTGGTCGTGTGGCAGGCCATGTCGCCCAAGGCACCGGTTCCGAAGTCCAGCCAGCCGCGCCAGTTGAAAGAGTGATAGATCTTTTCCTTGAACGGACGCATGGGTGCCGGTCCAATCCAGGCGTCCCAGTTCAGATCTTCGGGCACAGGATCGGTCCCCTCGGGACGACCTTCACCCTGTGGCCATATCGGTCGGTTGGTCCAAACGTGAACTTGCTTGACGTCGCCGATGACACCCGAGCGAATGACTTCAACCGCTTCTCGCAGTCCATTTTCGCTGGTTCCTTGATTGCCCATTTGGGTGACGACACCCATCTTTTTGGCAGTTTCACTCAGCAAGCGTGCTTCGGCAATGGACCATGTCAGCGGCTTTTGGCAGTAGACATGCTTCTTGAGCTTCATGGCTTGCATGGCTGCGCAGGCGTGGGTGTGATCCGGGGTACTGACGGTAACGATATCGACCTTGTCCCCCAGCTTATCGAGCATCTCGCGAAAATCTTGGAATTGCTGGGCGCTTTCGAACTCGCGTCCCTTCTTCGTGAGCGTCCCCTTGTCTACGTCGCACAGGCCAACGATGTTTACCCCTTGTTCGGCGATGTGACTGGTATCGCTGCTTCCCTTACCACCTACTCCCACGCAGGCGGCTGACAAGCCTTGTAATGGTGAAGCGTGAGTACGACCGGCAACGCTGGTGCCCAGCCATACGCCAGCACTCAGTGCGGCTGATTGACCCATAAACTCGCGTCGAGATTTGCGATTGGACATTCGATAATACCTTTGAGTTGTCAATAAACTAGAAGTCTTGGGGAGTATGAAGGTGAGTTATGTTCCCCAAAATTGGTGGGACTGCAAACGCGGCTATCATTATAAGTCACTACCTGGGGTGTAAACAAGTTACCTGGGGGCGAATTAGAGGATCGACCGAGCTTTTTTCAATACGGCCAGTGCGACGATAATCGCGAGCAGGTGTAGTCCGCTGGCTAGCAGGAAAGGAGCACCGGGAATTTGAACCGCTGCCGTGGGGCTGATGGCTGCGGAGAAAACGGCGGTGAAAATCAGCGGTCCGACCATGCCAGCAATCCCCATCAGCGAACTGTTGGCTCCCTGCAATTGCCCTTGTTCGCGCGGACTGACGCGTCGAGTCATCAAACCCTGGATGGCGGGATTGAAGAAACCGACCAGTGAGAAGACGGGAATGGCAGCCCAAAATAGCCAGCCCGTGTTGGCCACTCCGTAGATCAGATAGCCCAATCCACCGAAAACCAGTGCGATGAATAGCATGCGGCGTTCGCCTAGCATAGGTGCGGTGCGACGAACCACGACGCCTTGCATGAGGATGCCGAAGATGCCGACGACCATCAGCGTTGTACCGACTTTTTCAGGCCCCCAGTTGTATCGGTATCCTGCGTACAACACAAACACGCTTTGCAATACTTGATGAGCCAATTGATAAACCAGCAGCACGCTGGCCAGGCCCAGCAATTCAGGGTGTGAACGCAGTAGCTTCAGCGCCCCGAGCGGATTGGCTCGTTTCCAGGAGAATTTCGAGCGGTTCTCTTCGCTCAATGATTCGGGCAATACAAAAAAGCCATAGGCGGCGTTGACTAGCGTCAGCCCCCCCGCGACCCAAAAGGGGAGGCGCAGCCACGATTCGCCCAGCAGGCCGCCCAACCCCGGACCAATCACAAAGCCAAGTCCCCAGGCTGCTCCGAACAATCCATAGCTGGCCGCGCGCTTTTCGGGAGGCGTGACGTCGGCGATGTAGGCACCGGCGGTAGCGAAGCTAGCGGCTGTAATACCGGATAAGATGCGACCAATAAACAGCCAGAGCAGATTCGGCGCCAGAGCCATTAGGATATAGTCCAACCCCAAGCCCAAACAGGAGATCAAGATCACACGTCGGCGTCCAAAGCGATCGGACAAGGCTCCCATGATTGGCGAGAATATGAATTGCATCAGCGCCCATACCGCCCCGAACACACCGAAAAAGTAAGATGCACGCCCCGTGATGCGGTCCAGGGGCACTTCCAACATGTGCTCGCGCTGCGTGTCCGACAATTCCGCAAAGTCGCTCAGGAGGGACTCTCGGGCAGTGTCGAGGTCGGGAGCTTGGCGAATGGTTTCAATGACTTCCGAAGCGATCTCCACCGAGATGCGCGCTGAGGTCTGACCCGAGGAGCTCAAGTAGCTGTTGAGCACCATCCCCTCGATCAACTTGGGGGCGACCGGAATGGTGACCCCGAGTGAAAGCACATCGAGCACGACCGTAACAAAAATAAAGGCGATGGCCGCATGTTGCGGTCTACTCATAGCTGGCTTTCGATAGTGGCAGCCCAGTCAATCGCGCGTAGACCTCTAAGTATTTCTGTTGGGTTCCAGCGATCACATCGGGCGGCAACTCTGGCGGTGAACTATTGCGGTCCCAAGAGCTGTCCATGAGCCACTCGCGGACAAACTGCTTGTCGAACGAGGACTGTGAACGGCCAGGCTCGTAATCGTCGAGCGGCCAGAACCTCGAGCTATCGGGGGTCAGCACTTCATCGATGAGAATGACTTCTTCCCCCAGCCAGCCCCATTCGAATTTGGTATCGGCGATGATGATGCCATGCGACCGAGCCCACTCGGCCCCCTGGCGATAGACGTCCAAACTCTGCTGGCGGAGCTGCCGAGCCAGATCGCTGCCGAGCTGATTGGCCATTTCTTCGAAGGTCACGTTCATATCGTGCCCTTGCTCGGCCTTGGTGGTTGGCGTAAAGATCGGCTCGGGGAGCGCGTCGCACTGTTCCAAGTCAGCCGGCAGCCGGACGCCGCAAACCTGCCCGTGCTGTTTGTATTCGCGCCAGCCAGAGCCTTCCAAGTAGCCACGCACGACGCACTCAAAGGGAATCACTTCCGCTTTTTTGGTGAGCATCACGCGCCCTTGCAAGCTGTGCTGCTGCTCGGCTGAAAGCTGGAGCGCCCCAGGCAGCTCGGTCGACAACAAATGGTGGTTAACCGTCAATTTATCAAACCAGAACTTGCTAAGCTGCGTCAGTACGATCCCCTTGCCAGGTATTCCACAGGGTAGAATCCAGTCAAATGCGCTGATGCGATCGGTGCTGACGATCAGCAATTCGCCTCCCAGATCGTAGACATCGCGAACTTTCCCTTGCCGCTTTGGATAGGGAAGCGAAGTGGTAAGTAGACATGTGCCAAGGTTTGACAATTTAACGACCTCCGTACGTCTCAAGAATTCAAGTACAATGCCGCTCAATGATTCAAAGTAGCAGGCATCTGGCCGAAATTCGCAAACTCTAACCTCAGCTTGATTGAACGTTATCCATTATTGGGTTAGATTCGCTGCTTCGACATAAAACAAGGCTGGTGAATATTTTAGCTTCCGAGCAGGCCCGAAGCTCTGTGATTCACTTCCCACACAACATCAACATCAACGCTGAATTGAAAGCCGATATTGAATGGGTGACCTGCGTTTCACGGTTCCTGCAGCATTGGACTTCGATCCACGCATTTGGGAAACCGCCTACATTACAGGCATCGAAGGGATTCCCTGGCACTGCCATTCCCAATTCGATGGGGAACAGTTTAGCATCGGACGAGAGATTGACGAGTCTGGCAAGCTGAACATCGTTTGGCCGACTCGTCAATTCGGAAATATTTGCCTGGCCACGACGAGCCTACGCATTGCAGAAGCCCCCTACGCTTTGGCCGTAGAAGTCGCGCGTGGCACGATCTGCCGCTTACGCAATCAGACTTCGGAGTGGCAGCGAGTGGGACTGCGCCTGCCGGACAAGTTCTATCCGTTGGCCGAAGATGCATTGTCTCAATTGTTGCGCGCGTTGACGACGGGTGGTGATCCTGTCCAGCAACTCAAACATGCTCAGCAGGCCATTGATCTGGCGCTCGAAGCGTCGGTGTTACTGTGCAATACCTTCGCCGCTCAATCGCTCGAAGCGCGCCGGCAGAGCGAGGGGCGACTAGCGACTCTGCTGGGTGTCGAACTCCCATCGACTTTGTCGTTGAGCCCCTATCAAGATGCTCTTCAGAAGACATTCAATCTGGTGAACATCCGCGCCGATTACGGATCCGTCGAATCGGCCTCAGGAAAACCCGACTACGAGGCGTTTGACCGGCAGCTCGATTGGGCCCAACGAGTCAACAAGAAAATCTGCATCGGCCCCTTGATCGATTTTCGCTCGGGTGGCTTGCCGCAATGGATGTTCCTGCTCGATGAAGGCTTCGAGAGCATTTTGCAGGGCGCGTGCGAATTCGCGCGAGCGACCGTCGAGCGCTATCGCGGACGAGTGCATATTTGGAATGCGGCTGCAGGGCTGAATATACCGAGTGAAATGAACTGGTCGGATGAAGAAGTTTTGCGAATGGCCGTATCGTTGATTGAGACCGTGCGTCGCGCCGACGATCGTTGCCCCGTACTGTTGACGATCGACCAACCCTGGAGCGAATACTTGCGCGACGATGCCAACGGTATCTCACCGCTTCACTTTGCCGATGCGTTGATTCGAGCCGACTTGGGCCTGAGCGGCTTGGCGCTCGATTTCAATATGGACACTTGGCCCGACGGTTCATTTCCACGCGACCCGATAGAAGTCAATCGGCTGATCGACCGTTGGTCGATGCTTGGGCTGCCTTTGATGGTCAGCCTCAATAGCCCTACCGATAGTCAACCCGATGCCGACACGGAGGATGACGCAGCTAGCCGCAGCGACCAGAGTGTGGATGATGGCACTAGCGGCGACGACCGCGATACGGTCGATCGGCAAACCAGCCCACCCGAGCGCGTATCGGCCTGGCGAACGACCAGTGAGCGGGCCGGTAAGATTACGCCCGACAGCCTCGTGCGTCTGCTGCTCGCAAAACCCTCGGTGCATGCGATCATCTGGAACAAAATGGTGGTCGAAGACAATTCCACACGCGGCTTGTGGGACCAAGCAGGCAAGGCCAAACCACTGCTCACCAGCATGGCCTCGCTCCGAAAAGTGCTGCTGCACTGAGTGGCAAACTGGCTAAGTGGATAGGCTTCCAGCCGTATAACACCCGCAACTTTTCAAGACCCCTGCGAGCTTGCTCGCAGGTGAAGAAGTTTTGAAGTTAACTGTCCCACCACCTTTGTTTCCGATCGAATTGCCGCTGGAAGCGGCAATTCGATCGGAAATAAGGTCCGACACGGCGCATGTGGCGATGACTAACTCGTAAAGCCAGGCAAGCTGGCAGGGGTCCGATGCATCTTGACTTGTGGGCTATAAATCGCCTCGAAGCCTACTCCGGGGGCCCGACGACTTTCACCGTGGCACAGGGCTGGCGCAGCGTCTGCTCGGCCACCGCCATCATGTCGTCGGCGGTGACGGCTGCATAGCGTCCCAAAACGACACCGAGTGGTTCATAGTTTTTGCGATTGAGCCAAGACTGTCCCAGAGCAAACAAACGGTTGCTGGGGCGTTCATCGGACAAAATCAAACTGCTGGCGATCTTATTGCGAGCCAGATCAATCTCCTTTTGCGTGATGCCGTCACGCAGAGTCTGTTCGATGACGTTGCGCAAGATCTCTTCATTCTCGTCAGCGTCCTCAGGGGCGCAGCAAAGATAGCCCACCACGCATCCACACTCGTCAAAAAACTGCGGCCACAGTGTAGCGGTCTCGGCGCGCCCCGTGTCGATCAATTCCCAAAACAGACGACTACCACCTTCATCGGCCAGCACGGAACACAACATGCGAAGCGCGTAGCGCTCGGGTGCATTGCAATTCACGCCAGGCCACAATTGAGCTGCGTAGTGTTGATGGGTCGATTCTCGCTCGATTAGGACTTCACCACTGCCATAGGTCGGAAGCTGCGGCTGACGCAAGTTGGGATGCGAAGGCCAATTGGCAGTAGCCTCGGCCACGTATTCGACCAACTGGGTAAAGTCGACCTTGCCACTGGCGACCAGAAACATGTTCTCGCGAGTGTAACGAGATCGATGATAGTCCTTCATCTGCGTGGCCAGCATATCGGAGACCGTTTCGGTGGTCCCCAAAACTCGCGTGCTGAGCGGATGATCGCCAAAGAACAATTCGGTAACCCGCTCGAATGCACCGTAGGGAGGTTGATCGTCATACATGGCGATCTCCTCCAGAATAACTTGGCGCTCCGTCTCGAAATCCTCCTCTCGCAATAGTGGCTGCATTAGATCGGTGAGCAAATCTACGGCGTGCGCTTGACACTCGGGCAGCACCGACGCATAGAACACGGTCGAATCCTCGGAGGTGTAAGCGTTGGACTGGGCGCCCAGGTGATCGAGTTCGCGATTGACCTCTTCGGCGGTTCGCCGTTGGGTTCCTTTGAAGACCATATGCTCTAAGAAGTGACTGACACCTGCGACCTCCATTTGCTCGTCGCGCGCTCCCGTCTTCACGAACCAACCAAAGGAAGCGGTGAAAGCGGCGGGATCACTGAGCACCACGATCTCGGGTCCCGAACCGGTTTTGTGTGTCAATAATTCCACTAGGAGGTCCCTTCCGGTAGTTCTAGCGATTGCGAACCAACGGTTACCAACGAAAGATTCTTCGGTAAATAGTTGCAGTAGTGTTCGAGCAGGCATTCACAACTCAGATTGTCGACTCGGGCGCAAACCTCCGCGCGATCTGGGACGCGCCCCAGATAAAACCAATCGCTAGCGATTTGGCTGCTGCGTGCGGCCGACGATTCTTGTTCAAAAACCAACGAGCTCTTGATACGGTTCTTTAGTCGTTCGAGTTCGTCCTGCGTGATACCACTGCCCAGCGAATGCACGGTCTCCAACAGCACTTGCAGCGTCTCCTCGGCGCGGTTGGTGGTCGTGCCCGCGTAGCACATCACACTCCCCTGACCGGCCATGGAAAAGCAAGTTGCGAATACGGAATATACCAAGCCACGCTTCTCGCGAACTTCAGAAAACAAGCGGGAACTCATGCCATCGCTCAGCACCCCCACCAGGGCACGCGCTTCGTAGTACTGGGGACTTTCGTACGACGCACAGTCGTAGGCCAACGCCAAATGGGTTTGATTGGTAGCGTGATCGACGTGCCGACTACCATAGTTCGAACACAAAACAGGCAATTCAATTTCGGGTGCCCCCTGCCAATCGCCAAGCTGTTGCTCGACAACCTTGCAAACTTGCTCCCACTGGAAATTCCCCGCTACCGCCAAAATGCTCCCTGCTGGCTTGTAGTTATCGCGAAAGAAAGCTTCGACCGCCGCGATGTCAATATGTTCGAGCCCCTGCTTGCTCCCCTGTGATATGCGACCAAACGGGAGCGGGTATCGAAACTTTTTTAACTCGCTAAAGCAGCGGTGCGAGGGCTCGTCCTCCAGGGCGCGCAGTTCCTGCAAGCACAATTGCCGAGCGTCGGAGAGTTGATCGGCGGGCAAGTGGGGACGCCGTACCAGATCGCTGTATAGTGCCAGCACCGTCCCCAGAACTTCGGCTGGCATCGCACAACTAAACGAACTATGGCTAGTGGTTATCGAGCTACCTCGCTCGACGCCCAGTTCATCGAGTCGCTCCAAGAAGGCGCGGCTGTCCAAATCGCCACAGCCGCGTTGGACCATCTCACTGCTCATCCCCGACAAGCCGTCGAGTCCATCGGGCTCGAAGCAAGTTCCCGCTGGAAGCAAAAACGAAAATGCCGCCGAGCGCAGCCAGGGCATGTGCTCGCCCAGCAAGACCAACCCATTGTCAAATTGCTTGTGGAGCAATCGTTGTTCCATGAAGATGCCTTTGGAAGGTAGAACATTCGTCCCCAATTGTTTGGGATTATGACGCCGCCGAGCAACCCGAAGCGGTGAGCTATTGGGACAACCGTTCTACAATGGTTCGATCCCCCAAACCATTGAGACAATGGTACGACAATCGAAGCCTTGCGACTTCGGCTGCCAGGGAGTATTTCAGTCCGAACTGCCACCCGATTTGTTAGATGTACTGGACTTATCCGAGCTGCTCGACTTTGATTCGCTCTTGCCGCCGCTCGATTTACCCTCACTCGATCCGCCACTATCGCTCGGCTTGTCAGCCGCCTTGGCTTTATTATACGAGTCGCTGCGATAGTCGGTTTGGTAGAAGCCCGAGCCCTTGAAGACGATCGCCGCCCCCGTACCGATTAACCGTCTAAGCTTCAGCTTGCCACACTCGGGACATTTCCGCAATTTCGCGTCGTTGATCCCTTGATAGTGCTCGAATTTATGATCGCACGCATCACACTGATAATCATAGGTTGGCATAGTTAGTGATCCGCAGTTTAAGAATGAGGCCCCGTTTCATCGGAGCGTTGAAGTGAGGTTAAAAGGAAATGGCTTGTCTAATTCAATGGAATAAATACCATAACTTCTCGCTGAATGCCTGATTCAATGTGGTCTGTTAAACCGCGTCAGAGCGACCGAGTGAGCTTAGCGCCACAGTGACGGAAACTACCGCATACTTTCATTTTGCAGGACCGGTACTGACAATTACGCTGCTTGGTCTTACTACGCGATCATGTAGCAAGTATCCAGCGGCTACCTCTTGCATGACCACACCTGCCGCGTACTCTGGGCTGGACATCTGCGTTATCGCCTCATGGAAATTCGGATCAAACTCGTGTCCCAACGATTCGATGCGTTTGCAACCATACTTGCCCAGCACGCCAGCCAATTGGTCGATGACCATTTGCACGCCATCGCGTAGAGCTGCGGTTTGTGTAGCACCTGTTGAGTGAGGGCCGTCGGTTGATTCCTGGCTCGCCGCCTCTAAGGCACGATACAAATTATCGACAACCTCGATCAAATCTCGCACCAGAGGAACGTTGGCGTACTTGAGCTGCTGATCGGAATCGCGCTGCATACGCTTGCGATAGTTCTCCATCTCGGCGCGTACACGTAGTACTTCGCGCGTGGATTCCGCCAACTGCGATTCGAGCGTACCTTGACCATCGCTCGGCAACTCATCTGCGCTGGCCGACTGCATAGTAGCCTCCTGTTCGAGTGCCGCCTGCAATGCTTGATCGAGCTCTTGATCGCTGGTCGACTCGAATTCAGGCTTGGGATTGTTCTGGGACATCTTTCAACTACTCCTTAACAGCTTTGTCTTCTTCGTGTCGAAAGTAAGTCAACACCCGCTCGAAGAACGACTTGCGATGCGGGGTCACGTGCTCATCTTCGAGCTCAGCCAACTTGCGCAGCAACTCTTCCTGTTGGGCGCTCACCTTTTTCGGAATTTCGACAAAAGTCTGCACCAACAGGCTACCTCGCTGATTGTTACGAGGGTCGGGCACACCGAGTCCGCGAAGCTGGAAGACTTCGCCGCTCTGCGTTCCCTTGGGAATTTGGATTGTGTGCCGTCCGCCTAACGTTGGTATTTCAATTTCGGTTCCCAGCACGACCTGCGAATAACTCAGTGGAAGCTGTAGCACCAGATCGCTCCCTTCGCGATGGAACATCTTGTGTGCACGCACTTTGATGAAGCAATAGGCATCGCCGGGTGGTCCACCATCTGGACTGGCTTGCCCCTCGCCCGCCAGTCGCACCCGCATCCCATCATCGACCCCGGCCGGAATAGCCACTTCCAGCAATACTTCGCGCGGCAGCGCTCCCGAGCCGTCGCATTCTTTGCAAGGTGACGTGGTGATCTTGCCTTTGCCTCGGCACTGCGGACAGGTGGTTTGTACGCGCAAAATCCCATTGGCCTGCACGACTTGTCCCTGGCCCCGGCAACGATTGCAAACCTGTGGCTGGGAACCGGGTTCGGCACCGCTCCCCTCACACGTCGCGCACAGCTCGTGTCGAGTCAACGAAACCTTTTTCCTGGTACCCCTGGCAGCTTCCTCTAGATCGAGCGTCACATCGCAGCGAATGTCGGCACCGCGGCGCACGCGATTACGCCCCCCGCGCCCGCCGAAGAAGTCGCCAAAGATGGTGCCTCCGAACATGTCTCCAAAGGCTTCGAAGATGTCGCCCATATCCTGAAAGCCCCCCGCATCGGAGCTTACACCGGCGTGTCCGTACTGGTCGTATCGCGCCCGCTTGTGCTCATCGCTCAAGACCTCGTAGGCTTCAGCAGCTTCCTTGAACTTGGCGACTGCGTCTTCGTCGTGGCGATTGCTGTCGGGATGATACTTGATCGCCAGCTTGCGATAGGCCCGCGCAAGTTCCGCGCTTGAAACCGTCTTGCTCACTTCCAGCACTTCGTAGTAGCAGCGTTTCGTTGTGGCCATGGGATACGTCTCTAAAAAACTAGCTTTTCTTGAACAAAAGGCCACTCCCTTACGAGAGTGGCCTTTGATGGGTTTTAAACAAACCGCGCCAGAGCAGCTTGCAGTCGCGGCTTGGCTTACGACACGGCCCCTTCAGCCCGCAACTTGCTCTTGTCTTCCTTATCGAAGTTCGTCACCAGGGCTTCGGTAGTCAGCAACAATCCGGCAATACTTCCCGCATTGGCCAAAGCGGTCCTGACAACCTTCACAGGATCGATAATACCGCTCTTGAGCATATCGACATAGGCACCCTTATTGGCATCATAGCCGGTAGAAAGTGGTTTATTGCTAACCTCGTCAGCCACAACCGATCCGTCAATACCAGCATTGTCCGCGATCTGACGCAGTGGTGCGGAGAGCGAACGCAGGATGATCTGCGCACCGATCTTTTCGTCTCCCTTGCACTTGCTCATAGCTGCTTCCACCGCTTCTTTACAGCGGATCAAAGCCACGCCACCACCGGGCAAAATGCCTTCCTCCATAGCCGCTCGAGTCGCATGCAAAGCATCTTCGACTCTCGCCTTCTTCTGCTTCATGTCCGCTTCGGTCTCCGCACCAACGCTGATGACCGCGACACCGCCAGCCAGTTTGGCCAGGCGTTCTTGCAACTTCTCGCGATCGTACTCGCTGTCGGTCTGCTCAATTTGAGTGCGAATCTGTGCCACGCGTTGATCGATCGTCTTGCGATCCCCCGAGCCCTCGACGATTGTGGTATTGCTCTTGTCAACTACCACCTTCTTCGCACGCCCCAGTTGATCGAGCGACAGCTTTTCGAGCTGAATTCCCAAGTCCTCACTGATGAACGTTCCGCCAGTCAATGTGGCGATGTCGCCCATCATGGCCTTGCGACGATCACCGAAGCCAGGTGCCTTAACCGCGCAAACATTGAGAGTGCCACGCAGTTTGTTAACGACCAGCAATGTCAACGCTTCGGCGTCGATGTCTTCGGCGATGATCAATAGCGCACGCCCGCTTTGGCTCGTCTTCTCGAGTACCGGCACGAGATCGCGAATGTTGCTGATCTTCTTCTCGTACAGCAATACCAACGCGTCTTCGAACGTACACGTCATGTCGGCCGGCGTGTTGATGAAGTAGGGAGAGATGTAGCCCTTGTCGAACTGCATTCCGTCTACGTACTCGACGGTCGTGTCGGCTGTCTTGCCCTCTTCGACAGTGATCACACCGTCTTTGCCAACGCGTTCGAGCGCTTCGGCCAACAGCTCACCGATCTTCATGTCGTTGTTGGCGCTAATAGCACCGACGTGGGCCACTTGCTGGCGATCGCTCACCGGCTTGCCCAACTCGTGCAATTTGGCGACCGCCGCTTCGACACCCTTTTCGATGCCGCGACGGATGGCAGCCGGATTGCTACCCGCTACCACGTTGCGCAGGCCTTCTTTGAAAATGGCACGCGCCAAAACCGTGGCCGTGGTCGTACCGTCACCAGCCAAGTCGCTCGTCTTCTGAGCCACCTCGACTACCAGCTTGGCACCCATATTCTCAAAGCGATCTTCCAATTCAATCTCTTTGGCTACGGTCACACCGTCTTTGGTCACCGTCGGACCGCCAAAGCTCTTGTCGATAATCACGTTGCGACCGGTGGGCCCCATCGTGACGGCGACAGCATCCGCCAGCTTCTCGACGCCTTGCAGCATGCGAGCGCGAGCGTGATCCTCAAACATAAGCTGTTTAGCCACGCTATTGATCCTTTACTTTACTCAGGTAATTTCAGTTTTCTGGGGAACGATTGGAATTAGGCGAGAACCTTGGCGAGAATATCACTCTCGCGCAAAATCTTGACTTCGTCGCCATCGACTTCGATGTCGCTTCCGCCATACTTGCCGTAGATGACGACATCACCAACAGCCACCGACAGCGTGCCGCGATTGCCATTGTCGAGCAGCTTGCCAGGACCAACAGCTACGACAGTACCACGCTGTGGCTTCTCTTGAGCTGAACCGGGAAGCACGATCCCACCCGCTGTGGTCTCCTCGGCTTCCTCGGGCTTAACGACGACTCGGTCATCCAATGGGCGAATTTTTAGTTTGGCCATGTTCTATGGTTCCTGCTTTGATAAAGGATGCTGTATTGGTTGAACGTTGACTATTAATTCAGTTTGCGGGCGCCAACTGCCATCGATAGCAATCGGCGCGAATCGGATACAGGACTGCGACCCGCCGGTATAAATTCGGCGGGGACCGCCGAGCTACGCTACATCATGCCGCCCATGCCACCCATGCCACCCATGCCGCCCATGCCGCCCATCGGGTCCATGCCGCCCATGCCTCCGCCCATGCCGTGATCATGATGGTCGCCGCCACCCTCTTCCTCTTCGACTGGAATATCGGCGACCAGAGATTCGGTTGTAAGCAATAGCGAAGCCACACTGGCAGCATTCTGCAAGGCCGTACGAACGACCTTGGTTGGGTCAATAATGCCAGCCGCAACCATGTCGGTGTAGGTATCCGTGTTGGCATCATAGCCTTCGGTGGCAGACTTTTGCTGCCGAACACGATTGACCACGACGGCTCCGTCTACGCCGGCATTGTTGGCGATGGCGCGGAGCGGATTATCGAGCACGTTGGCAATAATCTGAGCCCCCATCCCCTCGTCTCCTTCGAGCTTCAACTTCTTGATCGCCGACTCGCAGCGAATCAAAGCCACACCGCCGCCTGGCACAATCCCCCCGTGCAGCGCAGCCTGAGTAGCCGCCTTGGCGTCGTCGAGCAGCGACTTGCGCTCTTTCATTTCAGTTTCGGTAGCGGCACCGACGGAGATTTGAGCTACTCCGCCCGCCAGCTTGGCCAAGCGTTCTTGCAGCTTTTCCTTATCGTAATCGCTGTCCGTATTGTCGATCTCGCGGCGAATTTGATCGGCGCGACCAGCGATCGCTTCTTTACTACCAGCGCCACCGACCAGAATGGTCTGCTCACTGGTGATGCGTACTTTCTTGACACGGCCCAAGTCGGAGAGCTTGACGCTTTCCAAATCAACCCCCAGATCCTTGAAAATGGCCTGGCCACCGGTCAGTACCGCCAAGTCCCCCATGATTGCCTTACGGCGATCGCCATAGCCAGGCGCCTTGACGGCTACCACACTGAGGATGCCACGCATCTTGTTGACCACCAAGGTAGCCAACGCTTCGCCATCTACGTCTTCAGCGATGATCAACAACGGCTTCTTGGCCTTGCTGACCGCCTCCAGCAGCGGAATCAACTTCTTGTTCGAGCTGATCTTTTCCTCGAAGAGCAACACATGGCAATCATCGAGCTCAACACTGACATTGTCGGCATTGGTGACAAAATGAGGCGACAAGAAGCCGCGGTCAAACTGCATGCCTTCGACCACCTCGACAGTGGTTTCACTGCTGCGCCCTTCCTCGACAGTGATCACGCCGTCCTTGCCAACCTTCAGGAAAGCGTCCGCTAGTACGTCGCCGATCGCCGGATCGTTGTTACCAGCGATGGTGGCAACTTGCTTGATCTCTTTCTTGCTCTTTTCGTCGATCTTGATCGACATCTTCGTCAGCGCTTCGCCGACAGCATCTACGGCTTTGGCGATTCCGCGTGACAAGGCCATGGGATCACCGCCAGCGGCAACCATCTTGAGCCCTTCGCGGAATATCGCTTCGGCCAAGACTGTGGCCGTGGTCGTACCGTCGCCAGCCACGTCATTGGTCTTGCTGGCCGCTTCCTTAACGAGCTGTGCACCGAGGTTCTCGAACGGGTCGTCCAAATCGATATCTTCAGCAACCGTCACCCCATCCTTGGTGACCTTGGGAGAACCCCAGCCTTTGTCGAGCACCGCGTTGCGACCGCGAGGGCCCAAGGTGCTGCGAACTGCACGAGCCAATTTAGAGACGCCAGCCAACAGCGGTTGCCGGGCCTCGTCATCAAATACCATTTGCTTTGCCACGTTCAATATCCTCCAAAGTGGATCTGGGTTTGGTCTGAACCGAAGGGGTGATTTGTTAATCGTGTAGGGGGAGGCCGCCACTTGCGTGCGCCAGAGCCGACGGCTACCGCCTCGAACAGGTCAATCTGCCGAGTCTACGAGCCGCCAACTCAGTCGACGCCAGTTCGAGCCGAGAGCAATCGTCTCAGCCAACCTGGCAGTCGCGGGGATTGGGTTCACGCATTGCAAAGCCTGTGCCACATGCCGCAAGGGCTGGTTTTCGCTGGCGCGCGAACGCCTGTCGGCAGCTCAGAAGTCGGTAGCCAGCGTCGCCATGCGGTAGAGTCGAAAGCCATAAACAGGCCGTCCACTCCTTGGCAGCGGTGGCCACCTCCACATTACTTGCTCCCCCTCGCCTCAGTACCCAGGGGAGAAAGGGTTGGAGGTGAGGAGCGAAAGCGAGCTGACTTTGCCAATTTGACAGATTCACCTCACGAAGCTGCCCAGCCACTACAATTACCACGCTGGAACTTACCTCTGAAAACCCGAAAGGGCTAGCACATCTGTCCATATCAACCGAAATTCAACCCCTCCCCACCCATGCAAGAGTCGACCAACCCCTTCGCTCCGCCGCCGGCCACCAGCGAGCTCTTCCCTTCCGGCCATTCAGCCGAATCAGCGCCTACGGCAAAAAAACTGCGTCGCCCCATCGCATCTCTAGCGTTATGGACTGTCGTATGTGTGATCAGCGCAGCTCCCAGCTTCTATTTTGGATATGGCACCATCGCCCAGGAGCAAGTCGCGGCCATGTGCTTGGGGATCGCCATTTTCATCGGGCTCTACACACTTGCCGATCAATGGCCCCTGCTTCACCCATGGCGACAATCTCGAAATGTCGCATTGACGCTGAAAATCGGCTACATCTCCCGCATCTTAATCTCGATCGTGTTTCCAGTCGGTGCAGCTATCGATGTGATCTGTGGCCTGATGTCGGTTGGAATCATTGAAGTAATCCTCCCCATGGATCACAGTTATTCCGGCGGTTCAGACTATCTGGGAGGGCAAGTTAATTTCCTTGGTGCCCTATTGATCACACTCGTGCAAGGTGTGGTACTCAACATTGTATTGTTCGGATACATGACTGTCGTACTCGGTATCGTCATGCTGGTCCGCCCGCAAACCAAAACACCTGAGTAGCATTAAAACTCGACCGGCAGTTGTCCCTGGTGTAAATCGAACGAAACTCAATATACTGTCGACCTCACTTAAGACTTGAGCACACACGATTTTCCTCAGCTTCCTCGCGGCGCTCTTCCGCCCTGAAGTCCCAAGCTGTGGCAAACCCCAGCACTCCCAAATGACCAGCACTCCCAAATGACCGACGAACAAACTTTCCAACAAGTCGCCGACCACTTTCGCGAGACGGCACTGCTCGAAGCCACCTCAGCGATGCTCGAGTGGGACGAGCGCACCGGTTTGCCAACACGCGCAGGGGCTTACCGAGCAGAACAGATCACGCTACTAAGTGGCATGATCCACCGTCGCAAAACCGACCCACACATCGGCGAACTGCTGGAGCGACTCGCGGCCAGCCCACTGGCGACGGAAGGACAGCTTCCAATAACTGCGTCGATCGCCCGCTTGCTAAAGAATTTCCATCGCAATTCGCGTTTGCCGATCGATCTGGTCGAAGCAACCTCCAGAGCGACCGTGCTCGGACAACAAGCCTGGGAGAAAGCCCGAGCCAGCGATTCCTGGGAACTCTTTCGACCCCACCTGAAAGAGATCTTTGGCCTGCGGCGTCGCGAAGCCGAACTGCTGTGTGACGATGGTTCGCTCTACGACGCGCTGCTCGACCAATACGAAGAGGGTGCCAAGAGTGAGGAATTAACCAAAGTCTTTGCCAGCCTGCGCGATGAACTGGTGCAATTGGTTCAGGACCTACAAGCCAGCCGCCATCCGCCCAGTGGAGCAAGTTGGCAACGCAGCGTGCCTGTCGATCGCCAGCGAAAGATCAGCCACTGGATCGCCGAACGAATCGGTTATCAATTCGAGCGAGGGCGGCTGGACGAGACTAGCCACCCATTCTGCACGACACTCGGTCCGGACGATTGTCGCATTCTGACGCGCTACCAAGCCGACTATTTTCCGAGCGCGTTTTATAGCACGCTCCATGAAACCGGGCATGGGCTATACGAGCAAGGATTGCCGACCGATTGGTACGGCCTGCCTCCGGGAACCTACGCGAGTTTGGGAGTACACGAGTCGCAATCGCGACTGTGGGAGAACTTCATCGGACGCAGTCAGCCCTTTTGGCAATGGGCCTTTCCGCAAATGGCTCCCATGAGCGACTGCTGGCAAGGACTCGACGCACAAACGCTCTATCGCGACGCCAATCGCGTCGAGCCATCGTTGGTGCGAGTCGAAGCGGACGAGGTGACCTACAACCTGCACATCTTGATTCGCTTCGAGATCGAACAAGCCTTGCTCAGCGGCGATTTGCCCGTGGACGATGCACCGCAAGCTTGGAACGAGCGCTACGAACACTACCTGGGCATCAAGCCACCCAGCCACAGCGATGGGATTCTACAGGACGTCCACTGGAGCGCTGGCCTCGTCGGTTACTTCCCAACTTATACGCTCGGCAATTTGTACGGCGCGCAATTGATGGAAGCGATGCAGCGAGAGCTAGGTGAGCTGGATCCACTGATTGCTAAGGGGCAGTTCCAACCACTCCTATCATGGCTGCGTGGTACAATACACAAGCATGGTGCCTGTTATCATCCGGTCCAATTGATTGAAAACGCTTGCTCTCAACCGCTCGATGCTCGCCCGCTAGTTAAATACTTGCGAGATAAACTAACCCCGATTTATGAATTGTAGGTATCGGCAAATCCGTTTTCTTGTCGTTGTGGACGATGCTTCGAGTCCCTAAGCACGGGGACTCGTAACCTCGTCCACTACCGATTGCGACACTAAAAGATTGGCCGATATGGAGTAACCACTCATGCGCTGGATTGTATTAATAGCTGGCTTGCTGGGCGCGGTTGGAGTCGCCATTGGCGCACATGCGGCGCATGGCTTAGAGGCGATGTTGCTTCAGCAGGGAGTTGTTGGGGAACAAGTCGCACAGAGATTGAGCCAGTGCGACGTGGCGTCGCGCTATCACATGCTGCATTGCCTAGCGTTATTATCTTTAGGCCTACTCGCTGACGGACTCGGGACGAAACGTCGCGCCTGCGCGGCCTCGTTTTTCCTGCTGGGAATTATGCTCTTTAGCGGCGGGTTATACAGTATGGTCTACTTGGGCCAGATGGGGCATTGGGCCATCGTGCCCTCAGGAGGCTTGTGCTTTATACTAGGCTGGCTGTTCACCGCCAGCCTGGCCTGGAAACGCAGCGCTGTGACCTGAGCTTTTACACATTTGAAAGACAACAAGCATGAGCCGAGAAGCGAAGTCAAACATACCGGGAACCTACCGCAACCTACAAGAAGCGTTTCCCGAGGTTACTGCAGCCCACGACCAAATGGCCACCGCGGTTGAACGCTCGGGACCTCTCGACGAAAAGACCTGTGCGCTGATCAAAATCGGGGTATCGGTTGGCGCAGGACTTGAGTCGGCGTTGCGTAGCCACGTGCGCCGCGCTATGCAGGCGGGTGCTTCCGAGGAAGAGATCGTACAAGCGGTCTTTCAAGGGATGAATACGATCGGCTTTCCAAAGACCGTAGCCGCGTGGAGCTGGGCGCGCGTGCAGTTCGAACGCAACCGACAAGAAGATGCCCAGTAGCCCACCTACAGCAAAGCCCCCTCGGTCACTACAGCCTGCCAATTGTCCCGCATACATTATGGCGGGTGGACTCAGCTCTCGCTTCGGCAGTGACAAAGCTCGTGTAGAAGTCGCGTGCGTTGAGGACCGCATTGAAGGCACTTCTGAGCCATTGCTGCTCGCTCTTCGCCGCAGCCTCAGCCGACAGGGACATACCGTCGAGATCGTTGCCGATCGAGCCGATCGCTACGACGACCTCGGCGTGCAATGCTTAGTCGATCGACTGATTGGCCAAGGCCCACTGGCAGGCGTGGCTACCGCCTTGCAGCATCGCGAACAACAACGGCCCGGTTGGTTGCTACTCATCAGTTGCGACCTGTACGTGTGGCACGCGGAATGGTTTAAGTCGTTAGCGAAAATGGCGATAGAACACCAGCCAAGTCCAAATGGCAATGCCCCACAGCCAGTCGACGCGATCGCGTTCGTTGGCGACATGAAAAGTGATTTGAGAGTTGAGAAGCAAGTATGGGAGCCATTCCCCAGTTTGTTGCACACGCGATTGCTACCCCAAGCCCTCACGAACTTGCGACGCGAACAATACTCATTGCAAACTCTGTTTCAAGCCTCACGAACCGTCGCTGTTAAATCGTCCGACAACCCTCAAGCCTGGACCTTCAACACTCCCCAGCAACTGCGCTCCCTGCGTCCTGAAGCAGGCTCGTAACGAGTACCACGAACAACTCCACTCCCAAGAGCGACTACAATTAATTCTTCTTTTCGTCCGCTCAATAATAAACACAGAAGCGAACACAATGGTCGGATTTCGAATAATCCTTGTCATCACCAGCGTGATGTTCAACGCAACTCTGACGCGGGCCGACAGCGAACAGGAGCCTGCTCACAAGTCGCCTGAAACGCCAATACAGATGCTTGTACCCGGATTTTCCGTGGTCGAATTGCCTGTGCAATTACCTAACATCAACAACGTCCGCTACCGCGCCGACGGGAAGCTCATTGCACTGGGCTACAACGGCAACATTTGGCTGCTGAGCGATTCCGATGGAGACAGCTTCGAAGACTCGGCCAGTTTGTTCTTTGACAACCAAGGACGGCTGCGCGGTCCCATCGGCATGGCGGTCATCCCCGCAGGGCACGAGTTACTGAAACCCCACAAACCGCTTGACAATCCATCCGATACCGCCACTGCCGCGCCAAACGGCTTGAACGCGAAGCGGCCGGCTGGCGTTGTCGTTGCATCCAAAGGAAAGGTCTCCGCCATCCTAGACATGGACGGCGACGGGGTGGCGGAAGAAGAAAGAATGATCGCCGACGGTTGGCAAGAAATACCACCGAACGTGGACGCCATTGGTGTGGCTATCGCTGCCGATGGAGCGATCTACTTCGGACTCGGCACGGCGGCTTACAACAACGCCTACTTGATCGACGACGATGGCCGGTCGCAGTACGATTTGCAGAGTGAACGTGGCACGATCCTGCGCATCGAACCCGACTTGTCGCAGCGTTCGATCGTCTGCACGGGAGTTCGCTTTACCATCGGCATCGGTTTTGACGAACACGGCGAACTGTTCGCCACCGATCAAGAGGGAGCAACCTGGCTACCCAACGGTAACCCATTGGACGAACTACTGCACATTCGGACCAGGGGTGGTGAGAGCAAACAGCATTTTGGTTTTCCACCCAGTCACCCCACCCATCTTCCCAACGTGTTTGATGAACCGAGCCTGTTCAACTACGCACCGCAGCACCAATCGACTTGCGGCATGGCGTTTAACTTACCGCGACAATTTTCACTGTCGAATAAGACAAATCCCAACATTCAACAGGCGGCGCTGTTCGGCCCAGCCGACTGGCGAGGAAACGTGTTTGTCACCGGCGAATCGCGCGGCAAGCTGTGGCGCACCGAATTGGCGAGAACCGAGCGAGGGCAATACATCGCACGGAATCATTTGATCGCCTGCCTGAGCATGCTGACAGTCGATTGTTGCATTTCGCCGCGAGGCGATCTCATCGTGGCTTGCCATAGCGGCGGGCCCGACTGGGGAACCGGTCCGACCGGCGAGGGGAAACTGTACGCGATTCGGTACTCGGACCAACAAGCACCGCAACCCATCGCGGCTTGGGCGACGGGTCCGCAGGAAGTAAAAGTAACCTTCGACAGACCGCTCGATCCGAGTCAGCTCAAGAGCTTAGCTGGGCAGACGAGCATCACCGGCGGTGAGTTTGTATCCGCTGGAGATCGCTTTGAAACGATTCGCCCCGGCTATCAAGTTGTCAAGCGACAGATGGAAGCGGTGCCAGACAACCTAACGCTGTATGGTGTCAACGTCACGCCTGATCGACAAACTCTAGTGATCACTACCTCGCCTCATCGCAGCGCCGTGCAGTATGCGATCACGCTCCCAACATTGTCGAATACTTCCGATGCGAAACAGGTAAGCGGCGAGTACCCTCAGCGACCGCAGATCGATGTCGCCTATTCCCTCAACGGAGTGCTCGCGACTTGGGAACCCGACGACAAGACGCAGCCGAGTTGGAGCGGCGTGCTGCCGCATTTCGAGCTTGACATCTGTCGTGAATTTTCGACGAGCGACGACGACGGGTTGCAAAGAATTCTCAACGAACAAGGAGTGCTGACGCTGCAAACGCAGCTCGACCTACGAAATCTGCTCCACCCCGCCGTGCAGCCAGGGGCCAAACTGGAACACACTTGGCCCGACGATCCAGTCTATGTCGACTTCGGAACGCGCGGCTCGCAGCGACTCGCGTGGACGATTGGGAAAGCAGTACACAGCCAGTCGCTCGGCGAGGACGACTCGGATATTTCAACGTTAAAATTTTCCAGCCTGAGCGACTCGTTGCCCTTAGTCGAACTGCAGATCCGAACGGGTCAGAGCGTTACAGTAGCCAATGAGATTGGCTGGTGGCGGTCGGAGGATGACACCGAAACTAGAGAACTTCCACTGGCCAGTTTTCTTCTTCCATGGGCTGAGACGAACCCCAAGTCGGATACTCTTCCACAGCAGCGTGCCACCCCTGAATTGGCAGGCGGAAGCTGGGGACGCGGCCGCAGGGTCTTTCACAGCGAAGATGCCGGTTGCGCGAAGTGCCACACGGTACACGGAACCGGAGGAGCCATTGGACCGGACCTAACGAACCTCATTGACCGGGACTACGCATCGGTGCTGCGCGACGTGTCGCAACCAAGCTACGCGATCAACCCCGACTACCTCACGTCGTCAGTATTGCTCAAAGACGGACGCATTCTCATCGGAGCCATTCGCACAGACGGTGACAAGCTGTTGATCGGAGACCAGGATGGCCGTAGGCATACGGTCGCCCAAGGAGATGTTGCGGAACTACGCCACGCTCCGTTATCGATCATGCCAGAAGGTATTCCGCAGAAACTTGGCACCGAGCGGATGCGCGACCTGCTGACGTTTCTACTCACCGAACCGCCGCACATGCCCAACGACTCGACGTTGACACCACCCAAACCTCGCTCGCGCGCCGAAGTGGCGCAGGTTTTGAAAAATAGTGAAGCACCCAATGCGGAACAACGTCCTTTGCCGATTCTACTTGTGGCAGGTGCCAAAGATCATGGGCCTGGTGAACATGACTACCCAGCCTGGTTGCTAATGTGGAGCGAACTGATGCGCGGCGCGGACGGTGTGACCGTCGATACGGCGGTCGAATGGCCGTCACCGGAGCAGTTCTCCGCCGCCGACACCATCGTATTTTTCCAAAAGGGACGTTGGAACGCTGAGCGGGCACAAGCCATCGACGCACATCTCGCCCAGGGGCGTGGACTCGTCTATATCCATTGGGCGATTGAAGGTGGAAGCGAAGCTCCCGCATTCGCTCAACGCATCGGCTTGGCCTCCAATTCCGCACAAACCCAATACCGACACGGTGAACTCGATTTGATGTTTCCATCGCTGGGGCTCGACTCACAAGCGAACCATCCAATCGGTCGCAACTTCGATAAGGTTCACTTTCACGACGAAAGCTATTGGCAACTGTTGGGCGATCCATCGAAGCTAAATATCATCGCTACCGGAATCGAGGACGGCCAGTCGCGCCCGCTGTTTTGGACCATCGAACCACCGACCTCCGATTCGAAACAACGCGATTCGAAACGGGCGGGCCGCGTTTTTGCTTCCGTCCTCGGCCACTATTCGTGGACGTTTGACGATCCGCTATTTCGAATATTGTTACTGCGTGGTATCGCCTGGAGCGTCCACGAACCAGTAGATCGATTCAACGAGCTTGCGACCCTCGGTATCAAGCTTGCAGACTGAGTTCGACTAACGGATACCTTGGGCTTCGAGCAAGTTGATTTCGCGTTCCCACAAAGCACGCTGTTCTTCGGAGACATGCGGGTCGGGGAGCAGGCTACGGCGCGTGCAGTTGACCAGGGCTTGGAGCGTCTGATAACGCCGCGTTTGACCGATAGCGGGTTGAATAAAATCGCCAATCGAAGCCTTTAGCTCTGCTTCGGACTTGGGTGGAATGGCTTTGATTTGGCTACGTAGGGCGGCAAAACCGGCGGCGGAAAAATCGGCAGCCAAACCTTCTTGATCGAGCCACTGCAATAGATTTGCCCCAGCCTCTCCGGCCGGCTTGAGCATCCATTGAATAAAGTCGCGGCGATCTTGTCCTACCGGATCGAGGACTGGGATGATCAAGTCACCGACGCGACCTGGCCGGCGAATATCGGGAGAAAGTAGGTGAATGCGTGCGGTCATCAGCAGCCAAATCACTTTGCCGCGCAGCGCCGGGTCGCTCATCATCCCCTGTATTTTTCCCGTCAGGCGTCGCTCGGTTTCATGCGCGCCCTCCCCGACTCCACCGAACTGCGTATCCGCCTCATCGACGAAGATGACGACTTTCTCGAGCGCTTCGAGCACGCGCCGCAGACGCTCGAAGATCACATCGGTCTGCCCAAACCATTGACTACGAATACTCTTCAAGACCAGTACCGGCATATCGAGCTCAGCGGCCACCGCTTCAAAGATAAACGTCTTGCCGCCCCCAATCGGGCCTGCCACCGCTGCGCCGGGGAGTGCGCGATCGTCCGGCAACGCTAGTCGTGGCAGCATGGTCTCCGCTAAGAACTTTTTGAGCCCCACATTCCCTACGACATCCTTGAGTGTATGCGTCGGCTTCTTGAACTCGACCACGTCCTCACCCAACTGCGTTTGGATGAACTGTTCCACTTGCCGCACCACGTCGTCGCGCGAGACTGGGCGGTGATTATATGCCGACGCCAGCAACAGTTGACGCAAAGCATGGATCGTCAATCCAGCGGTCGACTCGGCCAACGCATCAAGTTGACCGGTCGGCTCGGGAGCATCGAGTTGAGAGGTTGTCGAGTCTTCGGGAACTGGGATTGCTGCGGCCGCCGGTTGGGCCTGATTCCAGGCGACAAAGTGCGCCCGAGTGGCCGTATCTGGAGCGGGCGCTTCCACGCCGAGCACCTGTGGCAAGCGAGCGATGCGTGAATGGATCTGACTGCGCGATTCCGTGATCAAACACACGGTATCTTTGCCAGAAAAAAAGTCGGGATCGCTGAACCAATCGGTGACAATTGCGATGCGCCGCAGTTGCGAATCGTTCATGCGCGAGATGCTTTCATCGCCTGATGGGAGCAGCATGTCGGCCGCTTCGATAAAAATCAATAGATTCTCGCGCAAGGCGACCCGTGAACAGATCGACAACTGTCGCAGGAACTCGAGCGCCTGGGTGGCATTGCCGATTGCGTCGCGCAGGTACTGATCGAACTCTCGACGACGCAAATCGATCTTGCTACTGTCGCTCCCCAGTTCCTTGATGGCCAACGCATTGATGTCGAGGCCGGTCTTCCATGCCGCCCAGGCCTCGCGCAGTTTGGCTTGGTCCTCCCCCCTCAGCCGCACGGGGCCGTTGAGTTCATACACGACTTGGATCAAACCAGAAACGGACGTTTTGCGCAGTAGAAAGGGGACCAGCGGCATGTAGCTCTCGCCGTTGAAAAACAAGTCGTTGACATTGCCCGAAAGCACAATCGAGCGAGCCTGACCCGAATTGATGATCCGTGCAAGCTGCGAGAAGAACTCGTATTTCGGGGCGTCGATTGTGCTCATACCGTGATACTTTGACTTTACGTAGAGTGATTAAATTGGTGTTTGCCAAGAGTTACATGGCATGTATTGTAATGAAAGACTCGAGTTCATTTTGGTAAATACACATTCCGTAGCTACCGTCGCCAGACGGTAGAACCCGCATAACCGTTCACGTTTGATTGAAGAGTAGAGCGATTGTCCCCAATCGTTTGGAATTTTGACTGGGTTAATCCCGGATTATTCATAACCCGCAGCGTCAGCAAGGACGCTTGAGTCTAACTCGAATCTTTAATGCATGAATTACCTTGGTTTTATGCAACCCATTTGCAGTCAAATCAAACGTCCTTGCTGACGCTGCGGGTTACGAATTCGCCATCCGTGCTCCGGCCTTGCCATCGGCGCTGAGCCGGCACGCAACCGTCTTCTGCTATATTAGCCGTTTAGGCGGTAGACTCGGATAATTTAGGAGAAAAACAAATGCCTGCTACAGCAGCCTGCTGGCGATTGGAAGAGATGACCTTGGCCGACGTGCGTCGCTTAGACTACCAAGTAGCCGTGCTGCCGATGGGAGCGACCGAGCCGCACAATTTACACTTGCCCTACAGCACCGATTCGATCGAAGCCCAGACGCTGGTCGACCGTTGTTGTGCTCGCGCATGGGAACTGGGGGGGCGCGTCGTACAACTCCCGACCATTCCCTACGGCACCGAGACGAACATGCAGCAGTTCCCGCTGGCAATGAACCTACAGCCCTCGACGCTCTTTCTAGTTCTGCGAGACTTGGTAGAAACACTCGAAGCCAGTGGACTGCGCAAGCTGCTGATCTTCAATAGCCACGGTGGCAACGAATTCAAACCCTTCTTGCGCGAAATCTACGATCGCACCAAGGTGCAGATCTTCTTATGCAATTGGTATCAGATGATTCGCGACAAGGCCTCGCAGATTTGTGATTACGCCGACGACCATGCCGGCGAAATGGAGACTTCGTTAATCCTCAGCTTTCGCCCCGATCTGGTGCGGCACAGCCAGGATGGCAAGTTAACCGCAGATGCCGGCGAGCGACGAGAGCTTAAATTGGAGGCGCTGCGCGAAGGCTGGGTCGGACTGACTCGCCCCTGGCATCTGCTGACCACTAACTCCGGTTCGGGCAACCCACATCAAGCCAGCGCGGCCAAAGGCGAGCAATTGGCCGAGAGCATCGTCGCGCGAGTCGCCCCGTTCTTGGCGGAACTGTCGCAAGCCACCCTCGACGAGCACTTTCCTTTTGTTAGTCGCTGATCGCTCCGCAGACCAGTTGCCAGGGCGTCTTGCGTTCGGGCAACCGTTCTCTAGACCAAGCTTTTTTGGCACTTTTTGCCCATCGATTGCTCTGGACGTGGCTCTCGAAATCTCGTAACTAGAACGTGACATGGTCTTGCGCTACGTGGTGAATTCTATTCGGCTGCGCGGATATCTTGGTCCAAGCGCAGGGCGAAGCAGTAGGACTGTGCAGCAGTAAGGGACGACGATGAGCTACCAAACGGGTTTGAGCCAAACTACACGCAAGATCGGACTTGCTACCATCTGCTTGCTTGGCTTTGCGCAAATGGTTATCGCGCAACAACCCACCGGCTCGACGGTACGTCGTCAAAGTGGTGGCTGGCAACCGACGATCCAGTCGACAACTCCGCACGTGCAGACGGCCTACTTTCAAGCTCAGGGGAACCTGTCGGACGGCCTACCTGTGCTGCCCGTGATGCCTACCGCTGGGCAAGGAATGTCTTCGGGGACTGCTGGATTACCAGCTTTCCCGGGCTCCGGCGGCCTGCCAACAGCCATCTCTCCACCGGTAAATCCGCCTCAGGAGATCGCTCCGCCACAATTGCCCATGGCCAACCGCCGCGGCCAGAACATCCATCCACCAAGCGGATTGCCAGGCCCCTCGCAGGGATACAACAATGCGCAAAGCTACGACAACCAAACGCCCTACAACAACCATCCCGGCTATGGCAACCAAGCCCCCAATGCTCAACAGCCAAACACCTCGCAAGCCAACCGTCAAGTTCCTGCGAGGTTGGCTTCCAGTGACTTGCGTGCGATACCGGCCGATGGTACGCAGTCGCGCGATGCAGCAACAAGTACCGGCGGTGCCGGGCTGCGCGAGCAAGGACCGCCAGCCAACGGCCACGCCAACAATGGCCGCCTGACCGCTGAGGGATTCACTTCGGGACTTCCGTTTGTAACGCCCGCACCGCGCGGGCGCTATGCAACCTCACCTTACCAACCCGCAATCTTTCAGTCGGCAGACTATCGACCGCTGTCGGTTCCAGTGCAGTTTGTCAGCAACGTAAGTTCTGCACCGCAAGCCTACGTGGCACCTCAGCCAGGCTCCACCGCCAACCTAACCGCGACACAAGCCGTCGCGCCGCCATCGACGGGAGCCACCCCCCCCTATTTGACAGCGCAGCAAGCGACGCTGCCACAATTCCGCTATCCGCAAACGGGCATTTATCCAACCGCTTATCAATGCACGCCCCCTGGCCCTACATTCCCTTCGACGGGTGCCGTCCCAGGTGCATTCATTCCCCCCACTCTGCCACCCAACTTGACTCCGAATCTCTACACGCCAAATAACTCGGGTTACACTCCGCTTTTTTCCTTGGGGCAGGAGAACTACAACGTGCAGTTGGGACGCGGAATTATCGGTCAGCCGACGGTCTACGTCGCCGGCCAGCCCATCCGCAATTTCATGCGCTATCTGTCCCCCTGAACCAACCTGGCTCATTCCTAAAAAACCCCTGACTGATTCCTGGAAACGCTGGCTGATTCCTGGAAACGCTGGCTGATTCCTGGAAAAACCGTGTTTAATTCCTAGAAAAACCTTGGCACCCCTCGCCACGGTACTCCGGGGAGAGGGGCTGGGGGTGAGGCGCAGCCGAGCTGGTCGCAGACTGTCGGCTTTCTGCAATCCGTCTCATTTTCTTCTGCCTCCTACAGAGCTATAAGCTAGGCTTCCGGGAGTACTCGCACCCTCAGGGACCTCCTACAGGAACAGTTAGCGAGTGACATATTCCTCGTTACGCCTACAACCGTTACCACCCCATGTCTTTCGCCGCCGTCGCCCCTGGTGAGTCCATCCGTAAGTCGGGCGATACGTTCGCTACCGGTGTGATGGTCATGCTGCTGTTGAATTTAATTCAGCGGTTGATAGGTCTGCTGCGCGGATTGGGATTTTGTCATTTTCTAAGCGATGTCGAGCTCGGGCAATGGGCGCTGGTCAATAGCTTCTTGATGATCGGTGTTCCCATCGCCGTGCTCGGATTGCCCGGGAGCTTCGGCAGGTTCGTCGAAACCTTTCGTAGCCGTAATCAGCTTGGCGACTACTTTCGACGCGTGCTCGCGGCCAGCGCGTGCGGGCTGACGATCGCTTGCACCGCCATCCTGATTGTCCCACAACAGTTTAGTTGGTTGTTGTTTCGCGAGACCACTTCCTATGGATTGGTCGTGTGGTGCGTGGTTACATTGATCGGTCTAACGGTGTACAGCTTTGTCCACGAATTGGTCGCTTCCGTGCGCGAAATGCGGGCGGTTTCGCTGATGCAATTCACTCAGAGCGTCGTGTTTGGCGTCGTCGGCTTGTCGGTCTTGAGCGTGCGGCCAAGTTGGGGCATGCTTCTACCGAGTTTTACGATTGCCTGCTTGTTTGCCACGCTGCCAGGTTTGGTCGTGCTGCTCAGAAGCTATCGCTACGAATTCCGCCGAACCGCGAATGCTGGGCAGTTTGATGGCCGCGCCTTGTGGGCGCGCATTCTGCCGTATGCTGTCGCGCTGTGGGTTATGAATCTACTTAGCAATTTGTTTGAAGTGAGCGATCGCTACATGCTATTGCACTTGATCCCCGGCGCAGAACAAGTCGGGCAAGCCATGGTGGGCCAGTATCATTGCGGACGCATTCTGCCGAATCTTCTCACCAGTATTGCCTTGATGCTCGGCGGCGTATTGTTGCCCTATATTAGTGCCGACTGGGAAGCGGGTCAGCCGCAACGCATTGCAGCTCGACTGCGACAAATCATGCAATCCGTATCGATTGGCTTTACCTTGCTGGCCATCGCTGGCATGTGTGTCGCTCCGCTACTGTTCCATTACGGCTTTCATAATCGGTATCAGCAGGCCGAAGCCATTCTGCCGATCTCGATGACGCAAGCCATCTGGGTCAGCCTATTCATCGTGGCCCAGTCGTATTTGCTTTGCATTGAGCGCGGCAAGCGCTTGGCTGCTCTCATGGTGACTGGCTTGCTACTGAACCTGGTACTCAACTGGTGGTTGATTCAGCAATTGGGGTTGTTTGGCGCGGTGCTGGCCACTTCAACAGCCAATCTATTTACTTTGCTATTGTTGCTGTGGCAGATGAGTCGTCATGGATGTTCGCTCGGCTGGGGCACGTTGGCACTTTGCCTTACTCCCCTCTCCGTCGCCGCCGGCCCTGTAGTCGCCACCATCACCTTGCTGATCATCGTCGCCATTGCAGGACGCACCTCATGGCTCCTCTCACCCAATGACCGTCAGCAGATCGACTCGGCCATCCTACCGAAACTCGAACGGCTAGGAATTCGACTGCGGACACTGTGGCCTTAGTGCATTGCAAATGCACGGTAAAAGTAGCAGTTTTGTCTCCAATGTGATTTCCGACGAGATTACCGTTACTTAGAACAGAATTCCTCAACGACCGCAAATTGATGGCGGACCGTAAGCAACGATCGGTCACCTATCGACTGATTGAGCGTACTTGAAAGTACTGGCTGCAGTCATGCTGGACAAGCGATTCTTAGATTGACTTGCATGTACCTTGGCACGGATGGCAAAGCCGGAGCACAGATTTCGGAGACTGAGCGCTGCTGCGGCCGACCATGCAATGTCCAAGCCGCAGTACCAGCGTACCAAGGCTATCTGGATTCGCGCTCATTCGCATGATTCGTGGGCAGAAATTATCAGGGCCCTCGAAAAACGCGCGCGTTGGCTATGATAGTGCTATCGAATTTTTAAACCGCGACAAGAGGCCAGCATGCTATCGCTCAGATTGTGGCTATACTTTGAGCTCGAACTACCTCGCGCTCGCGACAAACTGGCCCACGAAAACTTGCGATCGGTCGACAGCGTGTTGTGCCAATGCAATGCGGGTCAAATAAACACAGTTTCGGTACGACATGCTGGCCAGCGCGTCACACTAAAAACGACCAGCCGGCAACCCTCGGAAAAGTCCCCCTCCCTATGGATGACTCCATAAACCTACAAGCCGAAGTGCTCTCGATCGGAGACGAACTTACCAGCGGTCAGCGACTCGATACCAATTCACAATGGCTCAGCGCGCGACTGGCCGAGCTGGGAATTCGCACCATTCGTCACACCACCGTCGGCGATGACCTGGCCGGTGATATCGAAGCCCTACGGTTAGCGGCGGGCCGAGCCGATGTGGTGGTCGTTAGCGGCGGGCTCGGCCCCACCCTGGATGATCTAACGCGACAAGCGCTGGCCGATGCCTTCGAGTGCCCGCTAGAGCTCGACGTCGAATCACTCGAACACATCCGCCAACTGTTCGCACGCCGTCATCGCGAAATGCCCGCGCGAAATCAAGTGCAAGCGATGTTTCCGCGCGGCGCACGCGTGATCCCCAACCCGCACGGCTCCGCTCCGGGGATCGACATGTCGGTCGCCTCACTCGGACGTCGCAGTCGCATCTTCGCGCTGCCGGGTGTCCCCGCCGAGTTGAAAGAGATGTGGACGCAAAGCGTTGTACCGCGAATCGAAGCCATGCTTGGTGCCAGCCTAGCTCCCTGGCGATACTATGCCGTCAAGTTGTTCGGGATCGGGGAAAGCGACGTGGAAGTTCGCCTACCCAACCTGATCGATCGCCGCCGCGCACCAACGGTAGGCATCACCGTCAGCCACGCAACCATCACACTACGCATCGCCGCGCGGGCTCAAACCGACGGACAATTCGCCGATCTAATCGCCCCTACGCTGCACGAAATACAGCAAGCGCTCGGCGAACTGATTTTTGGCGCCGGAGACGACGAGCTCGAACACGCGATCCTCCGAAAACTGGCCCAGCAACGCTTGAAGCTGGCCACTGTCGAAATTGGTGCGGCCAGTTGGATAAACCAATGGATGTTGGCAGCAGGGAACTACGCAACGGAGCTAGACAACGAATCGATCGGAAACCAGCAACCCGGCAGCTCAACAGGTAGCACAACAGGAATTCCAGCAGGCGGTTTTGTCGGTGGACTTGCCTTTCCCACACTCGTTCATGCCGCTCGTTGGTTCATGGAACGCGGCAATCGTGAGATGAGCGCCCGCGACTCGCACGATAGCCAATTGCGAGACTGCGATGTGCTCGATTGGGGATCGGAGATATGGAAGCCATTGATGCAGCAGGCAAGGCAACGTTTCGCCGCCGATGTGGTCTTGGTGGTCAACGGTTATCCATCACCGCGCGCAGTGGAAGTATCCGTCGGCCAGTTCGATTTCGACTATGTTTTAGCCATCGGGGATGAACTGTCGATCGATAGACGCAGTATGAGCGGACACCCGGATGTACTCGGACCACGCGCCGCCAAAACGGGACTTGATATACTGCGCAAGAAATTAGCCCTGAGAGCGCAGTAGGTGGACGAGGCAACGAGTCCGTTTGGCGTAGTATGCGTCAGGGACTCGTAGCCTCGCCCACCACATGAGACAGACTTTTACGTAAGACAGATTTTTTATAGACAAGGGAAAAACCTTTGACGCAAGCTGTGCGAATTACCCCCTGCTCCGCCGTGCATGCTGCCATGAGACCGCCGGGAAGCAAGAGCATTACCAATCGCGCCATCGTCTGCGCGGCCTTGGCGACTGGGACAAGCCACTTGCGTGGAGTGCTCGATAGCGAAGACACCCAAGTCATGATCGCCGCTTGGCAACAATTGGGATTGACTCTGCAGCACGACACTGCGGCAGACGAGCTGCTTATCGAAGGATGTGGTGGCAAACTCAATGCACCGCCGACGGAATTGTTCATTGGCAATAGCGGGACTACGATACGCTTTCTCACCGCCGCCTTGGCTGCCTGCGGTGGACGGTACCAACTCGATGGCGTGCCGCGCATGCGCGAGCGACCGATCGGTGATCTGCTCAGAGCACTGCGACAATTGGGATGTCAAGTCAGCAGTCTCAATGCACAGCATGGCGACTGCCCCCCGGTGGCGATCGATTCGAACGGCATGCATGGCGGTTCAGCAACGGTGGCGGGAAATATCTCTAGCCAGTATCTGTCGGGAATCATGTTGGCCGCGCCGTTGGCCGAGCATGATGTGGTGCTCGAAGTCGACGGCGAGCTAGTATCGGTCCCTTACGTCGCGATGACCTCAGCGGTGATGCGTTCCTTTGGCGCGGCCGTAAGCGGACCAGCCAGCGGCCCGCTGCGCATCGTATCGTCCAAGCAGACGCCCGAGAATCGATATCGCGGCAGCCAGTATGCGGTCGAGCCCGATGCATCGGCGGCGAGCTACTTCTGGGCCGCGGCTGCGATCACTGGAGGCGAGGGCCGCGTGCAGGGCCTCAGTCGCTCGAGCCTACAAGGGGACGTGCGCTTCTGCGAAGTCCTTGAGCAAATGGGCTGCTCAGTCGACTACGCCGACGATTCCATCGTTGTGCGCGGTGGAAGGCTTTGCGGGGTTGATGTAGATATGGCGCATATAAGTGATACCGTCCAGACGTTGGCGGCGGTGGCCCTGTTTGCTTCCGGTCCAACCACGGTTCGCGGTGTGGCGCACAACCGTGTGAAAGAGACCGACCGCATTTCCGATTTGGCTTGCGAACTGCGCCGCCTGGGTGCTGCGGTCGACGAGTTCGATGACGGCCTCACAATCCACCCGCCGGAGACAATTCGTTCGGCGGATATTGAAACCTATCACGATCATCGCATGGCGATGAGCTTGGCGCTAGTCGGCTTGCGCACCGCTGGCATTGTAATCAAAGACCCTGCATGCACCGCCAAAACCTATCCCAACTACTGGGATGACTTAGAAAGGTTCTGCCACACTCGGATTGAGAGAGTGAACTGAATCGATATAGCGTTGCGCGCGCGCTAGGATCTGTTCGATGCGTTGATCGTCGCGGCTCGATTCCGCTTCCTCAGTGGCCACAAATGTTGCGCGGCATTGCGTACACTCGACCTCTCTCCCCAGCAGTTCGATGCGCACGTTTAGGTGCCGACCGCAGGTGGGGCAGGAGCGAAAGAAATATGTACCTGAAGCCATGGTATCCTCCATCGAATAATCGAGCAGTATTCGGGGGGCGCATAGCACGCGCCCTGTAAGACTGCCACGGTCCTGAAAAATCGGGTAGCTAACTGGTACGGACAAGGTGAACCTCATGTTGCGAACGTACGATTATGGGGGTTTATTAGGGCGGCGTCAATCGTTAATGGCGGATTATTAGTCGCCTTTGCTAGCTTGACAAAACACTGTGGTCGATTCGGCTGCTGACGCTGGCTGCCAATTAGGGGTTTGCATAGCGTTTCCTCGGTTTTATAGCCCCCCCACTGGCCAGTTTAGAGCTTGGCAACCAGCGGCTTGGCTGCAAAGATAGGGATTACCACAGCTTTGACTTTGGGGCCTCCAGATTTTGTCTCAATAGTAGAGCCCCAGTGAGCACGGGCAAGGTTCGGAGCCCGGAGGCTATTTAGTCAGTTTTTTTACGTACGATCTTGGAAGACAAACTGAGTCTTGCGAGATTCCTCACAAGGAGTATTTGCATGAAAGTTAAGGTTGCACAGGATCGAGTTGAATTGGGTACGTTGGCCGCTGTGCAAGCTGCCGACTTGCTGCGACAAAGTCTCCAACGCCACGAGTTGTGCAATTTGGTAGTCGCCACCGGTTCGAGTCAATTTGAAGTACTCGATTCGCTTGTCCAGCAGCCGGGAATCGCGTGGGATCGCGTGTGCGGCTTTCATTTGGACGAGTATTTGGGGGTGGACCGTAGCCACCCGGCATCGTTTTGCGGATATTTGCAGAAGCGGTTTGTCGAACGAGTACCGCTCAAATCATTTACTTATTTGGATGGCGCACTTCCTGCCGAGCAACTTCTCCAATCTGCCAACGCCGCGTTAGAGGGACAGCGTATCGACTTGCTGCTGTGCGGAATTGGAGAGAATGGACACTTGGCTTTCAACGACCCACCAGCCAATTTTGCGGCGACCAGTCCCTATTTGATCGTTGAACTCGACCAGGCTTGTCGCAAGCAACAAGTCGGCGAGGGCTGGTTCGATTCGATCAGTGACGTACCCACTCAAGCTATTAGTATGTCGATCGCTCAAATACTCAAAGCCGAGGCAATCGTTTGCTCGGTACCCGATCGCCGCAAAGCGGAGGCGGTTCGCGCTACGCTCGAAGAGGATGTCTCGCCGGCAATCCCCGCATCGGCATTGCGGCAACATGCCAATACTACCCTGGTGCTGGATACGACCAGCGCGAGCCTTCTCTCAGCCGCCACGCTCGCAGAATACGGTGCGAGCCAATTAGCATGAGCCACGCAAAAACGGATGTAGCATTGGTAGTCGACAGCATTGATCTCCAAGTCAACGGGTACGTGGGGGTCGACTTCAACGATCCACAGACGACGCGCGAGGCAATCTTGCACGCGGCCCAAGCGATGCGCGGCCACTCGGTAGCTGCAGCTTTGCCCACGATCATCACCGCCGAACCAGACACCATGCTTGCCTGCATTGGCAACTTGCGACAGGCTATCGAATCCAATGTCGAAGTAGCGGCTGTATTCCGAGGCCTTCACGTCGAGGGCCCGTTCCTGTCGCCGCGTCCCGGTTTCATCGGTGCGCACCCTATAGAACACGCACAAACGCAAGACGTTTCGTTGTTGTCCGAACTGCTCGAAGCGGGTGGAGGCCTGGTGCGACTGTTGACGTTGGCTCCCGAAGTAGACCGTGGCGGACGCATGACTGAGCTCTGTGTCGAAAGCGGCGTCCTGGTAGCCGCCGGACACACCGATGCGTCGCTAACCGAATTAGAACAATGCATCGCCGCCGGCCTGTCACTTTTCACGCACTTGGGCAACGGTTGTCCACGACAAATGGATCGCCACGACAATATCATCTACCGCGCATTGCGCTGCGCCGATCAGCTACGATTTACATTGATCGCCGACGGTTTCCATCTGCCGGAAACGCTATTTCGCAATCTACTGAAGTGGGTTCCGCTCGAGCGACTGGCCGTAGTCTCCGACGCAATTAGCGCTGCGGGATTGGGGCCCGGCACCTACCAGCTCGGGCCACGCCAGGTGACCATCGGTGCCGATCGAGCGGCTCGCGACCCGAGCGGTGAGCACTTCGTCGGTTCCGCCTCGACCATGCCCGACGCCGACCGCTGGCTCGCCAACACCTTGGGCCTAGCACTCAGTCAGCGTCAGCAACTCTTGCGTGACAATCCCGCCGCTTGGCTGGGATGGTGAGCACGAAACCATTCCGCCGCTGACCGCTCCGGCGGACAGTCGCTTATTCGTCGCTGACCGGTCAGCCGCATTCGCATCATTCGTACACTATTGAAATAATATCTTTTTACCTGCCGCGCAATTCATGGACCGACGAAAGAGCGATCCACCACGAAACAGCCGAGCCGGGCAATGGTGTTGTTTCTTGACCGATTGACTATAATTCGAAGCTGGACGCCGATTCGACCGCATGATCCATCCGCGCCTCATTAGCCTCTACCACCACAACATTCCCCTCTATCGAAACGCATCGTGGCCAAGAAGAAACCAAGCAAACCCGCCAAATCGACCAAGCCTGCCAAACCATCCGCCAAGGTGGCTAAAGCGGCCAAGACTGCGAAGTCCACCAAGCGTGTCCAAGGCAAATCGAGCCAGGGTGGTGGAAAAAAAATACGGGCTACTCGAAAAGAGCTGCAGCCAGTTATCTTGAAGTCGGGCGAAGCGCTGGTCGAGGCCGATGCTGCTTGGTCTGCCGCAGAACCCGAAGTAGTGATCGGCCAGCTCAATGGCCCTGTCGGTTATGCCATCGCTCAGATGATCGGCAATCAATCTAAAGGACATTCCAAGGTCTTTGCCATACTCAACTGCGATGTTCAAGTTCGTCCGCTGACGGTGATGGTCAGCAAAGTTACAGTCAACAACGAAAAGTACACCAACATTCTGATGGGTACTGTGCAAGCAGCTATTGCCCACGGTGTGCTAGATGCAGTTCGTGAAGGGCATATCGCCAAAGAACAAGCCAATGAGCTGGGTATTATCTGCTCAGTCTGGCTCGATCCATCCATTGTCAACGAAGCCTACGATCCCGAGGTGTTGTTCCAAACCAATCGGCAAGCGACCACCAAAGCCATTGGCAAGGCGATGAACGACGAACCCTCGATCGATTGGTTGCTCGAGAATCAAGCCAAGATTCCACACTTCTTTCACCAACTGGCCGTCGAAGGAAAGCTGTAACAATGTGGCCCGACGCTCCGCGTCGGTTTCCGCTTGCTCTCCCATCAACTGCCGATCGAAGGAAAGCTACAGCACCATGACCATACAACCACGACGAATACTATTCGTCTGTTTGGGAAACATCTGTCGCAGCCCGGCGGCCGAAGGGGTTATGCAGAAATTGATCGACGACCAGGGCTTGAGTGAACGCATCCAAGTCGATTCGGCTGGGACCAGCAGCTACCACATCGGCGAGCCAGCCGACCGCCGCATGCGCACCGCTGCGGCCAGTCGTGGATTTGATTTGACCAGCCGTGCGCGGATGGTCCACCATCGCGATTTTGCCGACTTCGATCTCATTGTCGCCATGGATCAAGCCAATTTGCAAGAGTTGCTGAGCTACTCCGAGGCACAGGCTGAGCGTATTTGCAAGCTGAGCGAGTTTCTTGAACCGCATTGGCCGGCTGACGTTCCCGACCCATACCATGGCGGCGACGAGGGGTTTTTCACCGTGCTCGATATGCTCGAAGAAGCCTGCCCCAAAATACTCACCACGCTCTCAGCTCCCTAGCCACCGACAGGCCCCCGCGAGCTTGCCTCGCTGGTGAAGCAGTTTTGCAGCTAGCCATCGCCCCCCTCCTCGACGTTCAACTTCGCGAGCAGCATCGAAATATAACTTCGCGGCTGCACAATTCGCAAACCAAGCTGCTTGGCTACCTGCTCGATCCGCTCGGCTGCTGGCTGCAGTTCGCATTCAGCCGAAACGATGAGTTCGATCTCCGCGAAGCTCCCCAACTGCTCGACCTCGTCGATTGTTACGTGCAGTGTTTTTGGCTGGGTACCCGCACCTTGCCCTGCATTGCCTGCACTGCTCGCAAACGTTTCGCGGTGTTTGACGACGGCTGGCAGCGGTCTGAAGCCGAGCTGGGTGAACATGGCCAACCAACGTTCACGGTCGGTATGTGAGACGGAAAGCTCGATCTCCGGACGTGTCTTGACTGGCCCTGTTCGACGCTTTCCTTTATAGGTGACACAACTGCTATCGTTCAGGCTGCGCAGCCGAAACGCTTCGTCGGTCGCCTTCAGATCACGACAAGGGTGGCGGAAATAGATGTCGCTATTATTCTCGCTTCCGAGGCTAGTGAATCCACCGGCGGCCAAGCGATCACGGAGCGCAGGCAGATCGTCGACCTCATATTTTTGTTCAACTTCCCACTGGGTATGCATAGCTGGACTACTTTCGTAAGCGAATTGCGGGGATAATAGGTTGGATAGCCTCGAAACTCCGTAGCGAGAGTCGCCAGAAGGTAGATCTTCACTCAAATTTCAATTCACAACTCTAACAGACAGTCATACTTCCCATGTCGTCGTCACAACCCCATGCCCCACCTTCGTCGAATGCCCTTCTTTACATCTTTGGCGCGTTCATGTTGGTTGGTATCACGTTCATGGTATGGATGGGGCAACCTCCCGCAGTCGTCACGGTCGGCCAGCCTTTACCGCAGCTTGACCTGCACCCACTGCTAGATGGAACTGAGCCGATCTCGCGTGAGCAGTTGCAGGGCAAGTTGACGGTGATACATTTTTGGGGAACATGGTGCCCGCCTTGCGAAGCGGAGTTCCCTGAATTCGCCAAGCTGGCTGCCAAGTTTTTGGGAAATCCGGAGGTGGCCATTGTCTCGGTCTCATGTTCCTCTGGGCCCGAGTACGATTTGGACCAATTGCGAAGTCTAACCGAGAAATTCATGTCGAACTATGACACGCCCATTCCAACCTACAGCGATCCCACCGCGATGACTCGCCAGCAATTAGCTCTGATTCTCCCAAATGGATCGTTGGGATATCCCACCACATTGTTGGTCGACCGTGACGGGAAAATACTCGAACTACTCGAAGGCTATTTGCCTGGCGACATGGAAAAACTGTCGCTGAGTATTGAGCGGCGATTGTAGCGTTTAGGCCCACTCATGTCATATCGTTTAGCAAACGCTGTCGGATCTGGAAAGTTGGGTAGGCTTCCAGCCTGCCATTCCCTATTTCCTGCACGCTTTCCCAGCCCCTCATTTCCCTCATGGCAGGCTGCAAGCCTACCTCACTTTTTTCCTGCGCGACACCCGTTCCTTCAATTGTCGAGCCGCCTCGATTGGGTGGCCGGCATGGTGAATGGCACCGCTAACTGCGATACGCTGGCAGCCTGCCTCCAACACTTGTTCTAAGTTGTCGCTCGTGATTCCGCCGATCGCAAACACGGGAATGCTCACACTTACCGCAGCTTGACGCAAGAATTCCGTCCCTGCGAACGCGTCGAAGCTTTTCGTCTTGGATGGAAAGGTAGGTCCACAGCCAATGTAGTCAGCCCCCCCCTGCTCTGCCTTGATAGCCTGCGCGAGGCTATGAGTAGAAACGCCGATCCATAGTCGGCCCATTGCCACACGTCGAGCGTCGGCCAGCGACAAGTCGTCTTGTCCCAAGTGAACGCCCGCTGCACCACAAGCCAATGCCACATCGAGCCGATCGTTGACAATCAACCGTGCCGAGTGATCTTTCAGAACGTCGACAGCCGCGCGCGCATAACTCATCAGCCGAGATCCCTCCGCAGCCTTGTCGCGCAATTGAAACAGGTCGACTCCCGCATCGGCTAGACGCGAGAGATGCGAGCGAAAATCATCCAGTGGTAAACTGCAATCGATTAGCAAGTACAATTGCTGTTCGGCCGTCAGCACCTGCCCTGCCAGCCACCGCAGTTCCAATTGTGCCAGCACATCGTAGGCTTGATACCGCAATTGTTTGAACGCACTGCTGGCCGGAATCGGTAGTAGCTTCGAGAACTCCTCCAGATTGCGCAGCGACTGCAGCACGCGTTCGCAAGCCGCCGGTACGATACTCGCCAGATCGTCACGCTTGAGTTCTCGATTAGCGTGAACGTCGGTCCCCGCATCATCCTGAGTCGATCGCGCACGCAATCGCTCGCCGCGTCCCAATGACTCGAGCGACTCGGCTAAACCGTGCCTGAGTTGTTTGAGCCAGACAGTCGCAGCCGCGTCCTCGCGGACCAATCGCGCATAGTCTTCGAGCGTCCTCAGTCCCTCACCCGCTCGATTGGCATTGGCATCCACCACGCGCATCGCCGCTTGGCGATCATCAGCTTCACTGTTCTTCAATGGACATCCTTCCATCCCCTCGCCCGCTTGTCCGGCAGGAGCGTAAGTTTTGCAATTAGCACTGCCGAGTTCAAATGGCGCGCACCGCTTGCCGAATACCTTCCCGATTCCAGGCTTCTACCGTTTCCTCGCTCGAACAGTCGGGAATCTTTACCAAATGATTGCTAGCGGTTATCGTATCAATTGCTGGCCGATCGGCCAGTACCACCAGCCCCCGTAGTTAAGTGGATATAACGAGGCTTTCCTAAAGCCTAGTCGTGAGTTCGATTCTCGCCGGGGGTATCTTTGCTTCAATCACCGACACGCTAGAACCGTCAAACCCCTTGTTTTTCAACGGTTTTTTAGCTTCGTGATGGTTGGTGACTGGGGCAGGAATATCAGTGATGGGGGCACCAGCGGGGGCATGAGAATCGACCGCTCGCCTCCAGTGTTCGTCGGTCACGGTTAGGTAGTGATCCTCCGCGACTTTAGTTGACTTCCCAAGCCAAGTGAAACGGGAAAAGGGGGCAGAACGGGAAAAGGGGGCAGGAGCCGTTTAGATAGAGAGAGCTTCGCAACGGGCGATTGAGCGATGTAGCTTAGACGCTCAGCAGCTCGCGCGTTCTACTTCGACTCTACCGTCGTCTTATAGTCTGGATTTGAAGTTGGTAGGGCTGCGCTTACCGTGTCGCGCCATGTGTGTAGTTGCTTGCGCAATCGACTGACAACTTCGGGATGCCGCAAGGAAATCTCTGTTGATTCACTGAGATCGTCTTTGAGGTTGTACAGTTCAATGTGTTGGTCCTCAAAATACTCCAGCAGTTTCCAGTCACCAGACCGCACTGCGCAGACAGGGGTGGTGGTTGCATAATAGTGCGGGTAGTGAAAGAACAAAGCCTCGCGATCAAGCTGGGCTGCGGGATCGGCAATGAGTGGTCGCAGATCAACGCCATCCATAACGCTATCGGCGGTAGGTGCTATTCCGGCAGCGGCGAGCAGAGTGGGGAATAAGTCCATCACGACGACCGGTTCATGACAGACACTGCCAACTGGCGTAACACCTGGCCAGCGAATCATGAGTGGAACGCGAATGCCACCTTCATAGCAGGAACCTTTACCACTGCGGAGCGGAGCATTGTTGGTCACTGGCACCGTTTGCCCCGACTTGCCATCGATCCCTACAAAGCCCCCGTTGTCACTGAGGAACACCACGATGGTGTCTTTGTCGAGGTCGTGTATTTCTAGATGCTCCAACACGCGCCCGACACTCTCATCCAAGCTCGTCAGCATGGCCGCATAGACGGCGTTTTGATGATGCATCCCGGAGTTTAACTGTGACTGAAAGTAACTGATATCGGCGGGCTTGGCTTCGATCGGAGTGTGCGGCGCATGATGGGCCAAATATAGGAAGAAGGGTTGGTCGCCAGCTTGTTCGATCACACGCAGCGCTTCGTCGGTTAGTCGATCGGTCAAATACTCGCCGGGCTGCCCAAACTCCAAATGCGGCACATAGCGAAACTCAGAGCCAAACCGCCCGCTCCCGCGATAAGGCCACCAGAACGTGTGTGGTGCTCCCCAATGCGTGCCACCAATATTCACATCGAATCCATGCGTTTCCGGATAGTGATCGGCGTCTCCCAAATGCCACTTACCAACCAAGGCTGTCAGGTAGCCAGCCTGCTGTAGGTGCTTGGCCAGGGTCGTTTCGGTACGTGGCAAACTGTGGAGCGAATCGGCCTGCAACAGCGGTCGGTCCTTGGGACCCGACAGCGATCCCTCCGACCAGATCGTCATGTGGACTCGTGCCGCATGTTTGCCAGTCAGCAGTGCCGCGCGAGTCGGCGAACAAACGGGCATGGCATAAGCATCCGTGAAGCGTAGACTCTCAGTAGCGAAGCGGTCGAGGTGCGGTGTCTGGTGCAAATCGGCAGCGTAGCAACCCAGATCCGACCAACCCAGGTCATCAGCCAGGATCAACACGATGTTCGGCGGACGCTCCGCCGCCAGACAGTTCGACGTTAGTAGCACGAGGCAGAGTATACTGAGTCGCATGGGCGTCCCGTTAATGTAGTGCGGGTGGCAATCGTCGAAAAGTGATTGAAGAAGGTAGTGTATTATAAGGCATATCGTGGGTTGGGGTGAAAACCGGCCCAGCGTCGGGATGCGCGGCAATCCTTTTTTGCTCGTGAGGAACCCTATGGACCGCCAAGAACGATCCCAGTCAGCGGAGGCTTCGGGCTACGGATTGCCGGTTGGTTGTGAAGGTTTTTCGGCGGGATGGGTTTGACTGTGAGTATCGAGCAGCTTTTTGAGACTGACACGGGTGTAAATCTGCGTGGTGTCGAGCTTCTCGTGACCCAGGATGACATGTATCGGGCATAATGTTGAAAATCCTGTTAGGTTGGCGCAGACCGATAGTGGTAACGCTGGGATGCGCTTTTGAAAAACGGGGAAAGTTACAGTGGAGAATAGAACGTGAAGAGGACTCAATCCAGCGACAACACACACTCGCCGAACCGTCCTAATAGCTAGCTACTCACGGCAACAGTCCCCGGGAACGTGCTATGTCCCGTTCCCCTTGTAGATGACGTATAATGAACATTGATTCGTTGTAACGGCCCTACGCTAAGTTTCGCAGGGAGTACGTTGGATTCAACTGACACTACGATCTTCCCACCTGCCGACCCGCTGATCATGACTTTCTTGCAACGCTCCCTACGTCTTAGCCTTTTGGCTATTGTGCTCTCGATAGCCACAAGCTTGCCGGCTCAGCAGAGTCAAGTCGACTTTGTGCATGAGATTGTCCCGATTTTGAGGACGCACTGCGTGACCTGTCATGCGGGGCGAGAAGCGGAGGGGGATTTCTCGATGAATACCCGGAGCGATGTGATTCAATCGGGGGTGATCGACACGGACGAACCGCAGTCCTCGCGTTTGGTCGAGCTGATCTGCTCGCTGGATGAGGACGATCAAATGCCACCGTCGGATCGACCGCGACTCGAGCCGCGCGAGATTAACTTGCTCAAGAAATGGATCGGCGCTGGGCTGCCGTGGAACGAAGATTTTACGTTTGCAATCGACGATTACGAACCGCCACTCCGGCCGCGTACCGTCGAACTGCCTGAGCCGCAATTGGGCCGCGTAAATCCAGTCGACCGCATCCTCGACGGCTATCTCGCCCAACGACAGATCCCCATTCCCAAGCAGGTCGACGATGCTACCTTCCTGCGGCGAGTGAGCCTCGACTTGATTGGCTTGCTCCCAACACCAGAGGAGTTGTCGCAATTTCTTCAGGACAGCTCGCCAGACAAGCGCTCCGATATCGTTGCCACGTTGCTCGAGCGAAAGATCGATTACGCCGATCATTGGCTGACCTTCTTCAATGATCTGCTGCGGAACGATTACGGCGGCACAGGTTTCATTACCGGTGGCCGTCAGCAGATTAGCGAGTGGCTCTATGAAGCGCTGTTGACCAATGAGCCGTTTGATCAATTGACGCGCGAGTTGATTGCGCCTCCGACGCCTGCCAGTCGTGGATACATTGATGGCATTAAATGGCGTGGCACTGTCAGTGCCGGACAGACTGTCGAGATTCAGTTCTCTCAGAACATTTCCCAGTCGTTTCTGGGAATTAACATGAAGTGTGCTTCGTGCCACGATAGCTTTATCGATCGTTGGACGCTGAAGGAAGCCTACGGCCTGGCGGCGATCTATGCCGAGTCGTCGCCATTGCAGTTGTATCGCTGTGACAAACCGACGGGTGAAGAGCAGTCAGCCGCTTGGCCATTTCCAGAGCTGGGACAGATCGACCCAGGGGCGCCGCGTGACGAGCGCCTGCGTCAATTGTCGTTATTGATGACCGATCCCGAGAACGGCCGCTTTGCACGCACGATTGTCAACCGACTTTGGCAGCGTTTGCTCGGACGCGGTATTGTCCACCCGCTCGATGCTATGCAAACCGAACCTTGGAACGCAGATCTGCTCGACTACTTGGCCAACCAACTGGTTGAGCAGAATTACGACTTGAAAGCCATACTGCGGTTGATTGCTACGTCGGAGGCCTACCAATCGGAATCGGAGATCAGCGATTCGGGCGATTCGACCAAGGATTACGTTTATCATGGACCGCGACCGCGACGCATGACCGCCGAGCAGTTCATGGACTCGGTGTGGCAGTTGACCGGTGCAGCACCTACCAGCTATGCGGCACCGGTCGCCAGGGTTGACCTGTCCCAAGTCGACTTGTCCCAGTTCGATATTCACGGCAAGTGGATTTGGGGCTCGCTAACTGACAATCAATCTCCGGCCGGCGAGACGTTGTTGATTCGCAAAGTGATCGTATTGCCGGAGAGTGTCCGCAGCGTTGGCGCTATCGCGACCTGCGATAACGAGTTTACGATGTTCGTGGACAATCACGAAGTAGCGAAGGGTAATAATTGGTCGAAATTGCAATCGATGGCGCTCGGCGATGTGCTCAAGAAAAGTGAACATACGTTGATCTTCCGCGTGAAGAACGGTGGGGCGGCGGGAAGTATGGGACCAGCCGGTTTGTTCTTTGAATTGCGATTAACGCTGGGCGATGGTAGCTCTCGCAGCATTTTTAGTGACGATAGCTGGGAGTTCAACCGCAGCGTCCCCGCGGCGAGCAAAACACCTCTGGATCCACCCACGGAAGGTTGGCAAAAAGTTAGTGTGGTCAAGCCGGTTGCGGCTTGGACTCAAGTATTGGATCGTGAGGCACCTCGCGCGCTCGCACTGGCACAGATGCGGGCTGAGCAGCCCCCCATGGTCCGAGCTGCGTTGTTAAAGAATACACCACTCATGCAATCGCTGGGACGTCCCAACCGAGACCAGATCGTGTCGTCGCGACCGACAGGGCTCACTACGCTCGAAGCGCTTGACTTGGCCAACGAGACGACATTGGCCGAGGCATTTCAACGTGGGGGAGAACGATGGACTAAACAACCATGGGCGTCGACGGGCGAACTGGTCGATGCCGTCTTTCGATCCGCATTGTCGCGCGCGCCGACAGACGAAGAACGTAGCTTGTCCGTCGAGTTCCTGGGAGAGAAGCCAACGCCCGCAGCGCTCAGTGACGTACTGTGGTCGATCTGCATGTTACCTGAATTTATGCTAGTACGTTAGCCGCATTGTCCAGTCAATCAACGATAGGGAGCTGCCATGAATCATTCCAGCACAGAGTGTTTACCTCTATCGCGACGCGAGCTGTTGCGCCGGCTTTCTGCTGCGTCGCTTGCCACCATGGCGCTAGGTGGGCCGCGTCTTATGGCCGACTCCCTTGCGCTGCCGATCGAACAACCCGAGCCGACTGCAGATGCGTGCATATTGATCTGGTTGGCTGGTGGGATGGCTGCCCCAGACACCTTTGACCCCAAGCGTTATTTGGGTTTTAAGAAGGGGCTGAAGGTCTCAGATATGCTCAGTACATTTCCCGCTATCGACACTAGCGTGGATGACATCAAGATTTGCGAGGGGCTCGAGCATATTGCGGCGGTCATGGATCGCGGCACGCTCATTCGATCGCATGTCCAGCCCGACCTGGGGAGCATTCTGCATTCGCGACATCAATACCATTGGCACACCGGCTACGTTCCGCCTACCACCGTTGCTTCTCCGCACTTGGGCGCATGGATGGCTCGAGTGCTCGGGGGACGCAACGACGTACTGCCAGCCTTCGTCAATATAGGGCAACGGCTGGAAGGGGTGGGCGAGAGCGAAGAACTCAAGGCATTTACCACCGCCGGTTTTTTCGGCAGCGAATTTGGGCCGATGAACTTGCCCTACCCAGATCAAGCCGCGCAATCGGTGCGTCCACCCAGCGGCATGGATGCTCAACGCTTTGCCAATCGCAATCGCTTGTTCAAGCGCCTGGTCGATTCGAGTCCCCAACGCGAACACCTGAGCGACTATCATCAGGAGTCGATGTTGCGATCGCTGGACAATGCCTACCGTTTGCTGAGTAGTGACCAGCGGTCCGCATTTGACATCGAGCTTGAGCCCAAGGAGATTTTTGAAAAGTACGACACGGGGCGATTTGGCCAAGGTTGTTTGCTTGCACGACGTTTGGTTGAGGCTGGCTCACGCTTCGTTGAAGTCACCACCGAATATGTCCCATTCCTGCATTTTGATACGCACAACGATGGGCATACCACCATGGCACGGATGCACTCGGAGATCGATCGCCCCATCGCACAACTGGTACGTGATCTGGAGAGTCGTGGTCTGCTGGAGCGGACGCTGGTAGTCGTCGCCTCGGAGTTCAGTCGCGATGCGTTGATGGAAGGTGCCCCGGGCTCCAACGCGAACGATCAAGCTACAGAGAAAGTGGATGAGGTCAGCGAGCTCAAACACTATGGCTTGCACCGCCACTTTACCGGCGGTTCGAGCGTGCTGATGTTCGGCGGCGGAATGAAGCGGGGCTTTTTGTACGGTGCGACCGCCCCCGAGAGGCCACTGGTGGCGATTGCCAATCCAGTCAGTATCGAAGACCTGCACGCTACGATCATGACCGCTATGGGGATCAGCCCGCGGACGGGTTACGAAATCGAGGGACGCCCCTTCTACGTTACCAAAGACGGCAAGGGGCAAGCGGTTCGCGAACTGTTCGCATAACGTCTTCGCTCGACAAATTCAGAGAGCCTCTATTTCTACAACAAGCGGATGAGCATGCGCTGCCCCCACTTGGCTCCAGACAGAAAGATGGAGGCTGAAAGATCGGTAGCGCGCTTATATTTTTCTGCCTCTATCCTTCTGCCCCAATTCACTCTTGCAATAGAGGCGAGACTCTTTGCGGTGATCGTAGTTCTTGCCTGTCAGTGGTCGGCAGCAGCGAATTGTTTCATCAATCCAAGATGCACGCTATTGCAATCGGCATTGCGGTGTCCCAGAATTATAGGCAAGCGAGAGTGTCCCGAGAGCACTTAAAATATCCCGCATGAGAGCAAAAGCGACATGTTGCGAGCCCTTAGATTTTTCGCCTTGATCGTGCTAGTTGTGATAGTTAATTGGCCCTACGAATTCAACCAGGTGAGTAGCGAATCGTTTGGCACTAGGGTGCAATTGCTTGTGGAATCGAGCTTGATTGCACCGTCGCTGACCTTGGCCGGATGGCCGTGCAAATTCTATCGGTCCAATACCGAAATCGGTAGCGATCCGATCGCCAGTTTTAGTTGGCTTGCATTAATCTACAATCTTGGTTTCTGGCTCTCGCTTCCGCTTGGCTTGTCGATCTATAACAAGATCTTTTGTCAGCAGAAACCGTTGTCTTCTACACTCAGTAGTGAGCCGGAGACGGCTGACGAAGAAACCTCAAGGAGCAACAGTGTTGCAAATCGGAAGCAACGCAATCTTCAGTTGTCCGATATCTTTGTTGCGACGGCAATACTGGCATGCGCATTCGGTTATTGGCAGTGGATCCGAAATCGTGGGGCTGCGGAAGCAAGGCTGGCCTTGGAGATTATCGAAAAGGGTGGAGCCGTACGGCAGGAGACCGCTCTGCCATGGTTGACCCAATCACTTTTTCGATATATTGCAGAAGCAGGATGCCTTCGGATCGTGGAGGTGCGTCTACAGAATCCAGACAATGCGCTGCTTGAAGTGGTGGCGGCGCTACCCTACTTGCGGACATTGAATATTGCTGGTGGAGTCTACGACTTTCACTCGCTTGATCGCTTGAAGACAAATCCGTTGCTCATTGAATTAGCAATTGTCGGTCGACCGATCAATGCCGTCGCAATTGATGTTGTCCGCTCCTTGCCTGCGCTGCGGAGGCTTAATCTCATGCGGACGAATATCAGTGCGGCTGGAGTAGCAGCACTGGGGGCACAGCCGCGACTGCTCGAACTGAATCTTGTACACACCGATGTGAAACTTTCCGAATTCGGTAGGCCAGCGTTTGCAAAAACTCTGCGGAAACTGAACTTGCCACATCCTGCGAAAGGAATGGGCGATAGTTTACGACTTGATGGCTGGCCAGAATTGGTCCATCTCTCATGTTATGAATACGATGAGCTATTGAATAATGAAGTGGTGGAGTTAACGCTGAAGCACCTTCCGAAACTTGAATCCGTGGAACTGGATACGCTGCAAAAGTTTGACATCGATTTTGAGGACTTGCCAAAACTGTCTAAGATTGCCCTGTCTCTTTTCCAGTGGGACCAGCGGACAAGTTCAAATCAAATCGTTCCAAGTTTTCTATGGGTAGGCAAACTTCGCATGCGCGGCGTACCGAAGCTGGAGAAACTCACTATCTTTCCTGTCGATACAGAATCCATTGACATCGAACAAGAGACTCTCTCGCTCGGGTTGTGCGTATTCAACAAGAGTGCCAGCCGCAAGGACTATGATTCCCTGAGGCTATACGGCTCGGCAGATACGCAGTATGGAGGTGCGATGGGGTATCTCACGCATGACGAAATTGAGCTGTCTCGGCGGCAGAAATGGGTCGATGATATCGCCACTCAATCGGTGGTACACCGTGTTGATTTCGAGCTCGTGCCGCTCCGCGACGTGAAGCTGAATGCGTTGGTTGACAATCAGTCGATTCGCGAACTCGTACTGGGAAGATCGGGCTTGGAAGAGTCGCAACTGCGCGAGTTGGAGGGGATGGAGCAACTGCAAGTACTGTCTCTGGTCAGTATCTATGTTGACGGAAGAATGATTGAGTGGCTGGCAAAGTCGTTTCCCAATCTACGCAGGCTGGTGTGTGAACGAGATTATGTTCAACGATTGAGGCTCGAAAACATCCCCAACCTAGAAACTGTTTTCTACAAGGTCTCCGCGCCTACTCCGGGCAGCAGTAGTGCGTTTATGACGACGCAATCGCCCATGGACGCATTGAAAATCTTGAATGCTCCCAAGTTGAGCGACTACTTTGAAACGGTATTGCCGTTGAAGGTGCTGCATATCGAATCCGCGCCGGCACTTACTGGATTAAGCTTTCAATCGCCATTGCCCGCAGGAGCGGTAATCAAAGGTGTTCGCGACTTGGAATTCTTTTCCGCCGGCGGAGCGAGCTGTTCAGATGCAATCGTCAATGAAGTACTGGGATGCACTGGGTTAAAAAGACTAACACTGGCGCATGCTGATCTCCTTCCTGAAACACTCGGGAGGATTGCTAGGCTTCACAAGCTAGAATCCTTGGTGCTGACTGGAACTCGAGTGAATGAGGACTTTGCTGCCTCTCTAGTCAAATTGGAAAAACTTCGGAACCTGCGATTGGATCAGTGCGGACTTAGCAATTCCGCCGCCGTTGGTATCAGTCAATTGAAACACTTGCAGACGCTTGACTGTGGAGATATTGCGTTGACGTCTCAAGATGTGTCTCGGTTGTTGAAAAACCTTCCCGCATTGAGGCAGCTAAGTCTAGCTGGCGCTGAGTTAGATTCTGACAACATTCGCCAACTCACCAAACTTCATTCTCTTCAGATATTGGACCTTTCGAACTGCGAGTTGAGCGATGATGTGCTGAAGGTATTTGCAGAATCGTCTTTTGACCAATTGGCTGAAGTGAAGCTTAACGCATCGAAATTGGGAGAGGTTGGTTTTCCACACTTGGTGAGGCGGCAAAAGAACATGAAGTTTGCCTTGGTAGGCACTGAGATTGCTCCCGAGTTGATGGACTACTTGATCAGCCAAGGGCGGGTTACCGAGTTTGATGGGGAGGATAGTATGTGGCAGATGGAGAGAGGCCGTCGCGGTACGCCAAGTTTCGGCAGTTGGAAATCTACCGTGAACGCCATGTCCGAACCAGGAGACATCGATCCTCAAGGGTTTTCTCCACGACGCCAAGAATTGGCCTCTGAAATGGAATCGCATGACGAATCTATGATGGGAGCCACCGAAGCTTACCCTCCTGCAAGGACGCCGCTTGAGGCATTAGGCGAACGGTTATTTCGCTGGCAGATGGTAAGTCCCGCGAGCGATTCGGCTTCGATTTCCGCAGGCAGCGGCCAGTGACGATTGAGTGTGGATGGACACGCGAGGCGAATGCAAGCTCTGGAATACTTCCTCCATTTACTTTTAAGTGAGAAGCAAGTCGTGAAGTTCCTTAAACAACGATTCTGCAAAAGTGTAGTGCTTCTTTCCTGGCTATTGGTTGGCTGCGAGGATGTTCCGCAGTTACCCGAATTGGTTGTAGCCTCGCCAATATCGGAAGCGACTACAATCGATTCAGGCCGCGGCGGTTACGATTGGTTTATAGTGGACGGCCAGTTTGAGGTTTCCGCTCCTTCGGACCTTGGAGTTTTCGAAGACATTGATCGTGAACTGATGCGCGCTCGGACGCTCCCATCTCTCTCGAGTGAGCAAACTGAACCGATTCGTCCCGCTGGAATGGATGACGATGTTTATTACTGGCTCAGCCGCTACACCGAACCCTATGGGGATACGAGTCCGTTTCTGACGATCCCTTTTAAAGTCAACGGAACCGGGATGTTCAGTGTAAATGCTGCAGGCGATCGGCTTGTAGTCCTGGACAAACAACTCGAAGTGTGGGATTTGAAAGAGTCCATGCGCTTGACGGCTTGGCCGCTACCGTCGGGTCAATGCTCCCGCGTTATCTGGGATTCGGCTCCTCAAAATGTGTTGGTGCTGGATAACAAGGCGGTCTATCGTCTGGATGTCGAAAGTGGCCGCTTGCTGAATACATGGACGCCAGGAAATTCGGATGAACCTGTCTTTTTAGCACGCGCTGTTGATGCGGCAACATGTGTAGTGACAACTAAGCGGAAGAAGCTCTACGCGTTTGCAGAGACCTTTGAGACTATCGGGGAATTCGACGGTCCACTCATCGACCGTCCAGAAGTGTCCATTCGTCCGGATGCAAAATGGGCTATTGCAATTGTGAACGGAGATATTGTTCGATGGCACCTGCCTCCTAATGGCCCTGAGACCGAAACGTTAGCGAAGGCCGGAAAAGTGGAATCGGTTCGAGCGCAGGTCGCCGGATACTTTTGCGACTATTTCATAGAACCGCAAAACTATGCACTGTACTACAACGATCCGAAAACAAAGCTCGCACAGGCTCTTCAGTTCTCGGCAAACCCTGTAACGCACGCTGGTGTAATAGGAACCGTTGATGGAACCCAAGAATGGTTGACCTGTTGCCTGAGCCGTCCCAATAAAGTTGGTACACGGAATTACTTCCTGCAGGACCTAGTGCCGGAGATTGCCAAATTCTCGCTTGAGTTTCCACTTGGCACCGCCCCTGTGATGGAATTGTGTGCCGATAGGCGGACCGAAGTGATTGCCATACGCGATGCGCAACAGTTACGAGTTTTTCGACGGCAGCGTTGGAAGGATTTCGATGGCCAATGGACGATCGAACGTTTCGTGAATCTCGCCCTGGATGCTCAATTTGAGCAATTAGAACTGGCAGCTAACTATATGCGTGAGTTTCCGAGAATTCGTCGAAGTTTTGGCCAATTGTTTTTTCGAGATATCGCTAGTTCGATTGGCGAACGATGGGCCCTATTGGAGATGGGCAAGCTTGAAAGCGAGGACGAAGCGGCCAGTAAGTCAACTTTGTCCAAACTAGACCACTGGAAGGCTCAAGGATCGGATCTGGCAATTCTAGCGTCTGGTTTTCGCCATAAAGCAATAGCCAGTAAAGCACGCGGTACAGGGTATGCTAATACGGTTTCCCAAGCTGGCTTCAAGACCCACGACGATCGGTATCAACTGGCCCTCGCCGAAGTTCAGCCGATTCTAAACCGCGAGACGCCTCCGGACGGGGCGTTGTGGCTTGCAATTCGCAGTAGACTAAGCCTAGGGGAATCCGCCGAAAATTTGCAACCGTTGCTCAAGAAGCAAATCGAATGTCACCCATATTCGTACGATGTTCATGCACAACTATGCCTCCACATGTTGCCGCGGTGGGGCGGCAGAAGTGGTGAGGCTGGATCCTACCTAGGTTCTCTGACAGACTTGCTACCATATCCGTTTTCTGAACTTACCTACACTCGCGTGCTTCTAGTTTTTTATAAATCGTTAGGTCCAAGTATACTTTTGCCTCATGAAGCTGGCATGAGCATCAGCCGAGTAATGCGTTCCATTGAGCCGCTGCTTGAGTCGAACTCTTTAGATCCAAGGGAGATTGAGATGCTCATTGCTCTAATTTGCACCTCGAATCGACTAGACCTAGCCCAGATGCTTGCCAACTACCACGTGCGGCATTTCACATTTACGCAATTGGCTATCACAGGGAAAGCTGCCGAAATCCTTGCAACCGCAAGAAGAGAAATGCGGTAGGGAGAGGAGCGGGGCCACAGAACTTTGGTCATGGATGCCGCGAGGGTTGATGGCCTCGGTGGCTGGATGCCATTTCTCTGTAGGCTCGTAACGAGTACCGCGAGTTACGGCATGGGCCGCGATGGCGGATCGACCCGCACCCGTGTTCTTATATGTGCGCGTCAGACTCATGTCGCCACCGTCGAGTTTGGCTTAACATCAACCGTAGCGCATCGTCAGGCCGGTACTCATTGGGACGTGGATACGCGGCACATTGATCACTTGCTTCGGCCTGCCGTAACTCGCATTACTCGTTACGAGCCTACAAAGAAGCAGCCAGCCACCGCGACCGACCAATCGGCGATCATCTACGCTCTAACGATTCCCGATTGGGATAAACAACTCGCAATTGCGTCCGACCAATCCATTTTGTCTCGATCGGTAAGTTTTGGCAAAAACTGGAGAGAGACTAAGCACAAATATCGCAAACGGGACAACTGCCTGTTGAGCTCTACTGTCGCATCATTCTTTCCAACAATTTGAACGACAGGAATAATCGCATCGGATAGCCTGGCAGCTCTTCGAAATCGAATTGCTTGTAAAACCGCTTGGCTGGCTCGTCGATGCAGTCCAACAAGATTGCCACAAACGCAAATGTTTGGCTGGCCTGATAGCAATCTCGCAGGGCGGCGGCAAACAACCGCTTCTCCAGCCCAGAGCCTTGGTGATTTTGGTCAATCGCGAACCACGCTAAAATAGCTGCTGGAAGCTGGCGGCGCGGAAGCGACTTGACAGCATCGGTTGGCAGATCGGAAAAGTCGATTTGTGCCGTTGCGAGTGAATAGTATCCGATCAGTTTGTTCGACTTGCCGACCAGTACCTTGGTTGAAGTCAGATGCTTGGATTGGCTCTGTAACGCCGACTCCTTGAGCCACTGATCAACCGCATCATTGCCCGAAGTAAATCCTCGACGATTGTGTTCTTTGGAAAGGATCTCGATCTTCCAACCGATCGGAAACTGAACTCCACTCACGCTTCGCCTCGCATGATCGCCGCCAGTCCTTTTTGCGACTCAGTGAGTTTAGGTGTTTTTGAAAGGGCCTTCCAAAATTGGAGTTGCTCATCTGGTGTCATCGCGATGGTTTGCGATCGAGCTGCCGCCAATTCGCGCGATGCTTGTTGCACCATCACGCTCCTCACGTAGTCGCTTACACTCACACGGCGCAACTCGGCCGCAGCCGACAATATCGCCTTAGAGTCGTTGTCCAGCCGCACCATTAGGGAAGCATTTTTTTGCATCACCAGCCTTTTTCTTTGTCTAAAAGCAGTATACTCCATTGTATTGCGGAACGCAGTACGTGGCAATATCGATTTTCTGGTGTTTTACTGTGTTGCGACGCTAAACTGGGAAAGCACACCACGCACTTCCCATTCCAGCCGTTTGTATTATTGACCGATCCGATCGTTCAAAATAATTCGCCAATTGACTTTCTCACAATCCAAGCGGGAAGAACGGGGCCTCCGAGAAGAGGACAGCGTGATCCCGCTCGCAGCCGCTAACAATTGCAACTCCGAGTGTGGGAGCATCGAAAAAATTCCGACACTAGAAGACGGAGATGAGCCCTGTTGTCTTACAAGAATTCCGTAATTTTTCCTGAAATAACTATCCAGACTCTGCCATCGCGTCTGTAGCGGTCAGTTCCAATTGCTAGCAGCGCGCAGATTGCGATCCTCCATGAACGTAGTGTGTCCCTGCGGGTCCTTTAGTACCGACGCAACCAAGCACCCAGAGCATTCTTCGCTGCTACTTGAACACTGACCGGACACTTGGCCCGCGTCTCGGTCATCATCACTCGCGAACTGGCATACCCTCTCGCCGCTGTTGAACCCAAACCATCAATAAGTTGCGACTGCGGACAAACATAAGAGGCTGGCAAGCACCAGCGCACGGTCGAGATTTCAAGGAACAGACGTTTTAAGAGACCTGCCCCCTTTGGCCTTTCCCCTGACCCCTTTGGCCTTTCCCCTGACCCCTTTGGCCTTTCCTCTTACCCATGGCGTGTCCTTGTGCTCTCGTTGAGGTATAGTTACATCAACAGGATACGCCGCTTTTATTCATACTTTCAGAACACGACTTTTGATAATACCTCTCGCAATTCGATCCCGATGATGGTTCGGTCGTCGATTGGTAGCAACCTACCTCAGAGCGAACGCTGTTTCGGGGCTGCGCTAAGACTACAATAGCTTCTCAGTCGGCACCAGGACCGCTTTACTTTTATTTGGCAACGGGTCTGTTCGAATGCGTGATCGGAAGAATCGTCTTAATCTTAGTTTCGCAGCTTTACCAGGACTGTTGCGGGTAGCATTGATCACGTCTACGGTGTTGCTGCTCGTGTCGGGTTGTGGACAGGAACGCCGCTTTCCGCATCAGCCAATCATCATCATTTGTCCGTGGTCGGCTGGCGGCGGCACGGATCGCGTATCGCGCCAAGTGGCCGCGCAACTCGAGAAGAATTTGGGGGTGCCGGTAAACGTCATTAATGCAACCGGCGGCTCGGGTGTGACCGGTCATACTCGCGGTGCCCGGGCGCGTCCGGACGGATATACGCTGACGATGGTGACCGTTGAGTTGAATATGTTGCATTGGCGTGGTTTGACGTCAGTAAACTATCGAGACTTTGAGCCCCTTGTGTTAATTAATCGCGATAGCGCGGCACTCTTTGTTCGCAGCGACAGTCCGTTTTCCTCGTTGGACGATTTGCAGTCAGCTATCGCCGCCGAGCCGGGAAAACTGAAAGCCAGCGGGACTGCCTTCGGCGGGATCTGGCATGTCGCCTTGGCTGGTTGGTTGAATTCTCAAGGTCTGGACCCCATGGCGGCGACCTGGATTTCGATCAACGGTGCCGGTCCTTCGCTGCAGGAGCTGAATGCGAGTGGCGTTGACGTCGTATGCTGTTCCTTGCCGGAGGCGGATGCCATGCTGGCTGGAAAACAGGTGCGCTGTCTAGGTGTTATGGCCGACGAACGAGTGCCAGGATTTGGCGAAGTTCCAACCTTCCGTGAGCAGGGTCACCCATGGGCTATCGCCGGCTGGCGCGGCATGGCGGCACCCAACGGTTTGCCTGCGGAACGATTGCAAGTCTTAACCAGTGCGCTTCGCGATGTTGCGCACAGCACGGAACTAGCCTCATTCATGAGCGGCGCTGGATTCAATCTCAGTATCGAAGAACCGGCCGCGTTTGCAGAGACACTTGCTCACCAAGATGAAATATTCCGCGACGTGCTTACCGGCCCCGCGCTTAGTTCGATCAACGAAGAGCATTTTGGGCCGATGATTTTTCCGACGGCAATCGCTCTGCTCTTGCTACTGACAGCGGGAAGTGTGGCTTGGCAGTCACGCCGCACACCAAAGCAAGTTAACGAGATGGCAGCGAGTATCCTACCCATGGCAACCGTGATGGGAGCCGCCATTTTCTACCTATTGTCTGCGGAATGGCTGGGGTTCATTCTCACTGCTGCCATGCTGGTTGGTGGACTACTTATCTTCTTTCGCGTGCGATTGAGGCTTGCGCTCCCGCTAGCTGCTATTGTGAGTGTTTGCGTTTATCAGATTTTTGCAGTCGGTTTGCGAGTTCCCCTTCCACGTGGGCTATTTGGCTGGTGATCACACATGAATGGTGACTTACTTCAAGCGCTGCACCAAGTGTTTCTCGATCCAACGGTATGGATCATCGTGGTCTGTTCCGCCTGTTATGGCGTATTCTTGGGAGCGATGCCGGGCCTGACTGCAACCATGGGCGTTGCGCTGTTCGTGCCGATGACGTACTGGTTGGAGCCCGTTCCGGCGCTGGCCGCCATTGTCACGATGGTGGCCTGCGCGATTTTTGCGGGCGACATTCCGACGACACTCGTTAGGATTCCGGGAACACCCGCTTCGGCTGCCTACGCCGACGACGCCTATGCGCTGGCGCAGCGCGGACAAGCGGAATTGGCGCTGGGGACCTCGCTTTGGTTTAGCGTATCGGGCGGGCTGCTTGGCGCGGGCGTGTTGATGCTCTTGGGCCACCAGCTCGCGAAAATGGCCGCGTGGTTTAGCGTGACCGAGTATTTTTGGTTGTATCTTATGGGACTGAGCTGCGCAGTCGTCGTGGCACGATCCGGCATAGCGCGCTCGCTAACCGGTCTCGCGATCGGCTTGCTGCTGTCGACAGTTGGATTGAGCGCCGTTCACGGCCAAGCTCGCTTCACTTTCGGTCATCCGGAGCTGTTTCAAGGCATCAACTTTATTCCGGCAATGATCGGCTTGTTCGGCTTATCCGAGGTCCTCCGGAATGTTTCCAATTTAGATGCCGTTCCGACTCCGGCCGCGACACATTTGGGCAGAGGTATTCTTGCCCCGGCGCTGCGTTTGTTTCGCAGTCGTCCCTGGGCTTGGCTGCGGTCCAGTGCCATCGGGTCAATCATTGGGATACTTCCTGGCGCTGGTGCGGATATGGCGGCCTGGGTCTGCGTCGCGGTTTCCAAGAAGTTTAGCAAGCAGCCTTCCGAGTATGGCCAGGGGTCGATCCACTGCATCGCCGATGCGACCGCAGGAAACTCCTCCTCACTGGCGGGAGCTTGGATCCCTGCTCTGGTTTTTGGTATCCCAGGTGACTCGGTCACAGCCATGGTGATCGGCGTCCTGTACATGAAGAATCTTAAGCCCGGCCCCGAGATTTTCGAGCAGCAGGGGGCCTTGGTCTACAGCATCTATTTGATTTTCATTTTAGCCAATCTAGTGTTGTTGCCAGTTGCTTGGTGCGCCATCAAAGCCAGTCGCCAGGTGATGCGGATACCACGTCGTGTGCTGCTGCCCGTGATTTTGTTGTTTTGCATCGTCGGAGCGTTCGCGGTAAACGGAAGCACCTTTGACGTCACACTGATGCTCGCTTTTGGCTTGGTCGGAGTCGTCTGCGAGCGCTGGAGTATCTCCATTGGTGCGCTCGTGCTGGGTTTGATTCTGGGAGGTCCGTTGGAAGAACGATTTGTGCAAACGCTGGCCGGGGGAAGAGGAGACCTCACTGCCTTTATCGACCGACCGCTCGCCGCCGTATTGGCAGTAGCCTGCCTTGTCCTATGGGCCGGCGTTGCGCTGAACGCCTATCGAAGATTCTCAAGGGATTAGTGTGCGATTAGTGAAGATTAGTGTTCCCTAGTCCGCTGCTCAGCCATGTTGTGAGATGCGCAGATCGTCGATGAAAAAATGCTTCCACTCCAAATCGCCCTTCCTGCCGAAGTCCTTGCTCAATCTCCAGTGCCGATTGGTAGACATCTTCTGCCACGCCATAGCCGAGTTCGCTAGTAGACCTCGAAAGCGGCCCCCAGCAGATCGTAACCTTCTTGTTTGAACATTGCATCGCCTTTTTAATTGCTTGAGCATCGAGTTTCTGGGAACACTAATCTTCGCTAATCGAACACTAATCGCCGGAACGTCAGGTTACTCGATGCGAGTTTGTTGGCGACTCGCTTTCCTTTACGACTGCGGAACCATGTCCCATCATTCTGCCGACGACGCTCCTGCCTAACGACGATGCCGATTCAGGGCAGAATGATCGAGTCAAGAAAATCTGACACGGTGGGAGCTCCGGCAGTAGTTGGACTACCGCTGTTCAACACATAAGCACCCACGCATAGGTTCCTGCGCATACTTGGCCGTTTTGGCCGTAGCCACGTTTATTGGGGTTTAGCGAATCTTTTCGTCAGGCAGTTCTCCCTTGATTCCTTGGTCAATCGGCATGTTGTCTTTGCCATCTGGATGAGTCGCTTGAATCCGCTGGTCTAATTCGGCACGCAGTTTCGCTATAAGCGACTGGTGTGATTCGCGGGCAATCAGATTGATGGTTTCCTGCGGGTCGGCGCGGAGGTCGTAGAGTTCTGCCAAATGTCTATCGGCAGAGCCATCACCGTGGGGATAGCGGATGTACTTCCACTCGTCGGTGCGGAGGGCGCGTACGTTCGGCGTGTAGGGGAACTGTTCTTCGTAATTGTATTCATAGTACCAACTCGTCCGCCACTCTGGATCGCCTGTCGTGATCAGTTGTTTCCAAGACCGCCCCTGAGTTTTCGACAACAGCTCGGCGGCACAGATGTCCAGAATGGATGCTGCGAAATCGATGGTCAGGGTCTGCGCCTCGACGACTTTCGGAAACTTTGGTGAGACAAGCTTCGGGTAGCGAACGACCAACGGTATCCGCAGTGAGGGTTCGTGAGCGGTTCGTTTGTCGACCATACCGTGCTCGCCTTCGAGCAGTCCGTTGTCGCTGGTGAAAATGAAAAGCGTGTTGTCCAGTTCGCCGGTCCGCATCAAGTAGTCGTAAATTCGGCCTACCGAATCGTCGACCGAAAGCAAGGTTCCCCAATAGGCTCGAACCATATTTTCGAAATCGATCATCGCAGCGGCCGAATCATCCGGATATTTTTTTCGCCATTCGAACAACGGGCCGTAGATGCCGTGCCAGGTGCCCAGCCGCTGCGTGATCCACGCTGGCTTGTCATCGAGTTGAAAGGCTGTGGTCGGATACGGCACACGGACGTTGTCGAAAACGTGCCCGTATTTCTCCTCGGGAAAGTAGAAGCTGTGGGGAGCTTTGTGTCCCAGCATCAATAGAAACGGTTTGTCACTGTCCTTGTTTTGCATCCAGTCGATCGCCATGTCGGTGACAACGGTCGTGTAGTAGCCGGGAATGACCTTGCGTTCGCCGTTGTTCTTGCGGAACTCAGTATCGAAATACTCGCCCTGCCCGCGATGGGTGATGAAGTGGTCGAAGCCTGGGCGTTTACTATCATCGTCTTCGCCCATGTGCCACTTGCCGATATAGGCCGTGGTGTAGCCTTCGCTTTGCAGTTGTCGAGGGAAAGTTGGCAGTTCCTGCGGATAGTCGGTGAAATTATTGACGACGCCGTGGGTGTGAGCGTACAGACCGCCCAGAATGGACGCGCGGCTGGGCGAACAAAGCGACGTCGTGCAGAAGTGGTTCTTGAACAGTACGCCTTCACTGGCGAGCTGGTCGATTCGTGGTGTTTGCAAGTGCGGATGCCCCATACAACTCAAGGCTTCGGCGCGTTGGTCGTCCGTTAGAATGAAAACCACGTTGGGGCGATCGGCAGCAGACGCGACGGCCGAGACGACTGAACAAAGGAACAATGAAATCGCAGGGAGCTTTCGCATAGGATATTAGGTCCTGTATTTGGTTCGTTTATATGTCGGGCACTGCACAGCCAAATGGCTAGAGGCCTTTCGCACCAGTTTACTAATGTAACCGATTGCTGGACATGAGAGTCCGCTTTGAGCTGAAACGGCTCGTCGGCAATTCTCTTCACTCCTGCCGAAGCAGCTCGGTTCTCGCTTGCAAGCCGACTTAAGGCCCAGCATCCTCGTCGATCATACGACGCATCCAAATTTCGAGACTGACCAAGCCCCACAGCTCGGTGGTATTGTCAGCATAACCCGATTCGTGCTGCTGCATCAATGTCTCGACGAACTGTGGATTGAACAAACCGCGGCGTTGCAAACTCTCCTGGCTGAGCATATCGCGCATCAGCGGTCGCGCCTCATTGCGCAGCCAGCGATCGATGGGTATTGGGAAACCTTGCTTCCTGCGATGGATGATCTCGCTCGGCAACATCCGCTCGGCGACGCGTTTGAGCAAGTACTTGCGGTCTCCCCGGTGCAGTTTGTACTTGGTCGGCAGTCGTGCCGCGAATTCGACTAATTTGTGATCCAACAGCGGGATGCGGGCTTCTAACGAATTGGCCATGGTCAATTTGTCGCCGCGCAACAATAGAAAATCTGGCAACCACAGTTTGCTGTCGACGTACAACATGCGATCGAGTGGTTCGCGCGCATCGCATTCGCCCAGGTGGTGCGCAAAGATATCGGCGGCTCCCTCGCGATAGTCGCTCATGCGCTCGGTCAATAATTGCCGCTTGGTCTCGTCGTTGAACATTGGAAACCAATTGGCAAACCGCTGCGCTTCGTTACCAGTGGTCAACGCGTGCAGTGCAAGTTTGCCACGGCGCATGCCAGGTAGGCGCCTCGCGCCACTGCGAATGATTCGCCCAGCCCAGTTCGGGAGCCAGCGTGTGTAGGGTGAAAAGCGTTCCCCCGCATAGCGCGCATAACCGGCGAACAACTCGTCGCCTCCCTCACCGGTGAGCACCATCTTGACATGTTGCCGCGCCAACTTGGCGACCATCAAAGTAGCTACCGTAGCTTGATCGGCGATCGGCTGGTCCATGTGCCACAGCACTGTCTCCGCATGCTCGATGAAGTCGGCGGCTGTGATATTGAGAGTGTGGTGGTCACAACCAAAGCGATCGGCCACCAGCTTGGCATAGGGCAGTTCATCCCCCTCACCAAAGCCGACTGAAAATGTCGTTACCGGCTCGCTCATTTGTTCGGCCATGAACGCCACAATAGTGCTCGAATCGACGCCACCGCTTAGGAAGGCGCCAAAGGGCACGTCGCTGCGCAGCCGCAGTTTAACTGACTCGCGGATCAGCTCCGCCGCCTCGTCGATATATTCGGCTTCGCTCTTGATCGAGTGCGGTTTGGCATAAGAGATATTCCAGTAACGCTTGATCTCGATACGTCCATTCTGGGCTATCAGGAAATGACCGGGTGGAATCGACTGGATTTCTTCAAACAGAGTTCCGGGCGAGGGAATGTACTTGAGCGACAAGTAGTTCGATAGGCCGCGCAGATCGAGCGCTGCGTCGACATCGGGATGCACGAGCAGGGCTTTGATCTCGGAGCCGAAGATCAGCGAGTTGTTCTTGATGGCGTAGTAAAGCGGCTTGATCCCCATACGATCGCGCGCGATGAACAGCTTCCGCTCGCGTTTGTCCCACACCGCGATGCCAAACATGCCGCGCAGTTGTTCCAAACAATCTGGCCCTTGCTCTTCGTACAAGTGGACGATGACTTCGGTGTCGCTGTGGGTCTTGAGCGTATGGCCTCGACCGATCAACTCTTGTCGCAGTTCGCGATAATTGTAGATCTCGCCATTGAAGATGACGGCGTAACGCCCGCTTTCGTCAAAGATCGGCTGCTGCCCGTCGGCCAAGTCGATGATGCTTAGCCGTCGCATCCCCATGGCGAGCTCTTCATCGAACAAACGACCGTCTTCGTCAGGGCCCCGATGGTAAATCGATTGCAACATCCGCTCCAGCACCTCAGCGGGTGCCGCAGTGGTTCGATCAAGTTTCAAAATGCCAGCGATACCGCACATCTAGTTTATATATTCTGTGTGGAAATTGAATTTACCATTCGCTCAAACCCCATTCGCGCTGGCCTCAATCGTTGACAGCAAATACGTCTGGACCCCCGCGTGCTTGCCTCGCTGGTGCATCAGTTTTGTAGCTAGCCGTGCGACCAGCGGTCCCAGAACCACTGCATTCGGTCTTCCCGCCTCGATCGCCGCAGGCGGCGATCGAGGCGGGAAGACCGAATGAGAAGCTCCCATCGAACGGCATCTAAACCTAAAACTTTGCCTCCCGCCAGGCAAGCTGGCAGGGGGCCGGCCCACGTTGACCGCATCCAAACCAAAAACCTTGGCTCTCACCAGGCAAGCTGGCAGGGGGCCGGCCGCGCAGGCGAGACACCACTAAAACAGCGTGTAGATGAACGGTGCGGCACCCGTCGAACTGAGTACGACAAGTGCGCCCAACCCTCCAAGCACCAACAGGATCGGAACCATCCACCACGCCTTATTCTCTTTGATGAATACCCAGAACTCGCCCACCAACGACAACTCTTGCTCTTCACCCAGTCGTTCGAATTCGTTTTCGGTTCGTTTGTCGGATTGTGATTCAGGTTGATTCATAATAAGGCCATGTCATGTTTGGCGACCGTGATAAGCGCCAGAACGGTCAAAATAGGCGTGAACGTGTCGCTGATTCAGGACTGCCGATAGTAGCTGGCTAGCGAACGAGGCCGCAGCTTTGGTTCCCAGTAGCTGTCGCGACTGCGGTCGATGCGGCGTTCGAGTCGGTCGCGTCCCAGGCAACGAAAGGCAACTCCAATCGGCACAAACACTAGAGCATACACCAACAGCAATACGATTTCGCTCACTACCAAACCGATCGGGAGTGTGATGAGCATTACACCAATAAACAGCGGAGCTACCGCAACCGGCAAGTACCACGACAGCAGGGCCAGTAGCACACCTGCGGCGGACAAGCCCGCAAACCAACTTGCAGACAACGACCAAAGCCATGCCACGCAGGGCAGCGCAAGGGCGCACAGCAGCCCAAATTGCCGAAGCTGTCGATGAGTGGGTTGCCAATTGGCTTGTACTAAACTCATGCCGGTTAATCCAATTGAAATTGAGCCAAGTGGTCGTTGCGTTGCGATTGAGCAATTTGTGTTTGCTCACTCTTGAGCATTACGTGGCTGCCGAGCGCCAGTGCGTCCATTGCGGTCATCATAAAGCAACGATAGGCCTCTTCGGGAGTGCAGACAATCGGCTCGCTGCGAACATTGAAGCTGGTGTTGATCATTACGGGACAACCGGTTTGCTGGTGGAATTGGCTCAACAATGCGTGCAGCAGTGGGTTGCGAGCGCGGTCGACCGTCTGTACTCGGGCGGAATAATCGACATGGGTAATGGCGGGCAAGTCCGAGCGACGGAAGCTGAGCTTCTCGATACCGAACGCTCGCTGGTAGGTCTCTCCCAACGCGTGGCGCAGCTCGGGGCGCAGACCAGCCACCAACAGCATGTAGGGGGACTCTTGGTCTGGCCGAAGCTCGAAGATCTGATCAGCGTACTCGCGTAGCACGAGCGGTGCGAAAGGTCGAAACGATTCACGAAACTTGATCTTCAAGTTCATGGTGGCCTGCATTTTTTCGGAGCGTGCATCCCCCAAGATGCTTCGACTGCCAAGCGCGCGAGGGCCAAATTCCATGCGACCTTGGAACCAGCCGACGACAAGTTCATCGGCGATCAGATCGGACACGATCTCGCACAGCTCTTGCTCGTCGGTGCAGGTGTGATAGTTGGCACCCTGTGTATCGAGCATTGCCGCGATCTGCGCATCCGAGTAGCTGGGGCCCAGCAATGATCCCTGCTGGCTATCGGGAGGCTGAGCGGTGCGCGGCTGGTCGAGCAATTGATGCCAGGTGAACAGCGCGACCCCCAGAGCGCCTCCAGCGTCACCGGCGGCGGGTTGAATCCACAGCTCTTCAAACGGGCCCTCACGTAGCACGCGACCATTGGCGACACAGTTCAGCGCGACGCCACCAGCCAGCACTAAATTCTTCATGCCGGTCCGCTGATGAGCGGTGCGAGCCGATCGCAACACAACCTCTTCGGTTACCGCCTGAATGGATGCGGCCAAATCCATATCGCGTTGGGTAATTTCCGATTCAGGTTTTCGCGGCGGGCCACCGAGTAAACGATGCAGTTTGCCACTGGTCATCGTCAAGCCTTGGCAGTAATTGAAGTAGCTCATGTCGAGTCGGAACGAGCCATCGGGCTTGAGGTCCATCACTTGATCGAGAATCACATCGCGGTAGGCCGGTTCGCCGTAGGGTGCCAAGCCCATCAGTTTGTATTCACCGCTGTTGACTCGATATCCCGCGTAGTAGGTAAATGCCGAATAGAGCAGCCCCAACGAATGTGGGAATCGAAGCTCGTGTTTGAGCTCGATGCGATTGCCATGCCCTTCACCTATGCAGGTGGTCGACCATTCACCGACGCCATCGATCGTGAGTATGGCCGCTTCGTCAAATGGCGATGGAAAGAATGCGCTGGCTGCGTGCGATTCGTGATGATCGGTGAAGACGAAGCGCCCGCGATAGCGATCGCGCAGGCCGCGACGCATCTCATGCGGCAAGTGTAGTTTTTGTTTTAGCCACAGCGGCAGTGCCCGGCGGAACGAGCGATAACCGCGTGGAACGTAAACCAAATAAGTTTCAAGCAAACGTTCAAATTTGGTGAGCGGTTTGTCATAGAAACCAACGTAGTCCAAGTCCTCGGGCTGTAGCCCCGCTTCCTGCAGACAATAGTCGACGGCTGCCAAAGGAAAAGCGGCATCGTGTTTTTTTCGGGTGAAGCGTTCCTCTTGCGCAGCGGCCACGATGCGCCCGTCGACAACGAGTGCCGCCGCCGAATCGTGATAAAAAGCCGAGATGCCGAGGATGTTGGTCATGAGCTGACGCACTCCCGCGAATGTGGTTTCTGCGGACTTTGCGGGCCTGCAATAACGCGTTGGAAGATGGCGGCGGTCTGATCGACGTTGGTCGCCGAAAAGTAGTCGATGGCCGTCTGACGACTTTCGATCGATAGTTCGCCACGCAGCTCAGCCGACTCGTAAACTTGCAGCAGCGCTCGAGCCAAACCGTCGACATCTTTCTCATCGACCAACAGGCGTTTGATCACGTTGGGGATCTCGACATGTCGCGTCGAAATGACCGGTTTACCACAAGCCATGGCTTCGATCAGTACGACAGGGAAGCCTTCGCCCAGCCCATCCTTCTCGAAATGGCAGGGCAAACAAAAAACATCGCAGGCATGATAGACGGCTTTTAATGCAGTACCGGAGAGCGGGCCAAAAAAAGCGACTTGCAATTCCAGACCATATTGCTTGCACAAACCTTTGACGTCGACCGACTCGGCTTCGGCCCCTGCTCCACCGACGACCCAGACTTCAAAATCGTCGCGTCCAAGCTGCTTGATGGCTTGAAAGAGTACCTCGTGTCCTTTGCGCTCAGCAAAAAAGCCTACAATTAAAATCTTGAACTTTTCCTGCGGTCGATACTCTTGCGTATCGATACAGCAACGCACCAACTCCAAATCGTGTGCTTCGACCCCGTAGCGATCTTTCAACTGCTGAAAGTTGTATTGGCTGACGGTGATAATCTGATCGGCAAAGGGGAGCGCATGGGCGAACATCTTAGGGTTCGGGTTTTGATAAATCTCGTAGGCATGGATCGTACACACCAACGGTAGCCCGGTCAGTCGCTTGCAGAAGTAGCCAATAAAGAACTTGCGATCACCGAATGTCGAGTAGAGCACATTGACGCCATCGAGTTGCCGCGCGAAGTTGACCGCGAGCGCAAAGTCTACCACAGCCGACATTCGTAGCGATTCGAGCAACAGTGGGAAGTACTTGGTGGGGCGGGTAACCGCAGTGACCATGTTGGCGAGCGAGACGGCCAATACCGTCCAAGGATGGAAGTTCCAAGTGGGGCGCGGGCCGTAGAGTCCTGCCCCAACTTTGGTGGGATAGACGCTGATCGCAGCCCCGTTCTTCTCCAGAATGGTCAGTTCTCGGTAGATGAAGTGCTCGAAGCCCCGCTTGAGCGAAGCAAAGACACCGATATGTAAAGAGCTGTAGTCGGGCATGAAGAGTTTTTGGTTCTTAATTCTTGGTTCTTGGTTCTTGGTTCTTGGTTCTTGGTTCTTGGTTCTTGGTTCTTAGTTCTTAGTTCTTAGTGCTTAGTGCTTAGTGCTTAGTGCTTAGTGCTTAAAACTGCATAATTACCCTGACTCCCTGACTCCCTGACTCCCTGACTCCCTGACTCCCTGACTCCCTGTCTCCCTGTCTCCCAACACTCACGCCCTCTCCGCAGTGCAAAGAAGGTGATAGAGCATCATGGCCAGGTAGCGTGGGTAGCGACGGTGATCACAGACAAAACGGTAGTCACCGCGCGAGTGGGTAAAGCTGCCATCGGATTGTTGCTGCTGATAAAGGTATTGATAAGCTCGCTGCGCCAGGGCACGATACTCGGCAACTTTCCCGGAACTCAGGCCGATGTCGTCGCAAGTGACCAGCGCGGTGGCGATAGCGGCGGTGTGGTAGTTCACAGTGCGGTAAGGCTGATCGCATTGGTAGTAGCCATAACCGCTCGGGTGTACGGCCCCTTCGAGGAATCGCAAGACACCTTGCAGAAAGGGCAACACACGCTCGTCCCCACTCATTCGATAATAGTTCCAAGTATCGAGATATATGAAGGAATGGTACTGGAAACACTGAAAATGGAGCATTCTGGGTTCATCGACCACATACGGCAGTTCCCCCGAGGGCCGCTGGAATTTCAGCAGGAAATCGACTACCGACTTGCATTTATCTGCGTAACGCGGCTCTCCGGTGGCCTGGGCCAGGTTGGCCAAGTAGCGCAGGATGAGCGACGAATTGTTAGGGACTGGGTTGCTGTGCCTCCCCGCAAAGTAGTTTACGGCAGATGTGCCTTGATACTCTTGAAAGCCGATACAATTGCTGAAGAAATCATGGTAACGCAAGGCCGACTGCAAGTACCTTTCGCGACCGGTATGGCGATAGGCTTCCAGCAGTGCGAACGATGCGAAGGTGCCCTCGACGGTGGCGACTCGGCCTTTCCATTCGGGATTTGGATAGTCCCACGCCCCGTCGGCGCGTTGACGTTCGACGATTCGGTCGCTGGCGGCCAAGGCGATCTGCGCGAAGCGATCTTCGGGTTCTCGAGACAACAGCCAATTGGCCATGACCCAGTAGCCTTGGCATTGCAAGTAGTACAGTCCATCATTCCAGGCAATCCACGGCGTGTAGCCTTTGAGGAAGCGCCAGATGCGATAGTTGAAGCGGACTCCAGGATCGGGGCCGATGATGGCTCCGTCGACGGAGAAGCTGCGTTCCATATAGGAGTGGATGTTCAAGGCAACGTCGTGGTATTGCGACACTTGTCTATTCTCAATCGTTGGATGAATGTTGTAGCTGCGCTCGCCAGGTGGCATGCTTCCACCCTCTGGCGACGGTGGCAACAGCTTAGCGACTTGCGATGGTTTGGCGATAAACTTCGAGCGTTTGTGCAACGACCACGGGAGGGGCGCACTCTTGAAGTAGTTTGCGCTTGCCAGCTCGCCCCATCTCGATGCGAGCGGTGCGGTCGCGGAGCAACTGCAGCATGGCATCGGCCAAGGCGTCGGCGTCGCGCGGTGGTATCAACAATCCCGTCTTGCCGTGATCGACCATGTCGGGCAAGCCCCCGATGCGCGTCACGATGACCGGCTTTTCATAGGCGTAGGCAATCGGCGTGACGGCGCTTTGCGAGGCCTCGATGTAAGGCAATACAACCATACTGCAACGCGCAAACAGCTCGCTGCGGTGCTGGTCGGTGATCCAATCATTGAGAACGACAAACGACGCGGGGTCGTGCATACCGTTTCGATAACGCTGCATATCCTCGCCACGCCCGGCGACAATGATCCTCGCTTCAGGGAACTCGGAACACACTTTGGGAGCGGCGCGAATTAGATACTCCAGCCCTTTGTATTCCCAAATGCGACCAAAAAACAGAATGGACTGCTCATCATCACTGATCGGCTCAGATGAATCGAGTTCGCCGAGTGCTATTAGCGGAATGACATGAATCTGCTCTGGTCGAAAACCGATCTCGTCGACGACCGTGTCGACCATACTCAGGCCGTGAACGATGACATGATCTGCTCGGCGAAAGCCAAAATCCATGATGCGCTGTGGCGTGTGCCCCGATTCGGTATCACCCAAATGTTGGCGAACATCATGGATGGTCATCACCAGCGGGTATTTGCGCAGTAGCGGCAGCACCATATTGAAATACATGTGTCCATTCTGAACGTGGACCACATCGGGATCAAAGCGGTAAACGGTGCGCAATAACTTTAAAGCGTTGACGATTTGCCGTGCCGGCTGCCGCAACCGTGGTTTATGAAATGGTTCGAACCGCACACGTGGATCGAGCAGCGACAGGTATTCGCGCGATGTCTGCTCGGGTAGCAACAGCAGGACCTCGGCATGATCCACCATCTCATTGACGTGACGGATCGAGTACTCGGGGAAGTCGTACGAGACGAAGGCAATCTTTTTCAAGCTGTCGGTCACGTGCGTACTCAACTTACCAAGGGTGCGAAGAATCCATCGCGAAGTTTCCTTGGTCCACCATGAACCACGGAGATCAACGTCAAGATCGTCGCTGCATAGACGACTGCACCGAGAAACGCCAGTAGGACGCGTTGCGGATTGGGAAGCCACGTGGCAAGCAGCCCTTGTAGCGACACCGGCAAAATCCCCAACAAACCATCGGCAATTGCATTGGGGACAAGGTAAATCACGCAGCCCATGGCTACGCTGGCTACGATCGGATTGATAATCTGCCAGTCGATCGGATGCTTGTGGAGGACTTTCATGTAGGCCAAGTAGTGCTGCAGGACGTTCAAGAAACTGACCAGCAGCGTACCGGCGGCGGCACCGATCAAACCCCAGTGGTAGATGGTAAAACTGCTGACGATCAGATTGGCGGTCAAATTGACCACTACGATTCGTAGAGTTGCCACCTCTTGATCAGCGGCCCATAATGCGTGCCCCAGTATCGTTGTGAAACATTGTGCAATGAGGGCGAAGCAAGCGATCTGCATGACCGGTACCGAGCGTATAAAGGCCAAATCGTTGTAGGCGAGGTGCAAGATCACGTCAGCAAATGAAAATATCAGCACGACGGTAGGTAAGCCAAGTATCAATAGAAACGCCACCATCCAACGGGTCAGCGCGTAGAGTTGCAACTGCTCTCGGGCTTGGGAGCCGGTCAAACTTTGATGATGACTCACACTCTCACGATGACGATGACACATCGCTGGGAAGATGCTTCCCACAATGCTGAGGTAGACCAACGAGGCAGGCTGGAGCAATTGCAGCGCGGCGCTGTACAAGCCAACTTCTTGTGGGCTCATGATCTTCGACAAAATCAAGGCGTCGACAGCGCTCCAGCCAGCGATGGCGGCGTCGATGCCGAGGAACGTTGAGCTGCGGCGGACCAGCGCGCGAACGTAACGCCGATCCCAGGATACCAAACGATCGCCAGACCAGCCAAAGTAGCACAGCACATCGGTGAGCAAGACCAGGAAACGGACAGCGACCAACAGCCCAGCCAGTTCGACTACGCCATAGCCATGGTGCAACAACCAGACGGCTCCCAATACTTTTACGGTGTTGGCGATCCCATTGGCCAGGGCGATGAAATGCATGCGCTGCGTTCCTCGAAAGCTGGATTCGAAGACTTGCGAGGCCGCGTAGGGCCATAACCCTAGGGAGAGTACCACGATGATCCACGAGGTCGTCGAGTCGTAGCGCATGAGCCATGGAGTAGCGACCATTGCCAACATTGCCAATAAAGAAGTCAAGCTGGCTGCTACCAATCCGTTGGACAATAGACGCGGTGTTCGGGCTACGCGTTGGGCAATTTCGCGAGTCAGCAGATTCGGTAGTCCGACACTGGCAAAGACTTGAAAGACGTAGACCAGCAGCAGCCCCAAAGAGAAGCTGCCGAACGCGCCCAGCCCCAACTCATAGCGTGCGATGAGTGCATAGATGAGAAAGTTGGTCGCTTTGTTGAGCAGCTCGGTGGTCAACAGCGACGCGGCGTTGCTGACCACACGCAGCAATGAGGAACGCGGCAATGAAGATTCCGGGGTGGGAGATTGCGGCTTGGCTGCTGAGTCGGTGCGGCTCATCGGTCGCTTCCCTCGCCCCTAGACTGGGAATAGTAGACGATCATAAAGGCACCGATCGACCAAACTAAAAATTCATAGCCCGTCGACACGAAGATCGACTCGACCAGACCGCTGATGAAGGCCATTACAAACACCGACAGGATGAAGACCAACCCCAAGTCGGGAGCGTGCGCGTTGAGCTGCAAACCTCGCGCGAAAACGGATAGGACACTCGTCATGCCGAGTGTGAAACCGACGAGCCCGAGGCTGAGCATGATCTCCAGATAACTTGAGTGGGCGTTGTTGAACTCCCAGTCATGGATGTACGACAATCGATGAATCCGCTCAGGCGTCCAATAAGCAGCGTAGCCATGTCCAACGAGTGGGCTCTCTTGGATACCGACTACCACTTCTGACCAGATCGGGATTCGGCCGGTAAGCGATTTTGGGTCGGCCAGTGCATCGCTGCGTCCCATTTTGGCGAGCGTCTCCAAACGTCGGACAGCGTTGGGTTCGAGCGATACGAATAGTAGCCCTCCACCGACAAGCAGGCTGCCAAACAAGCCCCACGCCACGCGTTGAGCTGAAGGGGCGGCGACGAAAAACTGAAAGGCCACGGCGATCGCGCAGGCAGCGGCACCACCACGAGAGCCGGTCATGATCAATAGGCCGAAGCCGATCACAGCCAGCAACCCAAAGAAATAGTTTCCGGTTTTGGCCTTCATCGTCATCGCGGCCAATACAAGCAGACCGCAACTCAATGCTTGACGATTGGGGTGTAATAAGCCGGAGAAGCGGTAGCCGCCAGCGGCCAAGAATGTTCCATAGTAGATCTCTGCGAGGATGCCACTGATTGCGAACAGAGCTGATAGAATGAATACCATGTGGACTAATTGCATCGGACGCCAAATACGGCCGATTCCCCAAGCGCCGATCACGAAGAATCCGGTTACCACCAAACGCCGGAAGCTCAGCGCGCGATCGTCCGTCCACATCAGACTACAAACGGCAAAGGCCAGCGTGGCCACGATGATCCACAGATGGATACTGCCGGGACGCCTGCCGCTGTGCCCAGCGAATAGGGACAGCGTCGCACCCGTCGCACCTAACGCTAGCAGGCTGAGAAAGAAAACGTTTTCGCGCAGCGAGTTCTCAGTAGCCATCGTAGCCACCAAGTCCGATTCGACCTCGACCCCACCGGCCGATTGCGCATGCCTAGGCTCAAAGTCGGGGATGACGATGACCAGCATGATCAGCAACGTGGGTAGCCAAAACAGACACCAGTTGAGAAGCGCATTGTCAGTGAGCTGAGGCTTGACCTGCGGCACGGTGGAGGTAGACGGGGCGTGAGTGGTGTGCATAGCTTAGAATTGCGATGGCAGCTCTGTAATTGCGGCTAGTACTACATCCAGCCTAAAACTTGGGGTTGAGGGTAGTGGACGAGGTTACGAGTCCCGTGGAAACGGTAACCGGTTGGGACTCGTAACCTCGTCCACTACGACCAACCCTAAAATCAAAAATGGTTGAAGCACGAGTCCGTAAGCGTCGCCTGGCAAGTGTCATCGAAGTCGCCAAGACTCTGGTAGCTAGTGAACATCCCAAACTCCCAGTTGTTCTGTTACGAAGGCAATTGTCAGCTCAGACCGATCAAATTGCCGAGCCAATTGGGAAGATAGCACTGAGTCTTGTTGAGGATGACGCCGACGACTTGTCGATCGGATTGGGACAGTCGCCGCACGATCCGCTGGGCGGCTGCGAGTTCGGTTTTCTCCGACTCGACGACAAGCAGTACGAAATCCATATAGTGGGTCAATGCCACCGCGCGATCGGCGGAAACTGCGGGAGGTAGATCGACGATGACCAAGTCGGATGACAGTTGAAAGTTGTGGATGGCCGCACTAATGCTCTTAGGGGGCGCGTCAAGACGCTGACGATCCTTGTAGGCCGACGAACTCGATATCAGACTCAGCCCACTCTCGGATCGTTTTTGCACGCACTCGTCGTGCGTGGCATCGCCATTGGCGAGTTCTGCCAAGCCGGGCGCCCCGTTGAGATTGAAGAACTTTGACAGCGATGAATTCTCGCTGTTGGCGTCGATCAAAGTCGACTCCAGGCCGCATTTCTCGGTGGCGACCATGGCCATTGCGGCAGAGACGGTGCTCGAACCAACGCCCGACGAAACTCCAATCACGCCCAGTGTGCGCCCGCGCGTTCCATCGCTGGCCGAACGGCTTGGGGTGAGCATGATGTCGGAGATGATTGCGCGGAACTCGGCTTGCAGCTTGGGACGCTTGCGAACCAGCTTCAATAGGCGGTGCGTGCGGACGGTCGCGCTGCGAACTTTGCGAATACTGCCGATGACAGGCAACCCTAGTCCACGCTCGACATCGGCCACCGTCCGTAGATGCTTCGAGTTGAGTTCTTGGAGCAAGGCCAAGGATATGCTCGCCGTCAAGCCGAGTACGGCAAAGGCGAGGAACAGGAGCTTCTTATTGGGGCTAGCCGGTCGCTCGACCAACGTTGCGGGTTGGAACAAGCTCAGGTTAGAGACGCGATCAGCTTGCATCTCGGATAGCACGCGAGCTTCCTCGTGCTTTTGACGCAGTAGATCGAGCCGCGTGTCGGCCATCTTGATGTCTCGCTCGATTTGTTCCAGATCTCGCTCAGAATCGAGAATCTCGGCGATTTTATGCTCGACCTCGGCGTGTTGGTCTTCGCGCAGTTGCAGGCTGGCGCGCAAGCCGACGACTTTGGTTTGTAGCCGTTGCAATTCCTCTTCCAGTCGTAGACGCGCTGGGTTGGGTGTCTTACTTTCGTCGATACGTTCGCTTTCGAGCTTCTCCAAGATGGAGCGAGCCCCGGCCAGTTTGTCGCGTACTTGAGCCAACAGCGGATTGTCGGCAGGGTATTTGGAAGCCAGCGTCTTTTCCTCTAATTCGAGCGTATACACTTGTTGCCGCATGCCGCTCCAGGTCGCATCGCCGCTTTGCTTCTTTTCCGAGACCACTTCGTCGGGCATGAACGACAACTTCTTCTCTACATCGCCGATCTCCGCCAGGGTTTGATCGAGTTCAGCCCGCGCGGTAATGACCTCGCGCTCGATCGTTCCCAGTTGATCGATGAGGATGCTCTGGTTGGCGGCGATCGTCACCAGCTTGCGATCTTGCATAAAACTGTTTTTGATTTCGCCCAACGTGCTGCGAGTTTCGTTGGCTTCGTGCGCTTGGCTACTGAAGAAGGCGTACGAGCCCGAGTTATGCGTTACCGCTAGGTATTCACTAATGAATTCTTCGCCAACCGTTTGCGCGATTGCCTGCGCCATTTCGGGCGTCTTTGCAAACGCCTCGATGGAGACGACCGCCGAGCGGCGTTCGGCTCTAATCGCCAAGCTTTTGGTTAGCTCCATGATCGCCAGTTCCCGCTCGCTGAGTTCTGCTTTGATGCCGGTTGCAATCAATAGCTGCGGAAGCGTGTTCTGAACCAAGTCGGTCACCGGTTGCAGATATTTGGACAGCGGGTCGAGCGGTCCTGTGTGGCCGCTGGGGAGGACTCCGGCATTGATATTCTCAGCCCCCAATTTATCAACGGTCCGTTCGGCGATGCGGCGACTGCGCAATAGGTCGAGCGCCGAATTGACCTCCTCTTCCTGCGTTTTCTGTAGCATCAGGGTTTGGCTAGTGGTAGCCGAGGGGTCGAGCGCTACGCTTTCGCGTCCAACTCGAATCATTAGTTTGGCTTCTGATTGGTATTGTTTGGGCCAAACAATCAACGCGAGCCAAGCTAGTAGCAGCGACCCCAGCAGCGCACCGAGAATCATAACCTTGCGTTTGAACAGCGCTTCGATATAGCGCGGCCACATTGGGCCGGGGCTTGACAGCTCTACTTCGACTGGGGGCCGTGGAGTTAACTTGGCATCGCGAGCCTGGGGCACTACCAATGGCTGGGCCGGTTTGTCAATTTCTTGCATCAATTTCGTCATTGAATTCCACGGCTGGTTGTGTGCTTACGGAAGTTGGAATCGTGGGCTAATGCTACAACCGTCGGTTGTAGCACAGACTGGCTGATTCGGTGTTTGGCGGGCTGGAAAACTACCTCTTAGCATACTCGGGAACGGAAAAAGTACTATGCGTAAAGTCGCTGCGACCCCTCATGTCGATGTGGTTGAGGGGGTTAAATCCGGCATAACTGGTCCAAAACCCCAATGGCTACTCGATAGACGGTACCGATCCTGACTACGTTGTGGTCGGCGAAGGAAGAACCCTTACAGCCGAGCCGTTGGAAGTGGCAATTGCCCACTCCGGTAACCGAACCAGGGGCGGTCCTGCGGATGCTCAACCTCGCACGGTCATCAAACCAAATTCTTCAGCAGCAGCAGCCACCGTTGCGACTTGCTCGCGTGTCATTTCAGGGTACATCGGCAGCGATAGGATTTCGCCTGACAATTGCGTGCAGACAGGGACATTCTCGGGGATCGTCCGCGCAGCGGAAAAGGGTTGCGCAGTCGGCAATGGGTTGGGATAGTGAATTCCACAGAAGATTTTTCGGCCGGCCAAAAACTTCATCAACTGGTCGCGCTCGGGATGTCGGATGACAAACAAGTGGTAGACGTGTCGCGCACCCGACCTCTCGATCGGGAGCAGCAGATCGGTATTGGCCAATTCTTCGCGATACCACTGGGCGACCTGTCTTCGCTGCTCGGTCCACTCTTCGATGAACTGCATTTTAGTCAGCAGCACGCAGGCTTGGACGGTGTCGAGTCGGCAGTTGAAACCGAGTAGATCGTGGCGGTTCTTGACGACCTGGCCATAGTTGCGGAGCAACTGTAGTTTTTCAGCCAGCCGAGCGTCTCGGGTTACGCAGGCCCCTGCGTCGCCGAAGGCACCCAAGTTCTTGCCGGGGTAGAAGCTGAAGCAAGCGATATCGCCAAAGGCACCGCAGCGAGTTCCATTCAGCTCGCCACCGTGCCCCTGCGCCGAGTCCTCGATGACCTTGAGGTCGTGTCGCGTGGCGATCGCCAGGATCTCTTGCATGCGGGCCGGTTGACCGTAGAGGTGAACTGGAATGATCGCTTTGGTGTTGGGTGTGATGGCCCGCTGGATCATGACTGGATCGATATTGAAATCATCTTCGCAGATGTCGACCAGTACGGGAGTAGCCCCACTGTAGGCGATCGCCAGAGCGGTGGCCGCAAACGAATTGGCGGCTGTGATGACTTCGTCCCCTGGGCCGATATCGAGGGCACGGAGGGCAAGGTGGATGGCGTCGGTACCATTGGCGACTCCCACGCAATGCTCGACGCCGCAATAGCGCGCAAACTCGGCTTCGAACTCGGCGACTTCCTCGCCCAAGATGTAATTGGCTTTGTCAATCACGCGTCCGATACGTGCCAACACCTCTTCTTTGATTCGGGACGATTGGGTAGCCAAGTCGATCAGTGGAATGGATGGTTGTTCCCGTTGGGTGCTCATTTTGTTGATTTCGTAGTGTGCTTGCTGCGAAGCTAGTGCTCGGTTCACAATAAAACCTAGGGTAGTGGACGAGGTTACGAGTCCCTTTGAATCGTTGACAGTTAGGGACTCGTAGTACGCTTGGGACTCGTTACCTCGTCCACTACAACCAACTGTAAAATCTAATGTGTTTCAAAGCACTGGTCTCAAATTGGTCGATAGTGTTGTAGTACAGCCAGACGATCAGCGGGCGTCTCGTCGCAGTGTGGGCAAGTGGTTTGATCGAATGGCCCGCTGAGCTTTTGCCCGCAACTGCATACATCGGCGACTCTCCGGGCTGGGGACCCGCAGACCAAGGCATAGGGGGGAACGTCTTTGGTTACCACCGAGCCTGCACCGATCATGGAGAAGGCTCCCAATTCAATTCCGGGCACAAGGGTGGCCGCAGCACCGATCGAACAACCGCGTCGGACGAGCGTCGTCACTAGCCAAGCTTCCCGAGTAGCGTAGCGCGCACGGGCTTTTTCCATGCGAGGCGAGCGAGGGTTCTTGTCGTTGGTGAAAGTGACACAGGGACCTACGAACACGTCGTCCTCGATGGTCACCCCCTCCCACACGCACACTCGATTCTTTAGCGTAACGCGATCACCAATGATCGCGCCCCCTTCGACAAAGGCGTGGTCACCAATGTTGACTTGATTCCCGATTTGCGCTCCCTGCATTACGTGAGCGTAAGCCCACACATGGGTCGAGTCGCCGATATGCTCCGTCTCAACCAGGGCAGTTGGGTGGATCATTTCTCGAATAGCACCTCGGCAACATGTGCATCAATGAAGGGAGCAGATAAGGGAGCAGACAGGCGCACGGGGTAACCACCTTGCATCAATGATTTGTGAGCCGCTTCGAGGACTTGGGTTACTTGAAAGCCATTTTCGCCGTCGGTATGTGGCACGTCCCCATCGTCAATGCAGCGGATGAAGTCGGAGCACTCTGCCTTGAGGGGCTCTTTCTCTTGGACCCAAGGGCTATAGCTGCCGCCATAACGGTACGAGATTTGGAACTCGGCAAAGTCGGTCGACGGAGGGGCCGTATCGATCCCCTTGTCGTAGATTTTGATCTTCTCTTGCTCGAGATCATCGTAGACCGCCATCTTCTTATCACCCACGACAGTCAACACGCGTTCTTTACGCGGGTCGAGCCAACTAACGTGAACCATGCCGATCTTGTTACCAGCAAATTGCATCGTTAGATTGCACACGTCATGCACGCCGGGATTGAGGTGCGCCAGACCAGAACAGGTTACACTTTCGGGAGTTTGTCCCAACAAAAACAACATCATGGAAATGTCGTGTGGTGCCAAGTCGAACAGCGCGCTGACGTCCTTGCGAACCGGTCCAAGGTTCAAGCGGCGGCTACTGATGTAGTTGATGCTCCCCAGCTCGCCCGACTGCACCAGCTCACGCAACTTGAGCACGGGCGCTGAGTGCAGGAAGACGTGTCCGACAAACAACACCCGATTGCGCTCGTTCGCCAAGTCGACCAGCTTGCGACACTCGTCCGAGGTGCGTGCCAGCGGCTTTTCGACGAACACATGCAAATCGTGTTCGAGGGCTTTGCGAGCTAGTTTGTAATGCGTCGAAGTCGGCGTGGCGATGACCACTGCATCAACCATGTCGCAATCGAGCAGCGTTTCGAAGTTCTCAACCGGATGGACACCTGGAAAGCGATTGGTGATCCGCAACAACTGGTCGTGACTCTGGTCGCAGACCGCCGTCACTTTACAGTTCTCCAACTCCGAAAAACAGCGGACCAGATTGGGTCCCCAGTAGCCCAGCCCGACAATGCCTATACGTATCATGTTCCCTGAATCCCAGTTGACTAGCGCCAGTTGACTAGTGATTGTTACGCAGCAAGACCACGCCAAGCGTTTTTACGGCGATCCGCATATCGAGCCCCAAGGTCAGATTCTCAACGTAACGTATATCCAGTCTAATCATCTGATTGAACGTTAATCGATTCTTTCCACTAACTTGCCATAATCCCGAAATACCCGGGAGCACTTCGAAGCGACGAAGTTGCCAAGCCTCGTAGTCTTCGAGTTGCAGCACCTCGGGGCGCGGCCCAATCAAGCTCATGTTTCCAATGAGTACGTTGAACAATTGCGGCAATTCGTCCAGCGACAGGCTGCGCAGTAAAGTTGCCCCACGGATCAGCCGGTTCTTATACTCGGGCTTCTGCGCAGGCGTGTCGGAATGAATGAGCGTTGCCACATAATCGCGATGTGATTCGACCTCTTGGGCCACATGCATGGTACGGAACTTGTAAATCACAAATTGCTTCGCGCCAGCACCAATCCGCGTTTGACAGAATAGCACTGGGCCACGCGAAACGCACTTGATATACGCTGCCAGAAGTACCAGCAGCGGTGCGAGTGCAACTAATAGAAATAGTGCACCGCCAATATCGAACGCTCGCTTCCACAACGGCGGTTTGCGAAAAGGGACCTGCCAGAGCAATGGCGGCTTATCTCCCCTTGCTGACAAGGCGTGGCGCGGGGGGGGCGTAGAGAGTGCGGACATGCTTGGAGAGCTTCCTCAGTTTGAAAAACAGCATGTCAATAATGATCCACAACGGGTAGGAACGCAATGATGCCGCATTCAATACTTGGGATTTCCCTACGATTCCAGTGTAATTACCACACGTTCGGTAGGAAAAAACCTCCCATAGTAGAAGGGGATGGGTACGAGTGGTAGTGAGAGCAGTAGGATTGGCAGAGTTCGTCCCCAGCGAGCCTGCTCACCGTCAAACATTTTGCGCTAGACCCCAGCGAGCTCGCTCGCCGTCAAACATTTTGCGCTAGACCCCAGCGAGCTTGCTCGCTGGTGAAGCAGTTTTGTAGCTAGCTGCCGAGCCCGGCCCCCCAACCCCCTCGTCCCGCCTTCCCGGCGCTGGTGCCTCGTTGAGGCGAGAAGCCTGGCGCGCGGCGAGCACATTTCTAGCAGCAAAACTATGGCTCCTGCCAGACAAGCTAGCAGGGGGCCGATGTTAACAGTCAAGAATTTGGCTCGCGCCAGGTGTGATCGGGCTATTGGGGTGACGATTCCGACGGCGGAGCGTCGGGCCACATTAGAACTAACAGGGGGCCGGGCCGTGAAACTAAGCGGGAGTGGCCGCTTGCGGTACTTGAATGAAAGTTTTCCAACTCTCGTAACGTGGGTCGTCCATGGGTATGGTCATGGCGGGATTGCTGCGTGGCTTAACAGGTTTGCTCAGCAGCGCCATGCCGGCTTGGTGGGGAGTACGCCCCCCCTTCCTCGAATTGCACTTCATGCAACTGCAGACGATATTTTCCCACGTCGTGTGCCCGCCCAATGAACGCGGGACAACATGGTCGAGGCTCAATTGGTTCATGGGGCGAGTCTGACCACAGTATTGGCATTGGTGGTTATCGCGGGCAAAAAGATTCTTGCGATTGAAGCGGACAGAGCTTTGAGGGAGCTTGTCATAACGTGTCAAACGCACGATGCGTGGCACTTGAATCTCGAAGTTGACCGCTTGCAGGTAATCTTCACCGGGCTGTTTTTCCAAAGCGAAAATCTGGCTGACCTCGCACCAATTGTCGAAATCATAGTTCGAGTATTGGCTATCTTCAATCGTGATGACCTCTGCACAACCACGGTAAAGAAGCGTCAGCGCACGACGTACATTGACAACGCGAACCGCCATATAATAGCGGTTCAATATCAACACGCTGCATTCCAATGCTGTACCGTGATTCATGCGTATCCTCCACCTAGTTGACGGGGTGAGCTTCCGATGAATCTACATTGTAGCTGATCGCAAAACGAGAAACCACCGACTTGGAGATAAGCCAGTAGGGGAATATGCTGGAACAGCGTTGACACTTACAGAGCTCCAATGCTGCCAATCGTTCCCTGCAAATTCCACCTCGGATTACCCGCTTGATGCCTCCACGGCCCCATCGTTCGTCACAAACTAAGCGAAAGTCACGCCCGAACCAGAGCTTTTCGGGGCGCTCGCCCTATGCACCCCCTGATATGGCCCCGTTGTGGCCCGAGCCATCAGCCAGCTTGTCCCGCGTCGTCCTCACCAAGCCGACCAATCACCCGACCATCTATCGCAAGCGGATTCGCTCCATCTCAGGCGATCCCAGAGCGGGCGATTGGGTCGCGGTGTATCACGAGGCGAACGAGTCGGGAGAGCCGGAACTGTTCGCCTACGGGTTGTTCAATCCCAAAAGCGAAGTGGCCGTGCGACTCGTACGTTGGTCGAGCCAACTCCCGGACGAACTTTTCTGGGATGGTCTCGTCGAGCGAGCCATTGCGCTGCGCAGCGACACACTGCGGCTCGATGCTCAGACCAATGCCTACCGTGTGATTCATGCCGAGGCGGATGGGTTTCCTGGTTTGGTGATTGACCGCTACGACGATTGCTTGAGCGCCGAGGTGTTTAGTATTGCCATGGCGCCACGCGTGGAAGCGATCCTTGGTCGAGTGGCGGCCAAGCTGGGGACGCGGCATTGGTTGATTCAACCCAGCCCACACTTGGAGAGTCAGGAGGGCTTTGCTCTCGCATCGCGCAACAGTCCGGAGCTCCCCAGTCAAGTCATCGTTAGCGAACAGCAGACACAGTATCGAGTCCACTTTGGGACTGGTCACAAGACGGGCTTTTTCTGCGACCAGCGCGACAATCGGCGACAGTTGGCGGAGTATAGTCAAGGGCGTTCGGTGCTCGACGTGTGCTGCTACACCGGCGGCTTTGCCATCATGGCTGCCAAAACGGGCGGAGCGAGCGAAGTGACCGGTATCGATCTGGACGAAGAGCCGTTGAAGATCGCCAAGCAGAATGCGGCGCTGAATCAGGTGCGAGTCAAGTTTACGCAGGCTGACGCTTTCGCATACATGCGCGATATGCTGCGCGCGGGCAAGCAATTTGATATCGTAGTGCTCGACCCGCCCAAGTTGATTCGAAATCGCGCCGAACTCGAAGACGGCACTCGTAAGCACTTGGACCTCAACCGGCTGGCGATGCAGTTGGTTCGGCCCGGCGGAATGATGCTGACCTGTTCCTGTGCTGGACTATTGCAATCGGCGGAATTTACTCGGCTGGTACGTTCTGCCTCGCGGACGGCGTTCTTGCCCAGCGAGCTCAACCCCAATCCGGTTCCGCGTCCCATGCAGATATTATCTCACAGCGGAGCGGCCCCCTGCCATCCGGTCTCGGCCAACTGCCCCGAAAGCGAGTACCTCAAAGCCATGTGGCTGCGATTGTAGTTGGGTGATCATCGGTTTGGCGTTAACAGTCAACCTCGATTCCATATTGAAAATTGAGAATTGAAAATTGAGAATTTCAAAATGCAAAATGCAAAAAACTCCGTACAAACGGTGCTCCTCGCTGAAGCCACCTCCGAACTAACTAGCTAAAACGTCACCCGTCATCAATAGTCTGGACAACAAACCTCCGCGCCTTTGCGTGAGATTGCACTTTGGGAAAATCTTCAGCTTGTTTCGACTAATGTTCAAACTATGGTGGAGCTCAGCGAGGAATACCGATATTTGCATTTTTCATTTTTCAATTGCTATTTTGCATTCACTGAGCGTTCGCCGTCGCGGAAGGTGCAGGGATCAAGTATCCAATAGAACCTGAATTAGGTTCTGCGTGTCCCTTGACCATCCCATGTGTGGCATCGACAATCGTGGCGGCGTTTGGCCGATCGACCCAGTATTTCCTTTCAAGGCAATGTTCCGCTATGACAGCCGCTAGCTCCCAGCCAGCCTCCTCGCAAACCCCTGATAGCCAAGGGAGGTTTGGACAGTTTGGTGGGCGTTTTGTCCCCGAAACGCTGACTCGTGCGCTCGATGAGCTCGAAGCCGAGTACGCGTCGGCCAAACGCGATCCGCAGTTCCAAGCCGAATTGGATGGGCTGCTGAAGACCTTTGTCGGACGACCAAGTCCGATCTACCACGCGCGACGGCTGAGCGAATTGTCCGGTGGTGCACAAATCTGGTTCAAACGCGAGGATCTCAACCACACTGGTGCGCACAAAATCAATAACACTCTAGGTCAAGCGCTACTCACGTTGCGGATGGGCAAGACTCGCGTGATCGCGGAGACCGGTGCGGGGCAGCACGGCGTGGCCAGCGCGACCGCCTGCGCACATTTTGGCTTGCCTTGCGTAGTCTATATGGGGGCCGAAGACGTACGTCGGCAGCGCCCGAATGTGTTCAGCATGAAATTGATGGGTGCCGAAGTGCGTCCGGTCACGAGCGGTTCGAAAACGCTGCGAGATGCGGTCAACGAAGCCATGCGCGATTGGATGAGCTCGGTCGAGACGACGCATTACATCATCGGTTCCGTCATCGGCCCGCATCCTTTCCCGATGATGGTCCGCGACTTTCAGTCGGTCATCGGGCGCGAAGCGCGCGCTCAGTCGCTGGAGACATTCGGACGTCTGCCGGACACCGTCGTCGCCTGCGTAGGAGGAGGTTCCAACGCTGCTGGTATGTTCTATCCCTTTATCGAGGACAGCGAAGTCAAGCTAGTGGGGGTCGAGGCGGGTGGACTCTCGACCGAGCCTGGCCAGCACGCTTCCCCTCTGACGCACGGGCGCCCAGGTGTGCTGCACGGAAGTTTCAGCTACGTCATGCAAGACGAAGACGGTCAAACCTCCGACGTCCACTCGGTTTCCGCTGGACTCGACTATCCCGGCGTTGGTCCCGAGCATAGCTATTGGAAGGATACCAAACGCGTCGAGTACGCTGAATGCCGCGACAACGCCGCGCTGGAAACATTCGATCGAGTTGCCAAAACCGAGGGGATACTCCCAGCCTTAGAATCGTCGCACGGCATTGCCCAAGCCATGGAGATCGCCGCCAACATGCGCCCCGATCAAATCGTCATGGTCTGCCTCAGCGGACGTGGCGATAAAGACGCAGCAGAAATCGCTCGGCTCAAAGGCCAAGACTACTAGTAACTCGACGCGCAATCGAGGAAGTTTGATTTGCGCCCCGTTGGACTTGCTCCATCGGAAGCTAAGTTTTGCAAGCAGAATCGTAGAGACTTAAGTTCAATCTTCCCACCGGCGGGGCGTCGCTAAAAGAGATGTCCCGCAGGCGGGAAGGTGTGTTCGTAGTCGGCGATCTACCAGCAAAACTCGGGCTCCAGTGGCACAAGGCCACTGGGGACCACTAAGAACCAAGAACCAAGAACCAAGAACCAAGAACTACCCCGCATGTCCGCCATCGATCAAAAATTCAGCGAGCTACGCGCTGCTGGAAAAAAAGCCTTCATCCCCTTTGTGACCGCCGGCGATCCATCGCTGGATTTGACCGCGCGCGTCCTGCAAACACTCTCCGACTGCGGTGCTGCCATCGGTGAAGTCGGTATTCCCTACAGCGACCCAATTGCCGATGGTCCCGTGATACAAGCCTCGTACACGCGTGCGCTCGAGGCGGGGTGCAAATTGAAGGATATCTTTGCTGCCGTGCGCTCGGTGGCGCCGCAGTTGAAGATGCCGTTAGCCTCGATGGTCAGCTATTCCATCATTCTGCGAATGGGGGCAGATAAATACATTGCCGACGCGCAAGCGGCTGGTTTTTCCGGAGCCATCGTTCCCGATTTGTTGATCGAAGAGGCCGGTCCGCTGCGCGAGCTGTGTCGCGCGCGAGATTTTAGCTTGATTCATCTGGTCACCCCCACCACACCACCCGAGCGGATGTTGCGCATCGCCGAAAGCTCAAGCGGCTTTTTGTACTTCGTGTCGATCACCGGTATCACTGGAGAACGCAATGAGATCCCCACCGATCTGATCGACAAAGTTTCCTGGTTGCGTGAGAAGACCGAGCTGCCGATCTGCATTGGCTTTGGTATTAGCCAAGTCGAACATGTGAGGCGATTGGCACCAGTAGCCGATGGACTGATAGTCGGATCGGCTCTCGTGCGCCGCATGGCAGAGGAATTGCCCGATGCAGAGCGACTGGAGAATGTGCGAACACTGGCCAGTCAATTGATTCAGGCTATGTCAAAGTAGCAGGCATACTCCGCGTGCTCTAGCCGACATGGAATCCAGGGTTTCCTACTTCGGCTGCGTCTACGCGTGACCGAAGCGTTGGCCTGTTTAACCCGGATTATTCATAACCCGCAGCGTCAGCAAGGACGTTTGAGTCAGAGTCGAAAATTAAAAGCATGAATTACCTTGGTTTTTCGCAACCCACTTGCAGTTGCGTCAAACGTCCTTGCTGACGCT
>JADYZV010000045.1 GCA_020852965.1 Pirellulaceae bacterium | reverse complement strand
CTGAGGTGTCTGGCAAATTGCCAGTCGCATCAGGGCTTTCGATGGTGGAAGCGTCGCGATGTGATAGGTCACTCAATGGCAGATCGCGCGGGGCCATGACACCAACTGAATCGACAAGGCTCTTGAGATAGTCATTGTTCTGGTGTTCAAGCCCTCGCAGGAACTCGTTCTCTTTCTTCTCGAGTTCGTATTCTAACTGCAGTTGGAGCATGCGCTTGCGAGCCGCTGCGGTGCGGCGACGATGTACCCATCCCGACTCGGGAAAGCCGCTGCGATCCGGAGCATATCCCTGCTCTTTGAGTGCAAAAGAAATTTGTTCCTGATTCTCAGGGTGCATCAAGTATTTGCTGAAATCGCTGACGTTGGCATAGCTGTCGGTGTCGATGCCAATCAGATTGATCTGCCGCGTAATCGGCTCGTTTCCAAGCTGCTCGATAGTCACCATCGCAGGCACATGGACGACTGTGGTCATCCCCTCCAAGTCATCCCCGACGACTTGGCGAATGCGCTGTTGTATGGCTTCATGATCGGGCATTCCGTTGGTGGCATGACTTTCCAAAATCACATCCGAGAGAATGCCGTGCATGCGGTCTTGCATCTCGGTCGTAAAGCCGTCCATGACGCTGTTGACCACGATCAAGGTAGCCACACCCAGGGTCACACTGATGACCGAAGCCAAGGCGATATAACGCGTTTTTAAATAACGCCAGCAGAGCAGCCATCGGTACATGCAGCCATCCTTAGCTGTAAAGACCACGGTTTAGCGAGTTTCGCTCGTCGCACGAGCAATACTGTCCATTGAGCAAAGTAGCAGGCACACTCCGTGTGCCGTAGCCTGCTGAGTCTAGCTAGATGCACGCACCAAGCAAACAGCAATTCTTGGACGAGTCAGGAGTTTTGACTGCAAAAGACGCCCCTCATCAAACGCCCTTTGCATGCGGCGGGTTACGCTTCTAGGCCGGGGGGGAGCCTAAGGTTTCTAGCACTACCGCCAATCCGGCTAATCTATATCCCGAGAGTTTGACAACGCACCAGTCGGATCCTGAGCCATGGAGAATGCACCGCCGTGGCGAACGTCGATGCCATCGCGCAGAATCCACACAATGGCAAACACCACCAACAGGAAGATGATCAGCAACGCGTATTTCAAAATTTCGGACATTGGGTAACTATGCTAGCCAATTCGTTAGCAAAACGCATGGTGGCCACACCGAAGTGGCAGACGCGTTGGAAGCCGTGCAGACACTTGGTAAATAGTCCTTAACCGTTCACGCGATTCTTCGTTGAAAGAAAATTCTTAATATGGCTCCTCACAAGAATCTGTGATATCGCAAAAGTGCGAAGTGCCATGGAGTTGCGTTTTTATCCGTGCTCCGGCCCTGTCGAGACTCAAACCGAATTACCCGCGCGAGTGATGGACCAAATGTGGCAGCTCGGGAACTAGAATTTTCTCGACGGCTAGGCTCACTGCGGCGCGCGATCCGGGCAGGCAAAAGACTAGCACCGAACCGCGTCGGCCGGCTAGCGCACGGCTGAGCATGGTGGCGGGACCAATCTCGGCATAGCTCAACATGCGAAACAGTTCTCCAAACCCCGGCAGTTCTACATCCAGCAGGGGGGCGACTGCTTCAGGGGTGCGATCGCGAGGCGAGATCCCCGTCCCACCAGTCATCAGCAACACATCCAAGTTGTCCTCAGCCGTAAGCTGGCAGACGTGCGAGGCAATCTGTAGTGGCTCGTCGGGGACAATCTGCCGCTGGACCAATTCATGTCCAGCGGTCGCCATCGAACTGCAAATCAATTGACCGCTGTGATCGTTTTCTAAGGTGCGAGTATCGCTGATCGTCAAGACAGAAAACCGCAATCGCGACGGCGCGGACTGGCGATGCTCTTGGGTACTGGAGCTCAAATTTGAAGACCTGAAGTTAAGGAATTTGTATTAACCACGAAACACACGAAGGACACGAAAAAAATCTCTGCTGAAGTTCTTGATGGTCCCGCAACGCGGTAAAAAGCAATACTGAAATACGGTTCAAAGATGAACAGTTGCAAAATCATGGACGCGAAGTTCAGGGGATTTCAAAGTGCAGTATAAACGAATCGACCACGGAAATCCTCTGAGGATACAACTCCGGATGCAGTCGACGACGAAAAAAAAGGGCAGAACCATCTTTTCGTGTTCTTCGTGTTTTCCGTAGTCAACCAGCGAACTAACTCGTCAATGGTACTGGGTTCATCCGCCGACTGGTCTTACACTATGCTGCATGAGCGAATCGATTACTATCCATGTTCCCGTGCAGGTCGAGTACTTTTCGGATCAATTCGTTCGCGGCCGTCCGCTGGGACCGTGGCGAATGCAGGCGGTAGGTACATCGCCAAGCGAAGTGCTCAAGCAACTGTCGAAGCTTCTAACCAAACGACTGCCCGAAATATTGCCCACGGATCTATTTGCGGGTGGGCTACCTGCGGAGTGCCAGAGTTGGAAGTGCTCGGTCGACTTGCCACCTCAGGGGGACGATACGAGCTGGGAAGTGCCGTTGCAAATCGAGCTGGATTGCTTTCGCTGGCAGCTTGCCAATGGACACAATCTAGTCCGCGTCCCGGCCGTGAATTGCACGCTGTTCGGTAAGCCGCCCGATTTGGATGATGCCGAAATTGCCAAGCAGGCGCGGGTGGCCTTACTGCGACTAGCAGAGAACCAGGGTTTGCTTGCGCTCAGTCAACGCTTCACACGACGTAGCTACGAAATGCACCACGTCGCCTTGGCTATGCCACTGGGAGGTGAGCCCGAACGGGACGATCGCAAGCGCGAGGAACGCAAGAAAACATCTGCTCTACGCGCGGCAGCCAGCGATCTATGCAAGGCTAAGCTGGCGGAGATCTATGGCCTCGATGAGAAGGTGACCGAACTGGCCGATCACTTGATTGGTGATGCTCCGCAAAGCGTCTTGCTGGTTGGGCCAGCCGGTGTCGGAAAGACATCGCTACTGTACCGTCTGGTCCAAATATCCTCTTCACTGGGGCTCGGTGACCGGCGCTACTGGTCCACATCCGGGGCGCGCATCGTTTCGGGCATGTCTGGATTGGGCATGTGGCAGCAGCGGTGTTCTAAACTGATTCGGCAGGCGCATGCAACGAAATCGATCTTGCATCTGGGGTCGTTGTTTGAATTATTGGAAGCGGGCAAGATCGATGGCCAGCCGGGCGTCGCCTCGATGGTGCGTCAATCGATCGCGCGGGGCAAGCTGCTGGCGATCGCCGAGTGTACCCCAGAGCAATTGTCCATTATCGAACGCGAAGATCCGATGTTGTTGCGCGCCTTCACTCGCATGGAATTCAAAGAGCTGGCGCAGGCCAAGATACGAGCCATTCTACGGTCGGCCGCCCAACATGGAAAATCGCTCCAACAAGTCGACTACTCGGATCAAGCGATCGAAGAATTGGTGCGGCTTCATTCCCGTTTTGCGACCTACTCGGCACTACCCGCGACGGCGCTTCAATTGATGCGCACTATTTCAGATCGCGAATCGCCGGGGACGTTGGTCGAGGCCGACCAAGTAGCGCGAGCCTTCGCCCAGCAGACCGGACTACCTAGGTTCTTGGTCGACGATTCCGTTCCGCTCGACTTAACCGCCATCGGCGAGCAGCTGTCTGGGCAAGTGGTGGGGCAGCCCGAACCTGTCGAGCTGGTCGTCGATTTGCTTGCCACGCTCAAAGCCCGCTTGGTACGTCCCGGTCGCCCGCTGGCATCCCTGATGTTCATCGGTCCAACAGGAGTTGGCAAGACGGAGATGGCAAAGGCCATTGCGCAACTGCTCTACAGCGACACCAGCCGTATGATTCGCATCGACATGAGTGAGTATGCCTCGCCATGGTCGGCTGTAAAACTGATTGGCAAAGCTGGAGAAGGGGATGGTACGCTGACATCGCCCATTCGCGAACAACCTTTCTCGGTGGTTTTGTTGGACGAATTTGAAAAGGCCGATCCGAATGTGTTTGACCTGTTGTTGCAACTGCTTGGGGAAGGAAGGTTGACCGACTCCCAGGGACGCTTGGCCGACTTTCGCAATGCGGTGGTCATCATGACTAGCAATCTGGGAGCAGAGACGTTTCGCGGCGGTGGCGTCGGTTTCGGCGAAGGAGAGCTAGCGACCTGGCGCGAGCACTTCGAACGCGAAGTGCGGCGATTTGTGCGTCCAGAGTTCCTGGGGCGGCTGGATCGCATCGTTCCCTTTCGACCGCTCTCCATGGAAGTTGTCAAACAGATTGCCTACCGCGAATTGGAAAAACTGCGACAGCGACCAGGACTCAAGTATAGCGATTGCGATGTAGCATTCGATGACTCGGCCGTCGATCGCCTGTGTCAATTGGGCTATCAACCCAAGTATGGCGCGCGTCCTTTGCGCCGCGCGATCGAGCGGAATGTGGCGGTACCTTTGGCCGATGCGCTGAGCTCTATCCACGGCGATGACACGTGGTCGTTTGTGGTGGCCGAGCAACAGGGGGATATCGTTGTCCAAGCGAAAAAGCTAGCGACCAAAACCAAATCACATCGGCAATTGGAGATCGACGTGATCGACACTTGGCAGCAGCTCGGTCGCATGGCCCGCACGGCTCGTGTTAGTGGACCAGTGCGCGATTTAGAGAACGAACTCGAAAGGACGCAACGACAAAACGAAAGTTTGGAGAAACGGCTAAAACGAGCTCAGGGGCCAAGTCGTACATCCTCTATTCGCTTGCAGGTCCAACAGGGGCAAGCTTTCATCGAAATCTCGCGCAAGATTCGCGACCAATTGTTAGAGACTACGGAGCGCATCGGCCGATCGCAGTTGTCGCTAATGACCGCCTGGCAAAAGGGGGCAAAACTCGATTGGCAAAATTGGCAAAATTTGAGTAAGAGTGAATTGACTCTGCTCCGCCAGGCGACTGAGGATGTCGTCCGTCGTCGCGTTTCGGGAAGCAATGTCATGTCGCTGGTAGTTGTCGGCCGTGGCGAGATGCAGCTCGAAACACTACTGAAAGCTTATCGACAACTGGCAGAGCAAAACCACTGGACCTGTGAAGCTCACGTGCTGCATGAGTACGATGCCCGACACGATGAGTCGAGCACCGAATTTCGTAAACAGAGTTTGTCACGAGACGGAGCCGACAAGTCTCAGGTGGTTCAGCAGCCAAGTTTTCGATTGTTTGCTCCAGCCGAAATCACTGGCGAATCGGGCGAGCCAGTCGTGGACGCCTATCGCCTGGACAAGGATCTGCTGCTGAAATCTGCATGGCCCAATCCACTTGGACTCTCGCTACAATTCCAGGGATTGGGAGTCGAAAGTTGGTTGGAAGGTGAAGGGGGCGTGGTCCATTTCTACGATCCTGCGGCGACTGGATCGAAACGTCGACAACGCTTTCGAATCCTAGCATTTCCGCAGCGCCTGGCGGCTGTCCAATTGCCACTCGACTGGCTCGAGCCTGTGGCTGCTAACCTTCCCGACCCGCGGCGCGTTATCGATTTAGCCGCACAACGAATCACCAGCAGTTCCGATGTCGATAGCCTATTCTCACAAGGCAAAATACACGAAGGACTGTTTGCCAACATGCAGTTAGAGCACGAGCGTGCACTATGGCAATCGATCGGCTATGTGGCCATTCCGCGTGCCGCCACATTGGATGGCATCCATGATATGGACATCCCGTTTTAACAAGAATCTACAGTCGTGAACGCTCCGCCATTCCTTGCTTTTAGCGACCACAAGAACCGCCATTACCACCTTCCCGGTTGATGCGAAAGCATCGGGTGAGCGTTGCCAGAGCGGCTGGCAGGCAGTGCGGTCAGCGACAATCGCAGATACCGTCAATCGAACCCACCATTCTTTAGCTTCTGTTGCAAACTTTGGCGATGAATACCTAGACGACGTGCTGCGGCGCTGATGTTACCCGACTCCAACTGCAAGGCGCGTTCGATGGCCAGAGTTTCAAACTCCTCCACCAGTTGGTTCTTAGCCTCGGTCAATGGCAGGTCCAGGTATTTTTCAAAGCGCGACGGTTCCCCCAATCCTGTAGCAGCCTTCAGTCCAAGATCAATACGGTTGACATGTTCGTCTTCGGCCATGGCGCTCGCCGACTCGACACGTTGTTTTAGTTCGCGAACATTACCGGGCCACGGGTGCTGTAGCAAGGCGGTCATCGCATCGGCGGTGAAGTGTCGCGAGTCTCCAAGGAAGTGGCCTGCCAGAAGCACAATATCCTCGTGCCGTTGACGCAAGGGTGGTATGCACAGTTCAATTCCGCGCAGCCGAAAATACAGGTCTTGTCGAAAGAGCTTCTCCTCAATCGCTTGTTCTAAATCCTGATGGGTAGCGCTGATGATGCGCACATCGATCTGTATGCTCTGCTCGGAACCGACGGGCTGCACAACACCTTCCTGCAGCACTCGCAGGAGTCGCGTTTGCACGGCCACAGGCATATCGCCGATTTCGTCCAAAAACAGCGTCCCTCGGTGCGCCGATCGGAATACGCCTTCGCGTGGCTGCTCGGCCCCGGTAAAAGCACCTTTCACATGCCCAAACAACTCGCTTTCAATCAGTGGAGCACTGACCGCCGCCATATTGACTGCCACGTACGGTCCGTCTGCTCGCGCACTCGAACGGTGAATTTCTCGAGCGAGCAGCTCCTTGCCAGTGCCGCTCTCACCGCGAATCAGAACGGGCAGTGCGGTACTTGCTGCTCGTGGTATGCGATTAAACAACTGCTTCATTGGGCTGCTGATACCCAGTAGCGAACCGCAGCCAGGTGGCATGGCGAGTTGCGTTTGCAGGCTGGCCACCTGAGCTTGCATGGCTACCCGCCGTTCGGCGCGTCGCGCGATGGCCCGTAGCCGCTCGACTTCGTAGGGCTTCGTCAAAAAGTCATCCGCACCGGCACGAATGCACTCAATCGCTTGGTCGACGGTGTCGCCTGCCGTCACCACGATGATCTCAGGTTTACCAATTGCCGGGTGTTGTGCGAATCGCTGCAGCAGCTCTAGGCCAGTCAGTCGAGGCATGTTCAAATCGAGGTACAACAAGTCGGGATACTCGTCTTGAATCAATGACCAAGCTTGCTCGCCATCCTCCGCTTCGATCAATTCGCGCCCCTCGCCAGCCAGCGCCCGCGCCATACCATATCTGGCATTGGCTTCGTCATCTGCAATCAAAATTCTCATACACGCTCTATTTCTAAATTGCTCGCAACTCAATCGAAGGTCGCTGACCGATCTACCGGCTAGTTTCTCTTTAACTCGTTGATAGGTTGCACGTCAAACTCCACCACAAACTCAGTCCCCTCGCTCTCCGAGCTTCGACAACTCAAATCCCCTTTTAACTCGCGAACGCGCTCCGCAACCACATAGAGGCCTAATCCCGTTCCATCTATTTTCGCGGTAACGAAGGGTTGAAACAAGCTGTCACGAATGCTGGAATCGATACCTGGACCATTGTCTCTTACGCTCAGTTGAATTCGCTGACCCTCGCTCCTCGATTGCACTTCAACCAAGCCGGTGGGGCGACCACGAACGGCTTCAATCGCATTGCGAATCAAATTAAATAGTATTTCACTCAATGCCGCGTCGCTTCCGGCCACGGCTAGCTGCGCCGATTGCAAATCCGCACTCAACTGCACATGATACTGACGAGCCAATTGCTCCAGGATCGGCAACAGCCTCGCTACCACACGGTCGGGCTCAACAAACGGCTGCGTCGTGTCTGCCGGCTTGGCGTAGTCGAGCAAGCGTTGCGTTGTCTGCGTCAGGCGGTCAATCTCCGAGATGATAATCGAGACATCCCGCTGCCGACGGTCCTCGTTGGGCAAATCTTCTGCGAGCAGGGGAGCGATGGTGCGAATCGACGACAACGGATTGCGTAGTTCGTGAGCTAGCGAGCCTGCGATCAAACCCAATACCGAAAGTTTTTCTTGTTGCATCATTCGTCGTTCTGCCGTCGCTCGCTGCTGCTCGACGCAGCGATTGTGCAACGTCACTGCAAATTGTTCCATCAGCAATGCTAGAGCGGTGAGTGCTTCGTCACTCAAGCGATCGTTGCGTCGGCGATTGCCCAATAGCGCCAAACCTTGCACCGACTGGAAATTGAGTCGAAACGCCCACATGGCAGCCACTCGCTCCAGCGCTTGGCAGAGTTCTCGATTGGCGACTGAGCTGCGATCCAGCACTGGACTCTCCTGTTGACACAGCGCGGCGAAGATAAGCGCATGATCACCAACGGAAGTCGACGTGCGCGCATTGCTAGAATCGTTACTCAACCACACACGAGCCGCCTCGACGTCGATGTCGGCGACGGTAGCTTGCTCTAGCCAAAGTCGAATTCCATCGGCGGGTTGGAGTGCGTGACGGGACAACTGTAGCGAAAGCTGTCGAGTCTTGTCGCGGATATGCAGCGAGTCCTTACTCATCAACGAGCGTGCAGCCTCCGAAAATCGCTGGCGCAGAGGCCTCCAAACCAACACCAACCCAATCAATAACACCAATTCAAGGATCATGAAGTCGACGTTCGACTTGCGTTGCAGCATGTCCGTGAGCGGGCGAACAAATAGCTGATGCATTAACAAGACAACCACTAGAAAAGCACCGTAGATCAACGTCCGTTCGACTACCAGTGGCATCAAACGTTGCCGCAGGGTATGCCACACGAGAAGCGTTACTGCCACCGATGGTGAGAAGCTGGTCATCACACGCACCCAGGGTTCTCCAACAGTTCCGCGGGCCACATAGACGTAGATTAATACCAACGTCGCCAGCGCGACGAGTGTACCGGATAATTGCAGCAACACATGACTCCTGGTCGCCGAACCAAATGTATTGCGCCAGCGCAGCATCAGTCCAACCGAGATGGTGATGGCCAGCACCATCCAGATCAGATAGCCATTGACAAAGGGGGCCACACTGTCGAAGAACTTGGCGTCGGCATCGCGAGCGATGCGCCACATAAAAAACGGACTTGAAAAAAGTGGCAGATAGAGTATCGCGTAGCCCATCGACCACCTAGCGCGCGGATCGAATCCGCTATGATTCAGCCGTACCGAAGCATGCAAGATGGTCGAAGGCAGCAGCAATAGAGCTAGCCCCATCAGGCAACGACACAATCGATCCCATTCGTTGATTGCCACCGCCTCACTATCTAGTAGTAGTGCATGGAAAAAGCTCGCGGAGTGCAGTAGCCATGTCCCCAGCGCGAGCAGCGTGAGCCACAGCGGCACTAGCGGGCGATTCACGCGTTCGAGCATCACCAGCAGCAGCACGGTATCGACGACAGTGGCTAGCCCCAGTAGAAAGATTTCAACTTGTCCAAACATGCTGCCGCCCGATCTCAATCCAAGGTAGCTGCGTTCGCCAGATCGCAGGCCCCTACCGTCTGGCGACGGTCGCTACGGTGTTTTCTGCTAGCACACTCACATCCTCATAGAACAGCTCCATTGTAGATGAATCCCGTGTGAAGGTTAACATTCCATGAGTTGGTCGCGCTAGTTCGAGCGAAACGCCGAGTTGTGCGGCTGGTTCTCGGTCGAGTTCGACCAGAGTGTACGTCACTTCCAGCGTAGTGGCGCTTGTCGTCACTGCGCGCTGACTGATCAGGTAGATCGCCTGTCGAACGAGCACTTGCCGACCCGGTTGTAGACTCAACAAGCTACCGACGCCAGGCGCCGCGCGAATGCGATCTTGCTTTTGCCAAGCTCGCCACAATTGTTGCAGTTCGTTTATTAGTCGCATCGCAAGTCGTCGCATCTTGGCCCTAAGTATTTATTCGCCACAGGGCATGCTGCCCAAGTCCGCGTTCGGCTTCAAGAAAACCTTTCTTGCGTTGATACGGCTAGCAAAACACGCCAGCTCTCGCTGAACGCAAGAAACACCGAAACACGTTTCCTCATTCTGCCTCTTATCATTCCGCCAACGCTTTGTCTCGACTCGCGGTAGAATAATGAAGGGCAGAATAGCAAATACGGAATTTTGTATCACCAAGCTCTGTTCTATGTCCGAGACTAACTCGGCTCGATGCGAGTTTTCAGCAATTCCAATTCGGTTTGCAATCGCTGCTCACGTTCGGCGGCCTCGAATTGTCGTTCGAGTTCACGCGCGTCGGGATCTTTGCCATCCATTCGCTCCCAGGCTTCGGTCAACGCCTCTTGACGATCGACCTTATCCTCCAAGCGGTTGAACTGTGCAATGGCTGAATCGCTGTGGGTACGATCGAGGGCGGTGTGGATCTTCTGCGTCGAGTTGGCTCGCGACAGTCGCGCGGTGAGAAGAGTCCGTTTCTGCTTGGCTTGGCGAATCTTGTCCTCCAGATCGCGTACGGCATCTTGCAACTTGGCAACTTCGGCCTGTTGCTTTGCATGCTCTGCGGTCAATCGATCGGCACGTGTGGCGGCTGACAATTTTTGTTGCAACGCCGATTTGGCAATAGCCTCGTCTCCGCGCTTCATGGCCGTGGTGGCACGCTGCATCCAGCTCTCCGCCTCATCGCGCTCGCGTGCAGCACGTTTGCGCATCTGAATTTCGTCCGCCACCGCTTCCGCCACACTCGAGCGGACGCTGTCGAGCTCCTGCTCCATGTCGATCACCAATTGATGCAGTAGCCGTTCGGGGTTCTCTACGCTTTCGCGTAGCGTCGTGAGGTTGGAACGCATGACCAGTGTAAATTGATTGAGCCATTTCATTTGAAATACCTTTCAAAAAGTTGCTACGGACAGAAAAACGTTTCACGTTGTAATTACCGTCACCAGACGGTAGGGTGCTGCTAGTGCCAAGTGGCAAGCTCTGCGGAGATCAGGCGAATTCGATCTAACAATCGCTCGCGCTGGTTCTCGCAAATTGCGGCCAGGGCAATGACTCCTCCTCCGATCGCCAGGCCTGTGATCCACAATAGCTGTGGGTGATCGAAGCTCGAATGGATTACCATTGCCACCAAGTCGACGAGCAAGAAGGCACTCCCCGTGAACACCAACGCTCGCAGTCGCAAGCCGATGGAGGCGAGCACAATGCACACGCACAGGACCAACAACGACAGAAGATGCCACCAGCTTCCGCCTAGAATTTCGAGCATCGGCGAGACGAGGATGGTCAAGGCACCGACATAGCGCAGCGAATCGTGCGCATTAGCTGGGATTTCTCGTCGCAATAATTCGACCAATGCAATGACCGACACACCCAATGGGACGAGATACAATTGCAAGTCGTACCATTGCAGCGAGTGCCAGGCGAGCGCTAACGCGAGATTGAAGATTGCCAGCGCCAAGATGACGAACTGCCGTTGTCGAGCCGCCGTGCCGTGATAGAAGTAGATCCCGGCTGCCGCCAACATGACAATAGTGTTCAGCGCCGCCTGCGGTCCCAACTCGGTTGGGCCAATCCCTCCGAAGACGCTCGCAAACATTCTTAGCAGTACGACGCACCCCGGGATGGCTAGGCCGATCTGCTGACATGTTTGGGCTGCGAAGCCGAAATGGGGATGGTTGGTAATCCTGCGCGACAGAGCCAGAGCCACTATTGCCACGCTCAACAATGCGAGTTGACCTGCGGCCATACCGACCACAACCACTCCCTGAGCAGCTAAGAACACTACGGCCAGAACGGCTGAAGCTACACCGGTCCATAGATTCGCAACGACCTGCCGCCGCACGGCGATTCGCAATTCAACCGTAGCCATGCCAAGCATCGATGCTACGAATAGGCCGAATTCGAGCGGTTGCCACGTGCCCGGCATCAGACTAACGACGGCCCCACCCACGAAAAGCACTCGCATGCCTACGATCCATGAATCTGCGATGGTGCGTGAAAATCTGGCCCATGGGACATCGAACAGGGCCACGCCCATCACGATCAGCGGCATGAGGAAGGGGACCGAGCTTAGCCACTGCTGCGCATCGATACCGAACACCCAGCCACGATTGCCAAGCGCAATCTCGACAAGATAGAAGCTGAGCACATGCGCAATAATTGCCAAGCCAGCTAAATCGACAACCAAGCGTCGGCGGTTGACGTACCACAGCATAGCCGCAGCGATTACTGCCGCCGCCAGAGTGTAGACGTCTAAGTAGAACACACTGCCATACAGGATTGTCAGCAGACCAGCCGCGCTTAAGTAACTGCTTGTAGTGCCGAGTTCGTCGCGCTGCTTTAGGTCCGCTACCGCATTGTCGAAACCATCGCCAATCAAGCGTTGGCCCAAGGCGAGTGTGCCTGCCAGCGAAACACTCCAAATGAGCGGTAGCAGTGCGTACGTTGCGTAGGCCGGAGCAAGCGAGACGACTAGGGACGAGAGCCATAGCGGCAAGACAACTACGCTGAAGGCAACCAGGCTGCGAAATCGCAGTACTCCCGCCATAGCGATACAAGCCACCACGACCATGCTGATTGCCACCGGTATTACCAGCGGGCTTAGCGCGACGTTGGCTACCAAAATCAACGGTAGATGAATAACGGTAGCCAGACACAGCGTCACCATCAAGCTGACGTCGCACAGCGGTCCCACAAACGCTCCGACCATCTGCATCTGACTACCTTGGGGGCTAAGTGCTTCCGCGAGCCTTGTGGACGTGTTCGCACTCAGTGCGAGCGACCAATGTCGAAGTCGAAGTCGACTCAGTACCGACCAACTGATGATCGCTAACACCGCCGCGGCGATCGACATCGAGCTGATAATTGTCAGCGTACTTCCACCGAACTGGATGAGTTCGATCAAGCCTGCGATAGCTGCCGGAATCGACAGGTTGAGCCCCATGACGTAGCGCTTCGTCCGCACCGTCTGCAGCGCGAGACTAGCCATCAAGACTCCCCCCGCGAAGTTCACATTCCATTGCGGATCACGCGTAAGAATGTAGGCCAGCGATACTGCGACCCACACCACAGACAGGGCGTATCCCAGGAAGACAACGCATAGCTGCAGCACTTTGCGAGGCTCGCCATCAGGGCCTACCAATCCGAAGTGTTCCGTTTCGGCTGGCAGAGGGATGCGAAGCAGCCAACGATCCAGTGGCCCAACTAGAGTAATCAGTCCGACCAGCGCGCTGAGCGCCAGTAGAATATGTCGCTCGGGTAGCACGGCCCAGTGCATGGCATTGACAACCGGTACGAATGTTATGGTGGCGATGATCAAAGCCACGATCGAACCGATGATGTATCGCCGATCGCGAAACAAAACGGCCATAGCGGTGAAGCTGGCTACCGATATGGCTGCCACTGGCAAGCTGGCTTTTAAGTGAGTCAGCGACAGTCCGAGCAGTGCCAGGCTCATGCCAGTCACGAAGGTTTGTAAGGGGCGACTGAACTCGGTTCGCTCGCGATCGGCCATGAAACGACTGGCGATGGCGAATAGACTTAGCAGCGGCAGATAGGTCAAGCCATAAAAGGCGATCGGCAGCCGTTCTTCGCTAACTGCCGCAGCGGCAGTCGATTTGAGGCTAGCGACCAAGTCGGCCATGAGAGTGGGAGCACACTGATAGGCCACGGCGAACAGTATCAAACCGCACCAGACAAAGCCAGCATGGCGAGTTTCATAGGCCGCCCATAACAGTACAGCGGCTGCCACCAAGGCTGTCGGTACCACGGCGTAGGTCGTCGGACCCGTGATGCTGAAGCCGACAAACGATACGCCAACGCCAAGCGCCAGCGTGGCCAGAGCTACGAAAATTGGCAGCACGATTGGCCAGGGAAGTGGTCGCACCAAGTCCCCCGTGCGTCGCTTGAAGACTTGGGCTACGGCACGCCCCGTCGCGAAGATAGTGGTCGCCAGCATCACGCAACCCAAACCCAACCACTCAACATGAATCGACCAAGCCGTTTTGCAAGCCAATAGCAGAAGGAACTGTCCACCGAGCAGCGCGATAGGGAAGAAGCCGAAAATGCGAGGCAAGCGATGTTCTTCCGCTAACCAAAAGACGTGGCGGTTCACCTTCACAACTCCGATACTCATCACCAACCACAGTCCAGCAGAGACCGCTGCGGCCAGCCACGACAAAAGCGACTCGTCGATCGAGCTGACACGATATAGGGCAGGCATTGCACCGGCCACACAGAGTAGGCAATAACTAATGTGGAACGTGCGCTGCCGGCCGCGTAGCAAGTTTTCAAAAATGCGTTGGCTTACAATCCATGTCAAACCAGCCGTAGGCAATATCAACAGCACGGCGTGTAGCGCACTTTCCGCCACGCCCATCCAAGTCGCTGAGCCCAACCACTGTAGCGACAGGAATGGGATCGGTAACAACAGCAGGGTGAGGACTTGCATTACACGAGCCGTGGTCTGCAAGCCCAGCCGACGTCGAGCAAACTCCGAAAAAGCGTAGGTGGCCAAAGTGTAGGCGACGATTGTCAGATAGCGGATCGACACCGACCATGAGCTCCACTCGTGGGTAACCAGCATCAAGCTGGAAGCGAACACGATGGCCGCACCGATCACGAGCATCCAGCGAATATTGTTTTCGTGAAAGAAGCTATCGATAAACTTCTCCAGGAACGACGCTTGTCGCCCGCTGGCCACATGAGCCAGCACTACTGGTGGCTGGTCGACTTGCCTGACCTGGTCAGCGTGCTGCGCACCGAGTTGAAGATCATTGGGCTGGGTAACATTGGGCCGGGACATTTTTGTCTGGGACATGGTTGGGGTCCTTGTGGGTGGACGGTAGACAGACGCCACTCGCCTCCTATACAAAGCCTGTGCCACAACCGATTCGAGCCATCCCTTTTTGCGACGCAAGTCCCTACACAATAGGGGCTTGTGAAAAAGAATTCCATGCGGAATCTATCCCGCAAACCGGTGCATTCGTCAGTCAATGCAGTCCCCTCACTGCACGCAAACGCAGCCCCTAGCCTGCGGGCTGACTTAAACATAGGAGCAACGCATACCGACCCACCGTAACGATTGAACTCATGAACAGGCTGGCATTACCATCCGTGCTCCGGCCTTGCTATCCGTGCTAGCGAATGGTACGAACGGCTTCCAAAAACTCTTTCTTCGGCAAACCGTCACACGCGGCCGGAGAGCTGGTCCGCTTAACCGCTGAAAGCGCTGACACGGTTAAACAGTCGCTTTCTTCGGTAACCATTTCTCGCGGATTGAGATCTGGTCTATTAGACGGCTGTAGCGCAATTACAATGAGTCCTTCGTTTGTCGCTGCAGTCAATTCGTATCCGATTCCTCCATCTCCAAACTCGTTTGCTCATGGCAATTCAATTCTTCGACTGTCCCCACTGCGGAAAGAGTTTGCGAGTCGGTGCGCGGTCGTGCCATCACTGCCACGCCGTCGATGAGAACGACTGGGCCGATCCAGACGCTGCACCAGAATTTGCAGAAGGGGGATTTTCGATCGACGAATACGATGAACCGCTCGCGCCCGCGAACTGGTGGCGGAGAATTGTGGTGCTAGTTGCACTGCTGTTGCTGCTGAGCTTCTTGCTGCAAGCCGTCCTGCCGCTGTATCACGCAGTTGGAGAGTAGAACTTTAATGATTCAAAGGTCTAGCGCGTCGAATTGGACTCTGCGCATCTCGTCGGTTGTTGATAAAACCCTTGCAGCTAGCTCAACAGCGAATCGCGAATCAACTTGACTTCCTGGGAGGTGAAGGTCCAATGCGGCTTGCGGATAACCGGTAACAACTCCGCCAGTTTACTGCGAATTTCTGGCAATTCACCGTACGACTCCCACTTCTCAAACGGCATATTTTTTGAACCGTCCATAAAGAGGCCGATCGCTTTCGCACCAGCCAAAATTGCGTTAACCAGTCGGTTTCTCAAATCCTTGGATTCGAGGGCGTCATTGAACTGTGCTACGGAAACGGGTGTAGTCTGTCCCGACAGACGCTCCAGCACGGCGAGCCTGCTCTGGTCACCATCGAAGTCGCCTTTAGCCACGCCTCCGAAGTCAGCGTAGGTTCCCGTCACGTCTTGCACTCCAGCCGCAGCGTAGGTGCGCGCGATACCATAGGAGCCCTGAAGGATGTAGATCGGCCGCTGGCTGTCGACATCGCGAATCGACTTAAGCACACGCACCTGTTCATAAAATGCCTCGTTGTGTAGTTCGTTATCGAGGTAATATCCGATCACCGCCTCGTCGAGCCCCTGTTGATTGATATCGCGGATAAGCGCTTGCAGGTGTTGCGTGTTGCCGGAAAGTCCCCAACTGTGATTGGGCATGGTGTACTGAGCTAGACTGATTAAGGAATGCAATCCAGCTTCCCAAGTCCGCTTGATCCCATCAATATTCGTTGCCCATATATTGGCGTCGCCGTGCCCGCTGTAGAACTCGGGGGTACGTCCAGGCAGGTTCAAGTTTGTGTAGAGAAAGACGGGAAACCGCGCTTTGCCTTGAATGGTCCAATTGCCCAATTCGTCGATTTGTACCTGTTCTCCGTTGAAGGGGCGCTTGGGCGAGGGGGGATCACGAAAGCGGGCTCCCTCACCCAGGTAGAAGTCGGTCACGTAGGCAAGACTATCCGGCGTCGTGCTTTCGTTGGCTCCGACTTGCACTGTAATTTCAGTAATCGCCTCGCCAGTCGGTATTTGGAAAATGAAAACGCATTCTTCCCAGTCGCCGTCTCGCGCGCTGCCATACCACGCGCCGGCAAAATTCCTGTGGAAGCCACCATCGATCAGGGCGGTGATTTGAGAAAAGACAAACTTGGGACCGTCGGCCGATTTCATAAAGAACGAGAAGGTGTAGTACCTGCCCTCGACCAGTTGGTTTTGTTGCGAGCCTGCCGTACTCTCAGGCAGCACAGGGTATGCCTTGGATGTGATCCTATCGATGGGGTGGGTCTTGAGCTTGACCGATCCCATCCCGGTGCGCGTCGGATCGGCGGCGTAAGCCGCCTCACCATTGAGCGTCCAGCCCGTTATCCCGTCGAGTGTCGGATTGCTGAGTAGGTTCGGAGCGTTACTATGCTGATGAGGCACCGTCTCGAATGCCCAACTGTGTGGTGTTAACGCCAAGCCAGTTCCTGCAGCAAGAGTACCTGACACAAACGAACGTCGTGTAATTGTATTCATAACTCTATTTGCCTCTAGCAAAAATCTAAGGTCAGCCCAGGTCTGTCACTCGCTAACGGTTCAGGCTATTATACGAATTCTCCCAAAAAGTTGTTGCAAAAAAGAGCTCCGATGAATCGACAAGCCATGCTGGCCGCGCTGACGTCCGACAGCGATCCATGGGACATCATCGTCATTGGTGGCGGTGCGACCGGGTTGGGGACCGCGCTGGACGCAGCCAGCCGAGGGTATCGCGTCGCTTTGCTCGAAGCCCATGACTTTGCCAAAGGGACATCGAGCCGCTCGACCAAACTGATCCACGGCGGAGTGCGCTACTTGCGCCAGGGGCAAGTCAAGATGGTGCGAGAGTCACTGCATGAGCGCGGTCGTTTGCGCCGGAACGCACCGCATATCGTTCACTCGCGTAAGTTTGTCATCCCTTCCTACCAAATGGGAGGACGCTACTATTTTTTCGCAGGAATGAAAGCCTACGACCTACTGGCTGGGAGACTTGGTTTCGAGGCCTCGCGTTTGTTGAGTACTAGGCAAACACTAGCTGCCCTGCCGACTCTTAAAGCCGATGGCCTGCATGGTGGCGTGGCTTATGCCGATGGTCAATTCGACGACGCTCGGCTCGCGATCGCCTTGGCGCAAACTTTGGTCGAACAAGGGGGAGTGCCGATCAACTACGCTCCCTGTGTGCGGCTGATTCATCGTGGCAACAAGCGCGGACAACTGAGCGGAGTCGTCGCTAGAGACACTGAGACGGGGAACGAATTCGAACTGCGTGGACGAGTGGTCGTCAATGCGACAGGCGTGTTCGGCGAGTCGATCATGCAGCTCGATGATTTCGAGGAATCCAACTCCGACAAACCTTCGAAAGCGTCGCCAGCGGGCGGTGGCTCGAACAACGATGCTCCTCGCATCGTAGCTAGTCAAGGGACGCATATCGTATTGCCGCAAGAATTCTTACCGAGCACATCGGCTATGCTCATCCCGCACACCGACGATGCTCGAGTGTTGTTCGCCATCCCGTGGCATGGACGAACGCTTTTCGGGACGACGGACAATCGTGTCGAACGGATCAACATCGAGCCCGAAGCGCTGGAGACAGAGATCGACTATCTTTTAGAGCATGCCGCTCGTTTCCTAACCAAACAACCTCAACGCTCCGATATTCTTTCGGTCTTCGCTGGCCTGCGACCACTGGTGGGTCACTCCTCGAAAACGGCAACCTCCAAGCTATCGCGTGAGCATGAGATCCTTACTTCGGCTAGTGGATTGATCACGGTCATCGGTGGTAAGTGGACCACCTATCGCAAGATGGGCCAAGACGTGGTGGACTTGGCCGCGCGCGTGGGTGGATTGCCCCCGAAGGCATCCTGCACGGCCGAACTACCATTGCATGGTGCCTCCAACATTGCAGGAACCGACTGGGAGGCGACCAGCGAGAATCCTCTCGATATCTATGGTTCCGATCGCAATGCCTTGCTGGATTTGATGGAACAACAGACGGATTACGCGACGCGTCTGGTCCCAGAGCTTCCCTATTTGACCGCGCAGGTAGCGTGGGCGGTCGAGCATGAAATGGCTCGCAGCGTCGAAGATGTTTTGTCACGGCGTCTGCGCGCACTTTTGCTCGATGCGCGGGCCAGCATGGCTGCTGCCCCCGCCGTGGCTCAGCTAATGCAGCAATTGTTGCAAAAAGACGAAGCCTGGCGTTCCAGCCAGCTCGATGCCTTTTGCGATCTAGCCCAGCAATACTTGGCTAAATAGAGAAGCATTTTATGAGTTCGCACCGCTATTCGTCAGAAATCTGTGACCGAGCCAAGCGAGAGACTAGCGATCACCACGCGGGCAAGTAATATGGCGGAAACACAAAAACAGAATTGCGACGGTGCTCATCCAGCCAGCTTGCGTTAGGTAATCCTATGCAAATCAATGTCAATTGCCGAATCCCAGTCGCTCGTGAAAGTGAGAGTGACTTCGTGGTACCGATCTTGGTCGACATAGTCGCTCCCGGGAAGTTTTCGATCGATTCTGCTCACGACGACTTGGACAGCGAGTACATCGTCGGTCGTGTGTGGGCCGAGCGACTCGATTGGTTTCTAGCTGAAACGCTCGGCTTCAGCCCCGTCCATTTATGTGACGCCGCCTCGTCGACTTGGCTACAGGTCTACGAAACGCTGATGAGCAAGAAGAGAAACGGCTTCCGCAAAGACTTACATCTGGAAGATATGGTCGACGATCTAGTTTTCGTCCATGAATTTCTTATCCACCCCGAAGTCCCCGACCGCTTACCGCTGCTCGACGCGGCGTTACGCAGCATTTCGAGCAATCAATCGCTGGTCTTGATGTACCACGAGCCGACAGAGCCTCCGCCGGTGGACGATTGGGAATTGAGAGACCTCGGCTTCAAAAAGATAGCCCGCAGTAGCTTGCTACTGCGCGACAATCAATACCGCTATCCGTTTGGCGATGCTCATCCGGGAGGGCGCGCAGTCGAGTTCGCCGCCAATGCCGAGCACGAAGAGTGGCTACTCGACCATTGGAACAGCCTCATCGCTGACCATCCGTCGCTGTAAACACGGCCTCACACGTCCTTATTGACGCGGAGGGTTACGATTTCAAAGGCGTTGGGCTAAACTCTAAACTCCGCATGGGATGGCTAGATGGTCGCTGCTGGGCTGCTTGTTAAGAGCAGCTCGGGAGAGGAAAGTCCGGGCTTCGCAGGGCAGGGCGGTCGGTAACGCCGACCAATCGCAAGATTAGGGAAAGTGCCACAGAAAGCAAACCGCCGAACGGCTGACCCAGGTCAGTGCGTGGTAAGGGTGAAACGGTGAGGTAAGAGCTCACCAGCAGCCGCGGCGACGTGGCTGGCTTGGTAAACCCCGCCCGAAGCAAGATCAAACAGAGGGGAAGTCACGCGTCTCAAGCGACTTGTCGTCTGAAACGCGGGGCTACGATTCGGCTCGGATCGTTACCACTTTCGGGTAGATCGCTCGAGGCTACGAGCAATTGTAGTCCTAGATAAATGACCATCACCGCGACGTCAGCCAAGTGCTCGACGTTCGCGCGACAGAACCCGGCTTATCGGCCTACCCATGCGGTTTTTCAATATCCGTTCGCGACATAGACTCTGACCGGTCCGTCGGTCAGCCGCTTCTTAATTCAGTCGCTTTTTTGCACCGTTGTCGACGTTGCCTATTGAGCCAGCTCGGCTTCGTAATTGGCTTTAGCAAGAGCGGCAATGGCTGCATCGGCATCGAAATCCCCATTCAACTTCAATTCGACGACACGCTCCTTGATCTCGCCTTCGGGGGTTCCATCGGGTTGCTTGGCCAACTGCACCGATTCCACACCGGGCTGAGCAGCCAACGTCTCTTGGACGGCAGGCCAACAGGAGTAGGGACACATCATTTCTGGAACGCTAATGCGTTTGTCAGCGACGAAGCGAATCACTTCCGCTTTTTCGTTCGCGGCCGATGGCTCGCCATCCGCATCGTGATCGTGCCCTTCGCCTTCTGCATGATCATGATCAGCGTGGTCGCCATCGGCGGTGGTACCACTGCTGCTACCTGCCGGTGATACCGCAGGAATCGTTTCTACCGGCTGATTGCAACCAACGCTCGTCGCGATAGCCAACATCAAAGTCCAAGCAAACCAACGCATCGCTATTCTCTCCAAAAAAATCTGTCTATCAACGTATAGGGTAGGCACAGGCTACCGAAGATCCAAAACTTGCTTTCGTCCTGACCTAACCACAACCTCCGGCAGGACAGTCCATGCGGGAGCGAGCTCCATCAATTGAAGTTCTCTTTCTAGTTTAGGGTCATTGCCTCTGAAATCAATGACCCACCTTCAATTCAATTTTTGGGGCTCGGCGCGTTTCCTTGGTCTGGAGGCGCTATAGAAACCCCACCGTCGGTCGTACTTTCGTCGCTAGTCGGCTTGGCGTCCGCCGCAGGTGTCGCTTCCGCTGTCGGCGCATTCGGCTTGGCGTCCGCTTCCGTACCCTCTTCAGATGGTTGGGGAGGTTGTTCGGCGGCGGCCTCTTTCGAATCGGCCGGTGTAGGTTCCTCCGTCTGGTCGGTTCCCTCTGGGGCATTTTCATCCGACGCGGAATCCGCTTGCTCGTCCAATTTCGCCTGCTCGTCCAGTTTGCGGAAGAGCTCGGTCAAGAAGTTGCGTCCCGGATAGCGGTCCGGCCATACCGCCATAACTTGCATAACGGCCGGATCTGCTTGGTTGGATTGATACATATCTGTGAACTTGACGAAATCTTTCAGCGCGAAATCTTCAGGCAAGTCGGGTTGGTCGAGCAGACGAAGGTAGCGCTCGATAGACGCCATCACTTCATCAGCCGCGTCGTCGATCATCATCGCGGGGAATTTGTTGAACAGGTCAGCCCAGGCCTTCCAAGCCTCATCGTACTTGGCAATCGCGGCATCCAATTCGCCTCGATCGAGCATCTGATTCGCTTCGTACATACTGGTCCGCGCTAGAATGGCAGCATCTTCCTGCTCCGCTTCACAGCGCGTTTCCCAATAGGCATAGTTGACCTGGTTGGTATAGATTTCGATGTGTTGGATCTTGTCATTAGCAGCCGATAATCGCTGAGCCAATTCAAAGGCCTCGATGCGTTTCTCTTCAGGAAGCGCGCGTGCGACTTCACCGGGCGGAACGGTGAACAAAGTCTCAACCTTGGCGGCCATGAACATCTCATCCAAGGTACGATCCAGTTCTGGCTTTTCCCAGGCGACGATCTCTTCCGGTGTCAATTGGGCGGTTCGCTCGGCTAGCAACCGTTGATAGGTTTCACCAGCAAACTCTTCGAACTGCCGCTTCAATTTATCGTAATTCTCGTTCGCCGTTGCCGTCTCCTTCAAGTAGATCGTATCGCCAAAGGTGGTGACGATATTGCGCTTGCCAAATGCGTCCCAATCTCGCCCGGCCCGTCGCCAAGCATAGCGTGCCGGTTCGTCGAGAGTTCCTTCGGACTGCATCGCTTCGGCGCTTTTCATCAACCATTGAGGGCCTTTTACGTAGAACATCAACGCGCTGCGGGCCGGCGCGGAGCCTGCGTCGACCATGGCGTACGCCCGTTCAAACCACAAGCGACCGCTCAGCCAATTGTCCGGTTTGCGATCGGCGCCTAGCCCCTCGGGTTGGGTCAGGTCCATACCGGTCCTATCCAGCACCTCTTCATGGAAGTTATTGTCATTGCGATACAGCGAGCGAAACTGCAACTTCTCGTCGGCCACCCCCATTTTGCTGCCGAAGAAGTTCCCCAGTTCAAAGGGCATTTCGGTGCGATGCTTGTTGAACTTGCTCCCCTTGATCAGATACTCGATGCCGCGTTTGACCCACTGGTAACGCTGCCGGTAATCATCAAACTCGACCGACACATTGTAGGACAAATTGTGCGACTGAAACTCCCAGACTTCAACGAAGTGGGGTTGCAGTACAGCGATTTGATTGAGCGTCGCCGACAATCGATCCCAGAATTGTTCTTTTTTGTAGTACTCCGCCTTCTGCCACAGGATGGTGGCAGCCACCCCGCGCAGCCCGAGCGTGGCCAAACGCATCGATTCGCTAGCCGGATCGATCTCGCCCAAATCACCTTGGCCCAAATCATAATTGGTTCGAATCTGCGCCAACGTCCCTCCCGACTGCTTGACCGATCCATCGGGGTTTCGCACCGACGGATTTCCCAAGAAATAGAGCGGCACCAACAACAGCACCATGGCACAAATATAAAACAGTCGACGACGTAAGACTACTACGTTCATGCGGCCGCCAGCTCCCGAGTTTTGAGAAAGAAGTATGCAATCAAACTTGTCAACAAGAAGTAGGCCAAAGTCATCGTCAAGTGCCGCGCAACCAGCCCACCGGAGATATTAAAACCATAGGCCACGAAGTCAGCCGTGTTGAACTGCCCAAACCGTGGAATGGCTTGGAACACCGACACCAACGTATACATGATACCTTGGTCGGCCCCCTTAATCACCGTCTCGAGAACTTCATTGCCAAGGTCCAAGTCGACCATCGCTCCCGTTTGAAGCGGCATGCGAATCAACGACTCGATCGGTCCACCCCCGGGCAGATCGCCCGTCGCCACATCCAGCGCCAGATTACCGAAGAAGCCGAGCATCAGGCAGGTCATCGTCGCCACCATGGCTACCGGCCCACTCAGGAAGGTGCTGAACATGACTCCCAAGCATATTACTAATACCATCTGCATCCAAATACCGAGAAAGCCTTTGAACATATTCCATCCAAAAGTGCTGTCCCCCGCACGGAGGTAAAGATCGGGTTGAGCCATGCCGAAGTACTGACCGTTGTCCTTGCAACGCACCACCACTTGCAACTGCCCATCTTCGGAGACCAAGTCATCAAAGATGTCCACTTCGACCGGTTGCCCATCGCGTGAGCCCGATATTTTACGCGGAATTTCGATGTGATCGACGGCGAATTCCTTCACCACAAAACCACGCCGCTCGCTTTCCACACGCCCATCGGGATTCTTGAGAATGATCTCCCCTTGCACGCCAGTAACAATATCCCCTTTGTAAGTCCGGAAGGCCTTCAGGCTCAGCTCAAGTGGCAGCGAATCCCCGCCACCAAAGCGACCTGGATAGACGCCGTCGAAAGTCCAGATTGCGGACATCAACGAATTGCCCTCGATGTATTTCTGATACTCCGATTCGTAGCCGACGTTCAATCCACTGCCAACATTGCCGCTGCGGTCAGTTATTTGCAACGAGCCGAAAACCGGAATGCGGGCTCCCAATAAACCCTCGGGTTTGCCAAGCGTCACGACTCGCTGACCATCGACATCTCGCACTACGACTTCGTGGCGGTGTCCTTTCTGTTCATCGGTAGTACCACCCATGCTGCCATCTTCATTCTCGATCAGCTCGAATTGGTGCTGGTGCTTGGCATCGTAGCTGGTTGTACCGCTCATACCGTCGCTGGCCATGTCCTTGACTTCGTGCTCATGGTTGATTCCACGACTCACGAACTGGTAACTCAAAAAAGCCATACCAGCTAGCAGCAAGGTCCCCACGGCGGTAAAGCCAAGAATGCGACCGATCACAATTTCCGTACAGCGCACCGGCTTGGTCGTGATCGTTTGAATGGTCTTGCTCTTGATGTCCGCAGGCAAGCTAAAGCAACTCAGGAACAGTCCCAACAACAACACCAGGTAGCTGGTGCCTGTCATCACAAAGCTGATATACAGTCGCGCCACGTTGTCGGAGCTCGGGTCCAAGAACCACCCAGCAAACAATACGCCGACGATAAATACCGCCATCACGACCAGCACGCGCCGCCGAATCGCTTCCTGAAAGGCCAAGCGACCGAGCGCATAGATGCGCCGCATGGAAGTCCTAGGTAAGTCGCGGGCGAGCAATTCGTAGATCACCCGAGTCACGTGGTAGAAGCCTTCGCCAGGCCCATAGCGGGCCATGGAAATCAGATAGCAGGCTATAAAGCCAAGTGCGGCCAGGGCGACCGCCACCAGCACTCCTTGCAACAGCCCGTAATGGTAAAAGAGCCACTCGAAGTAGCTCCACATTTGTTCAGGTTCAATTCGCATTTGACGGCGACAATTTCAAGATAATTCAAAGGAACAGAAAGGAGATAAAATGCTCGCCAGCTCTAGGTCGCCGGCTTGCTGCTAGGGCGCTGGCCAGGCCGATCGTCTTGCACAATGTCCAAAAACAGCTCTTCCATCGTGGTGGTCGGATTGTCCATCGAGATCACCTTGCCCCCTTCGGCACGGATCAAGTCGGCGATCTTCGCCTTGGTTGCGTCAGAAAGCTGCGTGGTGTGAACCTCGGTCACATCGCGAACCTTGAGTAGACTGTCCACACGTCCCAGCTCACGCAATTCGCCTTGGTGCAAAATGGCCACTCGATCGCATACGTCCTGCACGTCAGCCAACTGGTGGGAACACATCAATATTGTTTTCCCCTCGTCCCGCAGTCGCACGATCAAATCCTTCATTTCTCGGCTACCAATGGGGTCCATCCCGGTGGTCGGCTCGTCCAGAATCAACAGATCTGGTTCATTGATCAACGCTTGGGCCAAACCGATCCGGCGAGTCATCCCTTTGGAGTATTCCTTCAACTGTCGCCGCCGCGCGTGTTGCAGGCCGACCATCTTGATCAGTTGCTCGCTCCGCTCTCGCCGCAACTCGGCAGGCATATCGAACAGGCGACCATAAAAATCGAGTGTCTCTTCAGCATTGAGAAACTTGTAAAGATAAGATTCTTCGGGCAAGTAGCCGATTCGCTCGTTTTTGGTGACGTCCCGAGCATCCTTTCCAAACACGAAGGCACGCCCCGAAGTCGGGAACAACAAACCTTGAATGAGCTTGATCGTGGTCGATTTCCCCGAGCCATTGGGGCCGAGCAGGCCGAAAATCTCCCCTTTGAGCACTTCTATGTCGAGCGCCTTGAGTGCCGCGACTTTCTTGCGGCCCCAAAAATCGCGATAGATTTTACCCAAGTTCCGTGTTTCAATGACAACATCCGACGCCGTAGCGGGAGATGCCTTATTTTCTGCTTCAGCAACGGTCGAGGCGCTCATAGGAAAGACAATTCCTTGTGGATATGGGCAAGTTGGTATTGATTATGAGGAATAAGCTTGAATTTAGCGTAGTGGACGAGGTCACGAGTCCTTGTATTTCGTTATGGGCCACGGACTCGTAGCTTCGTCCACTGCATACACTGGAAGTTTACGAAAGTCGTCCAGGCTCGGTTCACTGAGTTTGCCGCGCGAGCTTGTGAGAACTATAAATATGCGCGAAAATGACCGCAAGCAGTAGCAACCATCACACATTTTGGGGAGTTTATTTCACAAAGTGCCCGCCATCATCCACGATCTCCCGCGCCCAGACGGCGATAACCCCGCCGACCACTGCGCCGACTACTCCGCAGCGCTGGGCTACCTCTATGGCCGGATCAACTACGAAAAGATCGGCGCGGCTCCCTACACGCTTAGTTACTATCGCCTCGACCGCATGCGGAAACTGCTGGAAATACTCGGCAATCCACACCAGCGCTACTCGATTGTGCATGTCGCCGGGACCAAAGGCAAAGGGACGACGGCAACCCTGCTCGCCGACTCCCTGCGCGCCTGTGGCAAACGCACCGGACTGTACACGTCGCCCCACCTGTTGCGATTGGAGGAGCGGATCAACTACGAAGGACGGAGTTGCACTGCCGCTCAACTGGTCGAGTTGACTGCGGCCGTGCGCTTGGCCGCCGATGAGTTGGAGAGTGGTGGAGGGGAGCGAGCCACCTTTTTCGAACTGACCACGGCCATGGGTTTCTTGCACTTTGCCCAACAAGGGGCCGAAGCCGTCGTGCTCGAAGTCGGTTTGGGTGGACGGCTCGATAGCACCAATGTCTGCTCTCCCGCCGTGTCGGTCGTGACCTCGATCAGCCTCGACCATCAAGCCCAGTTGGGAAATACGCTCGACTCGATCGCCCGCGAAAAAGCCGGCATCGTCAAACCTCACATTCCGGTGGTGTGCGTTACCCGCGCACCCGAAGCGCGGGCTGCCATTATCGAAGTGGCCGCTGCCCAACAGGCCCCCCTACACTTGATCGATCGCGATTTCCAGGTCGCCTGGTCAGCACTACTCCCCCTCCGAAATACCCAACAAGACGCCGACCAAGACTCGCTGCTGCGCTTGCGCGCAGAACTCACCTACCAATCCCTGAATGTGGCCCAACGCTCCGCCGTCGGTTCCCCCTCCGAATGTTCGCCAGCCGCCGAGGCGGAAACTGCCCTGAATGTGGCCCGACGCTCCGCCGTCGGTTCCCTCCCGCTCCAACACACGCCAACCGCCGAGGCCGCCCCCCCCTCCTCCAACAGCGAATCACCGCCGAACAGCTTCGACGGTCGCTGGCAGACGCGTCTACTCGGGCGACACCAAGCGGACAATATCGCCGCCGTACTAGCCACGTTAGACGTATTGCAACAGCAAGGCTGGAAGCTCCCTCGTGCGCAGGTGCAGCGTGCCATTGCGACGACGCAGCCAGTAGCGCGCCTGGAGATTGTCAGTTGCAGTCCATTGTCGATTATCGACAGCGCCCACAACCCCGCTTCGATCACCGCTGGCTTGGAAACGCTCGCCGATCACTTCCCCGCATGCGATTTGACAATCGTGTTTGCTGCAAGCCGCGACAAAGATTGGTCTCGCATGCTCGAGTTGCTCGGTGCCCGCGCCAGCCGCTTGGTCCTCACCGCCTATCGCGAAAACCCACGGGCGCTGCCGATATCCGAGCTTCAGCAGCGCGCCGCACAATTGCAGGACGGTTGGTCGCGCACGCGCCAGGCACCGGTGCCAATTGAAGCAGTCGATACTCCGGCAGCCGCGTGGGCACACGCCCGCCGCATCGCTCCCTCCGAAAGTATCGTCTATGCCACCGGCTCGTTCTTCCTAGCCGCCGAGATCATGTCCAGCCTTATACCTGCCGGCTCGTAGTCTTGGAGTGCGGGGATTCTTGGAGTGCGGCGATTCATCACCGCTTTGGCCCTCCCCTAAGTCCACGCCAAGCGGAAACTTGGTGTCAGCAGTACCGCTGCCCCCGAGCACGGCCTGCAGCACGCACCGACTCTCGCAGAATGGTGTTGGCCCATATGGTGGTCGGTGGTCTGCTCGTCGAGCGAAGGATTCAGAGGTGGCTGGCCTGGCCAATGCAATGGCCGTGACAATACGATTGCCGCTACTGCGGTCGACAATCGCAACATGTCGCGGTGTCGGCAATTCGCTGGGAACTGGAATGAACATAGGCTCGGCAATAGTTACTTCAGCAACCGCAACCGTCACGGACCTCAATTGACAGTCGGCCTCCCCGCATGCGATGTGAACTATACCTTTCGGATTCGCATTCATTAGCGTGACTCGTGGGAAAAAAACCGTTGTGGCCCGCAAATAATGCGAAGGATGAGTTCAGCGTGCTATGAAAGCACTGGCTCCTCGATCGAGTTGCGATCTGAAGGTGGTTCTCACTCTTTGGATGTATAAATGTAAGCCTGATCTGCCGCCGAAGCTTCAACGAACTCGCTTCCGATCATTTCGTGGAGTTGTGTAAACTCCTGCACGTTTGGAAATCGCCACCTTCGCTCGCCAATCCCGTTTCCATTTGGAAAGACTTTACTGGCCGTCGATTCCAGTGTCGTAAACTCTATTCCAGCGGGTGTCACATCCACGTCTGTCAGCAGGCGAACATGAGATCCACCTTTTACCATCATGTCCCCCGCCTTGAGCTCCGCAGGAGACACCACGCTTGGTAGCTTCGCTAAGTAAGCGGTATTGGCTCCATTAACCACGTCCAGTGGGTCGACTGGATGAAGCAGGTTACATGCTCGAGCAGCCAAGCCGGAGCAGTCGGTGCTGATACCATAGGTTGCCAAAAAGTCTCGCATTCCATCGGGAGTCAAGGGCGATACAAGTCCAGCGTCGATCGCCGCCTGTAAGAAACTTCGGATTTGATCGGGAGTAGCTTTGCCATTGGTTGCCTCGTAGGCGCCGATAGAATTGGAAATGATTTTGCGAACCTCAGCACTAGCTTGCCGATTGGCCTCTGCCTTGGCCTTTCGGGTTCCCGCATTGATGTGATATGGTGGCCTTATCGATACCGCTTTACCATTAACCGAAACGACGATACTGGCAAATGCCGAAGTAAACTCAGCCAGTTTTTTCTCGTCATCCGTGTCGGCCACTCCTCTAACGACGTGCATTCCGTTAAGCCGCAATAGACGCAACTCGGTTTTGCCCTGGGGATCGACTCGCCCATCTTCAAAGCCCAGTTGCATCCTTTGAAATCGCTCAATCGCCGCGATCGTCTTCGGACCGGCTATCCCGTCCTCGTCCAATCTTTGCTCGGGCCCACCGGAAAGGTCGGAAACCGAATTCAGGAAGACTTGTATTTTCTTGACATCCGCCGCAACGTTCTCCCCCCCCACTCCCACCGAATTCTCGATTTGGGCTCGAGCGTATTCGGGGATGGTCAAGCAGAGTATTATCAGCAACAGCGCATAGAGCTGGCGAGAGTGCGACATCGGTATTCTCCAATTGTGAATGGAAATGTGATTGTGCGTGCGGAGCAATAGAAACTACTTCGATCCACTCAATCGCTATTCTATAGAGTTGTACTTCACCCCGACACGCCCCTGGCGTTTGACCAGGAGCCTACGGCCGATCTCTATTCGTCGAGAATTCATGAATCATTTGCTGCCATGCTATCATGGTCAAAACGCCGTTGTAATCGGTGAATTCGCGACTTATAAACTAGAAGGTAATCACCTAGGTCAAAACTAAGCTAAATACATTTCATGCCTTGAAGGTGCACGACACCAATGTATCTCAAATCAAAGAACTTCAGCACAGACTTTTTACTCCGAGAGGGAATTTCGAAAATTGGACGCAAAAGCGATTGCGATCTAGTTCTAGCATCGGATCGAGTCAGCAAGTTGCATGCGGAAATTCGCGTGGCTGGAAATTATGTGCAAGTCAGGGATAACAACAGCCACAATGGTACGTTAGTCAACCATCGGGACATCTCGGGCCAAGGTTGGGTAAACCTGGACCTTGGCGACAAACTCCAGATCTGCGAGTATGCGTTCCGGACTAGCCTAGAACTACAGCCACAAGTTAACGACGGTACTTGCTTCCTGGATCTGAGAGAATCGCAAACCAATCTAAGCCATTCGCAGTCCGTTTCGCTTGCGAGTCTCTCGCGAAATGCGGTAGCCAATAAGCAGTTAATCGCGTTAATGCAAATTACGCACACCCTGCGCAACGCATTGCGAATTGATGAAGTACTGCAAAAGGCGGCTACGATCCTGCTCGAAATTTTCCCTAGCGTAGAACGTGTCGCAATAGGCTCGTTCGAAAGCGGAGAATTTGTTCCCAAGTGGTGGAAGCTGCGACATGATGATTCCCATAGTGTGATTCGCATAAGTCGGACGCTGATCCAACATGTCGTGCAGCATTGCGAAGCCATCATTTCGAACGATGCTCAATCGGATTTTGCGGACGCCGAAAGCGTTCGACAACTCGCGTTGCGATCCGTCATGTGCGCGCCATTGGTAGCCACCGACGAAACGGTGCGCGGCATCATTCATTTGGATGCTACGCGTTCCAACTGTTTCACCAGCCACGATCTCGATGTGCTGGCTGCCGTGGCAACTCAACTCTCCTTAGCCATGAATTTTGCGGCGATGCACGAAATTGCGTTGCACGACGCTCTAATTCGCCGAGATGTTGAAAGCGCACAAGCCATTCAATTGCAGTATCTGCCTTCCAAACCGCCGGAGATACCGACGTTCGATGTGGCTGGGTTTTATCGCGCTGCGCGGCACATTGGCGGTGACTACTACGACTATATTGCACTCCCAGACGGTCGCCACGCAATCGTACTTGGCGATGTGGTCGGCAAAGGGGTTCCCGCCGCCCTAACCATGGTGCGCCTCGCCACTGAGACACGTACCAGCCTTGAGGTTTGCCACACGGCATCCGGGGCACTCTTACGACTCAATCGGCGACTCGCGCCAAACTTCATTACCATGCTCATCGCAATTGTTGACCCTCAGAGCGGTGCGATTCATTTGAGCAACGCTGGGCACGAACTACCGCTACTGCGTCGGGCAGACGGCTCCGTTGAAGCAATTGGCCAGGACCTTATTCGTTGTCCGATTGGGGTACTCGATGCCGAAGAGTACGCAGAGTCGACAATCGTGCTCGACATTGGAGAGAGCATCACGTTATTCAGTGACGGATTCCCCGACGCGGAATCGCCCGATTTGAGTCGCTTCGGGAAGCAGCGCTTGACTACCGTGGTCGGAGACAGCTTCCAGTGTTCGCAGAATGCGGTCATGCACATCGTCACAGAAGTTGATCGCTTCATTGACAGCCAGACGCAGTTCGACGACATGTGCTTGGTGCAAATCCGTCGCACTGCCGTTTGATAATACACACTTTTCGTACCCTGCAGCCTCAGCACGACTCCGCATCGTAAATGCCGTAGCCCCTATACTCCTGCACTAGAATGGGTTTCCCTCACGCTGCAGTAGGGAGAGTGGATAAATAAATCCCCCTTCCGAAACGTACTCGAACAGTTGCCGCACCTCGATACCGCGTAACGGCAGATTGGCCAAATCTTCGACCGCTACCCAACGCGCTTGTAGCGACTCTTCATCCGGTGTTTGTTTCGGCAGCGAATCATCCAGTGGTTCAGCCACAAAGACCACACGCAATCGAGCCCCCTTTGATTTCGGAGAGTGCTCGATGCGCAGAATGCCGCTGAGCCGAACGGGGATTCCGGCTTCCTCCAATGTCTCACGCACTGCCGCCTCTTCGAACGACTCGCTGGGCTCGACACGACCCGCCGGAACGTACCACAGTTGATCGTGCTTGGTCTCTTGTACCACCAAGTACTTGTCATTCTTGCGTACTACGACCACCGCGAAGCACCAAGTTTTTATCGGCTCGCGTGCCATTACTTAAACGCCTTCACTGCTCCAGCGACGGTTGGCTCGATATCAAAGTTGCGATCGAAACCCACAATGTAAATCGCTTCCATGATGCACGCGCTTATGCCAGCCAGTTTCAGCATGGTGTCGTGCGTTGCCGCTGATTTCTTAACTGAGATCAGTCCCCCCAAGAACGCAGTGCTTAGGAATTCAACTTCCGTGAAGTCGATAATTACCTGCGGATGTTCGCGACTGGCCACCAGTTCGACCAGCTCGTTGATCGACTCGTGGATTATCAGTTCATCCGTTAGCCTGCAGTCCTTCAGCGTCGCAACCGTTACGTTTCCTTCGAGCGATAATTCAATGCGTTTGGACATGATGAGCCTGCGATAGGTCTGTGTGAGTAGGAGGATTGAAAGCACAATAGTCTAACTTATTATTCTGGCGGTTTCGGCATGGCATACTCTCCGGTTTGACCAACTCGGCATGTCGCAGAACAGAAGCCCCAGCCGTTGCTGCCAACCATTCAATGGGAAAGCCGTCGCCCGAACGACGAATTATATTGGAAATTGCCTAAATCTGAATGCTTTGCTCGGCATAGTTCCTGCGGTTATCACCCCCTTCGAGTTACCAGAATACGCATCAGGCTTTGCGACCTCCTGGAGATTAGTGTTCGATTAGTGAGGATAAGTGTTCTCAAGAAAAGTCGATCTGGAACACCAATCTTCACTAATTGACACTAATCTGTAGGCAAGCTCCTCAACTCACCGCCTTCGAGTGTCATGGCTCTCTCGAGAACAGCGACGTGCTTTCTCGAACGGATGGTCTCAATGGCCAGGGTTTGCCTACGCCGCAGATTTCGTGAAGCGGTACGCCAATCGCCCAACGTTACGTTTGGATGGAAAAGCAACAGTTTTCGAATTCCTAAAATCAGAAATTGCTCTGTCGCTATGACAACTCGCTTGCCACCTGAAATAGACACGCTCGACCCGAGCGCTGGCCTGATCAGACCATGTGCCGACGTCTCGGCCAGCGGCTATAATGTCGAGGCCGCTGTTCAACCCCGAGTCCGAAACAGCCCTTCGCAACGCACAACTCGCTATGCTCAACGGCTACAACACTACCACCAGCACACTCGACCGTGGCGCGATCGTCTCACGCCCCGACGCCAATGTCATCGACGCTCCTAAGTTCCAGTTTAGCACTTTTCGCAGGTCATCCTGCGAGCGTTGCTAGGTAGGTTAGCAGTTCCAATTTATTATCTCGCTGGGTTGTGTCGAGCGATACCTGCGATAATTGATCTTCCCAGCTTTTACGGCGTAAAGTCGTCAACACGTCCGCGAAGCTCGGTTCCACTTTCCACCAGTACCAAGGTCGGTGAGGAATCTGGAAATCGTTGTTCCCTTCGGTTGCATACCACACGATCGTCAGGCTGTACAAGAACATCGCCATCGGTGCGGTTGGCCGCGTCCTCAAGTCCTAAGTACTGCTTGCAGTCGAAGTGAGTTACCTCGATCGACCAGCGAAGCGAGAACAACGATAGTATCTCACGAGGCTTTAATTTGATATTGGTGCAGTAGAAAATCCGAGTGGGTCGAGCACCCACCGTATCACGCGAGAGCACCAAGCGAAGCAATCGATCATTGCCCGCCTTGTAATACAATCCCGTTCGTGTCTTGCTCTGAAGCGAACCATGTAAGCCGTATTGATCAAAGTGATGAGTCTGCCAACGTGAAGAATCTTTGGACCAAGCATCGATATTTTTGAGTCGATCCCCTTTCTTGCGGGACGGACCTCGCCTTGTCTTTGTTTCCTTCCTGGCCGGTGCATACAACGCAGCCTTGGTATGCACCGGGCCGATCAAGTCAAAGTTGCTCGGCAGCGTCCGCAACACACTCTTGCCACTGTAGAGACTATCGACGACCAGCAGAAAGCGACGTTCAGGGAACCAGGCAGCAACCAACGCTATCATCTCAGCCATCAATTCGGGGCGTGTTTTATGGGGTGTTTTGCTTCCCTGACGATTTTTCTCGCTTGTGAGCTTGGCTTACTTTTTCTTCGCGGCGGCTTGCTTGTTCTTTTTCGTAGCGGCTTTCTGCTGAGCTGCTGATATCTTTTTGGGCTTCTTGTTTTTGCCTTTGGTCAATCCTTGTCGATTGCGATACAGACGCATGCAGATGGGAAGCGAAAACACTTTCGAGGGAGCCCACCAAGGGTTGGCGATCACGATACACAGATCGACCCAGTCGTGTCCCCAGTGACAGATTTTCTTGGACTTCGATGAACTGAGCGGATCGTGGTGCATGCCCGTTCCAAAGTTGCCCAAGCCTCTCTTGCGACACAACGTGTCGTCTCCCGCGAGAATGATGACAGCATCATGGCCGACAAGCGTGCCGACTATCAACTGAGCGAGCAACCTCCACAGACGGTCAATGTCCCAGACTGCCTGTGAGAAGAATCGATGATAGTCCGTAAAGTGGCCGTTGGTGGTCGAGTCGCTGGAAATGATCAGGTCGGTGACGTAGCGATGCCGGTTCGAAAGAATCCACCCCGTCATCATCAGCCTAAAGGTTTGAAAGCTTGGTTCGGTGAAGACGGGTACAAACGAGCGTAGCAAAACCTCGAACGATTGGGTAAGATTCATTTGGGCGGCTTCCGTGCCAAAGGGATTGAAAGTTTGAAGGTTCAATCACCATTGTCGCGGGCCGCCTTTTTTGTGCCAATATCAGTTCCTAAAAGTGCTAAACTGGAACTTAGGGGGAGTCAGTGTAATAACGGCTGTACTCCAACTGCCTTACGAATAAGCGAAACACTCAATTGGGTGCTGCCGGTTGAGTTGAATGAAAACTTACGCGTGATTAGTTTTCAAGTTGCCCGTAAAAACCGCTCAGTATGCCCAACAATCTACGAAAAACACCTCGGAGACCACATGCTTGGTTCATTACGGAACTACGAACTTCCCAGCAAACATCTGTCGCCGCCGAGAGGGGTAACGTGCTATAGCGAGCTCGCCGGACCACAGACCGCAGCACCAGTTGTCGTGTTATGTTTCGATGGACAAGCAGTTCCCACTCTCGGGCAATCCGTGCAGCAATTCTCACCAAGAACGTTTCCACCCTGCGCGCTGATCGGTGTCCACAGTGACCCGCAACTGCGCTCGAAGGAGTACATAGCTGGGAACAACACGGACATCTTTGAAGCGCACGAAGCGTTTGTGATTGACGAACTGATACCTTGGGCCTGCCGCGAGTACTCGCTCAAGCTCGAGCGCCGCAGAACCGCCGTGTGGGGATGCTCCAACGGCGGTACCCTAGCGATGACGATGAGCACCGCTTACCCCGAAGTTTTTAGCTGCATATTTGCCTTTTCAGTCGCTGGCGGAATGGAATATATCAGTCGCGATGCTTTGGCAGCCGTCGAGGATACCAGCTACTACCTGGCCGCTGGCAACCGTGAAACACCATTTAAGAAAAATAACCAGGCCATCGCTGCCTTCCTGCGCGAACACTCCATCCCACACGAGTGTGTGATCCGACCAAATCGCGGCCACGAACTGAGTTTCTGGTCCGAAGAATTTCCAGTCGCTCTAGAGTGGGCCTTTGGAAGCAAATGAACGAACGAACAATAGCAATTGGCGATATTCACGGCTGTACCGAAGCGCTAGCCCAATTGGTAAACACAATTGAGCTGAAACGCAACGACACACTGATCACGCTGGGCGACTACGTCGGCAAAGGAGACGGTTCGAAAGGGACTCTGGATTTTCTAATCGAACTGCAGGCACGCTGCAATCTGGTCCCGCTGCTCGGCAATCATGATTTCCTAATGCGCAGCGTGCTGCGTGGCGACCTGAGCGCCGGTGCCTGGTTTAGCCTTGGTGGCCAGACGGTTCTCGGCTCCTATGGCACTGATTCAGACACCGCAGCCATCCCAGAGTCGCATCGACATTTCCTAGAACACTGCCGACTGTTTTTTGAATCACCCACACACTTCTTTGTTCATGCCTGTTACGATCCCAGCTTGCCGCTGGCTGAAACCGACGAGCGGACTCTGCTCTGGAAGCACCTAGCCGAAGGCATCCCCTCACCGCATTGGTCTGGCAAGACCGCGGTTGTCGGCCACAGCAGCCAGGACTCTGGTAAAACCCTAGACGCCGCCCATCTAATCTGCATCGACACTGCCTGTGTCACCGGTGGAAGGCTGACCGCGCTGGATGTATTGTCAGCGGATGTTTGGCAAGTTGCTCGTGACGGAACGCGTCTTTCGCACAAGGACATATTTCAATGAAGCCGATTGATAACTTTTAGCAAAAGCCGAAGCTGCACTTGAGCGTACTGATTGCGACTCGTACGGCCAGTCGATAACCGAATTGCTCGTTGAAATCCAAACAGAAATGGCTCGCAACGAGTCCTCGCGAGCGGTGCTTGGGCCATTGATGGGCAAGCTTCGGAAAGTTCAAGCCGTTGCCAAAGAGTCATCCATCGCCTGGGTTCCTGTTCTCGAAGGTCATTTGGCAATCGGTCATCGTCCCAAAATCAAGACGATCAAGTCAATGCACAGTATTGGCACCACGCATGTCATGACGCTATTGTCGGAATCTGAAGGTGCGGAAACCGTCGGCAATCATGTGCGACAAGCCGGTCTGGAATGGTTTTGGCTACCGCTAGTCTCTGGCGACCCTCCACCTGACGAACGACGGGCAGAGATCGTTCAAATGTTCGACGAAATTCGAAATGCATTGAACCATCAAGCTCGGCTTTACCTTCATTGCTCGGCGGGGATTCACCGCACCGGACTAATTTCATACGCTTTGCTGCGGCATGTTGGCTTGACGAGCGAAGAGGCGAAGAACGCGTTGTCCCAGTTGCGTCAAGAAACGGCAGCGGGCGTTGGCTTGGAGCGCATGCAGTGGGGAGAGCAATTCGGCTGTTCAAATCGCTGAGGTCAGTGAACCAAATCGACGGTACACTGTCTAGTTATCGATCTTCGGTCGCTTGCGCACTGAAGCGAGTTCCATGTCCGGAAAACATTTCGCAAAGTGACGCACACATGATCAACTTTCAAATTCTGGGAGAGCCAGGCCGTGACAACGCGGTGCTCCTATCGGTGGATTCGGGGAAGGCGGTTCATAAGCTGCTGTTCGACTGTGGCTATGGCTGCCTGGATAGTGTTGCCATCGCCGACATAATGTCGCTCGACGGGGTCTTCTTCTCGCACTTTCACATGGACCATGTGAGCGGCTTCGACTACATGTTTCGCTTGAATTATAACCGCAGCGAGTCTCCATTGCGCATGTTCGGGCCACGCGATACCCGACGCGTCGTCCAACATCGGATGCAAGCCTACACCTGGAACTTGGTCGACGACGCGGCAGGCAAAGTTGCTGTGACGGAATTCGGGGGAAACCGCCTCGAACGCTGTGAGTTCGCGACCAAAGATCAATTCCGCGTGCCCACGCAGGAAACGTCCGAGCCGATGATCGACCGAGTTGTCTACGCCTGGCCCGAACTAACCGTTTCAGCCATTGAGCTCGACCACGGGTCGGGCTGCATCAGTGCAGGCTACGTGGTGCGCCAGGCAGATCGCTGGAATGTGGAGACGTCAAAGCTCGCGGAACTTGGGCTCAAGCCCGGCCCGTGGCTCAAACAAGTTACGACCATCGACGACACCCCCAGCAGCGAAACCATCGTTATTGGTGAGCGGACGTTCAACGTCGCGGAGTTGCGTGGACAATTGCTCAAGAGCACGCCAGGAGCAAGCTTTGCCTATCTAACCGATTTTCGTCCCAACGATGTCGAGATGGAAGAACTGGTCGCGTTCATCAAACACGTGGATGTGCTCGTCTGCGAAAATAGCTACGCCAACCAGGATTTAGACTTGGCGGTAAAGAACTTTCACCTCTGTTCGGATGAAGTCGCGCAGATCGCTGTGAGTGCGGAGGTTGGCGAGCTGGTATTGTTTCATCTGTCCGATCGCTACACCAGTGAGGATTGGTCCAAGCAGTTCGGCGAAGTCCGCCGATTGTTTCCCCGCACCTCCTGGCCACCAGCATGGCAATCAGCCCTGGCTTGAACCAGTCACGAACAAATGGCTACCGGTCGGCAGATCGAGCCTCTCATCCGTCATCCCCAAAGCATCAGCTAATTCATAGTCCGCACCGAAAAACGCCTGAGCGTACTTCAATACAAAGACATCACATTTCGCGGTGCGGGCATCCTCGGTCTTAATCGTAATAGAGTGCATCGTGTTGCGTGCGACTTTCCCACGGGAGTTAAGTGAGCTCTGAACACTTCTCACTGTATAAGTGAGATCATTCTGGCAACCATGATTCTGCCTGCCCTCCACGACGACATCCTGACGATTAGTGTTCGATTAGAGAAGATTAGTGTTCCATAAATGACACGCTGGGGCAGAATTTCTCACAAATGTGGCCAACATTCTAAAGGGTGCTAATACAGAATATTCGATTTTCGAGCGAGAAGCGAGGCAACTAATCGATTTGTTTGTTAGGAGGTGGAGTGATTTTGCTCCCCAGCGCGATGGCAGCCTTGAACACAGCACGCACGACGGCGCGGTCGTAGTCCTTTTCGCCTTCGGAAAGTTGCTCGTAGGGCACCAAATCGGGATGAGTCTTTTTCTTATCATCGCGAGTGCTACCGACGATCCAGCCCTCCGCAATGCGGCATTGCGACCAGATCTCGTGCGTGTTTTCAGATAATCGCTCCAACAAGCTTTCCAACGCAGGCGAAAGCTCTACCTTCGATGTGTCAATTGGCTGCGGCTGGTAGGTCGCCGCTTCCTCTAAGTCCTCGGCGAAATCGGCTGCAGTGGAGTAGCGTTCCAGTGGGTTGCGGCGCAAAGCGCGCATACAAGCTTCTTCCAACTTTCGTGGTACGCGATCGTTGAGCTGTCGTGGTGGTCGCACGTCGGCTTCCAACAAACGCTTCAGGAGGGCGGCTATAGACGTGCCATCGAACGGATGCACGCCCGTTAACGATTCGTACAAGATGACACCCAGCGAAAAGATGTCGCTGCGACCGTCCACCAAATGCGAGTTCGCTTCGGCCTGTTCTGGACTCCAATAGCGTGGAGTCCCTGAGCGATCCTGGGATAGATCCGTCTTGGGAGATTCGAGTCCCAAACCGAAATCGGCCAGCCAAGCATGGCCACTTTCCTCCAGCAAGATGTTGGCGGGTTTGACATCGCGATGTACGACCCCATGCTGGTGCGAGTGATGAAGCGCTCGTGCCATCTGCGCTACAACTCGAGTCGTCTCATGGAAATTCAGACCTCGCGACTCGATGCGCTCGGCCAGCGATCGGGCCATCACCAATTTGCATACCAGGTAGGGCCGTCCGTTGTCGGAAAAACCAAAATCGTAGACCGGTAAGATGTGTGGATGTTCCAAGCGACAGATCAGGCGCGCCTCGCGTTCGAACTCAGCCCTCGCCGCTTCGTCCAGTGCCCGATCGTCTCTGGGGGACTTGATCGCTACCTCGCGCCCGAGCGTCGGATCTTCGGCTTGATAGACGCTTCCAAAGGCCCCCTGAGAGATGGCTCCCTTCACCACATAGCGACCAAATCGCTCCGGCAGCGATGGTCCCACGGCGAGTCGAACGTTGTTAGCGTTCCCCACGGTCGACCGTGTTACCGTCGCATCCATGTCCCCCGTGCTCGAGAATTGCTCTAAACGTAGACTATGCTCTACTTGCAACAGCTCGCTAAACAATTTTGAGTCAACCCCCAGCCCCTTCAAATGCCAAAACGCTTCGGCAGTCAGCGAGTCGACCCTGCACCGAGCTTGGCGGAATTCGTTTAAAATCGATTCACTCATCTGCTGCTTTCGTAATTGGAACGTAGCACGATTGTCCCCAGTCGTTTGGGATGTAGAACGATTGTCCGCAATCGTTTGGTATGTAGAACGATTGTCCCCAATCGTTTAGAGTTTTGACGCGGCTAAGCGATGCAAATCGATAGACCATTGAGACAATGGTTCTACAGCAATGGCAAACCACGGAGACAATGGTTCTACACTCGATTCAATCCCCGAGTTTACCATGAACGGCTACGCCAAACGCAAAAATCGCACCTAGCAGCAGACTCCGCCAGATGCGATTCGTTTTTCCATCGATTTCACTACGATCTTATCACCACTCGCTTTACTCCCACTACCACGGATGGTAGTGCGTGGTCGTGTGCGGTACAGCGTGGAAGTGATTGTTGTGGCGATAATAGTCAACATGCGTTGTCGTGTGCGGCACGCCATACTGTGGTTGATACTGTGGGCGATACTGTGGTTGGTATTGTGGCAGATATTGCGGGCGAAACGTTTGGTGCGGGACAACATCGAGGTGTGTTTGCGTATGTTGCACGTGATGATAGTGGTTTCCATGAGGGACGTAGTCCGTATGCGTTGTGGTATGTGGAACCACATGGTAGTGCGTATCGTTTCCGCCCCATTGAGCACGAACGGTGCTGCTAACTGCTAGGACCAGCAGAGCGGGGACTGCACACAGCAGCGTTTGCTTCAGATTCATGATTCTTCTCCAGCGAAACCGAGTCGTTCGAGCAAAGACAAACTTTGCCACTACTCTATCAATGGACAACCAATCCGACCGACGACGACAACTCCCAAAAGAGATCGAAACTTCTCATTTTTTGTAGTGGACGAGGTAACGAGTCCCTTTATTCGCCCCTAATCCGCTATGTAATGGACGAGAGGCAACGAGTCCCCTTTCTTTGTAACTCCTCGCCGATCGCCAACCAGCCAACTCGCAGCGCACCGTCCAACGGAATTCAGTCTGCATCGACACGAATTTCGCGTTTCATGGTTGCGTGCCATCGTTGTTTGTAGGTCAAAACCGAAAAGTCGGTGCTAAAGCACTATTCCGCTAGGTAAACTATGCCTCGATCATCTCACCAAAACAAAATCCAGGCGAGCAATAACGCGCAGACGCAATAGACTACGATCAGGTCCTTTGGCACTCTAATCCGGTAAATCCGCTTGCTTTTTAGTACCTTCTGGATTCGCGATGCGCTTTGAGGATCCCAGTTGTTGTCGAAGTACACAAAACGCTTGATCTTGAACGCCCTAGGAATAGGTATAGGCAATTTACCTTCCACAAACTCCGCCAAGTCGCTCTCGGCCTCCAAGTAGAAAACGATCCGCTCTGGCGGCACTAATCGGACTGCGGTTTCAGTCTCCCATGCGACTCCCTGAGAAGGGCCGACTCGAACGATTACCAACCGCGCACGTTTCAACAGATCCTCAACTGTACTCTGCCAATGAGACTCGGGAACGTACATTCGAGCTGCTCCCATTTCGGGTAGTCGTTCGCGGGGTCTCCCTATAGCGACGACAGGACCGACGCAGGATGTTGCCAGAGCCACTCGCTCTTCCTGCGTTGTTCTCGGTGTAATCGCATAAAACGGAGTGAGCTTCGAAAAATTCTCGAGTACCGGATTCTGGTCGTACGCACCGTCATCGCGAAAGCTCCGTAGAAATACGACCGGAGGACGCGGGTCTTTCGCGAGCAATACAAAACCGTTCGGAGCCATAATTCGACGGCTAACGTCATACCGATTGCGAGAAGCGTTCGCAAGGAAGAACGCCAATGCATATTTTGGAAAGCCGAAATTCCACAATCCCACTATAGGAATCCAGGCTGCAACAAACAGACCGCGAGCCTTCCATCGCTCAGACTTTCCCAAGGCAGTGCGTTTTTTGGCTTCTAAACGAAGCCTCTCGATATTCGGTGAATAGGGTACTGACGTATCGAGTGCTTCAATCCTACCCAAGCAGGAAGGACATGTTTGATCCTTGTTCGGAACCACACGCACTAAGCAGTGATAACATTGAACAATTTCACGCATGGTTCGCCCGATCTCGTAATTCCTGGCGCAAACGAGGGAGCAATTCTTCGCGAAGTGCTGCTAATCCCTTGGTTGTGTTGCGGTAGTGGATGATCGGCAGATGTCGCCAGTCGAACGGCAGTTTTTCGGCACGATCCGTAGTGAGGACGATCAGTGGGCGTCCCACCGCACGAGCATGCGCGGCTTCAGTGAGTACATTTGCATTGGGCCAACGCGACATGCCCTCGCGTGTAAACACGGCGATAACCACCGTCGCGGAGCGAATTTCGCTTTCGATCTGTCCCCAGATATTGTGCATCTGTGTCACGCGGTCCACCTTGCGTGCCGCCAAACGAGCCTCGCCGCACACGTCCTGCAGAAATTCGTACATGCCATTGAATGAAGGCTTAAACGGCATCGCCACGAAAGCTGAACCATTGGTGGCTCCGTAGGGACGCCGGCGTCCGTATCGGTAGGCTTCCAGATCTTGTACAAAATCTTGTGCGCTTGCGTAGCGTTCATCTGGATCAAGCGCCGTAAGCGATCGCAGGATGCGTTCGAACTCTGGAGTGATATCGCTGCGATCTTCACGAGCGGATGGGATGGGAACAATCGCTGCTTTCTCGAGGAAACCCGATCGCAAATTTTCAAAGGTACGCGGACTCTTCCCCGTCAAACACTGATAGGCTGTCATTCCCAGTCCAAACAGGTCCGTGCGATGGTCGGCTTGGGCTCCTCTGATTTGCTCGGGTGCCATGTAGACTGGCGTTCCCATGACCGCACCAGTTCGGGTATCCAGATCCCCTCCAAGTGAAACTTTTTGCAGGCTATCATCGAAGCCAACAAGTCCATAGTCGAACAGGCAATAGCTGCCATCCTCGCGCACCCAAATATTATTCGGTTTGATGTCGCGATGTAGGATTCCGTGTTCCTCCTGTCGAATGAGCACTTCCCCCATTTGTTCCAACAGATCCATCGTCTGGTTGATCGTCAATGCACCATAATTCTTCACATGAACGGAAAGGTCGTTTCCCACCAGTAACTCCGTTACGACATAGGGAATGTTATCGTGAACTGCCGCGTCTTGGACAATTCGTACGCCGGGACCGCGCATAATCGCGAGTGCCTGCGCTTCGCGTAAAAAGCGTTCTGCATACTCGGCCGACCCAGTCGCCGCACGCTGCCGCAGTATTTTTATCGCCACTTGTTGTTTCAAATAGACGTGTTCAGCCAACCAAACGTCTGAACTGCCCCCCTGTCCAAGCTGCTCGATGATTTGATAATGGTTAAGCCGGTCTGGCAGTGCATCCAGCGATTCTCGGTACGAGCCGTGCCGAATGGCGTCAGCCAGCGTCGCAAACGGCTCAGCTTCATACGACTGGTCGCTGGTCAAAGGTGTCGGTTTAGCGGCGGCAGAAAAAACCGGCCCTTGAAGCGTATCTTCCATGCAGTCCACTTCGACTCCTGGAATTCGTAGCGGTGACAACAATTGAGAATCAGTGTCGAAGACTGCGCAGTGTCCGGCCATGCAAGCGTCGATGACGACGAAATGGCGACCCTGCGATAAATCGAGATGTGTTGTTCCATCCCAACTATGGGACTCGTGTTCCTTGGCGGCTAACCAAGTGTGAAAGTGACCCGCGAACGCAATGCGCCAATCTTGCCTCTCCCCTCCTTGGTCAGCCCGTCCTCGGTCAGCAAAGATCCTGGCGCGCTTTTCCGCTGTATCAGGCACGCCATCGAAATACCACAGATCGGTAATCTCGTTCGGATCGAGCCACGGTTCGACGTGCGTAAACAACAGCTCGCCGATTCGAATCCTTGCCACTGCCGTCTTCGCAAACTCAGCCACAACCGGCGGATATCTTTCGACTGCTCCCAGTCGTGCCTCTTCGCACAATCCAAAATCATGATTGCCCCACACGCATTGAACCCGCTCACGCAACAACAGTTCACATGTTTCCTCCAGACGAGTCCCCATTTCGCAGAAATCGCCCAAGCAAATGATTTCGTCTACGTTCTGCTCACGCATCAGGTCAATTGCCGCAGCGGCCGCCGCAACCGCTTCGTGTATGTCAGTCAGTATTCCAATGCGCATGTGCGAAAACTATCTCCAATCTTCTCCGCAAGCCGTCGTGCTCCAAAGATTCACGATGGCCTATGTTTCAAATCACACAATAGTTGGTTGGCCCAAATGGTGGCGCGTTCGTCGAGTGGAGGTCGTGGGGGTTGGCTATAGTCGATCGAAGCGTAGCGGCCACGACGATAACAATCATCCAATAGCGGTTGCAGTTGCAGCACAATGTCGCCGTCGGTGGGACGCAAGGGGATGCGGAAGTTGGGAACGGGTTTATCGATGGCAACCGCAATGATCTCCGCCTCGTCTGGCCTTTGGACTCGTCGAATGCAGACGACATACGGTGTGCGTTTGGCCAGCGGTATGCCGG
>JADYZV010000044.1 GCA_020852965.1 Pirellulaceae bacterium | reverse complement strand
CTGGAAAACGTTTCGGTGGGCACGGTAGTAGGTGTCACCGCTCTGGCCACCGACGCTGACGGTACCGACAGTGTCAGCTACTCTCTGGATGACGATGCAGGCGGACTATTTGCCATCGACTCGACCACCGGTGTGGTAACCGTCAATGGAGCCATCGATCGCGAAGCGTCCAGTTCCTACAACATCACCGTACGAGCCACTTCGACCGATACCAGCACCACCACGCAAGTTTTTAATATTGCCATTGGCGACGTCGATGAATATGACGTGGGAGCTGTCAGCGATAGCAATGCGGCAGCCAACACGGTTGCGGAAAACGCCACGATTGGTACCACCGTAGGCGTTACCGTCTCGGCCCAGGATCTGGACGCGACCAACAATACAATTACTTATACCCTCGACGACGATGCTGGTGGACTGTTCACCATCCATGCCACCACGGGTGTCGTGACGGTCAACGGCGCCCTCGACTATGAAACAGCCACCAGCCACAACATCACTGCTCGTGCTACCAGCAGTGACGGTAGCTTCAATACGCAAGCCTTCACCATCAACGTCACCGATGTCAACGAATCGAGTGTATCCGCTATTAGCGACTCCGATGCCGCCGCTGACTTCGTGCTGGAAAACGTCTCGGTAGGTACGGTAGTAGGTGTCACCGCCCTGGCCACCGACGCTGATGGTACCGACACCGTTAGCTACTCTCTGGATGACGATGCAGGCGGACTATTTGCCATCGACTCGACGACCGGTGTAGTAACCGTCAACGGAGCCATCGATCGCGAAGCGGCCAGCTCCTACAACATCACCGTCAGGGCTACTTCGACCGATACCAGTACGACCACACAAGTCTTCAACATTGCCATTGGCGACGTCGATGAATATGACGTGGGAGCCGTCAGCGATAGCAATGCGGCAGCCAACACGGTAGCAGAAAACGCCACGATTGGCACCACTGTGGGTATTACCGTCTCGGCCCAGGATCTGGACGCGACCAACAATACAATCACTTATACACTCGACGACGATGCTGGTGGATTGTTCACCATCCATGCCACCACCGGTGTCGTGACGGTCAATGGCGCGCTCGACTACGAAACGGCCACCAGCCACAACATCACGGCACGGGCTACCAGCAGTGATGGTAGCTTCAATACGCAAGTCTTTACGATCAATGTCACCGATTTCAATGAGTTTTCTGTCAGTGCGATCAGCGACAGCGACGGGGCCGTCAATGCGGTCGCCGAAGATGCTGCCAACGGTGTTGTGGTAGGTTTGACTGCGCTAGCAAGTGATGCCGACGGAACAAACAATATCATAACCTACAGCTTGGATGATAGTGCTTCAGGACGATTTGCCATCGACAGCTCGACGGGCATCGTGACGCTCGCAGACAGTTCGCTGCTCGATTTCGAAACGTCTGCCAGCCATAATATTACCGTTCGCGCTGATTCATCGGACGGCTCGTTCCAAACTCAAGTCTTCACAATTTCCGTCATTGACAGAAACGATGCTCCGATCATTACGAGCAACGGTGGTGGTTCGATCGCATTCGTCAATGCGGCTGAAGGATCCTTGGTTGCGACGACTGTCGTTGCACAAGACGCGGATCTACCCGCAGACGTGTTAACTTTCTCCATCATCGGTGGTGCTGATGCTGGACGGTTTGAGATTGACTCAAGCAGCGGACAGTTGCGATTCAAGGTAGCTCCCAATTACGAAGTCCCCCACGATGCCAATGGGGACGGCATCCACGACGTTATCGTGCGTGTGTCCGATGGGCGAGGGGGAGTGGATGAGCAGACGATTCATGTGACCGTCACCAACGCCAACGACACGCCCATAGCTGGAGCGGACGGCGACTTCCAGACCGATCAGCTATCCAGCTTAACCGTTAGCAGCCCCAGCCTTTTGGCCAACGATTCTGATGAAGATGGCGACCCGCTTACGGCGGTGCTGGTAGCCAATGCTCAGCACGGCAGTTTGACATTGAATGCCGATGGATCCTTCGTCTACACTCCCAACGCTGGCTTTTCGGGCACGGACCAGTTTCAGTATGCGGCCAGTGACGGAACCATGCTCAGTGCGCCCGTGACGATCAATATTACAGTCACTTTGGTAGCTCCAGGTGCTCCAGCAAGCGCCCCGACCAAGAGTGCAAGTGACGTTGAAAAGAGCCCACAGTCGAACAGCCAAGATAAGGCCCAACCAAAGGTCATCACCACGGTTGCACCGAGCATTGCTGTGGTGCCGGCCGCAGTCACGACCGACGCGCCGGTTGGAGCTGTGAGCTCTGCCCTTGGTATTGCCTATCTGCCTTCGGAGCCACCGGAGCCACCGGAGCCACCGGAGCCAGCGGCTTCGCGCGATATGTCCGAACGTAGCGAACAGCCCGAGCGCCCGGATTTGTCGTTTGCTATCAACGTGTTAGAGGACGCCTTGCGCAGCACGACTCGTAGACTTGCCGAGTCGGCAGCGAGGCCGATCCATTACACTTCGTTTGGTCTCATTGCCGATACGGTCTTAACGCTCGCCTTTGATTCGTCAGACGGCGGCGGCGATGGCTTGGCATGGCAAAAAGAACTACAAACCCGACAACTGATTGTGGGCACTGCGGCCGCAGTAACATCTTCGTTGTCCGTCGGCTATGTCGTCTGGATGTTGCGTGGCGGCACCGTCGTGGCCAGCTTCATGTCGTCGATTCCCGCGTGGTGTTCGTTTGACCCATTGCCAATCGTCGACTCCTTCGAGAATGCGCATGCTAACAAAGGCCGCTCGCCCGTAGATGAGAGTTTGGCATCGATTGCTGGACCACATTCGTCAACAACTACAACAGATTCATGAAGAAACTTTCAGCCACAGTCCGTATCGTGATCAGCCTCGTCTGCTTGTCCGTCAGCAGTCTATTGGTTGCCGGGGCAATGGGCTTGCTGCCCGATCCAAAAGTCGAAATGATGAAAGGGAGGATGCATTTTAGCGAAGCTTTGGCTCTCAGCTTTGCGGCCATGGCGACGGAGACCGATCAGGAGACTTTACATAAGTTCTTCGTCGCAGTGGCAGAACGCAATCCTGACGTATTGTCCCTTGCCTTACGGAAATTTGATGGTCCCATTTTATTGGAGGTGGGTGAGCACAGCGCTGGCTGGGTACCCAACGAGAGTCAGCAATCAACCATGACACAGATTTCTGTTCCGGTGAAGGCTGGGAGCGAAACGTGGGGGTTGATCGAGATTCGCTTTCAAGATCCGGATACGCAGGGATTTCTGGGAAGTAGCATACCGACGGAGTTTGTACTGCCGGCCTTTATGGCAGTATCGCTATTTTTCTCCTACTATTTCTATCTGCGCCGCGTGCTGAGGCAACTCAATCCCTCGAAGGTCATTCCTGGACGGGTGCGTGAAGCATTTGATTCCCTGGCAGAGGGCATACTTGTCCTCGATAGAGACGATCGGGTGGTATTGGCCAATCGTGCGTTCGAGCGAACTTCGGGGCGCAGTACCGAAGAACTGATGGGCCGCAGCGTGAATGAGCTTCCGTTTGTACGACGAGGCGAATCTGCGGATGAAGCGTTTCCCTGGCAACAAACTAAAACTACGCAGATGCTCGCGCGCGGTAGCTTATTGGGGTTTAGGGATTCGGATATAACCTTCTCGGTAAGTGCCGCTCCGATCGTGAACGAACAGGGCGACCCTCGAGGAATTCTTGCTAGCTTCGAAGATGTAACACAACTCGAAAAGAAAAAGAACGAACTGGGAGAGCTTGTCAAACACTTGCATCAATCCAGCGCGGCGATCCAGAGGCAGAATCGAGATTTGGAGCAGCTTGCCAATCATGACCCACTGACGGGCTGCAAGAACCGTCGATCGTTTTTCGATAACTTTCATACGCTCTGGCTGGCAGCCAAACGCTATGAAATGCCTATTTCTGCGATCATGGTCGATATCGATCACTTCAAATCGATCAATGACACGTATGGACACAGCGTGGGTGATGACGTGTTGCGGGCCGTTTCCTCCGCGCTACAGTCGCCACTACGCGAGTCCGATATTCTGTGTCGCTATGGTGGAGAGGAATTCGCCGTGGTGCTGCCAAACACCGATATCGACCAGGCGGTCGTGGTGGCCCAGCGCCTGCGTAGTGCTGTCTCGCAAGCACAAATGCCTGTGGCCACGCTAAAAGTGACCGCCAGTTTGGGTGTTTCTGCCATTAGCGAGGCGACTTTGGATCCACAGGAAATGCTCGACCAAGCAGACCAAGGCCTATATGTGGCCAAGCGTCAGGGGCGGGATCAAGTCATTCGTTGGGGAGACATAACCGCAGAGATCCGCGAGCTGGTGACCGACTTGAAGGAATCGGATCCAGCGACTTTGAGCTCACCTACCGCTCAAGACAATCCCAAGCCAGCCAAAGAGGCAATTCCCTATCATGCCGTTTCCGCCCTGTTGTCTGCTCTGGCTTATCGCGATCAAAAGACGGCTGCCCACAGTCGGCGAGTAGCAGACTTGTGTGTGGCTGCGGCAGAGGGTCTGCTCTCGCTGAGCGATTGCTATGCGCTCGAAATGGCCGCACTCCTACATGACATTGGAAAAATTGGAGTTCCCGACGCTATCCTCTTGAAACCCGGCAAATTGACCAATGATGAATGGGAGGTCATGAAGACCCATACTCGAGTCGGTGGCGAGATCGTTCGCTCCTCGTTTGCCTCGCCTGCACTCACCGATATGGTCAAAGGCTATCAGACTCGGTTCGATGAACCAACGGTAACAAACGAGCAAGGAAAGTGCAGCATTTCAGTCGGCGCGAGAATTCTAGCCATTGCCGATGCCTACGACTCGATGACGACCGACCATAGGTATCGAACCGGAAAGACCAATGATGAAGCCATAGCGGAACTGAGAAAGAATGCAGGCTCTCAGTTTGATCCAGAGCTGGTCGAACGGTTCGTCAGAATCGTCGCCGATCGGGCCCATGTCGTTGAATTGCCCTACCACGAGCAATCGACCGACATTGCGCTCTCGATTGGCGCACAAATGGAGGGACTGGTAGCAGCCCTCGATAGCCAAGACCTGCAGGAAATGGCGACTCTGGCAGGAAGACTGAAGTCCACGGCCTGCGCGCTGTCTGCTGAGGAGATTTCGCTGAAGGCCGGTGAGCTCGAATTGTCGCTCCAGGCCAATGACGATTTTGTCGGCGCGATGCAGACAGCTTCCGAGCTACTAGACCTCTGTCGTTCAACTCAGGTCGCCTTGCTTCAACACCCACCAATGCTTGCACGGCAACCCTGAACGATCCGTCGCACGGAACTCCAGATTGCTGCGCTGAGGCGTACACAACACTAGCCGAATCTACCAAAGAGTTCAGACTAGCACGGATGGCAAGGCCCGAGCGCGGATGAATTCTTGGCCGGCTATGCGTGGGAGCTTATGTCTACCAAAAAACGCGTGGAATATGCTTGTCTGTGCAGCAAAACCACACCACAATTGCGCGTTCCAGCCATAACCGTGCTAGCTGCCTAAGGCAATAATCTAGCGTGAAAAACCATAGGTCGACGGATCGATCCACGACCAACACGACGCGACTAACCAAGACAGGTAAAGCATATGTTTCGACCAGTTGGCTTTCTGTTCTGCTGCTTTGTACTCGCAGTGCCGGCCCTGCGCGCGGCAGACAATAAACCGGTCAAGCACATAGTGCTGGTCAGTGTCGATGGCCTGTCGGCCAGTTATCTGAGCGACCCACGTGCAGAAATGCCCAACCTGCGAGCGATTGCGGCGGCTGGCGTTTCTGCAAAAGGGATGATAACAACTTTTCCGAGCGTTACTTGGCCCTCGCACACCTCCCTAATCACTGGCATGCGAGCCGCACGACATGGTGTTATCGGCAACACGGTCTGGAATCGCGATACAAACGGCCCGGTGAAGTATATCGGCGATCCGGAACTGACCAAGGATCAGTCGATCCAGGTGCCGACGCTCTACGACGTTGCCCATGAGGCTGGTTTGTCCACAGCCAGCATCATTTGGCCTTGTTCAAATGGGGCCAAGTCGCTCGACTGGATTATCCCAGACTCCAATAAGCCGGAATTGCATGCGCGATACACCACGCCGGGGTTCGCCGAAGAGCTGGCAAAGGCCGGTATCGATATTTCGCAATTGGGCGAGTGGGGGTGGGGGAAACAGTATTCCACGCAACGAGATATCGTCTATGCAAACACTGTGCGGCACCTGTTACAGCAGCATAATATTAATTTGATTCTACTGCACCTGATTACCCCTGATGGAGTCGAACATGCCTACGGCCCCAACACACCGCAAGCCTTTCAGGCGGTAGCGGAGAGCGATGAGCGCATCGGCGAAATCTGGGCAGCCCTTCAGCAACCCCGCTTTGCTGAAAATTCTGCCTTGTTCGTGGTATCGGACCACGGCTTTGCTGCGTATCAGAATCTGATTCGTCCGAATGTGATCCTCCAACAACTCGGCTTGATCAAAGCGGATGACGAAAATAAAGTCACTCAGCGCAGCGCGTGGTGCGTTGCTCAAGGTGGTTCGGCGTTCATCTATATCTTGGATGAAGATCGCGTTGAAGAACTGACCGAAACACTCACCAAAGAACTCACCGAAGTGGAGGGAGTCCAGGCGGTCATGAATCCAACCGAGTTCAGTCAACTTGGCCTTCCCACTCCAGACGAAAACCCCGAAGCGCCCAACCTCGTACTAACGACAGGACCTGGATACTCGTTCGCCGATGATCTTGGCGGTGCAGTCATTGTTGACGCCGGTGGAAACAAAGGGACGCACGGACACGATCCACGCCCCGATTACATGCACGCCATGTTCGTGGCGGTGGGTGCCGGCATCAAGCCAGGAACGGAACTGGAAGTTATCAACAATGGGGATATTGCTCCAACGATTGCTTACCTGTTGGGACTTGCCATGGAGACCGACGGTCACGTATTGCATGAAGCGCTGACGCGCTAACGAGCACTTTTGAAAAGTGGTTCTGAACGGTTTAGTTTCGGACAACTATTCTAAAGTGTAGCCGTTAGGCGACTTTGAAAGCGGTTCGGCTATAGCCTAGACTCCAGCGTTTCTAACTCCAAAACTTCTGCTCCCGTCAGGCAAGCTGGCAGGGGGCATAAACGACGTTGATCTAGCGACTAAGAAGGAACATCATGCCAGTTTTTCGAGCGATAATCATCCTGTTTTTTTGGTGCGCTTCGATGCAAGCTGCCGCATTGGCAGATGACTTGCATCATCCTTATCTGCTGTTCAAGTCGTCAGAGATACCCAACTTTCGCGCCAAAGTAAAAGTGCCTGGGAGCCTGAACCGCAAGTACTTCGACGCGATCGATGTCTGTTCAGCTTCCGTCCTGACACCACCGCAAGACTGGCAACCCATAATGGCAAAAACCAAGGGGACTGAATCGGAGCGAGCGCTGCGAACTACGAGGTTGAATGTAATTGCCGCATCCCGATGCGCGATGAAATATGCGCTCGACTCGAAGGTCTACGAGAAACATGGTCTCGCCGCGCGCGACTGCATTTTGGACATGGCGAAAAAATGGAACGCGAGTGATGTCGTCAATCAGTATCGAGCCAAGGAGGATGGCAACGCAGACGAACACGAAGCGGCACAGTTCATTATCTACACGTCTTTGGCGTATGACATGCTGCATGAACTCTTCACGGAGGATGAGCGTAAGGTGATCGTCAACTGGATCGCGTTGGGCAGCCAAACTGCCGCAACATCCGAGACGCAATACTACCCCGAATTCGAGTCGTATCCTCGGCAGAATCACCCTGCTTCTTGCATTCTGGGAGCAGCGATTGGATGTTTGGCGATTCGCGATGAGATGAGTCTGCTCGACAGCGAACAGACTCGTGCGACGCTCGAAGCGTTCTTAGCTCGCACCAATGCCAACATTCCGAAGTACATTCTCGACCGAGGTGCACTCGCGGATGGTCGCGCCTGGGAGGGTTCCGCCTACGGCAGCTACTCACTAGCGTTTGCCATGCTATGGGGAAAGATGCACAACAATATTTACGACGGCAACGTTTTTACCGGACGCGGTATCGAGCACGTCTTGGAATGGTATGCGCACAGTCGAGCTGCCGGTGGAATCGCACAAATGGTCGAGTATGGCGATGACTACGATCGCTATGGTACCATTGCAGAAACGCTAATTCTATTTCAGGAAGGGAACTCGGACGGGTACGACAAATGGCTGTTGGAGTACCTTCATCCGGGCGGAGACATATTCAAAGGACCGAACAAATCCGAGCAGGCCTATACCGAGTCAACTTTGATGATGGCACTCTTTTATCCTCATCGACTAAAAACAATTACCCCAGCCGAAATTGGGGCTCAACCAACCAAATACTTCAGGGATTTCCGAGACCGCAGCGGGGGCGAAGTTCACTTCAAGAATCAGTTCATCCAGTCGGCTGCCGGAGATGACACCGTACAATTGGTGCTCTACTCACACCGCGACGAAATCAGCAAAGGTGGCTTGGCACAGGGATCCTTGCGACTCTATGCCTATGGTGAAAAATTTACTGAGGAAGAAGGTCGAGCGTACAAAGATACCGCTTGGTGGGGAACGATGAAACACTTCACCACCTTGGACTACTTCAATGCCGACTGTGAACACGATGGCAGCCTACCCAAATACGAATTCTATGCCAATCGCAAGAATCCGGGGCTGGGACGCATGGACGCTTTTATCGCGTCGAGCTGCGCAAGTTACGCTAGAGCCGACGGTCGCTTTCCATTGGGCGACCCGTCGCAAAATGCCGCCTACCATCCCAACAACAAACGGTACAAACTAGCCTGTTCCCCCAGCGACGACCCAGCCAGCGCGCATTACTGCAAGCCGGTGGTGCGCGCCGATCGTATGGTGCTGTTGATCAATGGCGAACAGGGAATCGAGGGAGCCAAACCGTATTTCATCGTCGTTGACGACTACCAAATCAATGACGTATCGCAACAGTATCGTTGGCGATGGCACGCCCCACGACTTGGCAAAGGGAGCCTGGGAGAGTTCGTGATCGAGGGAGAAGGATCGGTCTCAACGCCATTTCGCGTCTACAATCCCGCTACCGATGGCACGACACTCGAAATCTCGATGCTCGCACCCGAACAACGCTCGACGGAGATTTCGACCTTCGCGCCGGGGGGCGGTGTTCGACATCAGATGCTGGAAGTCAAGAGTTCGGGAGTGCAGCCAGTTTTCTTCACGATACTTTATCCTCGCAAGCAAGAGTTCCAACGCCCGAGCATCGAGAAACTAAGCGGGAGCGGTGACGATGCTATCCATGCCAAGCTTACTTGGGGGCAAGGCATCGAGGACTGGTTGTTCTATCGACGGGGAAGTGAATTGGCGGCGGAACCACTTCAAAGCGACGGACGGCTGGCAACGGTGCGAACGCAAGCCGAGCAGATCAGCCAATACACTCTGGCCGAAGGGCGCTCGCTCAGCTTCCGTGACACGCGTCTTGTCGAAGGCTTAGAGCGTCCCGCCTGCGTGGTTTTTGGCAATCAAGAACTGACGATAACCGGTCAAGTCAAGACAGGCACGTTCTATGCGCCGCAGGTGCGGACCGTACGTGTCAATGATGTCGAGCCACAGTTCACTCGTGAAGGTAACTTCGTTCAGATCGCACTGCTTCAATAGAGTGCGATGCTAAGGTCGTCCCCTGCGCCTGTCATCCGTGCTTCGGCTTTGCTATCCGTGCTAGCGAATGACACGAATTCTCGCACGGATGCAAGGCGGAGCACGGAGTGCAACGCCAATCGATTGCACCTTACTCCTCGGTGGGGACCACCGAGCTACTCTGCTGGCGCTGGCGGTACTCGGTGGGATTGCAGTCGAATTGTTGTCGGAACAACCGCCCGAAGTGGTGACGATCATTGAAGCCGGTCTCGTCGATGATATCAGCGATGGCCAAAGTCGAATCAACCAGCAGTCGCGCTGCCGACTTTAAACGCACCTCGCGAATGAATTCAATGGTCGTGCGGTCGGTCAATGCCTTGATCTTTCTCAGCAAATGCGAGCGACTCAGGTCGAGCTCTTTGGCGAGCATCTCCACTCCGAGTTGTGGGTTCTTCAGGTTCGTTTCGACGACAGACATGGCCTGCTGTAGAAACTCTTGCTCTGGCGAAGCGACTTCGATTTGCCGAGGCTCGATGAGGAACTCGCGTCGCATACGTTCACAAAGCGCTCGACGCGACTCGAGCTGATTTTGGACGCGAGCGACAAGGTGATCTAAGCTGAAGGGTTTGGTGACATAGTCATCTGCGCCAGTGCGCAGGCCTTCGAGCTGAAAATCGGAAGAGCTGCGCGCGGTTAGCAATATGACTGGAATGTGGCTGGTTTGTTTCTGCTGTTTGAGTTGTCGGCAGAGATCGGTTCCAAGCAAATGAGGCATCATCACATCGGCGATAATCAAATCAGGAATCTGTTCGGAGGCGATATGTAGGCCCTGTCTTCCATCCTCAGCTTCCAAGACGCGGTAGCTATCCGCAAAGCTGTCGCAAAGTAATTTTCGGATATCGGCATTGTCATCGACGATCAGCAAAGTCATTTTTTCGGAAGCCGAGGCTGCGTCTGAGGATAATTCGGCATCGCCGTCTTCATTGCCGTCTTCATTGTCATTTGCGCTGCCGGCCTGCGAGGCGGGAGACGTGGCGTGTGTCGACTCCCGGGCATTCGGCAAAGGCAGGGACGGGTCACTCTGCGGCTGGGCAAGGCCGTCGGCAACCGCACGCGGTAGGCTGGGCATCGCTTCGGAATTCTCATCGGGCGATAGCATCGGCAAATGAACTCGAAAGGTAGTCCCCTCGCCCAGTTGGCTTTCGACCGAAATTTGTCCTCGGTGTAGTTCGACTAATTCCCTGGTAAGTGCCAACCCTACGCCCGTCCCCGCGTGCGTGGCGTTGCTGTCGCCTTTTGCGCGATAGAAGCGATTCCAGATCTGCGGCAACTCTTCCGTTGGAATGCCAACTCCCGTATCGCGAACTACGACTTCCACGGATTCGGAATTCAACAACAACTCTACGGTTACTACTCCACAAGGTGGCGTGTACTTGATCGCATTGGAAATCAAATTCGATAGTATCTTGCGCAGTTTGTCATTGTCGAAACAACTCAGTTGATAGGGAGAGTTGGACGTGAATTGCAAATCGATATTCTTATCCAAGGCCATGAGTTCGAACGCATCGACTTCGCATTTTACAAACTCGACCATGTCAGCTTGAGTCGGCTGCAATTGCATAGCACCCGCGTCAAGTTTGCGGAGATCGAGCAACTGATTCACCAAGTCGAGTAGTCTGCCCGCGTTGCGACGCACGAGTTCCAACATCGAGCGATTCTCGCTTGCTTGCAGCGGTTTGGCGCTGCCGAGCAGTTTCTCGACAGGGCCTAGTATCAGTGTCAGGGGTGTGCGGAATTCGTGCGAGATGTTGGTAAAAAATCGCAGTTTTGCGGCGGTGGCTTGTTCGGCTTGCTCCGCCTGAGCCCGCGCGATGTCCACAGCGTATCGTTCGTGAAGCCGGAAAAGGTAGAACAGCATTCCAGCGATAACCGCCGTCATACCCAGCATGGTTACTACGAACCAAGCCTGTCGCCAAACCGGAGCCAAGACGGTAAAGTTTGCCGTGGCAGGAACAAGCTCTACGTTGAGATCCGAATCGCGAGCGCGAACTTGGAGCTGATGTGTACCACTGGGAATGGACAACAGTACTTGGGCTGTCTCTGGCGAGAACAGTGACCAGGGCTGATCGTCTAATCGCCAAGAATACTGAAGCTGGTGCTCTTCGGTCACTCGTTCAGCGTCCCCCCCCTGCCATTGAACCAACAGATTGCCCGGTGGAGCGACTTGGTCTTGCACAAGCGTAATGCGCGTCTTCGGTCCCTGCTGGTCGGGTGTGAATCGAAACGTGCGAAAAGGCACATCCGATGGTTCGGAAAGCTGCCCATACACAGTGGCTTCAAACCACTTGTAGGGAAACCGGTTGATCCAGATGGAACCATCGCCCGGGCAACGCAGGTCTCCCGTTTCGCGCGACATCGTCAAAGGTTGGGGTAACACCGAATTGGTCCATTGTCGGCCATCGAATATGCTGTAGTCCTTGTCGGTTGCCACCCAGATTCGATTGGGGCCGGCGGAAGCCATGCTGACGACTCGATTGCTTAGCAACCCATTTTCGGTTGAGTGCTGTTGCCAACTCGAACCATTGAACTGAAAGATCCCAAAGGACCTCGATCCCGCCCACAAGCTACCGTCAGGCATGACCTGGAGCCAGTCTTTGATCGATGAATTCAATTCTGGCACCCTGGTGACTTCGGTCCACTTTATTCCGTCATATTTCCACATTCGCCGCCCGGCAAACCATAAATCACCGTCAGCCGTCTGGGCAATTCCGTAGCACACCTCTCGATGCAACACCGGGGGAGGGAATCGTGCATAAGTGATTTCCGCGCCGACTGACGAAGGAAGCGTTACGCGAACCCATCCCTGAAACTCCTCCTCATGAATTTCGTCCATGTGGGAGCCGATCCAAATCGTTCCATCAGCCGCTTGAAGAAGTGCGCGAGGTTCCGCGATCGCACCGAAGTCGCTAAATTGCTTGCGATGCCAATTCGTGCCATCAAACCAAGCGCAGGCCGTCATCCCCTCGTGGCTTCCAGTAACCAACACACCCCCCTGTTTGACGCGAATGATGGCAGCCGCCGCTTGGATCATTCCATCATCGATGCCATACTTGAGCCATTGGTCTTGCCGCTCAGAGACTACCGCTCCCTCATGGTCGACGAACCACTTGGTGCCATCGTGGGATTCACATTGATAATTCAAATTCTCAAAAGTTTTCCAACGTCGCGAAGTTGTATCCAAACAGTTGACTTCTTGGCGTCTTCCAGCGACCCACAGGGCACCTCGTGAAGTCCCCAGCACTAGCGGAGTATCGTTTGCCGCTATCGCGTGGCTGGGTTCGTCGTATTGAGTCCAAACGCCATCGCGCAGCGCAAAGAGCTCTCGGTGCCCTCCCACCCAGATGGTTCCGTCGACAGTCTGAGTTGGTAACGAAACCGACCCTGCTCGGTGCGTAATCGACTCGAAATTCTCCGTCGAAACCCAGCGATTGGTGGATGCGTCGTATCGCTCCGCAACCAATCTCACCACATAGGCTATGCGCCAAACGGTATTGTTGGAAACCAATAGACGCGCCTTACCGCGTGTGGCGAGCCCATCTTGTTGACCATACAGTTTCCAGCCGTTCAGTCCGTCCGATGGTTTTTCGTCAAGTCGCAGCACCCATTCACCTCCTATGCTGAGCCAAGTCGTCCGCTGCTCGCCTTCGCCCTCACCCTCTCCTTCTCCCTGGACCATCACCGCACTTATTATTCCAACGTGACCATTGAGCTGGCTGGCGATTTCGTCGGGAAGCAATTCGACCTCGCTCGATTTTAGTCCAAGTCCCGAAACCAACTCTTCGGCGGCCTGCTGGTGCTTGGGGATCGTGAACAGAACCGCAGCGTCGCGATATAGCCACATGGGCCCCAGCGCTGTGCCTATCACCAAAGCATCGGCGGATGCCTCGGTGACACACTGGATCTGAAAATTGGAGTTTGGCTGACCGGCGATCCACGGTTCCCACGATTCTCCATTAAACCTGCTCAGCTCGTTTTCGCTCCCCGCATAAATATTGCCATTGCTCACCGCGGTTAGAAAGCTGGTTGGGCCGGTCAGCTTGGCCTGCGCACGCGTGTAATTTGTCCAATGCAAGCCATCGAAGCGAATGAGACCATCGGAAACGCCGAACCAAACGGACCCTTCGCGCCCCTCGCATAGGCAAGTCACCCCCTTACCCGATAAGTTGGGATAGCTCTGCCAACGCCAAGGCTCGTTGAGTTTATTGGGCTCGACGAGCTGGTAGGGCTCCGCAGCACGCGCAGAAAGGCTGCCCAACCCAGCCAACGCCAGAAGGGGGAAGATTACCCAGTTGGCTATCCAAACAGCACGGTCGCACTGGCCAGTGGGGCGCCGCTTCTGGCTGCAATTCTTCAGTTCTACGACTACCAGAGCCTCAGTCACGAATATTCAAACCTTTCTTTATTGCTGCAAACTAGCGCTTCATCCACCTTATTTAATTGGGTCGCAGTGGACGAGGTTATGAGTCCCAAACGGTAAGCGATTCAATGGGACTCGTAACCGCGTCCACTACGACTAGCCCTAAAACAAAAGTAGTTGAAGCACCAGGGAAAATCGCATTATCACAAAAAATGCCGACTGGACACTTAGTATTCGGTGAGCTTTGGCTCGCGTTGCCCCGTCGATCTTCGGCCCGCCGACACGATTTCGACCTAATGCGCCCCCTCGAATGACGTAAAACATGTCGAGTTGGCTCGTCGACTACCGCCAGTGATTGCCACCCAAAATAAGTAGGCTGTTGTCTTAGCGAGCCGCGTGGTAAGCCCCGCATACACCCTCAATGCAACATCTGGGCACCATGGATGATTTGTAAATCGAGCGTAACAACCAACGATTTACTGGACCAACCGCTCGAAAGGCTCCCATTCGCGGCAAGGATCGCTAAAGCAAGCGTCAAGTATGCAGTAATCTACCCATGAAACGCGTTAGTGGCAAACTGACACCCCGTTTGCTTCATCTGGCCATAACGGGATTGCTTCAACCTTGCGATACTTGATTTCGTCATATGATCGTGAAAGCAAAAGAGTGCAGGCCAAGCAGTCAAGCTGATTTGGCCGCCCAAGCAAAACACCACCCGCCTGTCAGGGGGGTGTGACTTTGGTGGTTAGCCCCGAGTGCTAGTTATCAACTTTTCCCGTTTCAGTTCTATCGCACGAAGGAATCTCGTTATGTCACGTCGACAACCCCATTTAAAGTCATCCGGTTTTACGCTCGTCGAGCTGTTGGTGGTCATCGCGATCATCGGCATTCTCGTTGGACTGCTACTGCCTGCCGTTCAAGCGGCACGCGAGGCATCGCGGCGCATGCAATGCTCGAACAATATGAAGCAATTCGGGCTGGCCATGCACAACTACCACGACGTCTACAAGTCGTTCCCCAATTCTTTCCAGTTCTACGGTCTTGACGGGGGCATTCGACCCGACTCCAGGGCGCGCTATGACGGCACCGGCATGAGCTGGACCGTATTCATTCTGCCGTTCATGGAGCAAGGCAACATCTACAATCAGTTCGACCAAAGATTCGACATCCTCGATAGCGACGTGGGCGCGACCTCCCACAACATTGTCACCGCTGCCAGCCAAACCCCTTGGGCACGCTGCCCTTCGGATGTCGCTCCCGAGACGGTATTGTGGGGCGATATACCCGGTCAGCCAGCCAGCAGCTACAAAGTGTCGGTGGGATCTTATAACTACTACAGTACCTATGCTTGGCCCGACGTCGTCTCCAACGGCATGTTTGCCAGCGACAAGTACAACGGAATTCGCGATTGTCTCGATGGCACCTCCAATACCATCATGGTGGGTGAGGCTTCTTACTTCCACCAAACTTATGGTCGACTCTATGGTTTTAAGAGAGCGTCGGATAAGCGAACGCTTCACCCGCAGCACTGTGCTGCAGTCGCAGAATCTGCAATGAATCCACCATTGACCGCATCGAATGCGGTTCGAAGCAAGGCCTTCAGCAGCCTGCATACCGGTGGCGCTCAATTTGTTTTTGCAGATGGTTCGGTGCATTTCATCAGTGAAAACATCCAGATGACCAACCATAAACTACCCGGCGGGGGAACTCCCGTAGGCGACCCGTTTGACAGTGCCAATGGTGGCGCCGGTTACGGTGCTTACCAACGCCTGCATTCGCGAAACGATGGCCTCGTCGTGAACTATGACCTGTAAGAGCTCAGGACGACTATCTCAGGTGGCTGCCATCGTCAGCACGCTAAGGGCATGTCGCGTCACTCCGGTGGCGCGGCCGCTGGTGCGTGACCGCTTTTCAATGTGGCCCGACGCTCCGCGTCGGTTGCTCTGGCCTTACCCTTCGTAAACTCTTGCGTGCCTCGTTAGCCGCCTTGGCTTAACCGTAGTGGGCGAGGTTACGAGCCCTAGGTAGACATCGTGTCAACCGGGCTTGTCACCTCGTCCACTACAACATCACACGGACTTGTAACCTCGTCCACTACGAACATTGTAACCCGCCGCATGAGCAGGGGCGTTTGAGACGCAGGCAATGGCTTGTGCTCGATCACTAGCGGGTTCAGCCTCAAGGCTTTCGTCGCTCAACGCAGCCCTGGCAAACTTATTGGCACATGCGGCAAGTTACGAACGATTTTCCAAAAGCAGAATGGCTTGTCACTCATGAAGAATTTCTTTTCTATCGCGCTTCCACTCACGCTTCTTAGCTTCGCAGTCGGCTGTGGCGAAAGCTTGTCGGTAGTTTCTGGAACGGTCACCTTAGACGACAAGCCCTTGGAAGGCGCCTTTGTCGAATTCTCACCCATCTCAGGTCGCCCTTCCTTGGGAAGAACCGATGAAGACGGCCACTATCAACTCGAATACAGCACCAGAAAGTCGGGCGTCGAGGCAGGCGACCACACAGTACGCATCGGAACTTACCAAGAAGCCAGCATCGACATGGAGACGGGGGAACCGACCGCCGCAGTCGAGGAAATTGTCCCGGAGAGATACAACCGGGAAACGACGCTCACGGAGCATGTCAAACCGGGAAAGAACGAAATCGATTTTGAACTCGAACTAGCCGAACCGCAGGAAGAGAATTTGCCATAGCGGGATTCGCCACGGATTCCTTACGCCACGGGGCTTGGCGCAGAAACGACTATGGTCGGTAAGAGAGCAACTGCCGCTCGCTCACCAGCCAGAACTTCAATCACTTAGTAAAGAGCTGTTACTTATGAAAAGCGTTATCCACCTCGCTTGGGCCCTCGCCTTCATTTGCCTCGCCACCGGCTGCGGCAACGGCCTGTCGGGAGTTTCAGGGACCGTCACTCTGGACGGCGAGCCTTTGGAAAAAGCCTTCGTCGAATTTTCCCCTCCCAACGGACGCCCATCTATGGGCAAGACCGACTCCAACGGTTACTACCGGCTGGAGTACAGTACCAGTCAGACCGGAGTCGAGGCTGGTGAACACAAAGTGCGCATCTTTACCCATGAAGACGCCAGTATCGACATGAAGACCGGGGAACCAACGCCCGCAGTCAAAGAAATTGTCCCGGCGAAATACCACCGCAAATCCGAACTAACGGCACAAGTCGAGCCGGGAAGCAACGATATCGATTTCGACCTAGAGTCCTAGCACGTGTGTTATCCGATTTTCGTTTGGCTACTTTCGAGCTTGTTGTCGCTACAAACAAACACCATTTTTCATTCTCAGTCACAGTCACCGCAAACAATCCATTCATTACGTTACCGACATTTTATGGTGTGTTCTTGATAATTCCATAACGCATCTGACTCAAACATGAGCTTAAGGCAAGCTTCGGCAGATTGGAAACTTACATGCACCCTGTGAGGTTGAGCTTGCACAATCGAGGATCTTACGAAATCGCCATGATGGTTTCGTTTGGTTGTGAGCGACCGTCCATCGCAGCATGGGAGGGCAGAGGAATCGCAAGGCAACGAGATCGCACCGCAATAGAGCGATTCAGCCATAACGGGCAGCAAGCAAATGGCCATAAATTCTAGGATAGTAAATGTGGCACATCGTTCGAGGGCGTCCGTGTGGAGGCTGAATCGATGCGAGCCAGGAAACGTTTCATTGGAGTTCACTGTTATGAACATTGTGCGTTCTAGTCGACCAGTTCGGTCAGGATTTACCTTGGTCGAGCTGCTGGTGGTCATCGCGATCATTGGCATCCTCGTCGGCCTGCTTCTCCCGGCCGTACAGGCGGCGCGCGAGGCGGCGCGGCGTATGCAATGCTCGAACAATATGAAGCAGTTTGGGCTGGCCATGCACAACTACCACGACGTCTACAAGTCGTTCCCGAATTCCTTCCAGTTCTTCGGTAATGACAGCGGGAGAATTCGCCCAACCGCCAGGACTCGATATGACGGTACGGGCTTTAGCTGGACAGTTTTCATTCTGCCGTTTATGGAGCAAGGCAACATCTACAATCAGTTCGATCAGAGGTTCGACATCCTCGATAGCGACGTGGGAGCGACCTCCCACAACATAGTCACTGCCGCCAGCCAGACCCCCTGGGCGCGTTGTCCTTCGGATGTCGCCCCAGAGACTGTAACTTGGGGCGATGTTCCCAGTCAACCGGCCAGTAGCTACAAAGTGTCCGTGGGTTCTTATCACTATTACAGCACCTATGCCTGGCCTGACACCGTCTCCAACGGCATGTTCGCCTGTGACAAGTACAACGGCATTCGCGATTGTTTGGATGGTACCTCCAATACCATCATGGTGGGGGAAGCTTCGTACTTCCATCAGACCTATGGCCGGCTCTATGGCTTCAAGCGAGCGTCCGATAAGCGAACCCTTCACCAGCAGCACTGCTCTGCTGCTGGGGTGGCTGCGATGAATCAGCCATTGACCGCATCGAATGCGGTCCGCAGCCAAACGTTCAGCAGTCTCCATACAGGAGGAGCCCAGTTTGTCTTCGCGGATGGTTCGGTGCATTTCATCAGTGAAAACATCCAGCACACCAACCACTTACCCGGCGTTATCAGCAGCGCTGGAATTCCATCGGGTAGCCCGTTTGACAGTGTCAATGGTGGTGTCGGATACGGTGCGTACCAGCGCCTGCATTCGCGAAACGACGGCCTCGTCAGTACCTACGAACTGTAGGCTGCGAGGTGGGGTGTCTATCGAGTGACAGCGATTATTCGCATACTCGAATCATGCCGCGTCGCTCCGGTGACGCGGCAGCTAGTGTTTAGCCGCTTTTCAATGTGGCCCGACGCTCCGCGTCGGTTGTGCTGGCATTTAACTTGCGTGCGTTGCATCAGCCGGTTTGGCTTAAGCATTAGCGGACGAGGTCACAGGAATTCTCCTCAATCAAAATGGCTCGCCACCTATGAAAAGCATTTTCCCTATCGCACTCACGCTTCTTAGCCTAGCTAGCGGTTGCGGCAAAGGCTTGTCGGTAGTTTCCGGCACCGTCACGCTTGACGACAAGCCCTTGAAAGGAGCCTATGTCGAATTCTCGCCCATCTCAGGTCGCCCCTCCATAGGTAAGACCGATGGAGACGGCCATTATCAACTCGAATACAGCACTAGCAAGTCAGGCGTTGAGCCCGGCCAGCACACGGTACGCATTGGGACTTACGAAGAAGCCAGCGTCGACATGAAGACGGGGGAGCCGACCGACGAAGTCGAGGAAATTGTCCCGGTGAAATACAACCGTGAAACCACGCTCACGGCGGATGTCAAACCGGGAAAGAACGAAATTGATTTTGATCTCGAATTGGACAAGCCGCAGGAAGAGAATTTGCCATAGTTGGATTCACCAAGAGTTCCTCCACCCAAAGTTTTCTTGGCGAAATTCATTGTGGCTGTTGGGACGCCAACTGTCGCCACCGTATAGCTAGAAATGCACCCCATCAGAAAGAGCTGTTACCTATGAAAAGCGTTATCCATACCGCATTGGCTCTCGCCTTCATTAGCCTCGCCACCGGCTGTGGCAACGGACTGTCGGGAGTTTCGGGGACCGTGACTCTGGACGGCAAGCCTTTGGAAAAAGCCTTCGTCGAATTTACCCCTCCCAACGGGCGCCCTTCCATGGGCAAGACCGACTCCAACGGTTACTACCGGCTGGAGTACAGCACCAGTCAGACGGGAGTCGAGGCTGGTGAACACAAGGTACGCATCTTTACCCATGAAGACGCCAGTATCGACATGAAAACCGGTGAGCCAACGCCTGCCGTTAAAGAAATCGTCCCAGCGAAATACCACCGTAATTCGACGCTAACGGCACAGGTCAAGCCGGGAAGCAACGATATCGATTTCGACTTAGAGTTATAGCATGAGAGGCAACCCGCACGTGTACTATCCATGGTTAGTTTTGCTACTTTCGAGCTTGTTACTGCCGACGATCGTCAGCGCTCAGGACGCAGTTCAGCAGAATTCACAGCGGCAGCTGAAGACCGCTGGCTCGACTGAAACTGCGCCGCTTGAGACAATCCAGTGGGCTCCGCTCGATATCGAGCTCGAAGCGACCTCCAGCTACGATTGGTGGGAGTTCCCGGTTACAGCCACGTTTCAACACGTAGCTTCCGGTCAGCATTTGACGTTGGAAGCCTTTTTCGATGGTGACAAACGCTACATCGTGCGCTTCGCTCCACCAGCGGCAGGTGTCTGGACTTACGAAACGACGTCGCGCGATTCGGGCCTGGCCAATCGCTCTGGCAAAATCGAAGTGATCGAACCCAGTTCGTCGGAAATTGCAGCCAACCCCAATTTGCGAGGACATCTCCAGGCCGCACCCAACGGACGCTATTTCCAACATGCTGACGGAACACCGTTTTTGCTCTTGGCGGATACCAATTGGTCGATCAATACCCAGCGTTGCGGTTTGGGTGAGAATAGCGACGGGCCGTTCTACACGTACTTGGACGATCGCAAGTCCAAGGGCTATACCATGATCCTGATGTCGTACATGCGCGGCTTCGGTGACACTCGCGAGCCGGCGGGCCAACGCAACGAAGGGGGATACCCTTTTCCCGATGCAGACCTGCAGCGATTGAACGCCGATTACTTCGACTCGCTCGATCAGCGCATGAACGCGCTCTGGCAACATGGCATGGCTGTCGGTGCTCAGCCGACTTGGTTTGGCAAAATGAATTGCTTCTTTGATCACGAATCGGCAGTGCGGATCAGTAGCTACTTGGCCGTTCGATACGGAGCCTACAACGGTTTATGGAGCCTTTCGGGCGAGTATCAATATGCGATGAATGATTGTCAGTGGACGGAGGAACAAATCAACCAACTGGGCAACGCGGTCGCTGCGCACAATCCGTATCAACACCTTTTGTCGATCCATCCCAGTGGGCGGACCGACTGGCCTAGCCCGCACGATAGACAATCCTCTATCGCATTCCATTCGTCAGGCTGGCTCGATCACCATTGGTTGCAAACCGGGCAGAAGCAGCCAGACATTCTGCGCATCGCTCCGCGATTGGCCGAAGTGCGAGCGCTGCATCCAACGCGCCCTGCTCTGCAGGCCGAATCCTTTTACGAGCGCGCCAGCGACAAAGAACATGCGTATCACACACGTTGGCAATGCTGGACCGCCATGCTTAGCGGTGCGGCGGGATATGGTTACGGTGCGTTCGGAGTCTGGAATTTCTACGATCCCCAAGACCCCAACGGCGAGACAGGTAAGAAAACGGAGGCAACCGTACCATGGCCCCAAGCCCTGAACTTGGAGGGTTCCGGTGAGCTGCGCGCAATGCGAGAACTATTTACCACGTTGCCATGGTGGGAGTTGACCCCTACGCGCTGCACCATCAATGCTGCCGGGATTCCTACATCGAAATCCACCGTTTTCATGACGGTCGCAATAACTTCCGTTGCCGATTGTTCGGCTAACGACATGACCATTCCTCACGCGGCGCACACCGCGGACGGAGACTGGATTGTCTACCTCCCCCGCAGCACATCCAAACGCACCGTCGTACTCGATGTTGCAGACAATATCGACAGCGCGAAACCCGCTGAGGCCTATTGGTTTGACCCACGCTCTGCCGCTCGAATCGACGTGGATGCAAAGCAATTCGACGAAGGGTGGGACGCTGTACCCGAGCCTCCAACGGATGACGACTGGGTTTTTGTACTCGATCGAGGTGGCTTGCGATCGCCAAAGCAACTCGGCCAGCCATCCATCAGGACGAATTACTTCTCGAGTGAGTAAAATAAAATTGGTCGCGCCTGCCGGGCAAGCCGGCCGAAGAAAATCAAATTGAATTGAACTGAACATTCGAATTTAACCGGTCAATGAAGCTGTTTCCATGATCAAGAATCTAGTCTGTTGCATCGCCTTGGTCGCCTTGGGAGGTACCTCGTGGGCGACCGACGTAGAATCTGCGGAGGCTGAACGAGAGCGGCCGAATATTCTCTTTCTGTTGGCGGACGATTTGGGATGGGCTGATGTCGGTTTTCACGATTCGGATAAGTTGACCCCTAACATCGATCGCTTGGCAGCCACCGGTGTGCGGTTGGAACAGCATTATGTGTGGCCCACCTGCTCGCCAACTCGAGTAGCCTTGCTTACTGGCCGCGAGCCGAGTCGGTTTGGGGTGTACACTCCGCTAGGCGATGTGGGCATCCCAGCGACGACGATGACTCTGCCGGCGGCGCTAAGAGACAGCGGCTATGCTACCCATATTACGGGCAAATGGCACTTGGGAGCACCACCCGAGTATCGCCCGTTGCTATTTGGTTTCGATACCACCTACGGCTATTTTCGCGGTCAGATCGATCCCTATACGCATCTCTACAAGACCGGCGAGCGGACTTGGCACCGCAATGACCAGCTGCTTGACGAGCCTGGACACGCCACCGACTTAATTGCACAAGAGGCGATCCGCATCATCCAGTCGACCCAAGACAAACCATTCTTTCTATACGTTCCATTTAGTGTGCCGCACTATCCTCTATCCGAACCTGACGAGTGGTCGGAGAAGCTCGAGGGGCGAATCTCCGAGCACTGGCGAAAACTCAATGCGGCCAGCGTTGCTCACATGGATGACGCAGTCGGACGAATTGTGAGCGTCTTGGACCAGGCCGGCCTAAGAGAAAATACGTTGATCGTATTCGCGTCGGACAATGGAGGACAAAAGTCGTGGACAACAACTTCCGAGCAATACGAGGGACGGTATGAACCCCACCTGACACTTGGCGACAACCGGCCGCTACGCGGCTGGAAGACACAACTCTACGAAGGTGGCATCCGAATTCCGTGTTGCATCAATTGGCTCGGTCACCTACCGGTCGGCAAGAGGTTCGATTCGCCGACTTGTATCATCGACTGGATGCCGACCTTTTGTCGTTTGGCAGGGGTTCGCGTTGACGCCGCATGGAAACTCTCGGGGCACGATCTATGGCCACTGATCACAGGCGCACAAGAGCCGCCGGTCCGAACGCTCACCTGGCGCACCCCCTCGCAGACCGCCATTCGCCACGGCGACTGGAAACTCATCAACAGCAAAGCCCAGCCAGTGGAGTTGTTTGAGATTGCCAATGATCCCAACGAAACGCAAGACTTGGCCGACTCACATCCGCAACGTGTTGCCGAGTTGACCGCGCTAGTTGACAACCAGAATAAGCTCGACATTCCTCGCCTGGAAGCGCTGAAATGAAACTCTGCTGACAACTGCACCCGATAGCAAAAAGTATCCATGTTTTCCATTTGCAAAACGCACAGTACCCTCCACTGCTTGGCAGTTTGCGCAATCGCAATCTCGTGCCAGCCGCCGTCTATCGCCGACGAATCGAAAGGCGAAGCTCCGGCCACACAACAGCAAGCCGACTTTTTTGAAAACAAAATCCGCCCACTGTTGGTAGAGCACTGCTACGACTGTCATGGTCCCGACTCGGATTTCGAAGCGGGCCTGCGTGTCGACTCACGGCAATCGCTTATCCATGGAGGTGAAAGCGGTGCGTCCATCGTTCCTGGAAAACCAGCCGAAAGCCTGCTGATCAGCGCCGTCAACTACGGCGATATCTACCAAATGCCCCCCGACGGGAAGCTCTCACAAGACAAGATCGATCTTTTGACCCAGTGGGTTGAGTCGGGCGCGTTTTGGCCAGGATCAGAAGATGAGTCTTTTGAATCGGTACCGGCAGCCAAATCGGAGGGTGTACTCACCGAGGAGCGTACCAGCCATTGGGCTTTTCAGCCGATGGGTGAATACCAGCCACCGGTCGTACAGCACACGACCTGGCCGCAATCCCCGATCGACCACTTCATTCTCAATAAGCTAGAGGAATCACAACTCAACCCCGCTCCTCCGGCTGACAAGTTAACGTTGTTGCGACGAGCCACCTTTGACCTGACCGGCCTACCGCCGACACCCGCAGAGATCGAGAGCTTTCTAGGTGACCACACTGAGGAAGCCTTCAAGTCCGTTGTCGAGCGTTTGCTTGAGTCGCCACACTACGGAGAACGCTGGGGCAGACATTGGCTGGACGTGGCTCGCTTTGCCGACGCGGCAGGGCATGAATCCGACTTTGCCTATCGACTATTGTGGCGTTACCGGGACTACGTCATCAACGCTTTTAATGACGACATGCCTTACGATCAGTTCATTGTTGAGCAACTAGCGGGGGACCTGCTTCCGAAAACCGACGATCTCGATCGGAATCTACAACAGACCATCGCCACAGGTTTTCTACAAGCTGGCCCCAAGCCGGTTTCCGAACGCGACAAAGATCAGATGTTCCTGGAGATTGCAGACGAGCAGCTCAATGCGACTGGCAGCGCCTTCATGGGACTAACTCTCGGTTGCGCGCGATGTCACGATCACAAATTTGATCCCGTACCGACGCTCGACTACTACTCGTTGGCCGGCATCTTTATGAGCACACGTACCATGGCCGACACGCTTCCCGATTCCATGTGGGTCGAATTCTCGATGGCCGGTCCGACGGGCCCAGTTCCCGTCATGGGAGTGCAGGACCAAGCCAAGCCAGCTAACATGCACGTCTACCTGCGCGGCAACTACAAAACGCAGGGAGTGGAAGCACCACGTCGATTCCTACAGGTTATTGCCGGTAAGGACCATGCGCCTATTGCTACCGACGGAAGCGGTCGATTGCAGTTGGCCCAGTGGATAGCCAGCCCCGATCATCCCTTGACCGCCAGAGTGATGGTCAATCGTATTTGGCAGAATCACTTTGGCACGGGCCTAGTGTCCACCAGCGACAATTTTGGTTTGCAGGGTGCAGCTCCGTCCCACCCCGAGCTGCTCGACTATTTGGCAAAGGAATTTGTTCGCTCCGGTTGGTCGATCAAGCACATGCATCGCTTGCTGCTCAACAGCAGCACTTACCAGCAATCGCATGCTGAGAATGCATCGGCCGCTGAGCTCGATCCCGAAAATCGATGGTTGTGGCGGATGCCCCGGCGTCGCTTGTCCGCCGAGGAGCTGCGCGATGGCATGCTGGCCGCTAGCGGCGAATTGGACCCAAGCATGGGAGGCAGTATCATGCTGTATCGAGATGGTTGGGGACGACCGCGTCGGTACGCCAAAGACAAAATCTATCAAGTGGCCAACTATGGCTTTCGCATCCGACACGACTACTATCCCTCATTCTTTCGACCGCGTCGGACCGTCTACCTGCCTCGTCCACGATTGCTCGAATCTGAGTTTTCTGAATTGTTTGACGGACCCAATACGTCCTTTCCTGCCGGCCGTCGCGAAGAGAGCACCGTTGCGCCTCAGTCGTTGTTCTTCATCAACAGCCACTTCGTCACCGAAACGTCTCGGCAGTTTGCGCGCGAGCTGATCCACCAATGCGAATGTGAGTCGGAGCGTATGAGCCGCGCCTATTGGCTAACGCTCGGTCGTGCCCCTACCGACCAGGAATTGCAACGCGACAGCCAGTTCATCGCCGCTTACACCAAACCATTACCACAGCTTAACGCAGTCGACTGCCTCCCCGAAGAATGGTCCTCTTACGATCGCATTGTCAAAAACACCGATGGTCTGCTGGCCTATTATCGTCTCAACGAATTAGATGAACGCGAGCGTCCGAGCAAGCCGCATAGTGCCGTCAACTCGGCCGATCCAAGTAGAGCGTGCGGCACCTACCACCATGAGATGAAGTGGAAAAAGAAGGGCGGTGGCTTTTGGCCGGATGGGCTGTTTAACGACGTGGCCTTTGGTCGCTGGGGCGCCGTCGATCTCAATGCACCGTTGGGCCGCCGCAATACGGCTGTTGGATTCAATATCCCCTTCGAGTGGCCATTCGACGATGAATCCGAAACAGGTGTGGAGCGTGGACATCGCATGCAAGTCGACGAGGTGGCTTCATTAAATAGTCACACCGGCGAAATGACTTGCGAGTTCTGGTTGCAGCCCATCAATCGTTGGGCAGGAACCGTCATCGCTCGCAATGCCGAGAACGTCGCCGACAATATTTTTCGCTGCGGAGTGGAACTGCGCGAAGTCGAGGGCAAGCAAGAAAATGTTTTGGTCTATGAATTCTCAGGTGAAGGGAATGGTGGCAAGCGGACTGCGGACGATGATCGATTTGTTATGCTGCCCGCGCAGTGGACGCACGTGGCTATCCGCTATGGCGGAGGCAAGCGCAGCTTGATCATCAACGGCGAGCTGGCCGATGAATGCGCGGTCACCGGCCAGTTGGTCGAGAGCCACGCGCCACTCACGATCGCCGCCTTGCCCGATCAGAGCGATTGGTACGCAGGTATCATCGATGAAGTTGCACTGTACGATCGAGTGCTCGACCAACAACAATTGCGACTGCGCGTCGAAGCCGCCAGCGGTAGCCTGTACCAGCGACTTCCCCTCACAGCAGAACTCCAAGCTTGGACCGCCTATTGCCAAGCCCTATTTAGTACCAATGAGTTTATTTTTGTCGATTAGTATCTTGTCGAGGCGATCGATTGTTTAATCCAGATTATTCATGAACACCTAAATCAAGCTGTATGGTATCCCGAACGGCTCGTTGTACCACATTAATTTTTTTGGACCCCTCGTGAGCTTGTCTCACAGATGAACCATGGACCCCTGTGAGCTTGTCTCACAGGTGAACCAGTTTTGAAGATAGATCGAGGCTCTCAGTAATGCCCCCACTTTTCCACCCGCTCGCCACGTCAGGTGGCGAGCGGGTGGAAAAGCAATAAGGCTGGGGTGTTTTCGTCGTGTTCTATTTATAAAACTTGGCTCACGCCAGACGAGCTGGCATGGGGCCGATACAAAACCATGCTGCAGGGCCAACCTATGAACCATATGAATTCAGATCCCAATACTAGCCCCGCACATCTCCCCGCTTCGCAACTATCTCGGCGCGAGCTATTGCAACGCGCCGGTTGCGGATTCGGCCATTTGGCGTTGCTGAGCATGCTGGCCGACGAGGCTGGACTGCGGACGGCAACCGCAGGTGAATCGAGCAATCCGCTCAGTTTGAAAACTCCGCATATTGCGCCCAAGGCGAAACATGTCATCTTCATCTTCTTGCATGGTGGCCTATCACAGATTGAATCGTTTGATCCCAAACCGGAACTCGATCGTCTCGACGGCAAACCGTTTCCAGGCGAGAAGCCGTTGCAATTCGCAGGGACCGGCAACCTGATGAAGTCCATGTGGGAGTTCGATCGCTATGGTCAATCGGGCCTGCCGGTCAGCCGTCTCTTTCCGCACATCGGATCGACGATCGACGACTGTTGCGTTGTGCGTTCCATGAAGTCAGAACGGGTCGACCATGGCGGGGCGGCTTTGCAGCTTCATACCGGTTCGGCGCTATTCCCGCGACCAAGTATGGGGTCTTGGATTCTATATGGGCTCGGGACCGAGAATCAAGACTTGCCAGGTTTTGTGACGATCAAACCGACCGAATCCCAGGGGGGCGCACAGAACTATGGCTCAGCTTTTCTTCCGGCCGCCTACCAAGGAACTCGACTGGGTAGCACCGTGGCATCGATGAAGAACGTGCGCTTTGAGAACATCGCTCCCGCAATTCCACAACATCGACTGCAACGTCTACAGCTCGATTTGATTCAATCTATGAATCGTCGACAATTGGAGCACACCGACGACTCGCGTTTGGAAGCTCGCATCGAAGCCTACGAATTGGCCTTTCGCATGCAAGCCACTGGGCCTGAGGTTTTCGATTTCTCCGACGAGTCGCAGAGCACGCTGGAACTGTATGGGATCGGCGACAAGCCCACGGTCGAGCTTTCCTCCGATTTGGCCAGTATGCAGAAATTCGCCAAGTTTGGTCGGAAGTTGGACGCCAATCCGACCGACGAATTCGGTCGGCAGTGTTTGCTCGCGCGTCGCTTTGCCGAGCGGGGTGTGCGGTTTGTACAGTGCTCGCACACTGGGACCAGCGTCCCCAAGTGGGATCAACACTCAAGCCTACGCATATTGCATCCCGCCAATGCAGTGGAAGTAGACAAACCCATTGCGGGCCTGATCGCGGACCTGAAACAACGCGGCATGCTGGACGAGACTCTCGTCGTTATCGGAACCGAATTTGGCCGTACCCCGGTAACACAGGGGAAGGATATGGAGGATATCGGCCGCGACCACAATCCGTACGGCTACACCATGCTGCTGGCCGGTGGAGGCATCCAAGGCGGCATGGCCTATGGTGCGACCGACGAATTCGGTTATTTCGCCAGAGAGAACATCGTCACCATGTACGACTTGCACGCCACCATTTTACATCTATTGGGATTGGATCATGAAAAATTGGTCTTCCCGCACGCAGGGCTAGACGTGCGACTCACCGGAGTCAATCCCTGCCGCGTCGTACACGACATTATTGCATGATTCGGAATCTTCGATCTGCCGTATCGATTTGCCATACTTCAAGTCCTAGAAAGGGCTGCTCTTTGACTCGCCTACTGAATTCTGCCTTATCGCTCCTGTCCGCCCTCTGCCTTTGTCAGCTCGTAGCAACCCAAGCGATCGCAGCGGACATTGAAGTTCCCCAAGCAATCGACGAACGTTTGGAAGTCACACTCTTCGCATCCGAACCGGACGTCATGACGGTGACTGCCCTGGCCGTCGATTCACAGAGTCGCGTGCTGGTTGTCGAAAGCCATACACACTTCAGGCCCGAGAACTATGCTGGCCCTGAAACCGATCGTATCCGCATGTTGGAGGACACGACGGGCGATGGCCACGCCGACCGCGTGACGACTTTCTTTTCCGGCACGACCCACACGATGAGTATCGGCGCGCATCCGAGTGGCTGGGTCTATGTGGCCACTCGCAATAGCGTTTTCAGAATCCGCGATACGGATGGCGATCGCATGGCCGACGATCAACAAGGGTTGATTGAGTTAGAAACAGAATGCGACTATCCGCACAACGGGCTCTCGGGCTTCGCTTTCGATTTCGATGGTAATGTTTATTTCGGTTTTGGTGAGAACATGGGCGACGATGCGACGCTCGTCGCCCGCGATGGCCGTCGCATACCTGTCGTCGGGGGCGCAGGCGGAGTATTTCGTTGCAATGACGACGGTAGCGACTTGCGGTTAGTTGCCACCGGCTTCTGGAATCCGTTTCACCTTTGTTTCGATACCTACGGAAGGATGTTCACGGGAGATAACGACCCAGGCAACCGCCCGCCATGCAGGTTTCTATCGATTGTCGAGGGTGGCAACTATGGCTACCTTCGACGGACCTTGGAGCCGTTTATCGCCATCAACGGAGAAACGCCAGGCACGCTTCCTATGACCTCGTCGACCGGAGAGTCACCAACGGGAATTTTGGCCTACGAATCCGATCATCTGCCCGACGACTATCGTGGTGATATCTTGGTTGCCAGTTGGGGTGAACATCGAATTGACCGTTACCATCTTCAGCGCGATGGTGCTTCCTTTCGTGCTACCACGCAAGCGGTCATTGCCGGAGGAGAACACTTCCGACCGGCTGGTATAGCCGTTGCGCCCGATGGTTCCTTGTTTGTAGGCGATTGGGCCGATCGCTCCTATCCGTTGCATGGCAAAGGGCGTGTATGGCGCATCTCCAGTCGCCAATCTGCCGACCGTCAAGCCGCTGGCCTTCAGTTCACAGGCGGGCAATCTACAACGAGCACAGCCGAAGCAGTCGCATCACCGGTTGCCGTGACTCGTTCGGCTCTTCGTTCAGTGGACCGACAGCAGCGTGAAGCCGCAGCCCGACTGTTGATTCAACAGAGTCAATGGGAAGTGCTCGGAGACGCGTTGCAGAATGACGTGAATCCGCGGGTTCGCTCACTGGCATTGTCGGCATTGCTCAGCGGCCATGTGATGACTCGAGAGCTGGCCCAACACGCACTGCTCGACAACTCCGAGCCGCTGCGTGAACAAGCCGCACGAACCTTGCCTGCGGAGCTGATCGATCTTGGGCAAGTGGTGCGAAACGATGAGTCGCTGGCGGTTCAAGCTGCCGCATTGCGTCGGCTAGACGATCCAGCAGCCGAAGAGCTCGTGCTACAGCGCCTGTCCGATCCCGATCCATTCATGCAACAGGCCGCCCGCCACGGGCTCAGCCAAGTGGCCGAACCCAAGCGCTGGATGCAACTCGCTAGTCACCAGCAGGCGAGCGTTCGGCTAGCGGCCGTATTGCTGCTGCGAGATCTCTATTTCCAAGAACCTTCCAACAGCCTTTCGAAAACGGACTTCGAGGCGGCGATCAGCGGAGCGTTGCGAGACGCGGACGTACGCGTACGTTTAGCAGCCGCCGAGTGGATTGGCCATGCCATGTTGCAGCAATTCCATAAGCCATTAGTCAGCGGCTTGGCCACGCAGGCCTCAACACCTCAGTTGTTTGAAGCGTATTTGGCAGCTTTGGCACAGTTGGATGGTGTCATGGAAAAATGGACCGCATCGACGGTCGGCGATTGGTGGGTTAAGAGGGCCAATTCACAAAAGTACGTGGCACCTCTCTTGGACAATCCGCATGCTTCCGCAGCCGCCCTGCGACAGAGTCTGTTGTTTCTGCCGCGACAACATCCGGCGCTTACCATCGAGCGGCTGAGCGCGCTGCTCCATTCCAAGGATGCTCAAGTTCAAATTGCAGTAGTGGGCGCATTGCGTGAGCATCCTTCGGAGGCGGCCCACGAGCTGTTGTTTGCATTGGCCATCGACCCCGCACGCCCCAGCGACTTGCGAGCCGAAGCCATTGTTGGCTTGGACCCTGCGGTCGAATCGGTTCGCAAGACGCTGATCGATCTGGCCATGGATACGGACTTAGCGGTTCGCAACGAAGCGCTCCGGTCCCTGCGTGGCTCGCCACTGGAAGAAAATCAACGAAGCAAGCTCTCCGAATTGACCAGTCGCGATGCCGAGGCTGCCGAGCTGGTTTCCCGCTTGCTGGCCCCCAGCCTTCCCCACGACCGACCCGACGTTTCCGATCTGGACGCCTGGCTCGATCTACTCGACGGACCAGCCGATTCCATGGCGGGCAAGCGTATCTTTTTCCATCCGCATGGGCCGGGATGTGCGAATTGCCATCGCATTGACGGACGCGGTCGGGCGATCGGTCCCAGCTTCGTACGATTGGACGGTCGATTGGCTGTCAAACGCCGACAACTGGTCGAAGCGATTCTACAACCCAGCAAAGACATCGATCCCGGCTACCTTCCCTTAGCGATCCTGACTGCCGATGGTACCGTTGCCACAGGGATTTACTACAAGCACGGAAACGGGATTCGAGAAATCATTGATTCCCAAGGCGCCATTCTTAAGTTCAAGATTGACGAAATCGAACAGATGCACCCTTCCAAGTCTTCGATCATGCCCGACGGTCTATCGCAGAGCATGACACTCCAGGAACTAAAGGACGTGCTCGCTTATCTGTTGGAGCCGGTCAAGTAGTTTTGCCTGAGGTCACTTGGAGAAGACGTTGCCAACAGGTCCAGTAGTTGCAGACGTAGTACGACACAAAGTGCCAGCACCAATAGGCGCAGAGTGACGGATTCCGAGTGGACCAGGTATTCGACTTGCCGCCATACACCAAGTGTATTGCGCGCTGAACCCCAACCAAACAGGGCTCTTTTTAGCGCTCCACGTCTCGGAACTCTGTGATGTCCTCACGTAGCTTTTGAAGTTCACGATTGGCTTTCTTACGCTGAGCGCCTTCCAATTGGAGCTGATACATGCGTTCCACTACCGGTATACAGTCTAGGGCTTCGTCGGCAACTCTTGGTTCAATATAGCCACATTCGATCTGGACGCAGGCCAGCACTAACATCAACTGCGGATACATCACACTATCTTCGGCTAGGTAGTCGAATTCTTTTAAAGTACTTGCAGTCAAACGCGGCACGACCTTGTGGGCCTCGAACCGCTTGCTTTCCTGCGAAGCAATTACGAGGCCAAGCAACTGGTCCCTAAATCGTCCGAAGTCCTCTTCTGAAAAGAGTATCGGGTAAATGGGATGAGCTGCCGTTCTGGTAGATGATCGTTTGGCACTCGCTTTTTGAACCTTCGGTAATTCGTTGATTGACCATTCCCAGTCACTGCTCTCTTCCACTTCCTGCGGAATGGGTTCAATCAGATCAGGGCACTTGGAAATGGATCGATACTTCCATGGAAGCGTAAATTGCTTCGAACCATAATCCTTGACCACGATCTTGCCACGCGAATCGGCTGCAAGTGACGATGGCAACAATTGCACGACAACAGCGGTCGCACACTTCAGGCTTTTCTTGGTCCAGGGACACTTGTATCTGCGGGTCGATTTCCAGTACGCCTTGAGGTTGTCTACAAGATTGGATGACGCCTCCCATCCAGAAACTGTAGTGGCAAGTCGCGAGACGGCACTGCGATTGGGTACGTAGCAGAAGATGTTTGCCTGATAGTTACCTGCGGGAAGTTGCAGCACATGATCTTGGACGGCTATGAATCCCGACGAAGCATCCAAGGCCGATGTGGCCTTGCCGACCCATGAAGAGTCCTCTTCTTCATTCATCTCCATGATGACAAAGCGGACATATCCAGCGGCGATTCCCACATCGATCGGAAGCAAGCTCCCGCGATGAATCGCCTCCAAGACTTTTGCCTTGCGGTCACGAAGCTGAGCTGTTGTTTCCTTTTCTAAAGCTGAAAACTGACTGAGATCCGTGAGCTGGACTCCATTTGCCTGGCAAGGACAAATAGCAAGGCAATCGGTGGCTGCCAACTCGACATCGACGCGGGAGACCAGTTGTTGAATACGAGTGGAATTTCTAATGTTGCTGGATCGCTCCATTTCTGTATCTCACTAGCAATGGGTGAAGTATCTAAGGCTGCGTTCCTCGCTGCCAAACTAGGCTTCTTGGTCGGCAGACACGGTTTTGTTCCGACCGCTGCCGCTGCCGAACGAACTCGAGTGGCTGGCACATGTGCTGCCGTCAGCAATGGCGGCGGCTACCCGATTTATGTCGCGATTGCGTCGCTAGTATTCGTCGGCAGGCGAAAAATCCAACCCGATATTCAAGACTTCACAAACGAAAAAGCCAAGTTGAGCGCCAACGGTCTTGCTTACAGCACCAAACGAATCTTCCGAAAACAGTTTTTGCAGTTTAGAAGTGTCATATTGGATCTCGCACGCTGTCAAACACTCGTCGATCGTTCGCTCTGCGTACTTAAAATAGTTCAACCAGGCACCCGCGGTATCCATTTCCATGATTTGATTGGAGAGCTCATCAGGCAGTTTACACGAAATCGATTGCCGTACCTCCTTGCCGTCGGGCTCGCACCATTCGTCGGAGTCTACGTTTACTAATGGCAAATGCAAGTCTGCCAGCAGCGTGTTCTGTTTCAGGAGCTTAAGATGCCAATCGTCCGTGTCGTTTGTGACAATCCGAACGCAGGCTGATTGTGTCGCCAATTCATCGAAGTGGCTACAAATTCCTGATTGCTTGCTGACCGCCAAACAACTACAACGCTCGTTCGAATAGAAAATCTGTCGGTTAGCGAAGTTTTCCGGCGGAAAATCTGGACAAAGTCCCAGAATCTTGGAAGTCATTTCTTCAGCGGCGACACCAAATTGCGCAAGCAGTTGAATTCTATATCCCATGGTGATTCTCGTGACGAGTAAAGCGACATAACGATGGAGGATACCGGGTCGCTAGGTTTGATTAGTTAGTAAGCTTGACAGACGCAACGACTCCGATGCACCGGCATGGTCCATGCGACGGAAGACGGCTAGCGAACGGTTCGCGAATGGATCCCGTCTTGCAAGCCCCAGCATAGCGTTTAATGCGAGGCCTAGCAATAATTGTCGGCTGTGGATGGTAGGGCGGCGACATCCCGGCTGACCGACGACCGCAGAATGCAAGCCAAGAAAGGCAGTATCAAGTCAATCTGATAGGTCTAGGCTGCGGAGGGCTGGAAGTAGCGGGAGGCGCGCGAGGTGCCTGTGACAGGGGGTGTGTTGGATTAAGCTGGCGAAAGCTAATCAAACGCTTGCGAGGCAGTTACTTTGGAAGGGGAAATCCGACGGCGGAGCGTCGGGCTACATTAGTCGTAGAGCCGACGACGGAGCGTCGGGCCACATTAAGTGCAAAATGGATGGTGGGCGCGTACGATGTCGAGCGCGGCGGCGTGCAGGTGCGTGTTGCTGGCGAGCAGGCATGTTTTCTGTAACGTTAGCGGCTTGCCTAAGCCGCTACTGATCGTTCCACCAGCCTCCTCGACGATCAGCCGTCCAGCGGCAAAATCCCATGGCATCAATTGGTATTCGAAGAAGGCACCATACAAACCGTCGGCGACTTGACATAAATCCAAGGCGGCGGTTCCAAAGCGACGGATGCCATGAATCTGCTGCTTGAAGAATGCGTGGATGGCCGCTAGCGTGCTTTCCATCATCGCACCGCGATCGTAATAGAAACCGCAGCCGATCATCGATTGGGCAAGTTCCGTCGAGGTGCTGACGCACATGCGGCGACCATTGTGAAAGGCCCCTCCACCTGCCGTAGCCCAGTACCAATCATCGCGAACGGGATTGACCACCACACCACACTCGGCGCGACCGGCTCGATAGTAGGCGATCGAGACGGCAAAGTGCGGAATGCGATGAGCAAAATTGTTGGTGCCATCTAGCGGATCGACAATCCACAGATGCTCGGCGCTAACATCGCCACTGAGCTCCTCTTCGCCTAAAATCGCATGCTCGGGAAACTTTGCGGCGATGCTGCGCCCGATGGCTTGTTCCGATTCGATGTCTGCATCACTGACTAAGTTGTACGTCGCATCGGGTTCTTTGCTGCGCATCTGCACGCCGCGCTGATAGTGCCCCAGCAATACCTGGGCACCCGTCATGGCTGCGTTGACAGCGGTTGCCAACAGCGGGTTATCGGTCTCGTCAATATCCGGCGGTGTCAATGCATACGAGTCGTTGGTGTTCAAGTTCGGTTCCTTAAGCCCAATCGCGCGCAGGGCGTTTGCAGAGACGGTTGGCTTCATCATCATTCACGAATCGTTCGGTCTTGGGGTCGATGGTCAATGGTCGTTTGAGTATCCAAGATAGGGCTGCGGCGTGGCAGGCAATGTGCGAATGACGCATGACGCTGGGATTGCAAATCGTCTTCTGCCGAGAGCGGACAGAGTCGAAGAAATTTCGGGCATGCTCGGTCACATCCAAGCCTTGCACACGCTTGGCCTTTGACAATTCTTGTTGTAATGTAGGAGCCGAGGCTAATAGTTCACCGGCGTCTCCGGTCTCAACGGATCCCTCGTCGCCGATGAAGCGCACGGGACAAGTTCCCAATCGTGTGACCCAACGCGGGCCACGATCGCCAAACGGCTGCTCCAAAAAGTCGATCACCAGTTTGACGCCATTGGCATAGCGGCAGGTGATCTGCGTGTCGCTGGGAATGTACTCGATCGGTAGCGTCTCGTCGGCTTGATTGGCCCACTGGCACAAATCCACTGTGTGCGCCCCCCAGTCCAATAGTCGCGCACCGCTGTCGAAATCGTACTGTCCACGCCAACCACCCGCCACGTACTTCTCGTTATAAGGTCTCCAGGGTGCCGGCCCGAGCCATAGATTCCAATCGCAATGCTCGGGGTCGGGCGTCGGCTGAGCCGGGAGCCAAGTGTTATCGAGGGTTGGCACGTACACGGTCGCTTGTAGCTCCTGGAGCTGACCGAGTTGACCGGTGCGGGCCAAGTCGACGGCGGTTGCAAAGTTGGCCACGCTGCGGCGCTGTGTACCAGCTTGAAAGATCCGTCCGGTATCTGCAAAGACTGACTCGATCGCTTGGCAGTCGGCAATCGTGATGCCGCAGGGTTTCTCACAATACACGTCCTTGCCGGCTTGGGCCGCTAGCATGGCCGCCGCCGCGTGCCACCGATCGCCGGTTGCGATCAGCACCGTGTCGATATCATCGCGTGCGAGCAACTGACGAAAGTCGCTATAGAGTTGGCAGTCGTCGTTGCCATAGTGGCGATCGACGAGTTGCTTGCCGGCGTCGCGTCGCGTTTGCTGCACATCGGCGATAGCCACACACCGTACGTCGGCAAAGGGGAGGATCGATTTTAAGTCGTAGGTACAGCGCGGTCCGATGCCGATCACTCCCAACGTTAGTTTGTCCGACGCAGCAAGTGAGTCTTGGGCGGCTAGCGGGCTGGCGGTAAAGAAATAGGGGACCGAGGCATTCGTAGCCAGCCCCGTCAGCGTCAAGCCTGCCGCTGCGGAGATCAAGTGACGACGGTTGGGTGTAGACTTGCTTGACATAGTTTTTCTCCGAAGGAAGTTGGAAAAAACGGCGAGTGGTCTGTTGCAGCTAAGAATTAGGGTTGAATGTAGTGGACGAGGTTACGAGTCCCAAGCATCTGCCCAGCCCAACGGACACGTAAACTCGTCCACTACCTTGAAATTAAGCTGTAACAGACCACGAGTGCATTCGGTGGCGTTCCTGCGTTCGCCAGACAGTAGAAGCCTAGCGTCTGGCGACGATAGTTACGGAGTAGAGTATAGAGCAGAGCGCCTACTTGCGTCGTCGGCGCGATGAGCTCCTGCGTTTTTTTCGAGCGGGCTTGTGTGCGGTGAGCGGAGCGGGAACAAACCACATCAACAAGCCGATGCCACCCGCGATCACCAACGGGTAGATGACCGGGATGGCGGTGAACTGCAACGGGTTGTCGTCGACGGAACTAACATCGCGCGACGATTGCTTGAAGCGAATGTGAGTCGTCTGCGTGGCTGCCGCCGCCATCGCTAGAAAGATAGTGGTGATAAACAGAACCAAACCAAATAAGCGTAATTGCTGCATGCGCGATACTTCGTTCGCTAACGCCCATAGGGGGCTGTCACGAATTCAAGGTTGGGTAGCGGACGGGGCCCGCGAGTCCGTTCGAGTAAGAGTGCGTCAGGGGCTGGTTGCCTCGTCCACTACAATAACTCGTCCATCGCAATAATATAAGTATGTGTCGAGGGACTCGTAACCTCGTCCACTACATTGGCAAAGTTCGAGTTGTCGGACTGGGCGGCGCGTGGGGGACTGATCTATTTAAGCCGATTGGGACTGATAGAGATAGCTGTCGAGTGTCCCTTCGACGAGGACTACGATCAAGTGATCGCCCGTGCGCATGGCAACCGACGACCAGCCGCCGCTGGTTTGCTTGATGGCTTGCAATTGCTCGTCGAGCGAAGGAATCTGCCTGGCCTGCTGGAAGTCGAACACGTAAAAGGCCTTGTTGGTAGTCAGCGAGCGGAGCTTCCACACTCGGCAATGTTTGGCAAACGGTCCGCCAGCTATATCTTGGAAGCCGAGTGTTTTGACATTGGGCCGCACCTGCCCATCGAGCACTTTCAGTTCGTCAAGTTGCTTCTCGAAATCGGATTGCCAAACCGCATCTTCACCTAGCAGGCGATCGAGCTGACCGAGTGTGAATTGAGCCAATTGTTCGGTCGAGAGTGGACGCGACCATTGAAAAACTCCGAACGCCAATCCGACGAGCGACAAAGCGAGCGCCAAACCGAGCCACTGACGCCTACGCCCCCTCCACCGCTGGTTCGGCATATCCTGTCGCGATAGTTCGACGCCAGCCTCGCTGGAATCTTCCAGCCGAGGCAGCTCATCATCGACCTTGGCTTCTTGGCGCAAGCGACTCAGCAACCGCTGATTCAAACCAGCCGGCACGGAAACACCCAGCAGGGCATCTCGTAGCGACTGGTCTTCAGGCTGGTTGTTTGATTCCATGGTCAAAACTTCTTAGTTATATGAGCGGGGAAACATATTCCCCAGCGTTGCCAGACTGGGCTCATCAGACTGGGCTAATCTTGTGCCAACTGGGATTGGTCCAGTGCTGTTTTAAGGTGTGACTTGCCACGGCTGAGACGACTCATGACGGTCCCGATGGGAATCTTGAGTTGTTCTGCGATTTGTGCATAGCTCAATTCTTCAAAATAGTACATTAGCAACACCAATCGAAACTCTTCAGGAAGCTGCTCGAGCGCTTGGGCAACCCACTCTTGGTGATCGATGGCCGCTGGCTGGGGCTTGTCGGCTATGTCGCAAATCTGCGGGTCGACCAGTTCGACGTTGGTCCCTTTCTTCCGGCAGAGTCGCAGGAACTCATTGCGAGCAATCGCCAACAGCCAACCCGCTGCTGCCGCCTCATCCCGCAATTGGTGCAGATTGCGAAAGGCACGCAGGAACGCTTCTTGCGTAACGTCTTCTGCGGTAGCTGCGCAGCCACAGAGTCGGTAGGCGTAGCGAAAGACCGCCTCCTGGTGCGCGGCCAGCAATAGCTCTGTCTGCGCCAGCCGCTGCTCGGGGGTTATCCCCCCACGATCGATTTGATTTGGATCGCGTTTGGGATCCGAGAATTGCGCCACATCCACCGCCTATAGAACTGAGCATCGAGAGCTAGGCTATATTCCCCATTGGGATAAATAATCGGGTTTTTCTCGGCATTAAGCAACCACGCACTAGTTTTCGGTCCTATTAAGCCGTCGTGGCTACGAATGGACCACATTCTAATGCTTCCGCCACCTTTTAATTGGAGGTAGTGGACGCGACCCGCGAGTCCCAAGCGGTTAACGAGTCCCCAACGTATTGCGAATCAATCGGACTCGAAACCTCGTCCACTACCCTAATTATTCATGTGGGCAGAGCACTATGCTTGGGTGCTTAGTCGCGGTCGTTGCCAGGGCTGCCCCAGTATAGCCCAGACGGACCAGCTATGTGCTGATATCGCGTCCACTGATCTAGCGTCCATGGAACTCTCAACAGGCTGCTGGCATGCCGTAGCGCAGCAGCAGACGATCCATCAACTGTGGGGCGAGCTGGCTGAGCCACACCAATGCTTTTCCACCTGGAGACAGGATCATTTCGCGTTTACGCCCCTTCAAAGCCCGAAATATCGAGTGCGCCACGCTCTCGGGCGACTGGCTAAGGAAATTCGGCCGCCGCACGATAGTCCCTGCCGTGTCGATCAGCGATCCGAAGAACTCGCTGCGAGTCGTGCTCGGCGAAATCGAGAGTACGTCTATTCCGTTCGGCCGTAGTTCGACCCGCAGCGCTTCAGCCCAACCTCGCAGGGCGAATTTCGCCGCACAGTACTCGCTTTTGCCGGGTACGGCTCGATGGCCAAGCACGCTATTGACCACGCACACGGCAGGCTGATCGCCTCGGCGCAGATACGGCAGCGCCAAGCGTGTGAGCTCGGCTGCGGCAAAGAAATTGACTTCAAATACTCGCCTCAGACGCTCTGGAGTGGCGTCTTCAAAGCTACCAATAGCACCGATACCTGCATTGTTGATGATAATGTCGATGCCACCCAATTCGCCGACAGTCGTCTCAATTAGCCGCTGGCGATGAGTCGCCTGGGTGATATCGCCAGGCACTGCTATCAATCGCTTTTGCGGATTGCCAAACGATCGACGCAACGCTTGCAACCGCTCATCGCGCCGCGCCGTGACGACCACCATCGCTCCCGCTCGCACCAATTCCGAAGCCAAATACCAGCCAATTCCACTACTGGCACCCGTCAAAACGACTCGTTTGCCTGCTAAAATCCGCTTCGCCATCCGTGCTCTTCCTTGCTTAACTCTTGCAATCCGTGTGGTTCTGGACCACACTTACATTGAACCATCGTCTGCGCGGTAGCCTGGAATGCTGCGAAGAATTTTAGGACTGCAGAATTTAGGTGGTTTGCGGGTGGATTAGCGTTTCAAATCGGCTGAGCAGCTCGCCACGTTTCCATTAAAGTTTTTATTGTGCCACCCGATGGGGGTGAGTATAGTAAAACCCGAGGCGTTGCCCTGGTTGACACGCTTTTCCAGCGCGATACTCTATTTGCCAGATCGTTACAAATTACCCAGTCGGCTTAATCGGCACTTACGCTGCCACCGTCAGGGTCAATTCGGCTTAGTTAGTTTTGGCGGATGTCCCGCCAGGATGGTCCAATGGTTGGACCATTCGACATCATGTAGAGAACCTTAGGAGGTTTCCGATGAATCGAGTTTTAGTTGCGGGCATCGCTGGCTTTGCCATGCTTGTTTCCGCCGGCTTCACGACACAAGACTGCTACGCTGCCCGCAAGTGCGGCGGTAACAGTGGCGGACTGTTTTCAGGCGCCCGCGGCGGCGACTGCTGCGGCAAAGCGAGCCGTCAGCGCAGCGGCGGACTATTGGCCAAGCTGAGAGCTGGCCGTAATGACTGCGGCACCACCGTTGCAGTTTGCTGCCCAGCACCAGTTGTTTGCTGCCCAGCACCAGCCCCAGTTTGCTGCCCAGCACCAAGCTGCGGTAGCTGTGGCCACCACGGTTCGTCGGGTTGCAACAGTTGCGGTAGCTGTGGCCATCACCACGTATCGTCGGGTTGTAGCAGTTGCGGAGTGTCGTCTGCATCGTACAGCACTGGCGTCAGCAACTGCCCAAGTTGCAGCCAAACCTTGGATGCGGGTGTAATCATGGAGAGCACAGCTCCAGCGTCGGCTCCACCAGCGCCAGCGCCTACGCCAGATCCTGCTGCAGATGCGCCTTCCGCCTAGTGCGTAAGCAGGTTTTTCCCGCTTAGGCTAAAGCTAAAGCCGAGTGCCGACCCAGGTTCTCGGCTTTTTTCGTATCGTGTGCTGGGTCCCGTCATAGCTTTCCATAAAGCCTCTTCCCAGACCGCAGCAAAGATCGCACAATAGACCGCGTTCTCCCCACGCAACTGCGTAACTTAAACGTGAGCCCAGCTAACGAACGCGACTCGTCGAGCGTTTGGGTTCGATACGTTTCGCTTTGCACAGCCAGTCTTATCGAGACCCGCGCATGACGCACTACGACGCCTCCACCCCGGTCATCACCCTGCGCCTTTTGCAGCAGCTCAAACAAAGTGGTAGCCGCTTCAAGACGGCCGACTCCACCGGAGCTAAGCTCAGCAGCCGAGAGCTGTTGGTCCGGACCTTGGCTCTGCGCCGCTACCTACTCCGCGAAGTTCTCGACCCAGACGAACATCGCGTGGGGATCTTCTTGCCCCCCACCGTTCCCGCCGTAGCCACCAACTTGGCAGTCGCCTTAGCCGATCGCGTATCGGTCAATCTGAATTACACCGTCAATTCGGCGATGCTCAAGCAATGTTGCGAAAAGGCTGGGTTGAAACATGTCATCACCAGCCGTAAGTTCATCGACAAAGTCGGTCTGGACGTCGGCTGCCCGACGGTATTCCTGGAGGACATCAAAGACCGCATCACGCTTGGCGACAAGTTATCCGCTTTTTTCAATGCGCGTTTGCGTTCTGCCACCGGCTTGCATCGCAGCCTGGGGTTGCAGCACAAAACCCACGACGATCCGGTAACGATCATTTTCACTTCGGGCTCGACCGGCGTTCCCAAAGGAGTCGTGCTCACTAGTAAGAACATCACCAGCAATATCATCGGTATCGACGACACCATTCATTTGACGGAAAAGGATGTCGTGTTGGGGATCCTCCCCTTCTTTCACTCGTTCGGCTATACCATTCCGTTGTGGGCGGGCATGTCGCTTCCTTGTTCGGTGGTCTACCACTATAGCCCGCTGGAAGCTCGGCCGATCGGCAAATTGGCCGAGGACTATCAGACAACCGTTCTATTGGCGACGCCGACGTTTCTTCGAGCCTACTTGCGGCGTGTCGAGCCGCAGCAGTTCAAGTCGCTCGAAATCGTAGTGCTTGGGGCTGAGAAAATGCCGCTCGGATTGGCCGAAGAATTCGAGCAGAAGTTCGCGATTCGTCCCATCGAAGGCTATGGGACCACCGAGCTCAGTCCGCTGGTGTCGGTCAATGTGCCGGCCAGTCGCGCCGGTGCAGCCGGCAGCTCGCGCATTCGCGAAGGGAGCGTGGGTTTGCCCATGACCGATGTCGAGGCACGCATTGTATCGATCGATCACGACACGCCGCTGGGGATTGATGAAGTCGGCTTGCTCGAAATCCGCGGCCCGAATGTTATGCAGGGCTATTTGGACCAACCCGAGCTCACCGCAGAGGTCATGCACGATGGCTGGTATCGTACCGGCGACGTAGGCTTCCTCGACTCCGATGGCTTCATTCACATCACCGGGCGCATGAGCCGCTTTTCAAAAATCGGTGGCGAGATGGTACCACACATCCAAATAGAAGAGACGCTGACCACTATTGCCGGGCTCAATGAGGATGGCTCGATGCGCGTGGCCGTGACCGCCGTTCCAGACGAAAAACGTGGTGAGCGCATTGTCGTCTTGCACACCGAATTGCCGTGTGGCAAGCAAGAGTTGATACGGCAAATGAGCCAAGCCGGTTTGCCCAATCTGTTTCTCCCCGGTGACGATAGCTATGTCCAAGTCGACGCCATTCCCGTCCTCGGCAGCGGCAAGCTCGATCTTAAAACGATGCGCGATGTGGCCGAGGCGAAATTGTTGTAGGCTTGGTTCCGCAACTCGCTAGCCACCGTCGCCAGTCGGTAGATTTCTGAGGCTTGTGACTGCAGCAGCGCCAGAGAATAGAGTCCTAAGCCAAACAATTTGTGTTTTGTCATGAAATAGATTTTACGGTAGTGGACAGAGCCTTAGCACCGCAAATATTTCAGTCCATGGAGACATCATGCGCGTCCATTGCCACCCAACTCTATCTGTCGTTCTGAACCACAGTGCATTCATGGCCTGCTGCATGACAGTTGTGCTACAAATAGGCTCGCAACGCTGCTCCGCTCAAGCGGCCGCGGAAAACAAAATCCACCCTGCGGTGGTTCAGCAAGTCGTCGTATATCGCGAGCCGGGGCGATTTGCAGGTTGGCCCGCAAATCACGGCTTTTGGTGCTGGGGGGAAGAACTGCTGTTGGGCTTTAGTCGCGGTTACCACTTCAATCACGGCAATGCGATGCATAACATCGACCGAAATAAACCTGAAGATTTCTTGCTCGCGCGCAGCCTGGACGGTGGAGTAACGTGGACCACTGAATTCCCTAATCAACAAGGTTATTTGATCCCTCGTGGTAAGTCACTGCACGGTATCGAACACTCGGACGCCGCCGTTCCGGCTCTGCGCTCTTGCACAAAGCCGGTCGAACTGACCCACCCCGACTTTGCCATGGCGCTGCGCATGGATGACAAAGATGGTGGTCAGTCGGAGTTTTCTTATAGCTACGATCGGGGGCATGTATGGTCGGGGCCCTTCGCGTTACCGAGCATGGGAGGTTTGAAGATCGCCGCCCGCACTGACATGATCATCGATAGCGCAAGCTCGGCGACGGTCATGTTAACAGCAGCCAAAAGCAATGGATTGGAAGGACGCGTTTTCTGCGCCCGAACAGACGACGGCTGCCAGACTTTTCAATTCTTGTCATGGGTCCATGACGAAATAGCGGGCTACGAAATCATGCCCTCGACCGTCCGAATCTCCTCAAACCATCTACTCACGATCACGCGCGTGCGCGAACCCGACATGGGCAAGAGTTACCTCGAAGCCTATCGATCGCTCGACAATGGCATCACATGGAGCTACCTCAATCGTCCGGTAGCGGATACCGGTGAAGGGTCCCCTCCCGCCGTCTTGCGATTGATCGATGGTCGCATTTGCCTGACCTATGCCTACCGCGCCGCTCCGTTTCAAATGCTTGCGCGGCTATCTGGCGACGATGGGCAGACGTGGGGTAAACCGATTTTGCTGCGCACCGACGGCGGGGGACGCGACATGGGCTATCCGCGCAGTATTCAAACCGCCAGTGGTCATGTAGTAACCGCCTATTACTTCTGGGATACCGTCGCTGGCCCAGAACGCTACATCGCCGCGACGATTTGGGATCCAAACAAGGTTGAGTCGAAGCCGTAGAGTGAATTCAAGTGGCCCATCAACGTTCAAATTTAGGGTAGTGGACGGCGCGGGTAACGGGGCTAGGAGTCAATTGCCGCCAGCGGCCCTTCGGGTGCTTTGTACAATTCGCTCCTGCCCCCTTTACCCCTGCCCCCTTTACCCCTGCCCTCTCTACCCCATACGGCAATTGACTCCTGCCCCCTTTACCCCGCATTACTCGCGACCCTAGCGCCCGCTGCTCGTTGTACCACATAACTTTTTTTGGGACCCCTGTGAGCTTGCCTCACGGGTGAACGAGTTTTGAATATAGATCAAGGCCCCACCAGTGCCCCCACTTTTCCACCCGCCCGCCACCTCAGGTGGCGGGCGGGTGGAAAAGTGGTAAGGCTGGGGTGTTTCCGTCGTGTACTGACCATAAAACTTGGCTTACGCCAGTCAAGCTGGCATGGGGCCGTCGCAATATCGAGATGTGCGGTACAACGAGTGCACGCTGGAGGGTACCTTTCAGCATGATTTAGGTATTCATGAATAATCCGAGCTAAAGCAACGCAGCGGTATTGCCCTTGAGCAAGCCATTTACTTCTCGGAAGCTTGGGCGGCGGCTTGTTCGATTCTATTTTGCAGCAGCAGCGATTCAGGGGACTCACCAGCGCGTCGAACGTTTTCAGCGGCCCAGCTTTGCGCCTCGGGCCACCGCTCGAGCGCTTCGGCTAGCAGCGCGGTGGCTTGGGAAAACTGTGCGTCGCTCGGTTCTAGCTCGGCAGCTCGGATCAAGATCGGCAGGGCCGCTTCGCGCTGTCCATCTAAGTACAACGCTAGTCCGTATCGATACTGCAGCGCAGCCGCGTCGGGGAGTAGCCCCGCATCGCGAGCCAGTAGCGGCAACTCCGCTTTTCTCAATCTCGTGATTTCCTCCTCCAGAGCTGTCGTCGACATAGACGAAGGAGCACCGGCTGCCTGCGAAGCTTGTAAGTTTTCTTGTAATAGCGAGGCTAGGTTGGATCGTGAGCCGGTCGCCAGGGGCTCGACGGCGATGCCCGTCTCGTAGTGCATGATCGCCTGTTGACGCCTGCCTTGGCGCGTCGCGATCAGTCCCAACTCGACATGGGCGCCAGCCCGATCGTTGTGCAGTTCAATCCCTTCTACCAGCTCATCGAGCGCAGCACGCCACGCGGCGCCCGCTGAGCTACTTACCAATTCATGAGGGAATTCCAGTAAGCTGCGGGCCGCCTCGGTGCGTACGATGCGCACCGGGTCCGTGAGGGCTTGCTCAAGCTGAGACACAGCCAGCGTCGCTTGCGGATGCCCCAGCAGGGTTTGAGCGGCCGTGCTGCGCACCAACGGATGCTCATCGTCGACCGCTCGGCTAGCTTCGATCGCAGCTTGATGAGGATCGATGCGCGATAGAATCTGCAATGCCGTAGCGCGCGCGATGGCTGGAGCTTCAGCGCCACGTCGGCTCAGGAGTGCGGTGAGCTGCTCGCGCGCGGTCGCATCGCCCCGCTGGCCAGCCGCCAGGGCCAATCCAAAATGCTCGTCACGCCGTCGAGTCGGCCCGTACCACTCGTCACAGGCCGCATCGCACCAGGCGTCCGCGCGCTTCAGCTCCGCCTTGACTTGTTCATCGCCCTCGCGCGCCGCGGCCAACCAGTCTTGGTAGAGCTTTAGTCCTGGTCGCTTCTCTTCAGCTATGTTGTCAAGCTTCACATGGCAGCTCGTACAGGCATTGGGCGTATCGAGTTGAAGACTCAAGTCGGGACGCGGTATGCGCAGCGAGTGATCTCGTCGCGCGTCGACTTCCATGTAGGTCGTGCTGGGCATGTGGCAGTTGACACACTGTGCGCCCACGCTTCCAGGCAGGTGACGATGATGGGCCACCGTGTCGTATTTGGCCTGCGGATGCTGGTGGCACGATGTACAGACGTCATTCCCCTCCCGCTTCAACTGCGCGGTGTGAGGGTCGTGGCAATCGCTGCAGCGAATCCCGCGATGGTACATCTTGCTTTGGATGAAAGAACCGTGCACGTAGTCTTCATCCAGGACTTGACCGTCGGCATAGTAGATAGGCTCGGTCAACAATTGATTGGAATAGAAATCATAGAAGTTGTCCCCTGCGTGAAAGCCGCCCTGTACCATGCTGCGACGACTGTGGCACGGAGCGCAGGCTTGGATTTCATTTTCTGCTGAGGCTTTCAAGTTGGCCAGTCCATAGCCGCGCTGCCGATTCCAACCTGGAAACCAGCGGCTGGCCAGATCGACGTGTACGCTTCCTGGTCCATGACAGGCTTCGCAGCTAACGTGCATCTCCACAAACGTCGAATGATAGGACCCCGGAATGTCATTGGGGGGAGGGGGTGGTGGGAAGGCATTCGGTTGGGGAGGAACGAAGTTCTTGCGGTAGTCGGTGCTGTGGCAATCGGCGCACATGTTATTCCAGCGTTGGGCGACGCCGGTCCAGTGCAAGTCGTCGTCCGGAGCGAGCTTGTCAGCAACATCGGGTGGTGGTAGATAGAACCATGTCTTGCGCAGAGTATCCCAGCACAGTCGTAAAACCTGAACGCGTGGGATTTCACCTTCAGCCATGGTGGCCGTGCTGCTGGGGAATTCAACCATGTATTGTTGCAATGGCGTAACGCCAAAGACATATTTGACTTCGAAGTCAGCCAGTTCTCCATCGGGGCCTTCGGTGCGCACCATGAACGCGTCCCCGTCGCGAAACATGCGACTGGCTACACCGTGATGTTCGAGTGTGGCATCGTTGAAGTCGGCCAGTACCGTCGCTTCCGTAGCGGCTTGCATCGCCTGTTGGTGCTGTGAGCCGGCGTGTAGGTGAGCCTGCTGCTGATGGCAGTTGACACAAGCTGCCTGCCCAACATAGGTGGCTTGAGATAAATCAATCGATGTTGCCTCGCGCCCTGGATTGCAGCCCGCCAACAGGCAGGCCGTAGCTACCCAACCGCAAGCTCCAACGATTCGTCGTCCATAGATACTCCGCGAATATTTCTTTTTCGGCATTAGCACATCACAAGGCAGCGGGGCGAACAGGGAATGGAAACGTATGCGTGCCCACTCAAATTTTTTTATAAGGCAGCAGGACATTGAGCTGGAGTGCAGGCCTTAGCCGCTTTTTCGGCGTTCGACATGCACGGGTGCCTAACGGCTGAACCCCAACATGCTTTCGGAAAACCCAATCGCTCGAGATGGTGCTGTCCGACTAAAACGGTGGTGGTAACTCCAGTATTTTGGCAAAGCCATCACCTCTCACGATCAAGAATACTCCAAACCCGATAAACATGCTGGCGGTCATGATGGCTTTCACGGGAGCTTTATTTTCGGCCCAATTCAACATGCCGTAGGGAAACGAAAACAATATCGGCAGAAAGAAGCACCCGAATCCCTTGGCCAACGATTTGGTAAAGCCGAAAAAGGTAATGCTCAAGTGGGCAAAAATGACGATTGCCAGACCGGTAACCGTGGCTGTCATTCCCAATACGGTAAAAACCTGCAGGCGTTGTAGCCCGCCCATGAAAGTGTCTTCCGGCGCGGGCTCGCCAAAGTTGCCATCGACAATCACGAGCCCAGCAATGCAAAGCGTGATGGATCCGATCAGATAGGACATAATGACCCACCACGGCATCGACGATCGATCGCGCCGCAAGTCCATGTCCATGTCGCGTACCATGTTGTCGGACGCCTCTTGTAGAAACGGATTGTCGAACTCCGGCCGCTGACTCTGAAGATCAAAACCAGCGATCTGCTCGCCCAATTCGAAATTCAATCCGCAGTTGGTACAGACCACTGCTCCAGGGCGAATGTCTGCAGAGCACTTGGGGCACAACGGCCCTTTGCGTTTTTTTAGGCCTGCGTCATTCAATAGAGAGTCCATCAGGCTGACAGTGGCCACTGCCGACTCCGCTGTCGATTTGCCCGCAGCTGATTTGCCCGCAGCACTGGACGCCACTGACGCGTTGGGCGTAGGTACCTTAACCGACTTTTGGCACTTGGGGCACTTGCCATTCTTTCCCCCAAAAGAATCGGGGACGGCTAATACGTGACCGCAACTGCATTTGAATTTGATGGGCATGCTGTGCCGAGTCCTAAATACTTCTGTATAAAACGTAGCCGCGCGTCGTGGAACCATGATCGCTAGCAGATTCAATTCGTCACTTCTTGTTCGTCAACCTATATTTTGATCACTGGCCGCCTATTCGGCAACTCGCAAGCCGCACTCAGGAGGTGGGTAAGAGTCAAATAACTTCCGTAACTTCGTTGCTACCGTTGCCAGACGGTGGGATTCCCCGAACTGGCGACGACAGTTACGCCCGAGATCAAGGCGATGGTAGCAGCCGGTCCAAGCCGGTCAACGCGACGCGCCACTTGGGGCGGCTGGCCTGATAGGTCTCCCACCAGATACTCGTCACCGACGAGGCGGCCGCCGCCGTCAGCCCCATAGTAGGACAAAACCAGAGCTCGATGGCTCTGGTCAGCAGCTCGGGACTGAAACGACTCAATTCCAACTCCTCGCCAGCGCACAGGATAGCCGGCAACATTGCCAGTCCAGCTACGCTGCGCAGTCGATGGGCATTGATCTGTTCACTATATTCAGGACGGTCGAGATCGAGTTGCGAAAGCAGCCAAGCAATTCGCAACGACTCAGGGAGCTCTGGGGCGGCATGTGTCAACAACGCCTCCAAGTGAATGCGGTTGCCCGACAAGTGCGCATAGCCGAAGCCTCCCAGCATGGGTTGCACCAGCACCACGCTAGCCTGTTCGACCGCGACATCCTCCCCTGTTTGTCGCCCGATCAGGCGTAGCAATCCCGGCCCGTACGCCTCCCACAATTGCCGCATCGGGCCCGAACGCAGCGGGAGCTCTGTGGCGAACTTGGGGAAAGTGCGCTCAAATTGCATGCGGCATTGTTGCAGTGCAGCCACTAAACGCACGGGCAGTGTCCCCGAACTCACCCCCAATCGCGCAGACAATCGTTTGGCTAGATCACTGGGGCCATCCGCTACGCAAGCCAAAGTTAGCAACTGTTCCCAAAAATTATCGCGCGTCGTCTTGAATTCACTTGCCAGCTTGTCGAGCTCCGCTGCAGCCGAGCGCATTTCGTCCGAGCCGCTGTTGACACGATTGGGGTAGTAAGCGACGCACCAAGCCGAATGGATTACGCTCAACTGGGCATTTGTCAGCCACTGTAAATTCATGAAAGCTCTATGCCCTTTGCCAAAGCCACTGTTTCCCGTAGCTACGATGGGATTGCCTACTTCATATGCTCGTCAATCCAGCCTTCGAGCTCTTCCCAATCGACCGAAGGCAATTTCGAAAGGTCGGGTCGCAATCGGACCGCATCGTGAATATAAACGTGCTCGATCTCCTCTTGCGTTTTGTCGGTATTCCAGTGGATCAACACGCGAATGCAATTGGGGAGCGAGCCGGGAACGTCGATTTCGTAGCCGCAAAGCAGCGGAACTCCCAGCCAGCCGAGTTGTCGGGCGGCCAGCGCGGGGAATTCCGCATTGACATCGCGGGTTACCGTAAAGATGGCGCTACTGATATCGGCAGCATCGATTTGGTTGCGGCGAATCATCAGCGCCAGCATTTGCCGTGTAGCCTTTAGGATCGCATCGCGCGTATTCTCCTGAACCGTAGTAGCACCGCGCACACCACGACACATAATGCTCATGCTCTAAACCACCGATTGTTTCGTGTTTTTACCAAGGATTGGACTGTCAAGGGGTGCTCGCATACTCGGGCGACTGCGATAATATACCAACCTACTGCCAGCCTGTTCAGGTGTTTGCCTGTAATTCAGTTAACTCAACTCGACTTCAACCCCAATTTCTCCCATGGACAGTTCCACTAGTCAGACCGACGAGCAGCTTGGCTTCGATCCGCGTGAGTACGCCATACTGATTGTAGACAACGACAAAGCTCACGCGCGAGCCATGACCGAAAGTCTCGAGCGGGTCGGCTATCGCTGCACTGTGGCCACGAGCGGACCTGACGGCCTGCGCAAAATCGAACAGAATATGTACCACGTAGTCGTTAGCGATTTGGTCATGAACGACGTCGATGGAATGCAAATCCTACAAAAAGCCAAAGCTTCGCTGTCGGATTGCGAAGTCGTCCTGGTGACAGGCCACGCCACGGTCCCCAAAGCCGTGGAAGCCATGCAGTTGGGGGCCTTCAATTTCTTAGAAAAACCGATCACGCCAGGTCGCCTACGAGCCGTGACCAACAAAGCCATCGAGGCTTGCTTTCTGAAGCAGACCAACACGGAGCTTCGGCAGCGGCTGGATGAGAAGTTTGGCTTCGAGGGGATTATTTTCGCTAGCGCTAAGATGCAGGATGTGATCGACCGCATCAAACGCATCGCGCCCACCGATGCCACCGTTCTGATCACCGGTGAGAGCGGCACGGGCAAGGAAATGATCGCCCAAGCCATTCATCAAAATAGCCCGCGCAAAGGCAAACGCATGAAGGCGCTCAACGTTCGCGCCGTATCGGAAACGCTCGTCGAAAGCGAGCTGTTTGGTCACGTCAAAGGTGCCTTTACCGACGCAGCCAGCGATCGCATGGGTGCCTTTGAATACGCCGACGGCGGCACGCTCTTCCTCGATGAAGTCGGTGACATGCCCATGAGCACGCAGATCAAACTGCTGCGCGTGCTCGAAGAGCATCGCATCACGCGCGTCGGTGATAACAAAGCGATCAAAGTCAACGTGCGGCTGCTCAGCGCTACCAATCGACCGCTGGAGCAGATGGTCGAAGAAGGGACGTTTCGCAATGACTTGTACTATCGCCTAAACATTGTCACCGTTCACCTGCCGGCGCTACGCGAACGCCCCGATGATGTCATTCCGTTGATGGACCATTTTCGCAAGATGTTCATTAAGCGCCACGCGAAGCCGCCGTGTAACTTTTCTCCAACAGCGACTCGTCGCTTCTACAACTACCCCTGGCCGGGCAATATCCGCCAGTTGCGTAACTTCGTGGAAACCATGGTCGTGCTCGATACCGATGGCGTGCTCGACATCGACGACTTGCCTCCTGAGCTCAGTCTCGACGGAGACTTTGCTGGAAAGGACTCGGGCCAGTCGGCGGCTGACCCAGCCGCTCAAACTCCGGTAAACCCTGCTGCGAGCAATTTAGGCGGCGGTGCCTCCGCTGGGCTCCCAGGCGTCGGCGACTCTGCTTTGATCGGTCGCTCCATGGAGGAGATTGAACGCTGGGCGATCGAAGAAACGCTCAAGCTCACGGCTGGCAATCGCGAAGAAGCGGCCCGCATTTTGAGCATCGGTGCGCGCACGCTCTACCGTAAGCTCGACAAGTACAAACAAGATGAATCGTAGACAGAGACTATTCCTGCTCTCCCTGCTGGGGAGTCGCGACGGGCACCGACGTAGTTGGTCGGCGAGCGGGGAGGATACGAACTGGAAGTGCATGTGAGGTTAGCCCTCCTCGGGCCTGATAGCCCGCCCCTCCCGCGCGCGGGAGGGGAACTTACAGCTTGATTTAGGTGTACATGCATATTTTGGGGCAAACCCTGATTGCACGATCTTCAAACAAAACATTCGGAATGGAACGATGCCAACAATTCGACAACTACCCCCAAGTCTGGTCAACAAGATCGCGGCGGGTGAGGTAATCGAACGTCCGGCCAGTGTGGTCAAGGAACTGTTAGAAAACAGCGTTGATGCGGGTGCCAGCAAGATCGAGCTGGCCATCGACGGTGGTGGGATTGAATGCATTCGGATTAGCGACAACGGCTGCGGCATCGCCCCTGACCAGATCGGCTTAGCCATCGCCAGCCATGCAACCAGCAAACTCGAAACGGCCGACGATCTCTTCGACGTCCATACGCTCGGCTTTCGTGGCGAAGCGCTCGCCTCGATCGCCGAAATCAGCCACCTGAGCTTGCGCACCCGTATTGCCGACAGCGATTCAGGGTCTGAACTGACGGTACAGGGGGGGCAACCGTCGAGCATTGTCCCTGTCGGCTGCCCAGTGGGCACGACCATCGAAGTTCGCAATTTATTCTTTAACACCCCAGTGCGTCGCAAGTTCATGCGCACGCCACAAACCGAGGCGGGGCACATCACCGAAGCCTTCACGCGCATCGCGCTCGCCTTCCCCAGCGTACAGATGACGATGACCAGCGGCAATCGCACCGTCTTCGAATTGGCTGCCACCCAATCGTGGAGCGAACGTATTCGCGCATTCTTCGGCGAGGAGATTGGCGACGCTCTCATTCCTGTTCACAGCCAGCAAGAGACCGCCAGCCTGGCCGGTTTTGTAACCGATCCCTCGGTCAGTCGCAGCAATAACCGTATGCAGTACCTATTTCTCAACGGGCGGCACATTCGCGACCGCAGCTTGCAGCACGCGCTCGGTGAAGCCTACCGAGGTCTGTTGATGGTTGGTCGATTTCCCGTCTGCTTCCTACGGTTGAAGCTGCCCGCCAATCAAGTGGATGTCAACGTGCATCCGACCAAAATGGAAGTTCGCTTTCAGGAAGGTGGCAAGATCTACAGTCAACTGTTGCAGACCTTGCGGCATCAATTCCTTACCAGCGACTTGACCGCTCGAGCGCGGCACGTTCCCGGTCCCGTTCCGCGTGGCTTGCAGTCGCCAAGCGGCTCCATGAATGACAGCGCAGTCGGAGACGTAGCCGCTATGACGCGCGGTGACGACGCGCGTTGGCAAGCCCACGCGGCGAGAGTTGCGCAAGTCGAACCGCGTTTAAACCTGAGTGACGCTCCCCCCCCCTTTCGCCCGTTTGGTCAGCGCGATCAAGGCATTGGAGCAGGCTTACCCGGTGCGGGTGTCGCTGCTGCGCCGCGTCCCACCAGCTCGTCTCCCTTTGCCGGCGACGATTTACCCGCTGGTGCGACTGCCTGGGACGCGCAACTGACGGATAGCGATCGACCCGACGAGCTGCCCGATTTGGCCGCTCGCTTGGATACACACCAAGTTTCAGCTCCGCACACGACCGCGCCGCTTGGCGGTTCAGTCGCGGATGCGCCGACCACGAGCCACTTGGGGTTTCAAGTTCACAATCGCTACCTGGTCACTCAAGACGAAGGTGGCATGGTGGTCGTCGATCAGCACGCCCTGCACGAACGCATTTTGTACGAGCAGCTTCGCCAGAAGGTCGATTCACACAGCCTCGAAAGCCAACGCCTGTTGGTCCCTGAGCCGCTCGATTTGACCGCAGCCGAAGCGGCCGCTGCGCTCGACTCGCTCGAGTTGCTCGCACAAATTGGCATTGAGATTGAACCGTTCGGCGGTGATACCGTACTGATGACCAGCTATCCAGCCATGCTCGCGAACATGCGACCCGCAGAGGTCTTGCGCCAAGTGCTCGAGCCGCTGATGTCGGGCGGCAAAGAGCCCAGCGCGCGCGACGTACTCGACGAACTGCTCAACATGTTGGCTTGTAAGGCCGCCATCAAAGCCGGTGACAAGCTATCATCCGAAGAGGTTACGGCCCTATTGGAACAACGCTATCACTATCAAGATACACACCATTGCCCGCACGGCCGCCCCACCGCTCTCTTCTTCAGCCGCGAACAACTCGATAAGATGTTCAAACGCACTTGAGCCCGCAATGCCGTTCGCTCGCTCGCTTGCGAGTGGGGCGGGCTATCAGACCCGGGGCGGGTTTAGACGTGGCACGCATCAGCGACTCGTAACCTCGTCCACTACTGCTAACCTTACAACTTATCGTCCAATAACCGGACCAGCCGCGCCGATGGCTGGGCTGCTCTGCGCGGCGAACTGTTCGAAGTTCTTGTGGAACAGGCTTGCCAACTTGGTCGCCGTGGCTTGATATTGTGCTTTGTCCTGCCAAGCTTCCGCAGGTTGCAACAGGGAGCGATCGACTTGCGGGCAGGTCGTAGGAACCTGCAAGCCGAAGTTGGGGTCAACGGCCATCTCGGCCTGAGACAACGCACCGCCGTGTATCGCGTCGATGATAGCCCGCGTGTTGATAAGTGACATCCGCTTTCCCGTGCCGTAGCTGCCGCCAGTCCAGCCTGTATTGACCAACCACACCGCCGCCTGATGCTTGTCGATCTTCTCCTTCAGCAACTCGGCGTACTTGCTTGGATGCCATACCATGAAAGCCGCCCCAAAGCACGTCGAAAAAGTTGCCGAGGGCTCGCGGACCCCCATCTCCGTTCCCGCTACCTTGGCAGTATAGCCACTGATGAAATGGTACATGGCTTGATCGCTCGTCAGCTTGCTGACCGGCGGCAGGACCCCGAAGGCATCGCACGTCAGAAAAACGATGTTCTTGGGATGCCCTCCCACGCAAGGGATCTTTGCACGCGGTATAAAGTCTATCGGATAGGCTACGCGCGTGTTTTCCGTGATCGACGCATCGTCGTAATTGACATCGTGTGTGCCCGGATCGTAGACCACGTTTTCGAGTACTGCGCCGAAGCGAATCGCATCGAATATCTCGGGCTCATTTTTGGCAGTCAAGTGAATGACTTTGGCGTAGCATCCCCCCGCGATGTTAAAGATCCCTTCGTCGGACCAGCAATGCTCGTCATCGCCAATTAGCAAACGCTGCGGATCGGCCGAGAGAGTTGTCTTGCCTGTGCCGCTGAGTCCAAAAAACAACGTCACGTCCTCGGCTGCATTCCCTCCCTCATGCGCTAGATTGCTTGGGTCACCTTGGTTCGCTGAGCAGTGCATCGATAGCACACCTTGGCGAGGCATGAGATAGTTCATGATCGTGAACACTCCCTTCTTCATTTCGCCAGCGTATTGCGTCCCTAAGATGACAAACTCGCGTAGTTCGAAACTCAAATCGACACTCGTCGTGCTGGTCATCTGAGCCGTGTATGGGTTGGCCGGAAAGTGGCCCGCGTTGTAGATGGTGTAGTCGGGATCACCAAATTCATCCAATTCCTGATCGCTGGGGACGATCAGCATATTGCGCATGAATAACGCATGATAGGCGCTGGCGCAAATGACACGAATCTTCAAACGATAACGCGGATCCCAGCCCGCGTATCCATCGGTCACGAACAACTTCGGGCGTGTATTCAAGTAGTCGCGTGCGCGCTGGCGATTGATCAAGAACGATTTCTCGGTCAAACGAATGTTGATGTCCCCCCACCAGATGTCCTTGGCCGTATCGGTCGACTCGACAATGCGTTTATCCTTCGGGCAGCGTCCGGTCTTGTCACCGCTACGCGTAGCCAATGCCCCCGTGTTGGCAATGACCGCATCGCGATCAATAATCGCATACTCATACAGACGCGCAGTCGACGCGTTGCGAATGATGTCTCGGACGGTAATGCCGCAGCGAGATAAGTCGAGCGAAGTGGTCACTGTGGTAAACTCCATGTTTCAATAGCACCGATTCTAGTTGGACGGCATGCGAGGAGGGGGCGAGCTGGAAACGCATATAAAGTTGGCCCTTTGGACCCCAGTGAGCTTGTCTCACAGGTGAACGAGTTTTTAGTATAGATCTTTGGACCCCAGTGAGCTTGTCTCACAGGTGAACGAGTTTTTAGTATAGATCTTTGGACCCCAGTGAGCTTGTCTCACAGGTGAACGAGTTTTGAGCATAGATCTTTGGCCCCCAGTGAGCTTGTCTCGCAGGTGAACGAGTTTTTAGTATAGATGTTTGGACCCCAGTGAGCTTGTCTCACAGGTGAACGAGTTTTTAGTATAGATCGAGGCCCTCAACAAAGCCCCCACTTTTCCACCCGCTCGCCACCTGAAGTGGCGGGCGGGTGGAAAAGTGGGAAGGCTGGGGCGTCGCGTTCTATTCGTAAAACTTGGCTCACGCCAGGCAAGCTGGCATGGGGCCGATCATAAAACTAGGCTCACGCCAGGCAAGCTGGCATGGGGCCGATCAAAAAAAGGTCGCATTCAGCGCGAAGGTTCGAGTGATGCAACGAAAAAACTCGCTGCCGAGCCACAGGGCTTGGGAGCGAGTTCTGATGAAGTGTCGGTTTTCAGGAATGCTCTAGCGATTGAGAGTGTCTTCGCTCGTATCGCGATCAGCAACTTGGGAAGCATTATTGGAGGTCGTGCGTTTGACAAGCTTGCCATCGTTACTCCATAGCGACCACTCTTGGACCCTGCGTCCGTCCGCGTAGAAACCGCTGGCTTGCTTCATGCCGTTTTCATGCCACCACGTCCACTCACCATCCTCTTTGTCACCGCCGTACTCACCCACTGTCTTTTGTTGTCCGTTCGAATACCACCACGCAAACGTGCCCGTGCGTCGCCCACGATCGTAGTTCCCTTCCGATTCGCGCTGGCCGTTAGGGTAAAAGGTAATCGCCAAGCCGTGACGAATCGGCTCGGTGGCAGCGGCGGATTGGTAGGTGATTGAACTATTGGCCCAATCGCTACTGGCCACGTTGAAGGGCATCGGGACCAATTGCGATTCTTGCGACTGCAGCACGCGTGGCTTACCAGCTACCGCTGGGTACCACTTGTCGACTTGACGCAACATCAGCCCTTCGGTGAAGGTCGTGTCCTTGACCGCTGCGCCCGCCTCGGCCAAGCGAGCAGGACCGTCAGCGAGGTTGTTCTTATAGGTAATGGATTGCGTCACTTCACCTTTCGAATTGAACAGCGAGGACGTGCCATGGCGCGCACCGTCTACGTAGGACCAAGAGCTCATCAGTCGCCCCTTGCCGTCCACGACTGTCCAGTCACCAACGAGCTTTCCGGCTTTGAAGGATGCTCGAGAAGTAAAAGGTGCTGCGAAGTCCCGATCGCGCTGGCTAAGCAGGGCCTGAACTTGCTCGCCAGTGATTTGTTGGGTCCACTCACCTTCGCGTTGGCCTTGCACGTAGCTGCCCGACAAAACGACCGAGCCTCGCGCATCGTACTCGACGTACTTGCCATGATTGACGATATTGCCCTTGGTGTTTTCGATGACCCAGCGTTCGACTTGCGGCTTGCCGTTAGGGAAACGCTGGCGAATCATCTCCGCTGCGCTAGCAACTTGGCCATCGGCTTGTCCGACCGCGATGGATTCCTTGCAGCCGCATTCCTCGCCATCGGATTCTAGATTGTTGTTGCCGGCCCCATGGCTAACTAGCAATGATTTGAGGCGAGTTCCGCTGGATGTCGTGGGCGACGGGACCGCTGGGGATTTAATCCGCGGCGTCTCCATCACCGAGCGGGCAATTCGTGCCGGTTGAGACTCCTTCTCAGCGGGCGGGCTGCGACGCTCTGCAGTTGCTGCCGTTGAGGCCACAGGCCCGCGCTCGATGCTACTCCCCTCGATGACGCTTTCTACGACGGCGACGCTGGGAGAATCGAGTGTCAAAGTCAACTCGCTGGCTGGCGGCTCAGCTCGTGCCATCGAGCTTGCCACAGCGACTGACAAAATCACAGACCATTGCTTTTTCGTTGCCATTACATCCCTCGCTTCGATGAAAACTGCCGACGAGTCACGTCTCTAACTTTATCGGAAACTCAGGCAGTACAACTTTGACGATTATCGCAATTAAACGGGGGGAACATGCTCCCCCCACCTAAGGGCGGCCAGCCGTGGGGTGCTGGGAGATTTGTGAGCAGGTACCGACGGCGGAGCGTCGGGCCACGTTAAGAGTCCGTGTGCAGATACCGACGGCGGAGCGTCGGGCCACATTAGCGTCGGGCCACATTAGCGTCGGGCCACATTAGCGTCGAGCCACATTAGCGTCGGGCCACGTTGGGATTGGTCCAATTGCTGCGTGCTGTGAAGACAGGCAAATACTTTCAGTATCTACATTTCACTCACATCCGCTCGACAACACCGATTCCCAAGAGTCTTAACCCTTGGCTGAGCACGCGCGCGGCGGCATGGCACAGGAGCAGACGACTGCGTAATAACTCGGGCGAATCGGCGTTGAGCACATGGCATTGATCAAAGAAGGTTGCGAACTGCTTGGCGACTCCGAACAGATAGCTGGCCAACACACTGGGATAATACTCTTCGACACTCTGGTGCAGTGCATCTTCGAATTGCAGCAGTTGCAATGCCAGATCTCGTTCGGCTGGTTGCTGCAGGTGCAAAGCAAAGTTGTCGAGGGCTGCTGCATCGAGCTCAACGCCGCTCTTGCGCAATATGCTATTTGCGCGTGCGACCATGTATTGGATGTAGGCAGACGTGTTCCCTTCGAGCTGAACCATCTTCTCGATATTAAACTCGTAGTCACTGGTGCGATTGTGCGATAGATCGGCGTATTTGATCGCTCCCAATCCGACCACGGCGGCCACGTGACGCTGTTCGTCGTGGCTCATCTCGATGCCAGCCTTCTGCAATCGTTGAGGGTCGCAGACCGCTTGGTAGGCGCGCTCGACCGCTTCATCGAGCAGCGTTTCTAGTCCGACGACGGTGCCGCTACGAGTCTTAAAGGGTTTGCCGTCGGAGCCGAGCACGGTACCAAAGCTGATGTGGTGCAGCTCCAACCGGTCATAACCGATGGCCCTGGCGGCGGCGAATAGCTTAGAAAAGTGTTCGCTCTGGCGATGGTCGACGACGTACAGGATTACATCGGGGTGAAAGTGTTCGACGCGATACTCGATGGTGGCGATGTCCGTGGTGGCGTACAGGAATGCGCCATCTCGTTTGCGGACGATCATCGGCGCATCGAACCCTTCCAAGAAAAGGCAGATGGCCCCTTCACTTTCGACAGCCATGCCGGAGCGGAGTAGTTCCTCAACGACCCCTTCCAGCATAGGCTGATAAAAACTCTCGCCATAGGTAAAGTCGAACTCGACTCCCAAGCGTCGATAGACAGTCTCAATTTCGGTGATGGCCAGCGGCAAAAACTGTTCCCACAGAGCTAAACTGTCGCGATCGCCCTCGTGCAGCTTGGCTGTCTCCAACTGTGCGCACTGTTCGAGCTCGGGATGGCTTTGTGCGAGCTGCAACAGCTCGGGGGCTTGTTCAACGGCACCCACCTTTTCGGTCAAGCTGTGCAGTAGTTCATCGGCCGCGCGCAACTCCTTGTCGGCTTGCTTGAGATCCGCCTTATGCTTTGCCGACTGCTTGGAGGCCAGTTCGGTGGTAGCCGCTTGCAGCTCGGATTTTTTTTCCTTTGCTCGTCGCACGACGTCGTAGGCAGCGGCCATTTTGGGCTTGGCAGCTTGATATGCGATGATCTGCTGCACCAAACGATACAAGCGGCTCAGTTCGGCGACGGGCTGCCGAGCGTAGGCGGCGGGGTCGACGAAGTGCTTGTAGCCATAGATGATCATGCCAAACTGCGTTCCCCAGTCCCCCAAGTGATTGTCGGAGATGACATGGTGTCCCAGGAATCTCAAGATTCGATTGAGTGCATCGCCGATGACCGTCGAGCGGATGTGGCCAACGTGCATCGGCTTGGCGACATTGGGTGCCGAGTAGTCGATAACATAGGTCAGCGGCGAGACGTGGCCGACTCCAAGCCGCTCGTCGCCTAGCGCGGCTAGCAAATGTTCGGCGAGAAACTCGTCCTTCAAACGCAGATTGATAAAGCCAGGCCCGGCGATCTCCGGTGTTTGGCAGATGTCGGCCACGTTCAGTTTCTCGACCAAACGCGCAGCGATGTCTAGCGGTTTCATCTCCAGCGTCTTTTGCAACGGCATGGCGATGTTAGCTTGGTAGTCGCCGTGGCGAGGGTCGCGTGCTAGCGTGACGCGCTGCGCGTGCACGGCGGGATCGTCTACCCAACCGGAGAGTGCTTGTTCAAACCGAGCGCGAAGCAGAGACAGAAGTTGCATAATATCCGTATCAAACTAGTCAGTAAGCTTGGCCATCCGAGCCGAAGCGGCGGCTACAATCTCCGCGATATCGACCTCTTTGCCATCGGCCCAAAGCGATTCTAGGTCATAGAACTGGCGTGTCTCTTCGTCGAACAAGTGGACAACCAAGCTGCCATAATCGAGCACAATCCAGCGGCTCTCCTCATAGCCCGCTACGCTCATCTTGCGCTCGTGCAAGTCATATTTGAGCACGCGATCGATCTCGGTGCTCATGGCGGATAATTGCCGACGACTCGAACCCGAAGCGATCACGAAAAAATCAAACAGCGACGTCTGCTCTGTCAAATCGAGCATAATGATGTCCTGTCCACGATTTTCCGCTGCCGCTTTGACTGCCGCCAGCGCCATTCGGCGGGACTGTTCGAGCTGCTCAGGCGGTACGCGGACGCCGAGCGAATCGGTATGCGGTAACGCCGCGACCGGTGGCAAGATCTTCTTGTCTCGCTTGTTAGCTTCTGGATTCATAAGCATTATAGCTGGTGGAGTACATTGCTTGGCAGCGAGGCGTTCGCGTAGGGCGTCTGCTCACTGACAAGTCGGGTTACCCTACAATAGTGGCATTGGGCGGTCTAATGGGCCCGATTATAGCGGCTTCCCAGTTTTCCACAGCCACAAATCCAGAAACTTCATGGGGAACTTGACGCAATGGCAACGATCCCTTGAGTCGAACAACTACTGGGGTTGCTGCGTTGGGACACCACTTCCAAGTTGTGCTAGCACCTGTAGAACGCCATTCAGGTGGGCCAGACGAGGGCCGACGCGATCGACAAACTCATTGAGCATGTAATCGCTTTCATTAAGAGCCTCTTCATTGTCATCGATTTCATTGGTCAATGACTGCAAAAAGTCAGCTTGAACTTTAGAGAGGCTTTCGGCAGCCCGGCGGCAAGACTTCGCCAGATGAGGGTTGGCATCCTTCCATTGCTGCAGCTCATTGGCTCGCTGTTTTTGAGCGTTGACCGTCGATTGCACCAGTTGCTCGAGCAATTGATTCTGTTTTTGCTGGCCAATGACGACTTGGTGCAACAGCGCCACGGTGGCTTCGCTAGTATTGGAAGCGTGGATCGCCGAGCCGCGTTCTGCGGAGACATCGATGCTGAAAATCGGCGAAAAATGCGTCGGTTCGTTTCCCACGTAAGTCATCTCCATACGTTGAGCTGCGGATCAAGTTCCCCTCAGTATAGTCATCTGCGGAACGGAGTCGAGCATTTAGAGGCTCAGAATTGGTCGAATCGTGGCAATCTGGCGGTTTAATCGGGCAACCGGCACGGACACTAAAGTCGCTACAACAGCGATTCCGACAACTGAACTTAGCGTCGACGCTAATCCCACGATATACCCGCACGTATCACATCCCGTATACCGAGATCGAATGACTGCTTCACTGGGCTTTCTTTCCGTTCGCCGACATCCGGAGCATGGTTACTTTGGCGGCTACTTGATCACCAATCACGTTGCCCGACCGTTAGAGTTTCACTGCACGATGCCGGTCAGGCCGAGTCGAGCTCAGATGTTGTTGTATGGACCCACCATCGACGCTTTTGTATGTGGCGAGCAAATCGCCAAGGCGCTGGTTGGCAAGGCCAAGGTCAAACCGACCGTGGTGCTTACCGATTGCTCGGCCGTACTCGCCCTGTCGAGTGTCTGCGCTGTCCATTCGGCCCATTTGCAATTTGAACCCGGGGGGGAAACGTCCAATTTTCATATCCCACAGGGGAGCCCCGGCGAGTTGCAATCGCTGCATATCGAGCCGTGGCACCTGTCAATCCTGGCTGCTCAGCCGGAACTTGAAACGCCGCTCACCGCTTGCCTGAGCCAGCTTGGTAGTAACTTCGACCTAACCGAGCCCTTTCAGCGCGTCGTCGACGCCTTGCTTGAAGCCCACCCAATCGCCAAAGCCGCATAGCAACGTCCGGAACATTATGAACAGCGAAAATAACTGGGCTGGCATCGAGTTCTACGAAGCGACTTCTTCCATAGCCAGCCCGCTCAACGTCGAGGCGCTGGCTACCGGCTGGTCGAACCAACTCGGGCGCAGTTTGGACATCGATTTGCACTCCAGCGAAGTGTTGCCGCTGTCGGTCGAGTGCTTGTCGATTCGCCTGCAATCCAAATTGCCAGCTACCATCGGCTTTACCTTTCCCGAGGCGACCGAGTTCGTCGCGCCCGCTGATGTTACTCAGCAGGGAACTGCTGCGTCACGCACTCAGCCCGCTGCGCCCCCAACGAGTTCAAGTGCAAGCGACCAGAGGGGAAAACACTCGGGAGCGAGTTCGCAAAACAAACGCACTCGCATTGCGCCACCAGCCGACTTGGTGAAGCTCGAAGACCGGCTCTATTTTGTCCTGCAGCCGCCGTTGGAAGCTCTGATGAGCTCTGCTCAATTGACTTTCCCGTTCGATCCGTTCCCTTACCAAATGGAAGGGATCGCATTTTTGTTTCCGCGCGAGACAGCCATCTTGGCAGACGAAATGGGGTTGGGTAAGACCATGCAGGCGATCACCACCATACGCATGCTGCTCCTTGCCGGGCAATTGCGCAACGTACTCCTGGTCTGCCCCAAACCGCTGGTCACCAATTGGGTCCGCGAATTCCGGCAGTGGGCACCGGAAATCCCCGTGACCGTGATCGAAGGGGACGCTACCAAGCGCAATTGGATATGGCAGCAACACAATACTCCGGTTCGCATCGCCAACTACGAATTGTTGATGCGCGACAAAGCCATCTTAGACGATCCGAACGCCCACTTCGATTTGGTGGTGCTCGACGAGGCTCAGCGGATTAAAAATCGCAATAGCACCACGGCACAGATTGTGCGCGCTTTACCGCGCGGCCGTTCGTGGGCGCTGACCGGTACACCTATCGAGAACTCTGTCGAGGACTTGATCAACATCTTTGAATTTCTTTCGCCGGGATACTTGCGCAGCGAAATGAATCTAAAGAGCATCAGCTTGGCGACTCGTGATCACATTCTGCGGCGCACCAAGGACAAGGTCCTCACCGAGATGCCGCCCAAGATGGTTCGCGATGCAGAATTGGAACTGTCGCCAGCGCAGTACGACAGCTACCGCACCGCCGAAGACGAAGGAGTCGTGCAACTGTCGGACATGGGTGAGACGCTGACGATCCAACACGTATTCGAGCTAGTCTTACGACTGAAACAGATTTGCAACTTCGATCCCGCCAGTGGATCGAGCTGCAAGCTCGAACGGCTCGAAGCAGACATGGAGGAGATCGCCGCCAGTGGGCAAAAGGCGATCGTCTTTAGCCAATGGGTCGAGACGCTAGAGAAGATTGCCGAGCCATTGCAACGCTTCGGTCCGATGCAGTATCACGGGCGCATTCCATCGAGTAAACGCGACGCAGTACTAGCGCAGTTCAAGGAGGATCCCTCCAAGCACTTGATCCTGATGAGCTACGGCGCGGGGAGCGTTGGTTTGAATCTGCAGTTTTGCCACTATGTATTTCTATTTGATCGCTGGTGGAATCCAGCCGTCGAGGATCAAGCCATCAATCGCGCCCACCGCATTGGCGTATCGGCACCGGTGACCGTTACGCGGATGATGGCCGCCGACACGATCGAGCAGCGCATCCACGAGGTGCTGGAGCAGAAACGCGATCTCTTCAATCAACTCTTTGCCGACGCCGGCCCGCCGCGCTCCACAGGACTCAGCCAGGACGAGATCTTCGGCCTGTTCAATCTGGCTATTCCCAAACCAGTCAAGCACGCCGCATAGTCGCTGCTCGCTCCGCCGCTCCGTCGCTACTCCTCTCCGCCGATCCAACTTGAGTCCCCTCAAGACGGATGCGAAGTTTCCACGTGGCCCATGCCGTAACTGCATAGGACCTGTTGCGCGTCTGCACCATTCCTCGCTCCGAGCCTACGAGGTGGCTAATTACGCGTCGGCATCAGGACTTCCGCATTGGGGCGGGTTTCGCTAAGCTCTTGGGGTTGAATCTACCCACTAGCCCCACCATGAGGACTCGCCGAAATGAAGCCAATCGTTCAAATTTCATTGGATGTGACTACCATTGAAGAAGCTCTCGAAACGGCCGACTTGGCACTGCGTGCCGGGGTGGATTGGCTGGAGGCAGGCACGCCTTTGATACTGGCTGAAGGCTTGCGAGCCGTCCGGGAATTGCGTGCTCGCTTTCCCGAAACGCCCATCATCGCCGACTTGAAAACCATGGACGGCGGCTATTTGGAAGCGGAGATGATGGCCAAGGCTGGAGCTAATTACGTGGTCGTCATGGCTCGCGCGCACGAAGAGACGATTCGTGTGGTCTGCAAGGCGGGCAAGGATTATGGCATCGGCGTGATGGGGGATAATCTCGGTTGCCCCGATATGGTCGCTGGCGCTCGCTTGCTGGAAGAGCTCGGATGCGACGTGGTCATTCATCATATTGGCTACGACGAACGACGCGGAATTGCCGCTCGCGGCGAGAAAGCACCCACCCCATTGGACCAACTGCGCGAAGTCGTAGCGGCAGTCAATATTCCGGTCCAAGCCGTCGGTGGAATGTCGATCGAACAAGCGATTGAGTGTCCCAAGTATGGTGCTCCACTGGTCGTGATCGGTGCACCACTGGCTATCAATCCCGATCGCTTCGAACAAGCCGGCGGGAACTTGGAGCAGGTCCTCAAGCAAATCTGCGATGAAGTACACGCCCACGGCGACGTCTCGATAACAACCAAGTAGCACGGTTGCTAGACCGCAGAAATCCACCGTCGGGTGACGAGTGGCTGCATTCCAATAGTTATATGAAAGCCAGTTTGTGCCACTTGTTACGCTCCGCGATATAACCATTCGCTTTCGCGGACCCGCTCTGCTCGATAGTGTTGATTGCATTATCGAACCGGGACAGAAGATCGGTCTGCTCGGGCGCAATGGCGCGGGCAAATCGACGTTGATGCGAATGTTGACAGGGCAAGTCGAGCCGGACCACGGCAGCATCTCGTTTAGCCCAGGTGCGAGCGTCGCCTTCTTGCAGCAGGAGGTTCCCCAGGAACTTCACGGGCGAGTCGCCGACGTGGTCCGCCAAGGAGTTCGCTCCCTCGATACAGAGCACGATCCGTCGGTCGACTGGGAAGCGGATCACCGCGTCGAACAAATCTTGTCGCGCATGGAACTCGATCCCGAAGCCAGTGTGCAGAGCATGTCGTCTGGGATGAAACGCCGCGTACTGTTGGCCCAGACACTCGTCGATGAACCCGATCTCCTACTGCTCGACGAACCGACCAACCACTTGGACATCGAGGCGATTAAATGGCTCGAGAACTTCCTAGCTCGTTGGCCAGCCACGCTGATGTTCGTCACCCACGATCGCCAATTCTTACGCAACTTGGCTACGCGTATTCTGGAAATCGAAGGCGGTCGACTGTTCGACTGGTCGTGCGACTACGATACATTTCTGCGCCGCAAGCAGGAAGCCTTGGCGGCTGAGGAAAAACAAAACGCTCTGTTCGACAAGAAGCTGGCGGCCGAGGAGGTTTGGATTCGTCAAGGCATCAAGGCACGCCGCACTCGCAATGAAGGACGGGTGCGAGCGTTGAAGGAACTGCGACTCGTTCGCAGCGAGCGACGTAGCAAAATGGGAACGACCAACCTGCAAATTCAGACCGGCGAGCGAAGCGGCAATCTAGTCGCACAGCTCGAGGACGTCTGTTTTTCTCACCCAGATGGTGATAAGTCGATCGACATTCTGCGCGACTTCTCTACTACCATCATGCGTGGCGATAAAGTGGGTGTGATCGGCAGCAATGGCTGCGGCAAGACCACGCTGTTGAGAATCTTGCTCGGCAAGCTCGAGCCCCAAGCGGGCCGAGTTCGCTTGGGAGCCAATCTGCAAATCGCCTATTTCGATCAACTCCGCGATCAGCTCGACGACACCAAGACCGTCGAAGAGGATGTGGCGGACGGCTATCAGACCATTGGCTCACAAGGCGGTGGCACTCGGCATGTGCTCGGCTACTTGCAAGACTTCCTGTTTACCCCTGAGCGCGCTCGAACGCTGATTGGTCGTCTCAGCGGGGGAGAACGCAATCGCGTGTTGCTTGCCAAGCTCTTCGCCAAACCAGCCAACGTCATTGTACTCGATGAACCGACCAACGATCTCGACGCCGAGACGCTCGAAATGCTTGAAGAGCGTTTGGTCGAGTACTCGGGGACGCTGTTGGTGGTCAGCCACGATCGCGAGTTCCTCAACAACGTAGTCACCAGCACCATTGCCTTCAGCGTCGACGAAGTCGGCACGCGCGAGGTCGATGAGTACGTCGGCGGCTATGACGATTGGCTGCGTCAGCATCAGAGCAAGAATGTGGCCCGACGCTCCGCCGTCGGCTTAGACTCTGTCTCCTCCTCTGCCTCCTCTGCCCCCTCATCCTCATCCTCCTCCTCCCCCTCTCCCGCCAACTCCGACAGCAGGCCTGCTTCTGCTGCGAACACTGGCAGCGGCTCATCCACCGGCGCCTCTGCATCCGCCAAACCTGCCCGGCGACTATCTTTCAAAGAGCAGAAAGAACTCGAATCGTTGCCGGGCCGCATTGAACAGCTCGAAGAGCAATTGGCCGCAGAGCAAGCGGTGCTGGTCGACCCCCAATTCTACAAACAAGCCGGCACAGTCATCGCCCAGCAGCAAGCCAAGCTCCAGCAACTGGAAGCCGAAATGGCCCAGTGTTATCTACGGCTAGAAGAACTGGAATAGTGCCACCGAAGCTCGGTGGTCCCCACCGAAATCACATTGGAGTCCACCGTGTTACAAAAAAGGAGCGCGGTGGTTCCCACCGAATGCTTCAAAGCGACGCCTACAAATTTTCATTTTGATCCCGACTGAGTTGGTCCTTCGATCATTTACCGCCAGTGGCGCGGCACGCTGCGCCAAGCTACCTGGTAGGTTGCTTCGAGCGGCAGGTTGACTTAATGATCTGGCGTCAGAAAGATTCGGCTAGGCGTTGCGTCCCTCAAGCTCTTGGTTCACTTGATCGAAGCGGACGTTTCAGGGCGTCCACCACTCCCCAAGCGGCTGCCTGAAAATGCAACCAAGATACTCGAGTTAGCAGTAAACCTGAAAATCGATCGGCACGCCCCGCAGCCGATGATTCTTGGTAGGCATCTCATCGCACTCGGCCACGATCCTGCTCCCTGGTTTGGTACGGTCCTACGTCAATGCCTTGAGGCGCAACTGGACGGAACTTTCGAATGCGAGGTGGACGGAATTAGCTATCTTAAGCAGGTACTATACTCACGCGGCTAATCTTGTTTTTATGAAATTTGGGCGGGCCTTAGAGAAATTCACTCGAGAACGTGCAACAATATCCCGCTTGCAGCAATCAACGATACAATATGCGGTGTGACGATGTAGCTCGGTGGCCTCCACCGATTTTGCATTTCTCGCAGCAATCCAATAGTGCGTTGAAACCCCCAACAACTGGGGACAATTGTTCTATATTTCGATCAAGAGTGATTCCTATGGAGCCTCCCGATTCCGCTGCCGTCGAAGCCATGTGGGAAGCCTACTATCCCAAGCTCAAGAAAATAGTTGCTCGCAAAGTATCCGCAATTCGTAGCCCATTGATTAGCGAAAGTGAGATTGCTGGGAGCGCCTTCAGAGATTTTGTGCAGCGGGCGCAGGAGGGCAAGTTCGACGCGGTGGCCAATGAGGAAGAGCTGTGGAGGTTGCTCAAGCAGTTCGCCAAGTTTAAAGCGAACGATCATCTCAAACGATTTATGGCGATAAAACGAAGCATGGATCGAAAAGCAATCAGGCAAGGCGACGCAGAGGGGAGGCACGGTGACAACGGGCCCATCGGCGTCGATGCACATGGCGTTATGAACTCGCCATCCCATGACATTGAAGTCTCAGACCTGTTTGAAGACCTAATGGCCAAACTTCCCGATGACTTGCATCGCGATGCTGTGCTACTGAAGCTCCAGGGGGGGCACAACGGCTACTATCTCCGAGTGCTGTGGGATCAGCCTGCGGCGTGCTCAAAAGCTAGTCAAGAAAATCGAAGAGCGATGGACTGCAGCCCTGGCCGAGTAGGTCGCAAATGGAAAACCGGGCGTCAGAGAATTTTGCATCTAATTGGACCTCGCTTGTCGTTTCGGATCGAGTAATTCCATCATAGAGTCAGCACAACACATATTGCAGTCCAGTCAGTTCTTCTACCGCACCCTCGCTGATTAAACCGGCTGCCCGCAAGCTGGCAAGGTGTACAAACACAACTTAGATTCAGGCAGAATTAATGAGCGACCCAATTATGGATATACTCGACGATTTTGATCGCAGATGGCGTGCTGGCGAACGTCCGGACCTAGCTCCGCTGATCGCGAGTCTGAGAGCACAAGGTGACGACGAGCTGTGCGTGGAGCTATGTGCCGCTGATCTCGAATGGCGCTGGCGCGCCCGCCAGCACAAACCGTCCTCCCGCTCTCATTCCCTCTCCAGCGCATCCAGCCATTCCCCGCCAACCGCAGCTCTGCGCAATCGTGCTCAACATTTTGCAGATCCCGCTCCCCACCCAAACGAGCCCTTAAAGAACACAGGGCCGTTAGCCATCGAGTATGAGTCTCTGTTAGACAGTCTATTGCGAGACCACAGATATTGCCAGCGAATGCTCGAAGCCGAGTTTCTTGCCCGAAGCCAATGGGGCGACGCTCCCGACATCGACGCGTTTCTTGCTGAAACACAATATCGCGGCTTGCCTTATCCTTGCGCCGCTGATACCCGCGATTGTGGCAGTTCCAGTTTACTCGACACACAACAGGTTGCCGGCGACCTAACTGCTCAGCTCGACCAGTTGGCGCTATTCCGTGTTTCAGTGGTTCGAGCCGACAATCTACTTCTGTCTGTTCGTGTACCACCCCAGTTCGAGATCGGTCGTCAAAACCGCCGGGAACCACCACCACCAGTTTGGATTCCCGAAATCAAGCGACTTGTCGTTGCCAATGTCAAAGACCGCAATCTCTCCCGTCACCAGATCCACATCCGCAGAACACGCATTCACGAAATTGCTCTGACCAACACCAGCCGCAACGTCGCCCTATCCCTAGAGTCCGCTCCCTTGCGTCCCGCTGAAACATCGCGTTTGCCAACCCCAGTTACCATCACGATCAACGATCTTGTGGTTGAGATACACTCCGAAGCATAAGTCAGCGTTGTAATTGTCAGCCTGAACGACGAGCGCAGGGCGCTTCTTGCCACGCATTCCACTTGCGTACGGAAAGCGAGTCATAACAACATCTCCACGTCGAACATTCATGGCAACTTGCCGATTGGTCAAGTAGTCTAACTGACTATTCGCGAACAAGGTCCAATTCCTCTGCTGACCAAGAACTGCGATCATACTCGGCACGCTGCAATTGCTTAAATCTATCGCGGCTGCTCAAATATATCTCGGCGTATAAGTACGAAATCATCGCGATTGTTCCGAACAGGGATCGCATTTCCCTCTTGCACCAATATTCGTTGATCTTCTGTTAACTGAATCATCGGATGCCTCCAATGATAAACCTATTACGTCTGATCCAAAGAGGCAAATGCCGTCCTGTCTGCTGGCGGCAAGCTAATTTGCGATGACCGAGAATGAGGCACTAAATTGTCTACATCAGGACTCGGCCCCTCCGCAACTTTACTCGCCATCAAATCCACATTCGCCACACGAGCATCCACGAAGTCACTCTCACCGACACCAGCCGCAACGGCGCCATACCCCTCGAGTCCGCTCCCTTGCGTCCCGCTGAAACATCGCGATTGCCACCTGCAGTTACCATCACGATCAATGTTCATTTTCAACTCCCTCATGCAGCTTGAATTCCGATCTGCATTGTACCACAATTGCTGACGCTACCCGCTTCTTGAAGTGGAAAAAGTGGACCGCTAAAACGTTCGGGACTTCTGCCATGCTATCATGTCATAAGGTGACCGACTGTGCTCCAGACCCTGGGGGACTGTGGCACTTCTGTTCGCCTACCTCCAACAACCCGCTATCCAATAGTCGCCCATGTCAAGCACAATTGCAAAGCTCACTCAACGTGGCCTTATTCGCCCGCCTAGTTTCTTACCATCGAACGTCATGTATGAGACGATCATGGGATCAATCGCCTATGGAGTGTCGAACGAAGGTTCCGACAGAGATATTTACGGATTTTGTATACCTCCAAAGGAAGAGGTCTTCCCGCATTTGGACGGTGAGATACCCGGATTCGGCGAAGCAAAACAACGTTTCACTCAGTACCAGCAGGCGCATATCGAAGATACGTCAGCTCAAGGCGGAAAGGGAGTCGAGTACGATTTTTCGATCTACTCGATAGTCAAGTACATGTCGCTGTGCATAGAATGCAATCCGAACATGATCGATTCGCTTTTCACGCCCCAGGAATGCGTGCTGCACATTACGCAAGTCGGCTCAATGGTTCGCGAGGCGCGACAATTGTTTCTACATAAGGGGTGTTGGCCAAAGTTCAAAGGCTACGCCTACGCGCAGCTTCACAAGATGCGGGGCAAAAACCCTTTCGGTAAACGGCTCGCAATTCGAGAGCAATTCGGTTACGACGTCAAGTTTGCCTACCATGTTGTTCGGCTATTGGGCGAGTGCGAGCAGATCCTGGCAGACGGCACGATCGACTTGCGCCGAGATCGCGAGCATCTCAAAGCAATTCGCCGTGGTGAGGTTTCCGAGGAAGATATTTTCAAGTGGGCCTCCGAAAAAGAGATCTATCTTGAGGGGCTCTATCACGAATCGAAACTCCCTGACCAACCGCAATCCGAGAAGATACGCCAATTGCTACTCGACTGCTTGGAACATCACTACGGATCGCTCGAAGCGTGTGTCGTACAAATCGATCCGACCGTATCGGCACTGCGCGACATACGAGACATAATCCATCGCGTCTCTAACGTCTTGTGACGAGCAGGGGCTACGCTTCATGTTGTTCGACAGTCTACACACGATTATTACCTCCGGTGGGCGATCATGCGAAGCGGGCGAGTACGTCCGCGATCCGCTCGGTAGTGAAGCCGAAGATCAAGCGCGAGATCGTATTTGGATGGAGTGGCAAGCATGGGCTTTGCGTGGGACGACGCCAGCCATAGGATTGACGTTTCTTCGGGACACAAAATACCTTAGCCTCTTTCCGGAATTATCAGCCTTGATCGACGTTCCGCAGGATCCCCAGTGGCATCCTGAGGGTGACGTTTGGACGCACACCTTGCATGTTTGTGATGCGGCTGCCGAGATTGCCGATCGTGAACAACTGCTCGACGAAGACAGGAGCGTGTTGATGCTCTCTGCACTTTGCCACGACTTAGGGAAGGCGACTCACACTACTTTTGGAAATGGACGCTGGCATGCCTACGGACACGAGGCGGGTGGAGTTGCCCCCACACTATCATTTCTCGATCGCATTGGCTGTCCCATCCCAATTCGCGAGTCGGTAGTTCCGCTTGTTACCAACCATTTGGTTCATGCCGTCAAGAAGGTGACTCCACGATTGGTCCGTCGACTTGCACTTCGGCTATGCGACGCGCCCATCAAGCTCTTGATTCACTTGATCGAAGCGGACGCTTCGGGGCGTCCACCCCTCCCCAAGCGACTACCTGAAAATGCAGCCAAAATACTCGAGTTAGCCGTGGACCTAAAAGTCGATCGGCTTGCCCCACAGCCATTGGTACTCGGTAGGCACCTCATCGCGCTTGGCCACGCCCCGGCGCCTTGGTTCGGTGATGTACTACGTCAATGCCTCGAGGCGCAACTGGACGGGGCATTCGAATGCGAAGTAGACGGAATTAACTGTCTTCAGCAAGTACTGCACTCGCGCGACCAAACTTGATTTTATGAAGATTCGCGAGGGTCTTAAGGAAATTGACTCGAGAACCTGCAATAATAGTGACCAGTGCAAGCACGGGGATTGAGATAGTGTAGAACCCTTGTCCCAGTGGTTCAGATTATTGTAGAACCCTTGTCCCGATGGTTCACCGCGTCGGTTTTCTTGCCCCCGTAAAATATCCCAAACGATTGGGGACAATCGTTCTACAGCACAAACAAGAGTGATCCCTATGGAGCCGCCCAATTCCGCTGCTGTCGAAGCCATGTGGGAAGCCTACTATCCCACGCTCAAGAAGATCGTTGCTCGCAGAGTAGCCGCAATCCGCAGTCCTTTGGTTAACGAGAGTGAGATTGCGTTGAGCGCCTTTCACTCCTCTGTACGACGGGCACGCGAGGGCAAGTTCGACGCGGTGGCGGATGAGGAAGAGCTGTGGATTTTGCTGAAGCAATTCGCCAAGTTTAAGGCTAACGACCATCTCAAACGGTTTATGGCTATAACCTGAAGCATGGATCGGAAAGCACTCGGCCAAGGCGACGCAGCGGGGAGGCACGGAGATAACGGGCCCACCGGCGTCGACGCACATGGAGTTGAGAATTCCCCATCGCTCGATATGGAAGTATCTGACCTGTTCGAAGACCTCATGGCAAAACTTCCCGACGACTTACATTGCGACGCTGTGCTGCTAAAACTCCAAGGGGGCACAACGGCGACTATCTCCGAGTGCTGCGGGATCAGCCTGCGGCGTGCTCAAAAGCTCGTCAAAAAAATTGAAGAAGAATGGACGTCAGCTCTATCACAGTAGGAATGTGTCGCTGAAAAACATCTTCCAACAACGATTTTGCATGTATTTGGACGCAGCGTGTCGTTTCGGATTGAGTTATTTCATCCTAGAGTCAGCCCGGCTCATTTTGCAGTCCAGTTATTAATTCGTCCGCCCCCTTACCGGCTTACGGTTTAATCAGCCGCAGTGCGTTAGCACCCGGTTGGAGTCAAGGAACCGGACGCTAACGCGTAGCGGCTGTTTAAACCCACGGCTCCCCTACCCGGCGGCCCGCACAAACACTGCACAACGTCAGGCAATATTCATGAGCGACCCAATAATGGACATACTCGACGATTTTGATCGCAGGTGGCGTATTGGAGAGCGACCCGACCTAGCTCCGCTGATCGAGCATCTTAGAGCACAAGGAGACGACGAGCTGTGTGTGGAGCTATGTGCCGCCGATCTTGAATGGCGCTGGCGCGTCCGTCAGCACAAACCATCCTCGCGCTCTCATTCCCTCTCCAGCGCAACCAGCCATTCCCCCACAGCCGCAACTTTGCGCAATCGCGCTCAGCATTTTGCAGATCACCCTCCCCACCCAGACCAGCATCCAAAAAATACGGGGCCACTAGCCATCGAGTACGCGTCTCTGCTGGACAATTTACTTCGAGACCACAGGTATTGCCAGCGCATGCTCGAAGCCGAGTTTCTTGCACGAAGCCAATGGGGTGACGCTCCCGACATCGACGCATTTCTAGCCGAATCGCGAGGTCTTGGCCTGCCTTATGCCAATGCCTCAGAAACCAGCGATTGTAGCAGTGCAAATTTGCTCGACACACAACAAGTTGCCGGCGTCTTAACCGCTCAGCTCGATCACTTGGCGCAATTCCGCGTTTCAGTGATTCGAGCCGACAAGTTGCTACTGTCTGTCCGCGTACCACCACAGTTCGAGATCGGGCGGCAAAATCGCCGCGAGCCATCACCGCCTGTTTGGTTACCCGAAACCAATCGACTTGTCGTCGCCAACGTCGCCGACCGCAATCTCTCCTGTCATCAAATCCACATCCGTTGCACGCGCATCCACGAAGTCGCTCTCACCAACACCAGTCGCAATGTCGCTCTATCCCTAGAGTCCGCCCCCTTGCGACCCACTGAAACAACTCACTTGCCAACACCGGTCACCGTCACCATCAACGATCTGGTGGTTGAGATCAATACCGAGGCATAAGTTCACTTCATGCCTAAAGCTGACTTCAGACACACATCCACTTCGTCCATTAAATCTGTCGACAGCTTTCCAATGACCCGATCAATTCGATCCTGGAAGATCGTCGCTAAGAAGAGGCCGCTGACTAACGAGTTTTGTTCGAGTCCCGCTGCTTTTCCATCGGCAGTAGCATTATCAATCAGGACAAACGCTGGATGCATTGCCGGTGCAAGATTGCTCGTAATCTCCGCAACGAGAACATGACTTAGTTCTGTGTTGTAATTATCTGCCTGAACGACGAGTGCAGGGCGCTTCTTGCCACGCATTCCACTTGCGTGGGGAAAGCGAGTCATTACAACATCTCCCCGTCGAACATTCATGGCAACTTGCCGAATTGGTCAAGTAGTCCTACGGACTCTTCGCGAACGAGGTCCAAATCGTCAGCGGACCAAGAGCTTCGATCATACTCGGCGCGTTGCAGTTGCTCGAATAGATCGCGGCGTATGAGCACGAAATCGTCGCCGTTGTCCCGAACTGGGATCGCATTTCCCTCTTGCACCAGTTTTCTTTGATCTTCTGTTAACTGAATCATAGGATGATCCTCCACCAGTAAGTCTACTGCAATCGCGCCGCAGAATCAAACTCCTGAACGCACTTCTATTTTAGACGTAGGTGTGAGTGCGACGTCCATGGCGTTCATCTCGGATTGCTCAGGGCTCATGTACTCGCTCCCTTGCGCCCCGCAGAATCATCTCCCTTGCCAACTCCAGTTACCATCACGATCAATGATCTTGTGGTTGAGCTACACACCGACGCATAATCCATCAACGTCATGTTACCGGATTGGTAGCTGACTCTCCTCAGTCCCTTCCTTCTGAACACCCATATTCCATTGCCTACCTGGAAATGCAAGCACACTTATGGTTACATTCGTCGCGCGGACTGTCTTTCGAAGAGCCTCAATTTTGTCAGCTAGTTCCTGTCTCTTCGAATCCGAGATATTGGAGTTGTCGAGAAAAGGCTTCAGGGTTCCTTCGAACGAAATCCACGGCGTCGATACGGCAGTCGCCAGCCCATTTAGCTGCGTAAGGCTCATTTTTGCCCATTTCGAAAACTCCGGCAGTTCTTCGTCTGCTGACAAAAGCACGATAAGCTCGCGTCCCTCATTCGATAACCTCAACGGAGTACGAATCGTTTTTACCGAATCGAAACCACGATCCTCACCGTGGGGACGGCTGAGCGAAACCTGAGCTTTGATGTTCTCCGATGTACTGAATGAGACCAGATAGTAGAATCGGTTGGCATCAACTTTTACCGACAGCACTGCCGTTCCTGAGTCTGTATTAGGAACATGATTTACGATGGCTTGAACGTCAACAGTATTTGGAGGATCGCCTTTTTGAACTTTCAATTGCCATGCCCCAACCTTTAAAACTAATTCCGGCAAACTAGAGGGCAATTGCGAGGGTGAAGCGTTGGGCTCCCCCGGAGAGGCATAGATTGGTACCGGCCAGTCGAAATGTGGTGTCGGCGATCCATGAGACGAGCTGCCCCGTTGGTTCGATTGAAAATTGTTTATCGGTGATCCATGAGGCTGCACTTGCGATCCAAAGCCAGAACCTGATGGGTGCGAATACGGCGTTCCAGCGATATGGGGCGCATAGGGTGAGACCCAGTATCCGTCTGAGTTCGGCGATTCAGGGGGGGCCCCCAACATATTATCGAACCCAGCCACAGGATATGCGACCTGCCCGTTTGCTACCCTGACACTTTCAAGCCCTTCTCTTACTGAATCAAAATCAAGTTCGCCATTTTCATCGGGGCGCAGCTCATGCAGTTCCGAAATTGGCTCGCCGGTCGTCGCGAGCTGGGGGGCGGCAGGCGTGATCGACTCAGGCGATTCGGGCAGTTCCACATCGTCAGCGGTTGAAGTAGTCAGTGGTTCGGCCGGCGGAAGCTGGGCCCAACCAGACGTTGGCTCACTCTGGAAATAACTTCTAAACGGAATGGCAACTGCAAAGGCAAGCGAGGCCATGATGACCAAGGTAACACCACATCCAGAAAAATTGAGATTGAGATTTGCCAGAAACCGCTTGGCGGACACGCTCGCTGACGTGCCCGGAATTGCTGGATTTTGGCTATCGACAAAATTCAACAATCGTCCGGATTGGGCGGGACAATTTCCGACTTCAGCGGGCTCGATGCGACTCGAGCCGCTAGAGTCTCGGTGGATATCGACTCGATTGTCGAGCATGCCGCTGCCTGCACCGCCGTTTGATAGTCCTAGCCAATTCGCAATGTCTTCTCGTAGATCATCGGCGGAGCTATAGCGGTCTGCTGGCCGTTTCGAGAGGCACTTTAGGCAAATGCGTTCGAGCTCACGCGGTACGTCGAAATTGATTTGACGTGGAGGTCGTGGTTCGAGTGTCTCAATTTCCTTGAATAGCTCAGCAATACTATTCGATGCAAACGGCCGCTGGCCAACGAGCAGCTCATATAGCATGACACCCATGTTCGATGGCACGGAAGTCGTGATCACGCCCGAGCTCGTACTCTTTAGGAAACCACCCAATCCCTTCGGCCAGTGGACGGTTTCTCCATTTGAAATCGACGGTAATTCCTACGCTTGCAAACGGTGTCAGACAAGCTTGAACGCTAAGACCGAGAGTCTGTTACATTACAGGGGAGGGGCCTAACCACGGGACATCCGAGTCCCATGGAACCTAGTACGCTCCGAACCGGTTAGCGGTTCCGCCAGATTCCTACTCCGAGGTTCTGCTCGTTCGATCCATGGGTAGTGATAGACAAGCTGTTTCCATTTATTTCGAATGCTGCTCCGGTCCCATCAACGTCGCGCGCTGATTTGCGGCGGCTTGGTGCTTTCTGTAGCCATCCTCAATTGTCGCCAGATCCGACTCGACCAAACCGTTGCCCCGGTCTTGCCAGCCTTGCTGTTGCGCGGCCATCGTTTGAGTCCAGAGCACTATATCCTCATCTTCCTGGCTTGCCGTTTTCTGCACATACTGGTGGAATTGTTCGGTGCCCTTCTGCCAAGGGGCGAGCACTTTCGACTGAACTTGGCTCATAAACTCGTCGTTCATCAAGCCGCCCACTGCGTACGACTCAAAGAGTGAATCAAACTGCCTCTCCAGCCGCGCACGAAGTGACTCGGTGCGCGCGATGGCTTCAAAGTGCGACGTGGAGTCCTTCAGCGGAAGATCAAGCGAGGCGAGCATCGCTTCCTCGACCTCTAGGTACTCGCCGTACTCGACAATGCTCCCTGTGCGGTAGTAAAGCTCCAAGTGTTTCCAGGACTCCTCCAACCCGTCAATATAGATAGCCAGTCTCTTCTGGACAGCCTGCAGCTCCGGATTGGACGGTTTCGCAGCAGACAACTCCGTTCGCAGTTGCTTCAGGGCTTAGATATCATGTTTGTCGAGCGAACGAGCGTAGTCGTCCCAGCTCGCATTTTGTTTCGCGAGTTGAGCTCCCCGAGCTGCAATGTCTATTGCTATCTCGTCAACTCGCTGGCCAAATTGGTAAATGGTCCCGTCGACCGCAATCCACCGCGTCAGAGCTCCCCAGCATGCGCCAGCGGTGACCATCGCAAACACCGTCGTCCAAAATAGGCCACCCAAGCCACGTGGCGAGTAGACATCGCGACCAAGTGCCGCGCCACACACTAGCCCCATCAGAAACCCGCCAAGGTGTGCCGCTTGATCTATGCTAGGAATCGAGCTACCAAGAACTAGATTCATGACTAAAAGCCCCACGACCGAACTACGCAGCGTTTTCGCCTCGAGCTCTGGGAACATTTTCCGTCGCGTCCATACCAGCGCGAGTGTGGCTCCGATGATTCCGAAAATAGCGTCCGACGCGCCCGCACTGACCATGTGTTCGGAATGGTAAATCATACTGGCGAGGCGTATGCCGTATCGCCTACCGTGTCGTTGCGATCCGCTTCGATTGCTTCCAACGCCTTTGACATCTCTGCTTCCGCAACTGCTTAGCCCTCAAACGCTAAGTGCCATAGCTAGTCAATGGAAGTCCATCTGTCGCAGCGACAATAGTTTCCAGTTATTTTCGAAAAATGCTAAAAGCAGATGAAACTAGTGTACGGCATTGCCAGCCAACTCATGCGTGGGCGTCCGCGCTGGAGTCTAGGCTTTCGCCGATCGTGGACACCTGCGTTGGAGTCTAGGCTTCAGCCGATCCTCATGCCTCACCTGTCGCCTAAAGGCTAGACTCCAGCGGGGCGGCGGATACAAGGTGGTTTAGAACGCCACAGGTACTGGAATTGGCTGGGGCCCTGGCGATGGAAAGACCGGTCCGACCAGCGAATTGCCTTGGTTGTAGTAACCGTCCAGAAAAGTTCGGACAGTCACGTATCGCTGCACTCCAGGTGCACCCAGTCGAGCGCGCACGTTGTCCACTATGACGGTGATCTGTCCCTGATGGAATTGGACGGCTTCCTTTAAGTAGGCTTTTAGATCAGCGGTTGTGCGCACGCGATGGCCATTGACCTGAATCACTCGGTCACCAGGCTCCAGGCCCAGGCGTTGAGCAGGCGAATTCCACATCGTACTGGTGACCTCGACCCCAGCGTAGGTGTCGATCGCCATCATTCCGATCTGCGGACCGTCGGTTACGCATCCTTGCGGATTGCCATCGCCCACTTGGATCTGCGTTTGATTGCGGTCGTCGGCTGGCTCTTGAGTTCGGCCCACGCTGGCGCTCGTTGCCATTGCCAATAGCGCGAATGTACTGAGTTTGCGTAACATGATTCGTTCCCTTCCGAAGTTTGATGTTGCCCAACGCGTCACAGTGTCGCGTTCTCGGCTACTAATCCCAGCGAGAGACAGCTTCGTTTGGGGGCAGGGCAACTGCAAATAAAGTTTTATCATTCTGCCTGCCATCATTCTGCCGTCCGTCAATACAGCAGGCATATCTCGTCGGCCGCGCGAAAACATTGCCGGAAAGGGTTTCTGTTTAACCGCGTCAGCGCTGGCGCGGTTATCGAAGCCTATCACTCTGCACGCACAGCGGTGCGCGACAGCGACCGCGACTTCCGCGACTTGGTGAATCGCTTGGTTAGTGTTTGCAAGACGGTCGCCTACGCACATTCGCGCGGCATTGCCCACCGCGACCTCAAGCCGCAGAATATCATGCTCGGTAATTATGGCGAGACCGTCATCATCGATTGGGGGAGCGCGAATCGAGTTGAGCGAGCGCCCGAATTAAAATTACCCGGCGAGAAGACCCTCGGCGTACTCGATGCGCAGGGTTCCGACTCGTCGAATCACATCACCCTCGGCTACGCCAGCCCCGAGCAGTTAATTGGAGAAATACCGGCCGGTCCCGCCAGCGACATCTACAGCTTGGGTGCCATCCTCTACAAACTACTCACCAGCGTGACACCCTATACCAACCTCAGCTACGTCAGCCTCGAGCAGCTCGTGGATGCAGTGAAATCGGGTCAGCTCCCGTCTCCCAGCGACATTCGCCCCGGTGTTCCTCGCCAGCTCGCTGCCATTTGCCATAAGGCGATGTCGTTCGAAACCAACGATCGATACACCACCGCGTTGGATATGGCCAGCGATTTAGAGAAGTACCTTGCCGATGCTCGCGTCTCCGTCTGTCGCGACGGATTCGGCACCAGCTTGGTCCGCGTCATTCGCAAGAATCGAACCGCCAGTTTAATGTTACTCGCGCTATTCGGGCTTTCCTCAGTGTTGCTCAGCCTGGCGTTGGCTCGTCAAGGTTACATGGCGGTTCGCGCCCAACAATTGGCTGACGAACGGTTGAAAACCTCTGCCACAATGGCCGCCTTGATCGGAGGTCTTGAGATCGATCGTCGCTTCAGTCTGCTCGAGTCCGAGGCGCAACAGCCAGCATGGCTTGCAGCCCTGCGCGAGGTGGACGCGCAGCCGACGAACAAGGCAACATGGGAGCGACCACAAGTACTGCTTTTTAAATTGGCCGAGAAGCTCAAACGAAAAGAAATTGAAGTCGACAACGTCTTCATCACCAATGCACTCGGCACGCAGATCGCTCGTGTCCCTGAAACGGATGTCAATGGCAAAGTCGCCTCCATCGGGACGAACTTTGCATATCGGCAGTACTTCCACGGCCAATCTCAAGACATCGACGTCGAATCCGAAGCGTACCGCGTCGCACCCCCACCGCCATGTGTCGGCAAAGTTCTGACGAATGCCTACGTCAGCGTTAATCTTGGACAAGACGGCCAACTGGTCAAAACGGCAATTTCGGTCGCCATCACCGACATCGATGCTCACGGGGAACGACGCATTCTAGGACGCTTGGGCATTTCCGTATGCATCAACGATCTTGGCATTTTTCGTATGCTCGAAGGGGTAACGGTCGACGCCTTTGTGATTGAGAGTCGCCAGTACGAGTGGGGCGGTCGCAATGCGCGCGGCTTAGCGCTCGGTCGCCGCAAGGAGAGCGCAACGACACGCGTATCCGTGGTTCCCAACTCACAAGGCAGCTTCACCAGCCAGCTCGCCGAGGTAACGCCTGGGCTGAGCAGCTCGTCCGCTGAGCAGATCTTTTCACAGCTTCCTTTCAACGGTGAAGCGGTCGTACTATACGGCTTTCACGACGCGGGCCTCGGCATAGAGAAGCAAGACGTTGCCGTCGCCCAAATCCGTGTCCCCAGCGACGATTCGCTCAACGTCTGGTCCGTCCTCCTAGTCGAACAAACCCAATAGCCCTGCGGCTCCACCGTTTTATCAGCCGCAGTGTTAGCTCACTTTTCGTCCAGCGACGCCCCGAAAAGCACTGATGATCTTTCGTTACTCTTGATTTCTTCAAAGTCTCGAGTTGTGGACCGCTGAGTTACTGGGCCACAAGCAGGAAACAACTGAGAAACAGTGTCAAAATTACGAAGTGCTTCTCCGCAAGCCATCGAGCTCCATCGATTCACGATCGCCTATGTTTCAAATCGCACAATAGTTGGTTAGCCCAAATGGTGGCGTGTTCGTCGAGTGGAGGTCGTGGGGGTTGGCTGTAGTCGATCGAAGCGTAGCGGCCACGACGATAACAATCATCTAATAGTGGTTGCAGTTGCAGCACAATGTCGCCGTCGGTGGGGCGCAAGGGGATGCGGAAGTTGGGAACGGGTTTATCGATGGCAACCGCAATGATCTCCGCCTCGTCTGGCCTTTGGACTCGTCGAATGCAGACGACATACGGTGTGCGTTTGGCCAGCGGTATGCCGG
>JADYZV010000043.1 GCA_020852965.1 Pirellulaceae bacterium | reverse complement strand
GATGAGGCCGAGAAACACGCGCTAGCTGAGATGGTTTTAAAGTATTCATGCTATAGTTGTAGCGCACCCTATCAGCTTGCACAGCCCTAGGTCATAAATTCACAGCCTAGGAGCGTCGAGCCACATTGAGAAATCAACCGTACTAACGTCGAGCGCGCTCACACTTAAAGGGCAACCAGGCACCATCTTGCTGACTGCTGGCGACCGCTTGCTGAATGAACATCATCCCTTCGACGCCATCGTGTACGTTCGGGAAAACTGTATTGACGCGTTCGACCTTCTCGCCACTCGCCTTGGCGATCATCGCATCGAAGGCAGCCACGTAGATATTGGCAAAGGCCTCGAAGAAACCCTCGGGGTGGCCACTCGGCAAACGACAAGCTGCACTGGCGGCGGGGCCCAAGTAACCCGCGCCGGGATCGCGAGTGTAGATCCTGTGCGGTTGGCCATTGACGCGGACGATCATCGCATTGGGATCCTCTTGACGCCACTGCAACGAACCCTTGGTACCGTCTATCTCGATCAGCACATCGTTCTCGCGACCATGGCTAATCTGAGAAGCGGTCACGGTACCCAGTCCACCGTTTTGATACTTGATGAGTGCCGCACCGTAGTCATCGAGCTTGCGTCCCGTCTCGAAGGTGCGCAAATGAGCTGAGATTTGATCGGGAAGTAGCCCCGTCATATAACGTCCCAGGTTGTAGGCGTGTGTGGCGATATCGCCAAAGCAACCCGCTGCCCCACTCTTGGTCGGATCGGTCCGCCAAGCCGCTTGCTTTTGGTCGGAGTCTTCGAGCTTGGTGCGCAACCAACCCTGGATGTAGGTCGCTCGCGTGGCTTGGATCTCGCCCAACTCACCTGACAAGATCATCTCGCGCGCCTGGCGTACCAGCGGGTAGCCGGTGTAGTTGTGAGTCAGTGCAAAGACGACTTGGGATTTGTCCACCGCCTTGGCCAGCTCTTCGGCTTGTTGCAAATCGAAAGTCATCGGTTTGTCGCACATCACGTGAAAGCCCGCTTCGACGGCAGCCTTGGCAATTTCGAAGTGCGTGTGATTCGGAGTGGTGACGCTGACGAAGTCGATCCGCTCTCCTTCGGGGAGCTTCTTCTCGGCCTCGAGCATCTCCTGATAGGAACCGTAAGCGCGAGCCGGATTGACATCGTAGTCGGCGGCCGATGCCTTACTGCGCTCGGGACTGCTAGAGAAAGCTCCCGCCACCACTTCCGCACGATTATCTAGGCAGGCGGCGATCGAGTGGACTTTGCCAATAAACGAGCCTTGGCCACCTCCAACCAATCCCATTTTCAGCTTGCGATTGAGCGGACCATTTGTCATTGCGGATGTCTCCTAAAAGCAGCGGGAACCTGACGACTTGCTCGCAAGTTTTACCACATTTTCGCGGAGACTGTCAGACGGCCAAACAATTCCAATTGTTGTCGTCAAGTAGATGGCACGGTAACGGCGGACGATGGAGCAGATTGTTGCAGAAAAGCGACTGACTGGCGGAGCAGCCAGCGGCTGAAAAGTGACTGACCGACGGAGCGGTCAGCGGCTACTGCGCGAACGACAACTATTTCTTGTTCGCGGGGTCGACGATGGCCGCAGGCTTGTTATTGCCTGGAGCCTGCAGTTGGTAGTTGCGAATCGGCCCGCCGCCAACATAGACCAGCGCCCCCGCCTGCATCTGCCCGCTGGTTTCAGCCGTGGGATTCCATGGGACTGCGTAAGCGGCGAAGACCCCGGTGGTGGTATTGGTAACGTAGACCAACGACCCTCCCGGTCGAGCTCCGCCGGAGGTGCCGGTCACCGTAGCCAGGCCTGTCAGCATCAGATACTTTGTGTTCTGACCGGCCCCGCCCCCTAAGTGCTGCGCGACGTTCGTCACATAATGGGCGCCAAATCCGCCCATACGCGGGTAGTAGACCAAGCACTGCAGTTCGCCGGTGATGAAATCGAGAAAGAAAACCCCTTCGGAGTCGCGACCGATGGGGCCTGTCGCCATCGCCATCGTATCACCCGAAGCAGCAGCGGCGGCCAACAACGGCGGCAAGGGGGGGGAGCCGGCCGGCTCTTGTCCCAGCCAGTAGCCTGCCCCCAACGCCAAGCAACTGCACAAGCAGGCGGTCGTTACGATCAACACACTACGCCGCGAGCGGCGCCGTCGGTGCACCCTAGACGCGTTCTGACCAATCGCTTCGCTAATATCTTGACCGACCACGTCGTTGATCTCATACATGTCAGACCCTTCCAAAATTATTTCCAAAATCTGCCGGTGTGAAACACCATTGTAGTCGCGGCACTGAGAATCTGCCTAACGTTTTGGCTTGGCCGGTGGACGCTCGGCGGTCAGCTTCGTCCCCTGCGCCGCAGGATTCGGATCGTCAGATTTCGAACCGCTGGGTTTTGGCAAGTCGGGTAGCCACTCAAAGCTACCGGCCATCTGTTCGTCGGCTGCCCCAAAACGCTCCGTCTCCGTCCCCCCCATCGTGAAGATGAGGGCCAAGCGACGACCACTATCGTCCGACAAGTGCGTATAGATCCATTGAATGGGAACCTCTTCGAGTTCGCCACCAACCACCGTGCGAATCATCCGCAGCTTGGTCGACGTGACCTTTTCCGTCGACTCCAGGAACTCCCCAAAGCCCTTGCCGAGAAGCCCTTTAATGTCCGTCTGCAAGCCTTCCATCGTTAGTTGTTGGCCAGCCTCCAGTTCGACCAAGCGGCTGACCGTACACTGAGCGATGACCGTATTGTTCTCGACCATTCGCAAGATCGATTCTTCCGGCGAGTCGCGATGGATGTGCCAACGTCGATCGGACAGCATCGTGTAGCGCCCGGCCGTTGAATGAAGCTTCACCAGCCAGCGGCCATCGTCGTCGTCCGTCGCCAGCTTGCGCAAAGCAGCGGAGCTGATATCGATTTTCGCATCGCTCTCTTCCCGAATCAGACGTACGCGAGCCGTAATGTCAAAGCCTGGCTCGGCCTGACTGAGTTCTCGCTCCTCTTGGATGACCAATCCCAACCAAGTCACCATGGCGCACCTGCTGGCCAATTTGACTTGGAAATTCCCGTTGATGTCCAATCGCGTGGGGACGCTATTGGCGGTCGCGTCGAGCTCACCTCGAAGCGCGACGGTCGCCACCCCATTTTCCACTTTGGAGATTTTGGCGGTCAGCGCCGATTTGTGGACCGCGTCGAGGTTAAATAGTTGCTTCGCGTCTTGGGCGCTAACCGCCCACTGCGAATCGGGCCGAGCTGGCTCGAGCGGCAACAGCAATTCAAGCGCCGCCGAATTGATTGGGGATTGGAGCAGTTGCACTTCGCGACTGTCGAGTGGATTGGTGTCACAGTACTGTTGCCACAAGCCTTTGTGCGGCAGTAGGCGAGTTTCGGCGCAATCGGAGCGCAGCTTACTTCTCGTTGACTTGCCTGATACCCAGTTTTCAGCCTCAGCTTCAATGTAGCGCCGGGCTGCCGCCGTGGGGGGCGAACTCGGGCCCTGAGCATCCTCCATAAAAGCGATCTTCTCAAAGTAGTCGAGCGTCGACTTGCCTTTGACTTCGATGGCCGGCGAGGAGTCGGACTCTTTATCGCCTGAATTCGACTCGCCTTCGGTTACCCGCAGTTGTCCGGTGACTTCCAGCACAATTTTGGCGCGCGTATTGAGTTCGCTCACTTGATGGGGCTGTACCAGCAGCACTTTCTTATTGCTCGACGCGGCCGTGGCTGCAGACCCGCTGGGCTTGGTCGTTTGGGCATCCGCCACGCCTGTCGCAACCGTCGCCGCCAGTCCTAGCGACAAGCCATGGACAAACTGTCGGCGTGAAAGGGGCTGGGGTTGAAGCGTGGATAATATAGTGGTGCTTGCAAGCTGGTCCATGAGTCACTCCGTTGGCTCGTCAGTCGCTAAAATCTCTGAGTGCGTGCAAAACCCTGGTGTCCAAGAGACCTTCGGCACGACACGCTACCTGAATAGTTTTCGGCAAGCCTCGCCGTTAAAATCAGCAAACTCCCGCCCGTTGTCAAAGTAGCTCATTTAATGTGGCTCATTTAATGTGGCTCGACGCTCCGCGTCGTATCTTCTCCGCTTTTCCCCTTTTCCCCGCACTCCTTTTCCCCGCACTCCAGTCGGTGGAGACCACCGCGCTACGCTACTTCTTCGGTGGAGACCACCGAGCTACGTTGTTTGTCTCAAATTGCGACAGCCATGTGTCACTTTTTCAGCCACTTTGGACATTTTTACAAGCAATGCCCCCAAAGTGGGTTGACATTCGCAAAATGTCGTTTTGACATAAAGCGTTGCTGTCAAGCGACTTGCCGCAATCCACGAAAATCCAATCCCAAGTGTCGAACATATGGCCCCGGGTTTGCATCTATATTTCCAGTGACCAATCGCGAGAGCGACACGGTTACGACGGAGAGCTTTTCCGAACTGTGCTGCCAACGAACCATTTGACCGATTGCTATCGTATTAGAGTTAGCAGTCTGTGATAAACTGGCAGCGGCGAGTATTGGATAGGCAAACGTCGCATTAGTGATTGGCGGCTTTTTCGCAGAATCCCAGGATGGGATTCATGCCCAGCCGCGTGCGAGTGTTGGCGGTCGGAAACCGCAGGGAATGGATTGAACACTCTCGCGCAAGCAGGGAAAGGTATTGAACGATGCACCAAGATTACCGCATCGCACTGATTCGAGAACTACGCGACCACCAAGTTCGCTTCGCTCCGCGCGGCAAACGGCTTGAACAAGCCGAACGAGCTGAGCGACTGTTGAGCGAATTGGACATGGCCCGCGAGTATCCGTATGAGTTCATCTACTTCCGCGTGACCGATTATCGTCCCGAGGAGAATTGCCGCAAGATTGTGCGAGGCGAGGACGCTGCGCACGACTTGCGATTGTTTGTCGAAGACGTTACCGATTCGCTGAACCTTAAAGTTGAAGAGGCGGCCGAGCCAGTCCACACCGTAGAGGACTTGAGCCGTATGTTCAATGTTTCCACCAAGACGATCTCGCGTTGGCGCGATCAGGGACTTGTCAGCCGCCGCTTCGTCTGCGACGGTCGCAAGCGAGTAGGCTTTCTGCACAGCAGTGTCGAGCGTTTCGTGGCTCGTCATCGCGATCGCGTACGACGTGGCGAGCGCTTCAGCCAGCTTTCGTCCGACGAGCGTACCGAGATCATCGAACGCGCTCGCCGTGCAGCAGCCAGCGGAGCCAACCTTTCCGAAGTAGCGCGCCAAGTTGCTGAGGCTTTGGGACGTAGTGTTGAAACCATTCGCTATACGCTGAAGAACCACGACCGCTGCAATCCGGAGCTGGCGGTGTTCCCTGACTTTCGTCCCGTCCTCTCCGATGCCGATAAAGCGGCCATTTACACGCAATATCAACGCGGTTCAGGCATCAGTCAGTTGACGCGCCAGTACGCTCGTTCACGTAGTGCAATTGTGCGCATCATCAATGAACAGCGGGCTGCAGCGATCATGCTATTGCCGCTCGACTTCATCCACAACGACTTGTTCGTGGGAATTAAAGGCGCTGTCGAGCAAGAGATTTTGGGCGAGCTTCCCGAAGCGATCATTCCGCCACGCAAGGTGCGCGCGCCCAGCGGACTGCCTACCTACCTGGCCTCGCTGTACGACGTGCAGTTGCTCACTCGCGAGCAGGAATACCACCTGTTCCGCCAGATGAACTATCTCAAGTTTAAAGCGCACGCGCTGCGCGATGACTTAAGCGCATCGGATCCCACCGTAGGGGTCATGGACGAGATCGATTCACTCTATCAACGCGTGGTCGATGTCAAAAATAGGATCGTGCAAGCCAACTTGCGCTTGGTCGTATCGATCGCCAAACGCCACATGAAGAGCTCGGACGATTTCTTCAGCTTGGTCAGCGATGGCAATATGTCGCTGTTCCGCGCCGTCGAAAAGTTTGACTACTCGCGTGGTAATAAGTTCAGCACCTATGCGAGCTGGGCGATCATGAAGAACTTTGCTCGGTCGATTCCCGACGAGTTCAAGCACAAAGATCGTTTCCGCACCACCGGTGAAGAATTGTTCATGGCTCACGAGGATAGTCGCGGCGATCACTTCGCCGCAGAGATCGCTCAAAAGACGCGTGAGAAGCAGAGCAATCGCATTTTGCACCGTCTCGATCAACGCGAGCAGCAGATCATCATCCGCCGCTTCGGGCTCGACCACAAACAAGAGCCACTGACGCTCAAGGAAGTCGGTGCCGAGATGGGGGTAACCAAGGAGCGCATCCGACAGTTGGAAGCCCGTGCGCTGAGCAAACTTCGCGAAGCGGCCAGCTTTGAGAAGATCGAACTTCCCGATTGATCGCGCTGCCTAGGCCTTGTTCCTGCGCGCCTACATCAAGTTGTAAGGGTACCCTCCCGCGCGGGAGGGTACATGAATCATCCGGGGTAAACTGCTAGCCTCTCCAAATCTTAGGCGAAAAACGTCCAGCGCTCTGACGATACTGTTCGTAGTCAGCAAATTTCTCAGACAGCAGGTCTTCTTCAATTCTCGTTTTACAAAACAACACGACAACCAGCCCTAGCCAAAATGCTACCTGAGTGAGCGAACCGCTCCACAGGCAGCAACCCAACGTGGCTAGCAATAGACCGGCGTACATCGGATGCCGAATCCAGCGGTAGGGCCCATGGCGCAATAGCTTGGCTTCCTGATGCGGATGAGGCATGATTCTCAGATGCTGCGAGCCCATCGTGAACCATGCCCACATTGCCACCCCACTCCCGACCAACAGCAACAGCACGGCCAAAAATCCTATCGGCGGAGGTGGCCACGCTCGCCAGGGAGTACTCAATACGATAGCCCCAGCCAACACGAATTGTGCCAGCACAAGCCCGCGCGCAAGCCAATCCCGATGTAAATCGACATGGTCACCAGTCATTTCACCACCGAGTTCGTCTGTGCATGGATTCGCTTACTCCTTAGGCTCAAGCGGTTTGATCGACAATCCGCCCGAGGCGCGCAGTGAAATACTATAGGCATTTCCTTCGCGGACTTGGATAGAAACAGCTTCGCCGTTGGCTGCGCGAATTCCCATCTCGGTCGCCTTGGCCGGATCGTTGGCGAACTCCCAAAAATCGCTCCACAGGTGTTGCTCGAATTCGCTCAGCGTTCCACCGCGCGAGTAGGCTTGCGGACGCATGCCAATCTCATCCAGCGAAATTCCTTCGTTCGGTGTTTGCTGTTCGCTAAAAATTCGGCGGAAGAGACACAATGAAGTGCCGCGTTCGATGTCTCCCTTCTCGATATAGCTATCGTCAAATTTGACTACCCAGTTATCGATGTAGATCACATCGCCGGGCAGTTCGAACGATTTCGCAGGCGACAGTGGATTGCCGCTGGGCGAGAGCTCAACGAATTCCAGCTTGCTAGTCAGCGCCTTTCCGTCTTCGTCGCGAACGACCTTGACGACGTTCAGCCGCGCCAGACGCTGATCGGTCTTGAGCAAGTGCAACGAGGTTTCGAGCTTGTCGATCTCAAGTCGCTGCTCCGCGACATGCTCGTTGAGTTGTTCGATCTCTACCAGCTTGCCGCTCAGCTCCCCCTCCAGTGACGCGAGCTTCTCTTGCGTCTGTTCGATTACTTGCTCTTGCTCATGCAGCAAGCGCTCGCGTTTAGTGACTTCGCTATAAGCTATGTAGCCTCCCCACCCCAGCACTCCCGCCGAAGCGGCCAGCAAGAACGTACGGACCACCGAATTGACGGTCTTGACCCCTTCAACAATGGAACCCACGGCGTATCCTTTAACCATAGTACTTGTTGCACAATGCGGCCCATCATATATCGATTCAGAAAATGACGCGAGCGATGTTCTGTGATGCTAGCTGACGACCGCCTGAAGGACGACCCTACGGCTGACGACCCTACGCCTCAGCCCTCGATAACTCCCCTGGCTGCCGGCGTGTGGACTTGCCTCCCCAGCCGAACGATTAGCCTGAGGCTATTGCTAGCGGCACTAGCTGTGGCTCTATGCGGGCTAGCCTTGATCGGCGTTGATCGACCGATCTCGGCAGCGCTGCGTCAGTGGCATCTCCCTGGCGATCTAGCCAAAGCGATTAACTTGAGTGAGGTTTTTGGGCATAGCCTAGGAGTTGCTGCCATATTGTTGTCGGTTTTGCTGCTCGCCCCGGGCCGACGCCCCACGGTATGGGCAGCCATTGTGATCACCCTAGCCAGCGGTCTTGCCGCCAATGCGTTGAAGAGCTGTTTTGTGCGTGTGCGACCGCACTCGGCTGACCTCATTCGAGTGGCCGACCCAGGCGAGTATCAGGTGGTGCGCGGTGCGGCCGGACCGCGCTTACCCGATGGGCGTGAGTTAGTGCCAGTTCGCCTGACCGATTCACGTCAACGCAGCTTTCCTTCCGGCCATGCCGCGACTGCCTGGGGATTGGCGCTTGGCCTCTCGTTCGTCTTCCCACGTGGTGTGCTGCTGTTTGCTTGCTTTGCCAGCCTGGCATCGCTGCAACGCATCACCAGCGGAGCTCACTTCCCGACCGATGTCCTAGCCGGTGCGGCGATCGCCTTTACCGTGACCGCTCTCCTGTTACCCTTATCACCCATCAAGAAGCGACTATCCCAACCATGACCCATTCGAATCAGTTCCGGCCGCGTTGTCCCACTTGTGATATGCTGGCCGAACCAGGCGTAAGCGACAAGTACCTGCCGTTTTGCTGCGAGCGTTGCCGATTGATCGATTTGGGGCGTTGGCTAAATGAGGAGCATCAGTTACCCTGCGATGCAGCCGACGAAGATACGGAGGATTCGCCTCCCAGTGGTTCCCCGACGCTTCCCCCTGGCTGGCACGACGCCTAGCACGACGCCTAGTTGGGCCGTTGTGGACGAGGCTACGAGTCCCTGACGCATGGCGAATAAGACCGACTCGCAACCTCGTCCACGATGCTCGAAAACCAAATGGACTCGTAGCCTCGTCCGCTACCGCACCATCATCCACTAAGTCACCCAACCAAAGCTGCTCACCAATGGAAGAAGTTCCTTTTGAGGATCGAGATGTCCCGCGCGTCGAAATCGATTGGGAACGTTCGGCATGGTGGTGGTATCCTGTCACGCGCGCCATCGCTCCCGCTGTGCGCATGAATGCACTCGCCGTAAGCCTGATCGCACTGTTGCTCTCGATGGCCGGTTTGCAACTCGGGGAACGTCTGTTCTCTCCCGCCTGGCAACCGAACTGGACGGTGGACAGTCTCTCCGCCGCGACGGCGACTTACACTCCGCGCATCGTCCATTGGGGCGTGGCCCTGCTACAGTCCTTGCTGTCGTTCGAACGCATGGGGTGGAGAGAACTTGGTTTTTTGACCTTCGAGCTTTTGTGGTTGACGATGACCTTCGCGCTGCTCGGCGGCGTCCTCGCCCGACGCAGCTTGGTAGAGCTCGGCCAACGCACCGTCTCGGCTTGGGGCGAAGCCCTGAATATCGTTTTCTCGCGTTGGCAGAGCTACCTCTGGTCGATGGGCATGCACTTCGTCGCTGTCGCCGGGCTGCTCGTCCCCTTCTATATCTTGGGTCTGCTCAGCCGCTTGGGTTCTTTGGGAGCCATTCTTTCGGGCGTACTGTTGCTGTTGAGTTATCCGCTGGTGTTCGCCATCGGACGTTTTGTACTAAGTGCCATCGTCTGCTTTCCGCTGAGCGTATGCGCCATTGCGGCGGAGAAGAAAGCGGACGCCTTCGAAGGCTTTAGTCGCTCCAATGCCTACTTCTTTCAACGACCACTCCTAACCGCCCTACTCGCAGCCTGCTTGCTGCTGGTCGGCATGGTCGGCGAACTGTTGGTCTTCTGGACCATCACCTCGGGGTGGTGGCTCATGCGTGGTACTTACCTCATCGCAGGCGCCAGCGTTCAACCTGCCGCCGGAAGCTACGTGGCGGCGGGCAACTGGCTCAGCGAAAATCTCTTGGCCGCCTACTGGTTTAGTTTTCTGTGGAGCGCAGCGGCAGCAATTTATTTGATTCTTCGCAAGTCGGTCGACAGCGTGGAACTCGATGAGCTCGATTCGGTTGAGAGCTCTGTGCAAGTCTCGCTCCCTGATATTCCCAGCACGCCTCCACCCCCAGCGACTCAAACCGCTGAGACGGAATAGGCTCTACGTCGAGCTTACTCACTGTCACTTCTCAGACCCCCGCGAGCTTGCCGCACTACAGCTTCTCAGACCCCCGCGAGCTTGCTCGCTGGTGAATCAGTTTTCTAGCTAGCCAGGCCCCACTACTCCGCGCAGTATCCGACTGCGTCTCCCATAAATCAATCTACAGCGGCCACTGCTTGCCCAACGCTTCTTGCTGCAACTTACTCAATTGCTTGATGCCCGCCTTCGCCAACTTCAACATGGCGGCAAGCTCCGCGTCGTCAAAGGTCGCTTCCTCGCCGGTTCCTTGAATCTCGATGAACCGCCCCGCACCTGTCATGACCACGTTCATATCGACCGCCGCGTTGAGATCTTGTTCGTAGTTCAAGTCCAGCGTCGGCTTGCCGTCGCAGATCCCCACACTGATCGCTGCCACGCTGTCGCTCAGCGGATAGGCCTCCTTGGGTACTCCACGAAATTCGCTTGCCAGAGCATCGATCAAGGCCAGAAAGCCACCGGTGATACTTGCAGTTCGCGTTCCACCATCGGCTTGCAGCACATCGCAGTCGACGGTTACCATCCGTTCGCCCAGCTTCTTCATATCGACAACGGCTCGCAGGCTGCGACCGATCAAGCGTTGAATCTCAGTCGTCCGACCGTCGACCTTGCCAGCGCGATCGCGACTCTTTCGTTTATCGGTGCTATGCGGCAGCATGTTGTATTCGGCGGTGACCCACCCAGTTCCTTTGCCGACCATCCATGGCGGAACTTGCGACTGCACGCTAGCCGTACACAGCACGATGGTCTCACCGCATTGGTAGAGCACGCTGCCGGGACTGGACCGAGTGAATTTGCGTTTGATCTTAACAGGTCGAATGGTGGCGGATGCCATGTTTTAACTCTCGGAATTGCTGAACTACGATGACAACGCTGAACTACCCTACTCGCAATCGCTGCCACTGGAAAGGCCGGGAACAAAGGGGGGCAGCGGTTCGTTGAGCTATGTTTACGATGCGGCCAGTCGCCTGGCGAGTTTGAACGACACGACGATGGATACCGATTTTCAGCGTCAATTTAGAGTGTCCCCGTTGGCTGCATCGGCGCTAACCGTCCTCTCGTTGCTCTCTTGGTTGTGTCGGTACTAAGGGAGAGAACAAGCATATGAGAGGAAAGGGCTTTCCTTGGCCAGTTCCCCATCCACTGCTACAATCGAGGCGTTGGTCGTCTATATTGTAAAGATCGTTTCTGCTGCCTCGCTCCAAGGAACTGCGGCTAGCTGATCATTGACGTTGTCCCTTCGCATGATGGAGTCCGCTCGTGGTACGAGGCTTTCACTTGGCTTGGTTGTTGTGGCCGTTCTTCAGTGTCGCGACTTCATTCGTTGTGGCCGACGAGTGGCTAACCTATCGTCACGACCAACATCGCAGCGGTGTCTCCAGCGAGGAGTTGCCCACCGGTCCATTGACTCGAGTTTGGCAATGGCAATCCCCGCTGCCACCCGTTTCGGCATGGCCCGATGCCGCGCGATGGGACGCCTACGCGAAGCTTGAAGGCATGCGGTCGATGCGGGACTACGATTCGGCGTTTCAACCGGTGGTCTCCCAAGGCAAACTACTGCTCGCCAGTAACTCCGACGACAGCTTGCGCTGTTTCGATTTGGTCTCTGGTGCCACCGTGTGGACTTTTACCACCGGAGGTCCGATACGCGTCGCTCCAACCATCGCCAATGGCAAGGCCTATTTCGGTTCCGACGATGGCTGCGTGTATGCCGTAGAAGTCGAGGACGGCTCGTTGCTTTGGAAGCGACGACTGGTTGAGGCCGATTGCTTCGTCAACGATGGGCGCCTGTGCTCGTTCCAGCCTGTCCGGACGGGAGTCCTGCTGGACGAATCCAGATCGACGCTCATCGCCGGAGCTGGGGTTTTCCCATGGCGACCTTCCCTGCTGTGTGCTCTGCAAACCGATAGCGGTGAGCTGGCCTGGAAACAGGATTTAGGACTGGGCTATACGATCGAAGGGCCACTGTTGCTCGGTGAGGAACATGTCGTCTCGCCCCAAGGCCGTGCGCCGCCCCAGTTGTTCGCCCGAGCCGATGGCAAGCCAGTGGGTGCCCTGGCTGGCGGTGGGGGTTCATTTGCGCTGTTGACAGAACAAAACGAAGTGCTTCATGGTCCTGGCAACAAGGCGGGTTGGCTCACGGGCTCCCGCTTGGATTCTCGAGAACATTTTGCGAGTTTCGAGAACGGGATTTCGATGGTGGTCCATCATGGTGTAGCCTATCTACTAGATCCGAAAGGGGTCACGGCCATTGACCGTTCCGCTCAGCAGCCAATTTGGAAAATCGCTTTGCGAGCGGGAGAGGAACTGATCCTGGCTGGCTCAACCCTGTTCGTAGGGGGAGACGGATACGTGGCAGCCATTTCGGCTGAGAGTGGCGAATTGCAATGGGCCAGCCCCCTCCTGGGACGCGGCCGTGGACTGGCGGCGGCGCAAGGGCACCTGGTCGTCAGCACAGATCGTGGGCAGTTGGCTGTGTTCGCCCATGCACCTTCCGACACGCTCGCCAGCAACGCTTCCGTGAACAATAAGAATTGGATCGAGCTGACTTCGTACCAGTCGCTGCCGGTTTCCGTGGAGGAGCCTGCCACAACCGCCACACCACCGCAAGAATCACCGCAAGAAACGCTGACGCACGCGGCCCCAGTGCGGGGCGAAGATCAATTTGCACTGGACGGACTACACATGGAGTTCATCCAGCCCACAACGGCTCAAATCCAGTGGGCGACCGAGCAACCGACCACTTGTCGACTAGTAATCCTGTCCGGTTCCGCCCAAGCGGAGAACGCGACCGTGAACGAGTCGAATGCGAACGAAGCCACTCAGGAGCCTAGGCAGCGTCACCGCTGGCTGATCCGCGATGTGGATCAACGGGAAGTAGTGCGGTTTTGCATCGAACAGCAACAGGGTTCAAGTTGGCTCAAGAGTGCCGAGTATCAGTGCGATGGCCATTTCGATTACGCGCGCACGCTGCTTCCGAAGCCAGAGCCAGGCCCGCGCTACTCCGCCGCTGCCGCAATGATGAAGGCGATACCTTGGACAAATTCTCGAGGTATCGCTGTGGTAGTGCAAGACAACACGGATTCATACACGGCGGAAGCATTATGCCACGAGTCGGGATTGGATGTCGTGGTGCTATTGGAGGGTGAAGCGCAGGTCCAGCAACTGCGGAAAACGCTCCTTGAGCGAAAGCTGTATGGTAGGCCGATCAGCGTTCATTCGCTCGCGGACTTGCCCAAGATTCCCGACAACTGCTTGAACATGATCTGGTTCAACGTCGACGGCAAAGAATCTTCAACTTTGCTCAGCACCGACTGGGCGGAAGATGCCTTCACCGCTCTGGAACGCTGCCTCGCGCCAGGAGGTCTTTATATTAGCGCTCGGAAGCAGAATCGCACGCATCCAGAGACGAAAGGCTACATCGACATTTCTCCTGCGGCAGCGGGTGGCCAGCAGCTCGCGGTGCATCGCAAACCGCGATTAGAAGGCTCGGCCGGCTGGACGCACATGTATGGCATGGCGGACAACACGGCATTTGCCGGTGAAACGCTTGGGGGGGCAACTTACGCGGATCAATTGCAAGTCATTTGGGCGGGGCGTCCCGGGCCGCGGTACCAATCCGATCGAGGAAATCGCAAGCCTTCACCGCTCGCATCCAATGGGCGTCTCTATCTGCAAGGTCACCATCGCTTGCTTGGCTTGGACGCTCACAATGGCACTATTCTGTGGGCTAAGGAAATGCCGAAGATGGTCCGCTTCAATGTTCCGCGCGATTGCTCCAATTGGTGTTGTGATTCGCATGCGGTATACGTGGCCGTCGAAGATAGTTGCCTAAAGATTGACGGAGCGACTGGAGAGCAGTTGGCAGAGTTTACCGCGTTACCAAATGACTGCGGCCCAATGAATTGGGGATTTGTCTCCCGCCAGGACGATCTGCTGATCGGTAGCAGCGTTGCGCCATCGGCCGCCTTTACCGGATATTGGGGCAACGAATTTTGGTACGATGCCAAGGACGGTGAAAACGCCAAGAAAGTCGCCTCAGACACATTGTTCGCCGTTGACAGCGAGACAGGTGTCGAGCGCTGGCGCTATGACTCAGCACTGGTCATCAATCCGACCATCGCCATTTCCGACGAAAAGATCGTCTTTGCGGAATGCCGCTCAGAGCGACTCCGTGATGCCCAGTCGCGACGATTGGATGGCGACGAGTTGTGGGATAACCTATTTATCGTTGCTCTCGATAAACACACCGGCAAACTGCAGTGGGAGTCGCCGGCTAAACCACTGGCCGGTGTATCGGCCATGTATGGCGTGAGCACCAGGGACCAATACTTGCTAGAAACCAGCGCCGAGGGCGAGTTTGCGGTGTACTCGCTCGCATTGGACTCCGGCGAAATGCAGTGGCGCGGAAAGTATGGCTGGGAATCCGATAACCACGGGAAGCACTTGTCGCGCCCAGCTATCGTCGGCGACAAAATCTATCTCCGCCCACTCACTCTGGATCGAACGAGCGGGAAAGTATTGTCCAAAACCTTCCCCGTCGGCCATCAATGTGGCACCTACACCTGCACCAGTAATGCCATATTCCTACGGGCTGGAAACCTTTCCATGTGGGACGGCAATTCAATAGACGCCACACGATGGGAGCGTCTGCGGCCAGACTGTTGGATCAGTACCATTCCGGCCGAGGGAATGTTGCTTTCGCCCGAGGGGGGCGGCGGTTGTTCCTGTGGTGGATGGATTGAAACGTCGGTCGGCTTTGGAACGAGAATGCAACCGTGAGAAGCTTCATCTTCCTACTAACGCTGCTGTGGTCGTCCGCGCTGGCTGCGGCCTGTGATTATACGGTTCGCGATATCGGATTCGTGGAATTCGGCGCCCCCAAATTGCAGTTAATAGTGTTATTTCATGACCGGTTGGACGCGACGCAACTTCGCGAAGCCCAACGCGAATTGAATGAACAAGCAACCGAGTCCAACTGCCTCGTTTGGAATTTGAAATTCCAATGCGGGACGCTCGCTAATCTTCATGATCCGACGGACGCACAGCGAGCTTGGTTGCGTAACAGCGACCACGACTGGTCGTGCTGGCTAAGGCGCGACGATGGGGAGGTCCGACTACTTGAAGAAGCTTCCATCGAGCAGCACCCGAGTTGGGAGAAACTTCTAGAGGAGCATCTTCAGTTGCCCTTGATCGCAACGTTTCGTGAGCAAGCCTTGGATTCCTTTGCGCAGTTGGTGCTGTTCGAATCTACCGTCGGTGGAAATAACGAAAAATCTGAGCAGGTGATCGCGCAAGCCATCACTGCCCTCGGCAAGGCGGCGAGCTTACTGCCACGCCCAATTAGCCAACCCGTGAGGGTGATTCGTGTGCCTGCAAGCCAGCGCGCTGAAAATGCAACGCTGCTTTGGGCAATGTATAACCAGGAACTGCCAGCGGATACCGCCAGCCTGGCGATGCTCTACGGGCGCGGTCGCCTGGCAGGTCCTACATTGCAGGGTGATGCCATCCGAGTGAAATCACTTCTGGCTCAGCTCGTTTTGGTCGGTCAGGCCTGTGAGTGCGGCACGCAGCGCCATTGGGTTCATTTTCCGCATTTGCCTCTCGCTTGGCCGGAAGATCGGCAAGCGGACATAGCACATCACCTCGGCTTTGATCCACGCAGTACACTCGTCGTCGAAGAGGTTAAGCGGATCATCCAGCGCGGACCTCAAAGTCTACTCAATGAACGTGATGTCGTTGGCGATGTTGTCAACTCAACCTTGTCGCTTGCAGGCGACCACGAATTCGGTGAGCTTAGTGCTACGGTCATTCAAGGAGACGGCTGGGGGTTTGAAGCGCCAGCAGCATTTGCCTCGTCCGCTGCGACAGATCATGCACCCCAAATGTTGGCTATTCCCCCAGGTCGCGACTCGCCAGAATCGGCGGCTGAGCATAGCTCCGCCACGGCGCATAGCTCCACCGCAAAAATTGCCCAGAATGCTCCTAACGCTGAAACCTCCGGCGGACGAAACGCATTGGCCCTGCTCTTCATCGCCATCGGGATATCCATTTGCATTCTCCTCAGTCTGCGCTTCTACAAATCGCACTTGCCCCTCTTCCCAAGCTAACGCTCGATGAAGCGGAGGTACTCAGTCGATTCCAGGGAGCAATCCGCATCCCTGCGATCTCAATCTCCATGGCCAGAATGAACGAAGAGGGAGTTCATCAACAATTCCGCCACTACATTGAAACGACCTTCCCCACATTGCACTCCACGCCATGATCGATTTCCGCAAACCGATAAGTGTGTGATCAACTTGGTGCAGCCCGATGATCAGGGCGATTCCTGGCTATGCAAGTCGAATACCAAATCCTTAGCATTGCCCGCTTGGATTGTAGTCGTCGCAAAGCCACCCAGTTGTGATTCTTGGAACTTCAAAAGTGCGGCTTCAAGGTTAAAGAAAGGAAAGTAGGATCCGAATAGTATCCGCTCCACAGGCACTTCCTTGACCCAGTTCTCTAAGCCACCGACGCTTTCAAAGTGCGATAGTTCAAAAAAAGTGTTGCCAACCTTCGCAAGTTCGCTCGCCTGGCCAGTGCGAACTGCGGCAGAGTTGTTCATGATCACCAATGGTAATCGCGGAAACTTGTTGACCAGCGCAGCCAAGGGGGCTGTGTCAACGACGGCCACGCGCATCAATGGATGCTGGACCCTCACGTCCTCCATGGCGAGCACCAACTGAACGATCAATCTGCGATCCTGCGCCGCCTGGAACAATTCGTCGCATAGTGCGGAATCAAGACTGTATCCATGGTAGTTAGGGTGAATGCGGATGGCCCGCATCTGATGAACTTCGTGGCATCGCCGCAGATCGTCTTGCCAATCCGGGAGAGTCGGATTGACTGCTCCCACCGGTACGAGTAGGCCTTCACCGTGTTGTTTGCAATCAGCCACCAGTCGTGAATTGACATTGGCAATATCTTTGTGCAGAAGACCGTCGAAGCTTCCCGCCCAGGCTTGTTCGACTCCGTGAAAACGCAACTTTCGGACTAAAGAATCGGGAGTGTCGTGTGGCAGTCGGCGGAACGGCCAACGCGACAGATAAACATTGACATCGATAATCACTGCTGCATCCCCTTGCTGTCCATGATCGGCTTCAACATCCGCCGCAAATTTCCGCCTAGAATTAAAGTTCGTTGGGCGTCGGTGATATCCGCGCCATAGACCTTGGCTAATTGCGAGGCAAAACTACGGCCGCCAATATCGCTGCCATAGAGCACTCGCTCGGCTCCCAACTCGCGAACCGCCATTTCCACAAAGCCCGCCGTGGGATCGCTTCCGCTGATCCCGACGGAAACGTTTGGGAACTGGCGAACGGCGCGAATGCCGAGCGTCCAATCCGCGCCACAGTGCCCGCAGATGAGCGGCACCTTGGAATTTCGCGCAGCCAGCTCAGCAAGATCTTGAGGTGTCGACTCGCCCGGTAGGTTTCCCGTGATCTTCAAATACGTGTGCTGAAAAACCAATGCATTCAGTTCACCACAGCGGCGAATGAGCGGATCGACGTCTTCGGTGTTGCATCTCCTGCCAACCCATAACTTGACACCCACCATCGGTCCGTTCTGGATACAGCGCTCGATTTCCGCCAGCGACTCGTCTGGAAAGCTCGCATTCAAATAGGCAAAGCCGAGCAAGCGGTCCGGCCAGCGCTGGAGCACTCCCAACACTTGATCGTTTTGCCTGCGAAACTCCGCCGGTTCCGGAGTGTACGACCACGGCCAGCCCATGAAAAAGATAAGTCGTTGAACGTACATCCGATCAGCGTACTCAAGCAACTTCGCCGCTCGCTGCTCGACAGTATCCCCGGTCACACCCGAAAAATGGCAGTGCAAGTCCCAAATCGCGTCGTGCTCCGAGGTGCGAAAAGGGGCATTGGCAAGGGGAGCGTCGTCAGCGACTGCCGCGAGATTCGAATTCCCCGCCCCAACCACGCAGCCAACCACGCCCGCTGCGGAGGTCGAAAGGAATGATCGTCGATCGGTTGACTGCATCAGTTCGCTCCCAGAGAAAGCAGATAAGTGATCAAGTCCGCCATTTCCTGCGGTGTGATCATCGCTTCAATTCCTTCGGGCATCAACGATTTGCCGTTGGATTGAATCGCATCAATATCTCTCCTTGAAATGTTCGTTTCGACACCCTCAGCTTGCCTCAGGGTAATGCTGTTCGCATTCTCGGCTGCGATCATTCCGCTGACAACACGACCGTCGATCGAGAGCACGATGTACTCTAAGAAATCCGGGCTGACCTCTCGGCTGGGATCAAGAATGTTAACTAGCAACTGCCCTGCCGTTCGGTTTTGGATCGTGGCCAGGTTCGGGCCCACTTCAAATCCCAAGTTGTTAAAGCGATGGCAACTCTGACAGTTTTTTCGAAAAATCTCAGCTCCTCGCTGTTGATTGCCATCCAAAGTCAACGCGACTTGGTACCTGTCAAGCACTTCGCTTCGAGAACTCGGTAAATCGTTGGCAAACAACTGGGTTGCGCGTTGCCGAATCTCAGGGGAGGAGCTCTTCATATAGGCTGCGCGTAGGTTGGGTGCAATCAACTTGGCTGGCACGCTGTGTGCCGCCACCGCATCCAGGACGTCGGGAATCCAGACCGTACGTTGCAATAAATGGCCGATGATTTCGGCTTGCAGGCTGGGGGTCAACTTGGAGAATCGCTTGAGTAGTAGCGCAGCGATCTCGGGGCGTGCCGTGCCGACGAGCGCACTTGCGGCAGCCGATTGCAGCTTCGGTGGATGTTGGATGCTGAGCAACTCCTGCAAGGTTGGCTCGATATCCGAATAGTGGCCATAGCTGAGCAACGCAATCGCCTGTTGTCGTTGCTCGATAGTTGCCGTTGCGTCGACAGCGTTGGCTGCTGCATCGTTCAGGGTGGATGTGATCAGCGGGCCACTTGCAAAATCCTTATTGTCAGTCAGCGCAGCCAGGTCTTGCTTTGCGCGTCGCAGACCGGTCGCTAGGCTACTAACCATCGCAACCTGCACAGCTTGGGGGTGATCGGAAACGGCCAATAGCAGTTCATCTGCGCGCGATAGGTCGCCGGAAGCGCCTACCATCACGGCCAGTTGCGAGATGGTTTCTAAGCCATGATCGGATTCTGTAAAGGGCCGATCCAGCAGCAGGATCTTCAACATCGCCGTATCGGAGCGGGATGCAGAACTCATTATGGCCGTTCGCATCAGCGGGTCATCCGCATCGCGGCGGGCGATTGTCGCCAGCGCTTCGTTGACCCGCTCGTCGTCGACTTCGCCGAGGGTAAACGCGACCTGAAAGCGGACACGTTTATCACTATCGGTGGCCGCCTCGACAACGAGTTGAAGTAGCGCTGGGGATTGTGCCAGCCGAGACTCCGCGAGTCGAATCGCCTGCTCTCGAACGCGCGCATTGGGATCTTGGATCGCGACTGCCAGGTCGTTGCCCGAGAGCGATTGCATTCCTTCCAGAGTCCACAGTGCATGCACTCGGGTAAGTGGCAGTTCATGTTCGCGCAGCATCGATTTCAGCGCCGTGTTCTCACTCGTATCTTGCCGCTCAAACAACAATCGATGGGCGGTTTCTCGCCACCAGGAATTGGGATTGGAAAGCTCCGCAACGAGCGCCTTGGTCGTCGCGGATCCCAAGCGAGGAATTGTTGGTTTGACGAAACCATCGCGGTAACGGTTGGGTACCAAACGATAGATTCGTCCACGATCTCGGCCACTGGTCAAATCGACTTGAGCCTTGAGATCATCTGGCATCGACCATGGGTGCTCGATGGTCTCGCGGTACATGTCCAGGACGTGCAGCATTCCATCGGGGGCGTTGATGAAATTGACTGGACGAAACCAGTTGTCTGTCGACGCGAGAAACTCGGAGTCCTGATGGACACGTTGCCCCTGGAACGTAACCCCATCGTCGTTGATCTGGTAACGCATCACCAAGTTTCCAGCCACTTCTCCGACAAAGGCGTTTCCATAGTACTGCTCAGGGTAGGCCGCGCCTCGATAGATCGTTACACCGCTGGACGAGGTCACGTAGCCTTTGGCTACGGTCGAATCGAACGGGGATTTCTTACTCGTGTCCGCTGTTAGTCGCTCGGCATTGATTGCCCGCCAAGGCTCGGCAGGACTGATCTGAAAGACGGCAAGGCTATCGCCGGAGGGGACGACATCCCAGATCGCTCGCGGAGCATTAAGCAGCGGGTTGCGCTGTAGATAGTGCGTGGGAAACAGAACATGCTGCACTGGATTTCGGATATCGGTCAAGAAACGATTCCCCCAGTCATCATGGGAATGGCCGAATCGTGCTCCCCCAGAAATTGCTTCGAATTGTTCGTCTCTCGGATCAAAGCGGAAATCGCTGCGACGAATCACTGTCACGGGTGCCCGCGCGTCGCTTTGATTATCGTGGCTGCCTGACGGCGACTCGATTGCACCTCCATTGCTCGATCCCGCAGCGTAGATGCGATGGTCGATTCCCCATTGCGGGTTGTTCATCACCGCTTGCACGTTGTATTTATGAAAGCCGGTAAATACTTTTCGGCGAATGTCGGCGCGACCATCACCATCGGTGTCTTTCAAGTAGAAGACATCGGGGGTGGCCATCACGTAAACGCCCCCCTTCCAAACCGCCACGCCGGTCGGCCAGGAAAGATGATCCGCAAAGATGGTCGACTTGTCGAATATCCCATCGCCATTGGTGTCTTCAAGCAAGCGAACGCGTCCGATGGGCTCGGAGGTTTGCGTCTGCCACGCCAAGTCGTACGACTTGTCCGAATAGGGGTAGTCGTTCATTTCGATCACGTAGGCTAATCCATTCTCGTCATACTGCATGGCAATGGGGTCGGTCACCATCGGTTCTGCAGCCACCAGCTCGGCACGAAAACCATCCTGCAATCGAATGGTTTGTACGGCCTCCGAGGGAGTCTTGGGGGCCACGCGAGGCAATCCATCGGCACTTAGCCAACCACAGGAGAACGAGAGCATGGATGCGAGAAGTATACCGAGCTGCTGTCGTGTTACTTGCAATGCGAACCGACTCCAGACATTCATTAATACCACCTAGTTACCATTTGGAAGTAGTCTAAGGTCGAAGCGACTGCAGTTCGACAGAAGGGGTGCCTTGAGGCGCTACGAGTTCGACTTGTCGATGGGCTTCAGCAACAATGTCGTTTTCGATTTCTGGCGACCACACGCTGGGCAACCCATAGTAAACCATTGCACCGCCGCCTTCGTACCCGCCCTCGGCAAGCACTCGTCGCGAGGGGATATAAGCCATAACGTCGTTGGAGTAACCGGCCACCCATGTCGCCGGCCCAGTCAATTCGCTCTTGAGCCGAATTGCGTAATCGACAACCACTTCACCGCCGAGCGTTACGAATTGTAGATCATCGCCAATCGACCAGGCGCTGACGGGATACGGATACGTTTGGCTGAGCGGCACACCGCTATCGATCTGCTCCAGTAGCATCGTCGCTCGCGATACTTCGTAGTGATTCTCGGACTTTGCATTCAACTCGATTTGCTCTCGCGTCGGCAGGGTGTCGAGCGGCAGAGCGATCTCTGCGTAGGTTGTCTGCAGCGCGCCTTCTACGGGGCGCATTTGCGACGTCATCAAGACGGTATCCACGGCCGTTGCCAATCGCTCGCCATAGTGCTCCGCCATTTCCACCGTACTGCGCGGCAAGGGATTTTGGTCAGCACCGCAACCCGCAAAGAACAGCGCGACGCAGCCCGGATGTGCTTTCTCCAAATCAATCTGAGCGTATCCGGGATAGTCACCCGACCATTGATAGCCGCTCAAGGTTGTCGCGTGACACGCGTATCCGAACAAAACTGCGGTCAGCTTCTCGTTTGCATCTCGGACGGCCAGCACGGGCACGTCGTAGTCGCTGGGGCCCTTCAGTTTGCCTTCGGTTCGCCACTGAGGTACAGTCGCCGCCGGGTTTTCGCGGCGATTGACCGCAAGCGTCGTCGTGCCACTGCCCCAAGACACCCAGCTCGGGGCAAGATTGCTGATCGCTTCGCCAACCACGGCCACCACTTGCTTTTGAAACCCCGCGACCCACTCGTCGACCAGTTGCTGCTGGGAAGCATCGATCAACCGGTAGTGCAGCGGCGCAAGATTGTGACCAACGACGGGACCGCTGTGGGTATGCGATGTGCAAATCGCAATCTGCTCGCGCTGCAACCCGTACTTCTCTTTCAGCGAATTGCAAACTGCTTGCGAGAGTGTGCGATCGATACCCACGAGATCCAGTGTCAGCACCAGACCGCGATTGCCATCCTGGTCCTCCAGCACGAGCGCTTTCGCCCAAAGTTCGGTCAGCTTGCCGTCGGCCGGGCGAGTGCGCGAACCATAACCGGCCATCCACATCAGCTTCTCGGGGGTGATCATGGCCTTGGCTGCACCAGCTTTCCATGTGGAGTCGCCGCCTAATGCGGCTGCGGTGAGCATTAGAAGCGTTGTCGTAAAGGTCGTCGCAGCAAAAACAAGTAGTCTTCGGTTCATAGATTCATTCCAGGTTGTGGCGGGTCCATAGATGGGTGTATCCTGGTTGGGACATCGGCTACCTATGGAAGGGAGTAGGTCGAATGGAGTCGGGGCTTGCGGAGAGTCTTTACCAGAAGCGTCCTCTGCTCCTCGACAGAATAGTATAACACCACCCAAGCGACTTGACTGGAAAGACTCTCGATGAGCGACTTCATTGACCTCCCGGGCATCGATCAATTTCGACTCGATGGACGCACCGCCATGCTGACTGGAGGTTCTAAAGGGTTGGGGCTGGCTATCGCCTTTGGGCTGGCTTCAGCGGGGGCCCAAGTCATGCTGGTCAGCCGCCAAGCTGACACGGCAGCGACTGCCGCCGCAGCCATCGAGCAACACTATGGTGCCACAGCCCTTAGCTTTGGTGCGGATGTGACCGAACCTCATGCCATGGAGGCTGCCGTCGGCGCCGCAATGGCCGCATGGGGAAAAGTCGATATCCTGGTCAACAGCGCAGGAATCAATATTCGTGGACCGATCGACGAACTCACACCCGAGCAATTCGACGACGTGATCAAGACCAACGTCCATGGAACTTGGAATGCTTGCCGGGCAGTGGTCCCCCACATGAAGCAAGCCGGCTACGGACGCATCATCAACCTAGCCAGCACGTTGGGCGTCGTTGGCTTGGCCAATCGCACCCCCTACGCCAGCAGCAAAGGGGCCGTGGTCCAAATGACGCGCGCACTGGCGCTCGAACTGGCACCCGTAGGGATCACCTGCAACGCCATCTGCCCTGGACCATTTCTCACCGAGATGAATATCCCCATTGCCGACAGCGAAGAAGCCAAGAAGTTCATCGTGGGTGCCGTCGCCCTCGAGCGATGGGGCAAGGCGGAAGAAATCCAGGGCGCCGCAATCTACCTCGCCAGCCGCGCCAGCAGTTACACCACCGGTAGCCTACTGACCGTTGATGGTGGTTGGACCGCCCGCTAACCACCCGTCTTCGATATAACCTTGACAGACGGCGAGTACCCAAAATGGCTAATATGTTTGAATACCGATTCAAAAATGCTTAGCAAGGTAGAGCACAACAGGTTTTTAACGACTATTCGGGTTGTTCACTGCCTTTTAGCCTCAATACCTCCTAACATCGGGTAGCATCAACGGTAGGTCCAATCTGGGGCCTAGGCTTTCAACAGTCGTCCGCACTGATTTGCGATGCGGCTAAAGGGTTAACTTTAGGCAGCCCGCGCCTAGCAGCGCGACGCGTTGGGCCATGATCTATTGGCACCGATAAGCTTGCTTACATTATTTCACGATAGGATTGATTCTCATGGCTCGACACCCCGCCAGTAATTTCGACTGGGGCGACATGACACCGCAGCAATTGTCCAGCCTGGTTAGCGCAGCGGCCGTAGCGTTTGGTTTGTTGGTAGTGGCTTACATCGGCTGGAGCGCAGCCTATGTCGTCGACGCGCACGAACAAGCGGTCGTGTTGCGATTTGGAAAGTATCATTCGACCCAGCCTCCAGGTTTGCGTTTCAAGATCCCAGGCGTCGACGAGCGTGTGTTGGTCGATATGAGTGAACGCAGTTTGCGTCTTCCGTGGGGACACGCCGAACGAGCCGATGGTTGGCCCTCCCCCGATGCCAGTCGCAGCGACGAGCAGGCGCTAATCCTCACTGGCGATCTTTATGCAGCGGTCGTCGAGTGGAACGTGTTTTGGCGAGTCATCGAGCCGGAGAAATACATCTTCAGCTTCAATGATCAACAGCTCGAACAGACTCTGGTCGCCGTCGCCCGCTCGACCATGCATCGCATCGTAGGCGATTATTCGGCCGATGAAACTCTCACCGGCAAGCGAGAGGAAATCGCCTTGGCCGCTCTATCCGAAATGAAACAAGCACTCGAGCTTTTCAATGCGGGAATCGAGATTACCGACCTGCAGCTACAGCGAGTCACCCCTCCTGACGTCGTCAAACCATCTTTTGACCAAGTCAACGCCTCGATTCAAGAGAAAGGGCAATTGATCTATGAAGCTACTCGCGAGCGGAATAGTCTCCTCCCCTTGGCACATGCCGACAGCGATAAATTGATTCGGGAAGCAGAGGGATATGCATCGCGCCGCTTGGCCGAAGCCGAAGGTGAAACGACGGCATTGCTCGCCAAATACGAAAGCTACAAACTGGCTCCTGAGATCACGCGGCAGCGCATGTATCTGGAGACCATGGAACGCGTATTCGCCAACGGCGGCCGCAAGGTAATTCTCGACGAACAGCTCAAAGGGCTTGTGCCGTTGATGAACCTGGGCAGCCCAAGCCTTCCCCAGCCGAGCGCCCCGACTAGACCGAATACCGGCTCCAGTCGTTAGCCAGCGACTACCAGCCTAACATCGCTCTCCGGCGCGACACTCATCGGCGCGTAGAGCATGCACCGAGTTTGCTGCCGCTTTCCTCCTAAATAAACAACTGTCAAACGAAGATTATCATGTCACAACGTATCGTCCAGCTTATCGTCAGAATATTCGCCGTGGTGGGGCTGCTGCTCATACTTTCTCAGTTCATGATCTACATCGTCGACCAAAGACAATTGGCCGTGGTCCTGCGCTTTGGCGAACCGGTGCGAGCCCAATCCCAACCGGGCCTCTACTTCAAAATCCCCTTGGCAGAATCTGTGCGTTTTCTTCCCAGAACACTTCAGTTCTGGGGTGACGATCCCTCGGAAGTCCTGCCAGACTTGCCCACCAAAGACAATAAAAAAATTGAGATCCGCCCCTGGGCGGTATGGAAGATCAGTGACCCCATCGCCTTCGTCAAACGTATGCGCACGATGGACAATGCCGAAAATCGTGTGGCACAGTTCGCACGCGGTGCCCTGCGCGACGTGATCACCAAATACGACCTGGAAGATCTGGTCCGCAGCACCGACCGTGAAATGAAAATGGCCGAACTCGAAGGCGGTGAAGGGGAATTGGAAATCCTCAAGGAAGTGCTCCCCGAGTCGGAATTGGCAGCAGCTACACCCAAGACTCGCGGGCTCGTCGGCCGCCAAGCCATTCTCGAAAAGATCAACGCAGCCGCCATGCACTCGCTGGCCGCCAACGTCGATGGCGATGAATCCGGCTCACGCGGTATCGAACTGGTCGATGTGGGCATTTCACACATCGACTTCGTGGAAACCGTCCGTCGCACCACTTTCATGCGCTGGATCGCGGAGCGTGAATCGTTTAGCGCCCACAATGTCAAAATTGGCGAACAGCAGAAACAAGAGATCCTCAATAAGACCCATGCCGAGGTCGAACGCATTCAAGGGGAAGGACAACGTACGGCCAGCATTCTGCGTGGCCAAGCGGACGCGAAAGTCATTCGTAACTACGCCGAAGCCATTAGCGAAGTCGGCGAGTTCTACACCTTCGTGCGTACACTCGAAGCCTACGAGAAATCGATCAACGAACAAACCGAACTAATCCTGACCACCGATAACGATTTCCTCAAGCAGTTTCAACACTTGCAGCCCAGCCAAATCCAACCCGCCTTGCAACCCCTAGTCGGTGAATCGTCTAACTCGACCCCTTCCGACTCCGCCGAAGACAATAGTCTTACCTCCACCACCGAATGAAAAGTGGCATAGGCTTTCAGCCTGCGGTTCCTCTTTCACCGGTTGGAAGCCTATGCCACGTTAAAATGCCGCCAGTGATCGTTTCGACGATCGTAACCGTTCATCCGATTGTCGCTGCTCTCTCCACCGATCAGATGCTCTGCGCTACTACCACTCCGCGCTACTACCACTCGCCACCACTACCAAACTTCTGCTTAGCCGCAGCGCCAAAGGCTTGGCCAGCCTCCGCCATAAGCTCCAAAAGCTGTCGCGAATCCATCGCACCCTGGCGAGCAGCCGCGATCACCGTATTGCATTCGTTGGCGTCCATAAACGCGGCCGCTTCTAGCAAGCGGGCTTCGTCCTGCGCCGGCACTGCCAGAAAACCGTGCTTGTCAGCATGAATCAATTGGCCAGGTGTGATACTGCGCCCGAAGACTTGCACTTCACAACCCCATTGGACCGGCATGGCGTAAGCATGTCCGACGCACAAACGCCGCGCCAACGCCTTAAACCCGGCGTTCGTCATCTCGTCCAAATCCCGCACCGCTCCATCCGTAATCGTTCCCACACATCCCAAAGCGCGATGCGTGTTCGCGTTGACTTCTCCCCAAAAGGAACCGATTACCTGCGGCTTGTCCAGATCTTGCACGACCGCAATTTTCGGTCCAGGCTGGCTGGCTACATACTCCCGGTAGTCCTCCCACGCGCGGGCCTGCTTGCGATGCTCGACGTTAGATGGTTCGATGATTAACGTCACCGCGTAGCCTACCATCGGCCCCATCTGTGGCATGAAATCGCGAGTCTCTTCTACATTGAATGCATCGCGCGCCACGTCGGATTTGGTAATCTGTTCCCAACCGTTATAGATCGTAGGTGTATTCCAGCGCTTCAACTTCAACAAATCTGCATGCGGGAGAGTCATCGTTTTTCCTTAGTGACATCTTATTGAATCGGTTCACCCAGATTATTCGCAACTCGCCGCGTTAGCAAGGACGCATTGGCAATTAGCACGGATGGCAAAGCCGGGGCACGGATGTTACAAAATTGACACGGATTTTACTTCCATGAACTCTAGGATTGCAAATATGAGCGACCGACGCTTCCAAGTGATGATCGCCGACTTTATTAACGACGAACTACCAATCGAACAACAAATCTTAGGGGACATCGCCGATGTCGTCGCCCTCGATGCCTTCAGCGAAGCCGATCTGCGCGGACGCATCGAACAAGCCGACGCCATCATGTTGTATCACAATCTGGGCATGTCTCGGGAAACGATCGAGCGGCTCGAACGCTGCAAACTGATTGTTCGTTGCGGAGTCGGTTTTGATAACGTCGACCACGCGCTAGCCCGTAGTCGCGGTATCCCCGTCGCCAACATTCCCGACTATGGAACGGAAGAAGTCGCCGACTCGGCGATCGGCATGCTGCTCGCCATGACTCGGGGTATTAGCCTTTACAACACTCTACTGCGTGAGCAACCCGATCCCTGGATGTACACCACCGCCGGAAAGCTCGTTCGATTGCGTGGTCAAGTGCTGGGACTCGTCGGACTCGGACGCATCGGTACCGCAACCGCCCTGCGAGCCAAAGCGTTGGGGATGCAGGTCGTATTCTACGATCCCTACAAACAAGACGGCTACGACAAATCGCTGGGAGTGCGACGAGTCGAAACGCTCGAAGAACTTTTATCCCAATCGTTTGCCCTGAGCATCCACACGCCGCTGTCCCCCGAAACCCATCACATGATCGATGCCCAAGCCATCGCCCAGATGCCGATGGGAAGTTATCTCATCAACACCGCCCGTGGCGGAGTTGTCGACACCGACGCGATTCCCGATGCATTGGCGAGCGGTCAGTTGGCTGGTGCCGCCATTGACGTACTCGTAGGCGAGCCCCCTTCAGCCGACAATCCGCTGCTACAAGCTTGGCGCGATCCGCAGCATCCCGCCTACACTCGCTTGATCATCAATCCCCACGCCGCCTTTTATTCCGAAGAGGGGCTCGGCGACATGCGCAGCAAAGGCTCTCAAGCCTGCCGCCGCGCCCTACTCGGCGAGCCACTAAGGAATATTATCAACTGACTTTCAACTTCCTGTGCGCGCGAGGTGCGAAGTTGTAGCTTGTCGTTACACCAGGAATCTCGAAGGAAATCTAACACTGCTTGAAATACAATAGCTGTTTGACCGTCCTATGTGTGTCGCCTGCTTTCCGTGCATCGGCTTTGCCATCCGTGCTAGTGCTTTGACCACATTAAAAGTTGGGGTAGTGGACGAGGCCCGCGAGTCCTTTGGGTCAGGGCGCCGCCCAAAAAATCGTTGGACAGTGGACTTGTTCATGTTAATATGCTTCGTGTTCGGGTAGCTGCAATGCCCCACGGACTTAAGCCAGCCAATCATCGCTAACATTTGCGGTCCGAAAATTGGGCCTTTCAGCTCTGGGCATTCGGGGACGTATAAGTTGCCATCCGCATCACGGTACACAGTCAGTCGATGTTCGGTGACATGGACGGGTGTTTCGGGAAGTTCAATATGCTGAATCGAGTCGAAGTCTCCGGTTGGCGTCAAGCCTAAACGCTGCCGCTCTGCTTCACCGATTTCGTATTCGATCGTTTCGTCGACACGCTCCGGTGGCAAAGGCTCTCGTAAATGTCGCTCATGTCCCGGCTGCCCCCCTTGGCGAGGCTTCTTCGGTCGCCCTGGGCGTTGTTTGGGCTTAGGTTTGGCAATGTCACTCGACGGCGGTTTGGACGAAGTTGTCGAGTCTTTCTTCGCCTTGGCAAGTTGCAATTCGAGCTCACCAATACGAGCGGTCAACTTCTCAATCTGAGCAGATTGCGTCTCGATCTGCGCAGACTGTTTCGCAGTCAACGCGCGGAGCTCTTCAATAACGTTGTCACTACTACTGCCCATTCTCCAACAGTAGCAAATTAGGCTAAACTAACGCACTAGCAGTTCTTGAACCGTGAACGGTTACAAGTTTTCAATCTCTATTCCAGTGATCATTGTCCAGCTTCCTGATGGTTGCGCATTCTGTGCCTTCTCGAAGCCCGCTTGCTCAACGACTTGTTCTCGCTTGACCATCGCGGTAGCGTCGAACGAGGTCGCGGTAACCGGTCATGGAGTGATCACTGAAGTAGTGCGGAATGAACCGAACTGTGGCGGGACCCACCGATGAACTGGCGACTATCGCTGTCTCGATCCGCAATGAGTCGAGATACTCCCAATGGCCTTGAGTCGTTACTCCTGCGACTTGGTTGTTTTCGATTCGACCGATTCGAGTCTTGTCTGTCTCTAGGCAATCGCTGTGCCAAACGTTCTGAACCTGCAAAGCACAGCAGTTTCCATTGAAATACAGCTCACGCAAAAACTCGATCTCCGGAGAAGCACAACTTGGTTTGTGTGGTTGTAAACGTGGTTGTGTTTCTTTTCACCATCGCCGCCCTTAGCTGTCAAGCCGCTCCCGAAGTGCCTTCAAGTTGTCCAGTAGATCATCGAAGCAAATCAGGTCGATGTTTTTCAGGCTGTCATTCAGCACACGGAAGTCTTCCTGCATGTCATCGGTTTTAAGGCTAGATCGTTTCCCAGCAATAATGAATCCGCGAGGTCGAACAATGCGTGCATCTACACTCTCTTTGCGAAGTTTGTTTTCGAGTTCGTAACGATGCCTCTGGATGCTCGACATGTACTTTTCGGTTTGAGTAGTCGCGCGAGAGATTTCAGCGTGCCAGTAGTAGTTCTTCCGACCGTTGTCGAAACTCAAAAGTTTGGTCTGTGGCTTCTTGATTTCATAAACGTCCAGATACCCATACGCGTCAATCAGCATGAAGTCGGGGTACTTTCCGTCTAATTCAACGCTTTTCTTTTCGATGACGTGGGCGTAAGTGTTCAATAGCGTCAGGATGTGCTCGTGGAGAAATTTCTGCCAAACGTTCTCCGAACTCGAACCTTTCAGTTTCTTCTCGAACTCGGCAATGGTCTTGTCCAGATACACCTTCTTGCTTATGTTGATGCCGTCCGTGACGATCTTCACCTTCTTCGCAGATCGCAGGCTGAACTCCATTTCCTTCACTAGATCCGGGAACGCAGCCTGAATCGCAAATCGGTCTAGGTCCGACAGATTGTCGACAACGTCTTGATCGGCCAACATTTCGGCGATCTTATTTGGGCGGTATTTGAACGTTCCCGAAGCGGCTCCAGTAAACTCCTTGGGAAACTGGTCAATCAGGAAATCCTGCACCAGCGCCGTGATCTCGTTCCTTCGAGCCCGCTTTACGTCTGAAACTTCACGATTGACTTGCTGAAGCTTGTTCGCGTTGATGGTAACGGTGACGCGTGTCTTGGTTTTCTTTACAGACGATGGTTTCGTCGCTGACAGCACAACGTCGAGCTTGTTGCCATACTTGGAATGCAGCGGCTCAACGAGCTGCGCACCGGAGACCTTGAACCCAAAGCCGGTCGGATAAAGAGCGGACGGGAAAGTCGCGAACCCGTCAATCTGCACTTTCTTCAGGTACTTGTTCTGAGATGAATCTGTATTGACGTGGTACTCCCCTACCTTCTTATCTCGATCAAGCCGGTAGAGTAACGACCCGTCTTCGCGTTTCTTCTCAACAACGTTGCGTGCCGGTGTCTTTTTCTTCGCCATTTGTTACAGCTCTCCCTTGAAAGCGAGTTGGACGAGTGCGTTGAAAAGATGTTCGGACTCGTCGGACGCCTTGCAGAACGTCTGTGTGGTGTGTTCGTGAGAACGGAGTGTCTCGGTGTATTGCTGTTGCAATTCGATGGGCGGTAAACAAAAGGTGTATGCGGCGAGTTCCTTTCGGTTTAGCTTGGGTATGCTGGCACGCGATGGAAGCGATGTTGTGTATGACAAGAACGCCTCCGAGATCAGGAGCGCAAAAAGGTATTCACGAGTTGTGACTTTCTCGACAGGTCGAATTGGGTACACATCAGCACTGCACAAGCCCTTGAAATGAGGCAAGGCAACTTTTCGCAAGTACGGTCGAATCTTGCTATAGAGCAGATATCGGTCATCGAACAGGAACTTCCCGCTGATTAGCCCTTCGTCGCGTGCGGTCAAAGCGGGTAGCAGTCTTCCCGTGTTCTTTTCAATTCGGTCCGGTCCAAGATGCACGAGGTCGATGTATTCGTCTTCCCTTGGGTCAACCATTGGTGCGTCAAGAATGGTCACATCGCCCAAGTTGACTTGGTGCCAGTCCGTCCGTTGGATTCGCGGATCACCAAAGAGCCGAAGAAAAACCGAACTGCGAAGAGCGGAAAGTGCGTCAAGCTCCTCTTGTCGTTTACGGCGGATGGCGTCGGCTTTGTCGAGGATGTCGGCGATCCGCTTCTGCTCCGACAGCGGCGGTAGCAGCACTTTGAACCGCTTAACCGAGGGCATGTAAATCGTCTGGTGCGTGCTGCCCTGCATCTCGCTCGCGAATGTTGGCCCTGACGCTTTGAATGCCTCGTACAGGTATTCCGGCAAGAGATTTGGCCCACAAACCCAATCAACGAAATCCTGACTCGTAGCCATGTCGCGACCCAATATCGCGACATTGCCTACCGATGCCGTCCGACAGAAAGCAACCGTTCCCTTGGGAAGCATTCGAGCCGAAGAGTTGTCGATCCCGAGCATAGTTGGCTTATCGATCGTGTCTTCGACATATCGATACTTCATGCCGCGAATATCTTTTAGCGATAGCCACGGAACATCCCCACCTGCCCAATACTCTGGAATTTTCCGGCTTGGCGTGTGTCCGCTTTCGAGGCGTGCCACTTCTTGAAGATCAACCCAACGCCAGCCTTTTGGAATAGGTTCATTATCGCTGAGTCGCGTCTTGATCGGTGAAGCGTAGTAACCGTTGGTTGTACTCATCCGAGTAGTGCCTCCAGTTGCTCGAGATCAGTCGCGATCTCAGCTTCCAGTTTCTTGAGCCGTCCGAGAATAACCTTGGGCGTGTCGTATTGTTCTTCCTCGTGGACGACCTCCTTGTAACGGTTGATGGAGAGATCAAAGGCGTTCTCTTCAATCTCGGACTTGGGCACAAAGAAGGCATTTGCGGTGCGGTCTTTGAAGTGCTTCTTCCCAGCGCCACCGTTCCACTTGGGCCATACCTTTCGCAACACATCCAAGTCCTGCCAATCATCGTCGTCGCCGATCTTGTCGCGTTTGTCGTCGAGCGTTTTTCCGTCGGCTTGTACGTCAAAGAAGAAAACGTTGTCGGTCTGACCTCCCTTGGTAAAGAGCAAGATGGCGGTACTGACACCGGCGTAGGGTTTGAAGACACCAGATGGTAGTTTGATAATTGCCTCGAGTTGGTTCTCTTCGATCAGCATCTTGCGTAGCTCTTTGTGAGCCTTTGACGAACCAAAGGTGACACCGTCGGGAACGATGACGGCGCAGCGGCCACCGAGCTTGAGCATGCGCAGTATCAGCACGATGAACAGCAGTTCGGTCTTTTTCGTTTTGACCTTGCCGGTGAGCGTCTTGTGGACATCCTCTTCGTCGAGCGAGCCTTTAAACGGCGGATTGGCCAGGATCAGGTCAAAGGCATCCGAGGCCCAACGACGAGTTTCCTTGCGGTCGGTGAAGTTGGTGCTGAGCGTGTCTTGATAGTTGATGTCGGGCGTGTCGATCTCGTGCAACATCATGTTCATGGCGGCGATGCGAAGCATGGTCACGTCGAAATCGAAGCCGTGGAACATCTCGCTCTTGATATGCTTCCATTGCCGCGGCTCGATCAGGTCGCCGGTGTAGGTCAAACTAGGCCCCTCACCCCCAGCCCCTCTCCCCTGAGTACTGGGGCGAGGGGAGCCAGTGGTGCGTAGGGCTCTCCCCGGAGTACTGGGGCGAGGGGAGCCAGTGGCACCTGCGGCTAGCGCCGTCGACTCGCCCATCACGCGAAAGTGCGGAAAGACCTCGTCGCGGACGATCTTCAGAATCTTGTCCGCGTCGGCTTCCTGCTTGAGGTGG
>JADYZV010000042.1 GCA_020852965.1 Pirellulaceae bacterium | reverse complement strand
TTAAATCCGACGACGGAGCGTCGGGCCACATTAAATTCGCCCATTCGTCCATTGATGGCTCGTGCGTATGAAACCACGTTGGTACCAGGCTCTGATTGACTCACTGGGGCGACTCGTGAGGAAGCTCGTGCTCGGTTGGAGCCTCGAACGCAAGAGTTTGCTATTTCTTGGTTTTGCGCTGGTAATACCCATTGGTTTGGCATTCTGGTTTGTATTGCATGTGGTAGCCGAACCGTTGGTCAAACAGACCACGCGGCAGGCGGCCAGTGACTATGCTAGGTCGGTGATCGCCTGGCAGCACGTAGATCGACGCAAGCCGGGCGATGTCGAACCGGTGTATCCCGATCGCAATTCGTATTTCCTACCTGATCAGTTGGCCATTCTGCGTCATGACCTAGTTGACAACCCCGATTACCGCTACGAATTTCTAATGCTCGATCGAGAGTTCGAGTATGCCGAATTACCCTCGGCCTACCTTCCTTCGACGCCGCACGAGACGAAGTTACTACAAGATCTGGAGTCCAGTTTTCGTCAGCGGTTGAGCCGGATTGCCGAACTGCGAAGTCAGCTTGTTGCTCCGGATACCACGACGGACCCAACCTCCGCTGCTAGCGGCCCATCGACAGTTTCTCCAACTGTGGGCGCGAGCGATGGCAAGGATGCTAGTGCCACACCTCCATCGCGGCCGCCTCTCGACAATAGCTTGGCCACTCGTCAATTATTGGACGAAAAGCTATTGGAAATGGAACGGTTATTTCGCGAGGAAGGTCCGGTTATTCCGTCCGAGGATAGCCAGATGCGCTTCGCTGCCGAGACGCCGCCGGAGGGTTGGTACGTCTACTATCACGTGGTCAATTTTTCCGATCGTTGTTTATCCTGCCATGACCGTTTCCCCCGCTTTGGCGAGAAGAAAGTTCCGTTTTGGGTTGTAAAGGTCATGCTGCCGTTTCGATTGACACAAGTCGCTACGCCGGCCACCTTAGCTTGGATGATTACCGTCGCCATGTTGACGGTGGCCGCCACCTTGTTGGTTGTACACTGGGTGCTGCGTCGTCTGGTGCTCAACCCACTACAACATTTAAAAACGGTCAGTGATGAAATTAGCCGAGGAGGGACCGACTTGAGCGTCAACCTCGATACGGGGGATGAATTCAATGAACTCGCCGACGCATTCAACCGCATGCTGCGGCACATGACCGATGGTCAGGAAAAGCTACAGAAGTTGAACTCAGAGCTTGATGTGCGAGTCGACCAACTGGCCCAAGCCAACTTGCATCTATTCGAGGCCAATCGCCTCAAGAGCGACTTTCTGGCGAACATGAGTCATGAGCTGCGCACACCATTGAACAGTATCATTGGTTTTAGCGACGTGCTGCATGATATTTCGTCACTGACCGACAAACAGCGACGCTATGCGGCTAACATTCAGAAGAGCGGCAAACTACTGTTGCTTATGATCAATGATATTCTAGATTTGGCCAAGATCGAGGCCGGCAAAATGCGCGTTACCCCGACCTCATTTCACTTGGCGGATCTGGTCAGTGCCCAATGCGATATGCTCCGAAGCCTGGTCGACGAAAAGAATATGGAGCTACAAGTCGAAGCGGACGACGATCTACAAGAGGTCTTTCAAGATCAACCCAAGATGCAACAAATCCTAACCAATCTACTCTCCAACGCGATTAAGTTTACACCCGATGGTGGCTTGGTTACCGTCTCGCTGGGACGAGTTTCGGAGTCCTATTTTTATATTACGGTGAAAGACACTGGTGTGGGAATTCCAGAGAGCGACTTCGAGATCATTTTCGAGAAGTTTCGTCAGAGCAATGCGGTCTTGCAAAACGATGGCCTCACGCGTCAGCACTCAGGAACCGGTTTAGGACTGTCGATCGTCAAGGAGCTATGCAAATTGCTTGGAGGTGAAGTGCGTCTGTCGAGCCAGTTGGGAACTGGCAGTACCTTCCAAGTCGTATTGCCGATTCACTTCGATGCCTCCGCAAGCAGTGAGCTGACCAATACACGTGGATGATTTTTTGTACGGCGCAGCTAGCAAAATAGGAAACTTCCACTCTATCGGCGACTCGCAAGCGACTGACCGACGGAGCGATCAGCGACTATCATTCTTCTGGAGCGGTTAATCTGTTATGGTCCGACCTGCGAGCCCCTGTCGAATGCTGGGCATTGATATTGGTGGAGCGCATATCAAACTGGCCAATTCGGCGGGTGAAAGCGCTGCCTGGTACTTTCCGATGTGGAGCGCAGCCGACGAACTTGCCAACTCCTTACGCAAGGGAATTGACTGTTTCTGTAGAGATACACGCAGCACTTACTCGCATATTGCGGTCACCATGACGGGCGAAATGGCCGATTGCTTTGCTACTCGCGCTGCGGGAGTCGAGTTCATCTTGCAGCAACTGGCCAGCGCGATCACAACGGGCGAATTGCATGTCTATAGTGTCGATGGAAATTGGTTGACACCACATTCGGCATGCCAGCATCCTTGGGACGTGGCTGCCAGCAATTGGCACGCATTGGCGCAGTGGATCGCGAGGCATGTAGTTACCGAAAGCGATAACTTGCGGATCGTACTCGATATCGGCTCCACGACGGTCGATGTGATCCCCATCATGGACCGCCGCGTTGCTACGACCGCACGCTGCGATAGTGAACGTCTTCGCATGCGACAGTTGGTCTACACGGGAGTGGGACGCACTCCGATCGCAGCGATCCTCTCTTCGGCAACGCTCAATGGAGTCCATTGGCCATTGGTGGCTGAACGTTTTGCCACCAGCGATGACGCATACATGGCCCTAGGCTTTATTCCCGCCGCCGACTCAATACGCCCCGACGCTCCGCCCTCGGATCTAATGTGGCCCGACGCTCCGCCGTCGGATTTAATTTGGCCCGACGCTCCGCCGTCGGATTTAATGTGGCCCGACGCTCCGCCGTCGGATTATTTACCTCAGCAGCTTGGCCGCTATGGCTCGGATACCGATACCGCCGACGGTCGTCCGCGCACTGTCAGCGCGTCGCGCGCGCGCCTCGCAAGAATGTTGGGCGAGGATTGCGAGCGGCTCCAGCATGGCGAAATAGATTCGCTAGCTCGAGCGGTCGTCGAACGTCAAGCACGCCAAGTTGCCCAAGCGATCACCGAGAATCTTCCCGCCTTGTCCTTACCCGATGAGCGCCCATTGATCATGATTAGCGGTCACGGTCTTCCGCTGGCTCGAGCCGCCGTTGCACAACTGCCACACGCCGTTGATTGCCTGAATCTCTCCGAGCGTATTTCGTCCGGTGCTGCACGCTGCGCACCGGCCGTAGCGGTGGCTTGCCTGCTCGAAGCGCATTTGAGTTCTTAGTACTCCCCACGCAACAGTGAGTGATCGGAGAACCGCCTTGTCCAATGCCCGCTTTACCCAACTATCCGCTTTCTAAGCCGTCTGCATTCTGCCCAAGCATGGGTCATCGATGGGCAACTGGACTAGCCGTTGCGTCAACTGCGGTTGTCGATCGTCAACCACCATTGACATCGCGACGATATAGATGAGACTTCCGTATTGATTTCGACGCTGAGCCGAAGACTTTTCTAGCACTTTATGGTGGCTATGAAGCTCTTTAGCGATGATTTACCGCGCAAGCATGCGCAATCCTGCTCGTGGAGTTGCCGCGATTGGTGTTCGCCAAAGAGGAATGCAAGCTGAGTTGGAACGGGGCATGCTATCAAAGCAGGTCAACTTTAGGCAGGTTTGACTGTCAAGCCATGCCACGCCTTGTCCCCTGACCATTTTCCGCTCGACACAGAAAGTCACAATGGACGAAAAGCTAGAATCCGTATTTTGGAACATTCAACAGCGCAATTTGGGCGAGACCGAATTCATTCAAGCGGTAAAGGAAGTGCTGACATCGTTGGGGCCGGTGTTGGCCAAGTACCCCAAGATTGTGGAGCAGAAGATCATCGAGCGAATCTGCGAGCCGGAACGTCAGATCATTTTCCGCGTACCTTGGCAAGACGATCAAGGCGAAGTGCATATCAATCGCGGTTTTCGCGTTCAATCCAATAGTGCCCTGGGGCCTTACAAAGGCGGCTTGCGGTTCCACCCTACGGTCAATCTGTCGATCATAAAATTCCTGGGCTTCGAACAGACGTTCAAGAATGCTCTGACTGGCATGCCGATTGGTGGCGGCAAGGGTGGCAGCGACTTTGACCCCAAAGGGCGCAGCGACAACGAAGTGATGCGTTTCTGCCAGAGTTTCATGACCGAGCTCTATCGTCATTTGGGCGAATATACGGACGTCCCTGCCGGTGATATCGGCGTGGGGAGACGCGAGATTGGCTTCTTGTTTGGACAGTACAAGCGCATCTGCAACCGCTACGAATCGGGTGTACTTACCGGCAAGGGACTCAGCTATGGAGGTGCGCTGGTGCGCACGGAAGCGACCGGGTATGGCTTGGTATACTTCGTCCGCGAGATGCTGGCGGCGCGCAACGAATCGCTGGAAGGTAAGACGTGCATCGTCTCGGGAGCGGGCAACGTGGCCATCTACGCTATTGAAAAGGCGGCGGAGCTCGGCGGTCGTGTGGTCGCTTGCTCTGATTCTTGCGGTGTGATATTCGACGAGCAAGGGATCGATGTCAAAACCCTCAAGCAGGTCAAAGAGGTCGAGCGGCTACCGATCGAGCGGTATTGCAAAACTCGTAGGCACGCGCGATATCAAGCTGGTGGAAACATTTGGGAGATCAAGTGCGATGTGGCTTTGCCCTGCGCGACACAAAACGAGCTGACAGGCAAGGATGCTGCGGCACTTCTAAACAATGGTTGCATCGTAGTCGCGGAAGGGGCCAACATGCCCACGACCCCAGAGGGCATTGAACGGTTTGTCGCAGCGGAAATTGCCTATGCTCCCGGTAAAGCGGCCAACGCGGGGGGGGTTGCCACCAGCGCGCTCGAGATGCAGCAAAACGCCTCGCGCGACGCTTGGTCGTTCGAATTCACCGACAAGAAGCTGGCGACCATTATGAAAGATATCCATGATCGCTGCTTGGAAACTGCTGATGAATTCGGTGTGCCCGGCAACTATGCCTTGGGTGCCAATATCGCAGGTTTCATGGGGGTAGCGGATTCGATGCAGGCCCTGGGGTTGATTTAGCTGCGAGTATGGCTGCCCAACTTGCAGACGCTAGCGGTATCCATTGCGGGTTAGTGAACGAGCAATGGTTGTTCGACTGGTTTCAGCCAACCTTGGCGAGTGTACCAATGCGCGGTTTGCGCAAGCCGTTGCTGTAGTGAAAACGCCGGCGCGAATCCAGTATCGCGGCGTAGGGCACTGTCGTCGCAGGCCCACGAACCGGCCGTCGCCTCGCGCGCCTTATCAACGCCTAAAATGTGCGGACGACCTCGCAGCCGGCTGGCAAACTCGCTAATGGCCGCAATGCACCACACGGCCGGCTTGGGGTTGTGAACTACGTGAACGTGGTCGCGTCCAATAGCTTCTCCTATCATGCGCCCGAGCTCCGCATACGTCGGCGTTTCATCGGCAGTGGCAAAGTATATCCCATCGGATGAGCTGGCATCTTTCATGCGATGTCCGCGACGAGCGGCTAGGATCAACGCCTCCGCCAAGTCGTCACCATGAATCACCGAGAACAGTTCGTCCGACATCCCAGCGACTAGATGCAAGTTCCAGCGAGCAATACTGTCGAACATCGTCAATCCGTCTCGATCCGCTTCGCCCAACACGATGGGCGGTCTGATGATCGTAATCGGTATTTGATCGATATACCGCATGGCAGCATATTCGCCCGCAAGCTTGCTACGCCCATAATTCGATACCGGCATCGGCGGATCGGATTCAACGCGCAGACGATCTCCCAACATGGGACCGGCGGCTGCTAGAGACGAAACCAAGATCAATACTGGTGGGGTGGAACATTTCGCACAGGCTTGTGCCACATTCCGCACACCTTCAATATTGATGTGCTCAAATTCTTCGGTCCGCAGGCATTTGGTGGTGCCTGCCAGGTGGTACACCACGTCTACGTCACTGACTGCGGCTTCAATCGACTCGACATCGGTGACATCTCCTATCGCAAACCGGGGCTGATAGGGCTCCAAGCGACAACGATCCGAGGTCGGTCGCACCAAGCAGGTTATATCATGGCCATGCTCGTACAAATGTTGAACCAAATGTCCACCAATGAAGCCGCTGGCACCAGTTACCAATGCACGTGTCATGTCGTAAAATCCGTCAGAGTGTTTGATAATCACCCAGTCCAACGCTATTCGACATTTCTGGCAGCCTTGGATAACGTCAAAACGGCCAATTGTCAGGCGAGCAAATACAAGTGGCTTCGAAGTTAGCGATGCTACTGGATGTTCGCGATGCTGCGACTCATGTCAGCAAACCGCGTGCCGATATTAGGACAGGGTGCGCGACGATAGTTATTAGTTATTGCAGCATCGAAGCGAGCGGCTTGCCAGCTACATTTGGATACTCCACTGGTTGCTCCACGCCCGGCAAGTGAGCGATGGTGGTTGTCGCCATGTCCATACTCTCATTCGCTGTTGAACTGCTGTAGTTCTTTTACACCTGTTGCTAAGCGAATCTGGCCCGACGCTACACCATCGACTTTCTTTAACCATATCCACCGCACGGCTAAGCGCAGTCAGACGTCACAAAAACGATGTTTTTCTTAACCTACACCTTGACGTGTAGATTTAAATTGCCTATGTTAGTCACACAGCAAACATTTGCGGGCTTTCTCACACCTTTTTTCGGTAGGAGGGAGCCCATTTAGACTCCGAGTCACTATGAAGGAAAGCCACAATGAAAACGATCAATTTTGCTGATACTGCCGTGGGTGAACTGGTCCGTCAGCGACCTGCACGATCGAGGGTCTTTGAGCGCTTTGGCGTCGATTATTGCTGTGGAGGCAAGATCACTTTAAATCGAGCGTGCGAAAAGAAGCAGATTGATGTTGAGGAGGTCTGCAAGGAATTGGCTCAATGCGAAGAGAACGAAGACCGCGACCAAGGGATCGTAGATGCCGACGCAATGACGCTGACCGAACTAGCAGATCACATTGAAAATACTCACCATGCCTACTTGAGGGAAGAGTTGCCACGTCTAGAATGGATGACGGAAAAGGTGGCTCGAGTGCACGGGGACCATGATCCTCGACTGCACGATCTTCGCCGTGCTTTTGTGGCCTTTCGTGCGGAAGTCGAACCACACACGCTCAAGGAAGACAACGTACTGTTTCCAATCATTCGGCAACTGGAAGCGTCCGACGGCCCGCACGAATTCCACTGTGGCAGCGTTGCAAATCCAATTCGACAAATGGAGTTGGAGCATGACGACGCCGGTGAACAACTAGCGTTGATGCACGCAGCCAGTGATGGATACACGCCTCCGGAATGGGCCTGCAATACGTATCGCGCAATGCTCAGTAGCTTGGCGGAGCTTGAGCGCGACATGCATCAGCACATACACAAAGAGAACAATGTGTTGTTTCCCAAGGCGATTGAGCTGGAATCACAACGAGCCTGAGCCATACAACCACATCCATATCCTTCACATCCTTGCCGGGCGATCGAGACGATCGTTCACCACGAAGATCACGTATATAAAGCTGCACCTTGAATGAAACGTTTATGGATAGCCTTTGCGCTGGTGATGATAGTTTCGTTCCTGATCCTTGGATGGATCGGAACGCGTATATTCCAAGAGATGCCTCCGATTCCAGACAAGTTCGTCACAACCGAAGGCGTCACACTGATTGATAGTGAAGAGATCGGTGCAGGGCAAAACGTTTGGCAATCTATGGGGGGCATGCAAGTAGGTAGCGTGTGGGGCCACGGCAGCTACGTCGCCCCCGACTGGACCGCCGATTGGCTGCATCGTGAAGCCGTCTTCATCCTAGACCAATGGGCCAACGATGAATTCGGCAAGCCCTACGACGAGCTCGACGGCGAGCGCCAAGGCCAATTGAGCGGGCGACTGACCGAGCAGCATCATGCGAACACGTATGACGAGTCGACTGGGATTGCTACGATTTCGCCGATTCGCGCTGCCGCATTCGAGTCGAACGTCGAGCATTACCGGCAAGTTTTCATTGAAGGCAACGCGGACTACGCGATTCCCGCCGGTACGATCTCCAGCGAAGAGCGACTGCGAAAACTCGCAGCGTTCTATTTCTGGACTTCGTGGGCAGCGGTGACAACTCGTCCCGGCGACATCGCGAGCTACACCAACAATTGGCCGCACGAACCGCTCGTGGGCAATCTCCCGACCGGTGATAACATCGTTTGGACGGGCGTAAGTGTGATCGTACTGTTGGCCGGCATTTCTGCCATGGCTTGGTGGTACGCTTCGCGGAAAGAAGAGGAAGCGGAGGGGCCACAACATGCCTCCGACCCACTGGCGCTGTGGGAAGCCACGCCTTCGCAAAAAGCGACCATCAAGTACTTTTGGGTTGTCGCTGCCCTAATTCTAGTACAGATGTCCCTCGGTATCGTCACTGCCCATTACGGCGTGGAAGGGGAAGGATTCTATGGGTTCCCATTGGCCGACTGGTTGCCCTATAGCGTCTCGCGAACGTGGCACGTGCAGATTGGGCTATTCTGGATCGCGACAGCTTGGTTGGCTGCCGGCCTATTCATCGGACCGCTGGTCAGTCACCACGAACCAAAGTTCCAGCGGTTTGGCGTCAATGTCCTATTTGGTGCCTTGCTGTTGGTCGTGGTCGGTTCGCTGACTGGTGAATGGTTGAGCGTTAAGAACCACCTCACGGATACGGTATCGTTCTACTTCGGGCACCAAGGTTACGAGTACGTCGAACTGGGCCGGTTCTGGCAGATACTGCTGATGATAGGGCTGCTGCTATGGTTGGTATTGATGATTCGCGTGCTGTGGCCGGCACTGCGAAAAAACGGCGTGGGGAATCTACCCGCATTGCCCGTCGAAGCGGATGCGCTGGCGTCAGAAGCGTCGACTTATCGGTCGGAAATTTCGGCGAGTCCAGCGGTACGCAATGAAGCCAACAACCAACGGCACCTCGTTGCTCTGCTGGCCGTAGCCACCGCTGCGATTGCCTTGTTCTACGGTGCCGGTTTAACTTGGGGTCAACATTCCCACCTGACCGTAGTTGAATATTGGCGCTGGTGGGTTGTCCATTTATGGGTCGAAGGTTTCTTTGAAGTCTTTGCCACCACGGTTATCGCATTCGTGTTCATGCGATTGAACTTGGTCAAGCCGGGCGTCGCCGCTGCGGCAGCGCTGCTGGCTGCCACGATCTTCCTGGCGGGGGGAATCATCGGCACGCTGCACCACCTCTATTTCTCGGGCACACCCACCGTTGCGCTCGTTTGGGGATCGGTCTTCAGCGCTCTGGAAGTTGTCCCGTTGACCTTGATTGGATTCGATGCAATCGAGGATTATCGCCGTTCCAAAGCGACCCCGTGGGTCAAACGCTATAAGTGGCCGATCTACTTCTTCGTAGCGGTGGCATTTTGGAACATGATCGGCGCCGGACTGTTCGGCTTTATGATCAATCCACCGATCGCGCTGTATTACATGCAAGGACTTAATACAACACCGCTACACGGACACGCTGCCTTGTTTGGTGTCTATGGGATGCTGGGTATGGGCTTGATGTTAATGTGCCTACGAGTGTTGATCCCGGCACGTGAATGGAAAGACGGCTTGTTGCATATAGCCTTCTGGGGCATGAACGTCGGCTTGTTCGCCATGTGTGTCTTGAGCCTGCTACCGGTGGGCTTGTTGCAAACCAAAGCTTCGGTCGAGACGGGGTACTGGTATGCCCGCAGCAGCGAGTTCATGCAGACCGACTTGATGCAGACTCTAAGATGGATGCGAGTTCCCGGCGACACCATCTTCTTCATTGGAGCGGTCGCGCTGGTGCTATTCGTGGCCGGACTTAAAACGGGCCATTCGTTTAAGAAAGCCGCGTAGGGGTTGATTAAGCACGAAACACACGAAGGACACGAAAGGAAACAATGCTGGTGTCCTTTGTGGTCCAGCGACGAGATATGAGCAATGCTAAAACGCTGTTCAATGCTGGAAGTTGCTAAATAGTGGGAGCGATATTCGAGGCTTACAAAGACGCACGTCTAACGAATCGCCCGCTAAAAGGTTGCGAGGATGAAATCGTGGGATGCACCAAACCGCTGACTCTTCAGTAGAATTGCTGGGCAACAACGTCTGTGCCACAGGGTTTCGTGTCATTTGTGCTCTCGGTGGTGAACAAACTGAACCAACTCGTGAACGGTTACTGAGAACAAACTAGACCAACTCGTGAATTGTCCCGCTGTTGGACGCTCATGAAACAGCGATCATCCACACGGCAGTCGTTACAGTGCAGACTACCAATGACCAGCCGACGCGTTTCAGGTGTTTGGCAGAGGGTGGCGCGAACAGCAGGTACCAGCTCATCACCAGCATCGGGAGTGTGACGATCGCTAGTGAATAGGGCGAAACCGTGAGAGCGGCTAGCACTAGACTCAGCGCGCTGATGCCTGCCCAGTGAATCGATCGTGATTTTCGCTTCTGCGCTGCGATGACGCTTCGCACGGCCAGTGTTGTAGCTGCAAAGCCGATCATCCAGGCTGTCCAGATTTCGAGCGATACGGATACTGCAAGACCGCCTGCTAGCAGGATTGGCAGGCAGGTTACCGACAGTCCGACGATCCCCCACAACTGCCCTCCAAGCGTGCGGTGCCTGCCCGCGATAGCCATCGCGAAACTCGTGGTCGCAAGCAATGCGCAGGCCAGCAGAGACCAGCGAACCGCTGGCGAACCGAGTATCAAGGCCGTCGTTCCGCCGGCGAGTGTCACCAGCAACAGGAGCAATAGCCGCTTCGTAGCTGCGGGGGTTGTGCGCTTGGCGCGCAAGCCACGCAGCCCGCATACGATTAGTAGTGGCTCATGGGCCAAGAAGCCTGCCACAGCCGCGATTGCTATACACACGCCCGGCACGCTCGCACCGGCGATGAGCAGTGAGCTAGCGATGGGTATTCCCAAAATCGCATAGGCGCCGTGTTCCTTTGGCTCCATCGCGGCGGGCTTGGGGACCGGAGTTGGCTGTGTGGGGGACATGGAAGGCTGTCGGCCTACGACGGTTGTGCTCATCTTTGCGTTCCTCAATCTTTGGCCATCTGACCAATGCATTTTCTTGTTTCCCGGCCTTCCATTAGACTTCGACCAATACCGCGTCGCCTTCTACGACCACTGGATAGGTTACCGCATTGAGTATGCCGGGCTGAGTTAGTAGCTTTCCGTTGGTAACATCGAATTCCCAGCCGTGCCAGGGACAGATGACGACGCAGCCACGTATTTCACCTTCACTTAGCGACGCGCCTTGATGGGGGCAAGCGTCGTCGATGGCGTAGAATGTTCCTCCTACATTAAATAGTGCCAGGAACTGACCATCCGCTTCGACCAAAGTGCTGCTCCCAGGCGGGACATCGTATACATTGGCGACTCTGATCAATGCGGGCATGACTTATCCTGGAAAGTGAAATCAGCGAGTTGGCGGGGTAAAGTGGGGACAGGGGTCACATGGTTGAAGCACTAGTCTTCGAACCCGATCTATTCTACACTCGTTGGTGTACGATACCAAGGCTGTATCATTTGCGTACTTTTCCGCAGTACTTTTAATCCGCTCCGCAGTATCAATATCAATCATTCTCAATCCGCTCCGCGGGTGGGCTGTGTGACGCGGATTGGTTGGTGAACTTTAATTCGATCTGAGATTACCATGACGCGACCACCAGACTGGAATCCGAAATCCCAAGAAGTGTTGCGGGACCAGTGTGCCGCTTATGATCAAATGCGGCAGAATTGTCCGGTCGCCTATAGTGAGATGCTGGGGTGGTCCTTGTTCCGTCATCGAGACATCGTTCGTGTCTTGGAGGACCACGCGACTTTTAGCAGTCAAGTTTCGAAGCACCTGTCGGTTCCCAATGGAATGGACCCACCCGAGCATACCAAGTTCCGAAGTCTGGTGGAGCCACTTTTTCGGCCTGCTGCGATGGCCGCATTCGAACCCAAGTGTCGCGCGATCGCTAGCGAGCTTTTGAAGGACATTGCGCCCGGCAGCGAGGTCGAGTTCATCGCGGAATTTGCACAGCCTTTTGCAGTCCGAGCGCAGTGCGAGTCGCTTGGCTGGCACGCGGAGATGTACGAACCGCTGCGTTTATGGACGCGAAAGAACCAACAGGCTACGTTTGAGCAAGACCGCCCAGCGATGGCTCAAATCGCACAAGAGTTCGATGGTTACACGGCAGAACTTTTGCGCCACCGCCGCGAAAACAAGGCCACAAACGAGCACGATGCAATCGCCAGTCTGTTGGAAGCACGCATCGACGGTCGCCCATTGAAGGACGAAGAGCTCGTCAGCATTTTGCGGAATTGGACCGTTGGTGAAATAGGCACCATCTCGGCCGCAGTTGGCATTCTAGCTCACTTTCTCGCCTGCAATGGTCAGATGCAGACAACGCTGCGTGAAAACCCTGCCAAGATTCCAGACGCAATCGAAGAGATTCTACGCGTTCATGGACCGTTGGTCGCCAATCGTCGCGTTACCACCTGCCCAGTACAAATTGGTGGGCGCGCCATCGAAGCGGGTGAGCGCGTGTCGTTGAATTGGATTTCCGCCAATCGCGACGAAGGCGTTTTTGAAGATCCTTACACAGTTCGAATAGATCGCGATCAATCGCAAAATCTACTATATGGTGTAGGCATCCATGCTTGCCCCGGTGCGCCGCTTGCCAGATTGGAGATGCGCGTGGCGCTCGAAGAATTGCTTGGGCGAACTCAGCTGTTGGTCAACAACGCCGATGCGCCACCCACGCTATTGATCTTTCCCGCCAGCGGATTCGCCACGCTGCCACTGTTTGTGAATTAGCCCCTCACTAGCGCGAGCCTGACAAATTTTGGAGTGCGGGGATTCATCACCGCTTTGGCCTTCCACCGAGTCCACACCATCCGAGAATTTCAGGTCACTACAGCGGATCGACCCAAAAACATCCTGCAGCGCGTTCTGACTCCACTCAACAACAATCACCCCGAAGCGCTGCCAGCAAAGCTCAGCGGAAAGGTTTACAATAGGCGTTCTGCCAAAGAGCATTCCCGAACTCACTATTTGGAGCCCGTCATGCCTGCCCCTTCCCCCAAGTCGCTCAACGTACAGCGCAAGTCGTTGGTGCGCCGCCAGTTCTTGAAGCAAGCCACGGCATCCTTGGCGACCGCGTCGGCTGGAGCCGTCGGCTGTCCGGCGATCCTGCGTAGCGCTTCACCAAATTCGATGCTGCAGGTTGGTTGTATCGGCGTGGGCGGTATGGGGGGACACACGATGGACCAAGTCGCCGCGCATAGCAAAGTAAAGATCACCGCGTTGTGCGACGTCGACTCCGGGTTTCTCAAGCGTGCCGGCGAAAAACATCCCCACGCCACGCAGCATAGGGACTGGCGCGAATTGATGGCCGACCATGCCGAGAAGTTTGATGCGGTCACGATCGGCACTCCCGACCACATGCACGCGGCCCCAACCGTTTCCGCGATTCGCGCCAAGAAACATGTCTACTTGCAAAAACCCATGGCCTCCACGCTGCATGAATGCCGCGTCATTACGCAAGAAGCGGCCAAGGCGGGTGTCATTACGCAATTGGGCAATCAGGGGCGTTCCAGCATCGAAAGCCGCATGACGGTTGAGCTGCTCCGCAGCGGGGCTATTGGGAACATTAAGGAGGTGATTCTATGGGAAAACAAAGCGCTCAGTTGGTGGCCCAAAAACACGGACATCAGCGGTCGCGGCGATGCGGTGCCCGCCAGTTTGGACTGGGATCTTTGGCTGGGTGTGCAAGAATCGCGCCCCTATTTCAAGGACACCTACCATCCGAAGACTTGGCGGGCGTGGTACGGTTTTGGTGTCGGTGAAATGGGCGATATGGGCTGTCACCATTTCGACATCAGTTTTGATGCTTTGCAGTTGACCGCGCCGCTGCGAGTTCGACAACTTACCCCTGGCAGTAGCGGACCTTTGTGGGGCACGCAGCGCATGGTAGAGCTCGTCTTCCCAGGCAGCGAAATCACCGCGGACGATACGGTGAAGCTGACTTGGCACGATGGCGAGAATCGCCCGGACGCCAGCCGCATCAGCCTGCCGCAGGGGGTCGATCAACTGCCCGAATCGGGCACCTTTTGGATTGGCGAGAGGGGCTCCATTTTCAAGAACTATCGCGGCGGGAATCCGGTTGTACTGCCGGAAACCGACTTCCCTGCTGAGAAGTACCCTACCGACTTGGCTCCGCAAAATCACTATCACGACTGGGTCGACGCGATTCTCGCTGGGCGCAAGGCCTGCGACGATTTCAGCCATGGCGGTCCGCTGACCGAAGCGGTGTTGGTGGGAGCGATGGCCGATCGAGCGGCCGGCGATTGGCTGCATTGGAATCGCGAAAGCCAAACTTTCACCGACAACGAATCGGCCAGCGCTTTGGTTCGCCGCGAGTACCGCGACGGCTGGCAAATAGAAGGGCTGGGCTAAATCTAAATCGCGATGTGTTGCCAAATTGCCTTGATAGACTCCGGCACAGCGAGCTCTGGGAAGGCATCGATCTGACAAATGGGTTAAGATATAGGGACACCCGCCAGCATTCTCGCCATTTTTATTCCCGCCACGATCATGACTATGAAACGCACATTGTTGTTGCTATTGGCCCTTGCGTCTGGTCTCCCCCAACAGGGCTTGGCTTCTGAAAAGTTGACCTTCGAAAAGGATGTCCGACCGATCCTCAAAGCGCACTGCTTTCACTGTCATGGGGAAGGCGACGTTACGGAGGGATCGCTGGATGTGCGTTTGCGACGTGGGTTGGTTGCCGGTGGTGATTCTGGCCAAGCCGTTCAGCCGGGCGCGCCTCAGGAGTCCCTCTTGCTGGAGCGCGTGACTTCTGGGGAGATGCCACCCGGTGAGCAGAGCCTGCCGGAGAAGGACATCGCACTGCTCAACGCGTGGATTGAGCAGGGAGCCAAGACGGCTCGTCCCGAACCAGAATCGCTAGATGGTGGCGACTACATTACCGAAGAGGAGCGGGAGTTTTGGTCCTTCCAGCCCATTGAGCGACCACCGCTACCGCAACTAGAAGGCGTGGAAAGCGAGCAGCCGATCGATTGGTTTGTGCTCGCACGACTACGGCAAGCGGGACTCGAATTTTCCGCCCGAGCCGAGCGGACCACTTTGATTCGTCGGGCCACCTTCGACCTCTGGGGATTGCCTCCCTCTGAGCAAATGGTCGCCGACTTCGTTAACGAGAAGGACCCGAGCGCCTACGCCCGGCTCATCGATCGCTTGCTCGCTTCGCCGCATTATGGCGAGCGCTGGGGGCGACATTGGTTGGACGTGGCGGGCTACGCCGATTCAGACGGCTACACCAATGAAGATACTGAACGCGAGTTCGCATATCTCTATCGCGATTATGTCATCGAGAGCTTTAATGCCAACAAGCCACTGGATCAGTTCATCTGTGAGCAATTGGCGGGCGACGAGATGGACAACGTCTCGATGGCCGCAGCGCGCACCGATGCGCACCAGCAGGATGCAGGGACGGACGATTCGCCTGAACTCACTCCTGAGCGCATCGCGAGGCTGACGGCCACTGGTTTTCTTCGAACGGCCGCCGATGGAACCGCCTCGGGAGAAGTCGATCGCCCGCTGGCGGCCAATGCCACGATCGCGGACACGCTGGACATCGTCTCTACTGCGTTGCTGGGGCTGACGGTCGGCTGTGCCCGCTGTCACGACCACCGCTACGACCCGATCAGCCAGGCCGACTACCATCGCTTTCGCGCCATCTTCGAACCCGCTCTGGATTGGAAGCAGTGGCAGTTGCCCAAGCAGCGCCGCCTATCGCTATACACGGCCGAAGACAAACAACAGCGCCAGGCGGTCGAAGCGCGAGTCAAAGAAGCCGTAGCGGCGCGAGCCCAGCGCGAGCAGGAGCACATCGCCCGCACGCTGTACGAGGAATTGCTTGTCGTCCCCGACGATCAGCGCGCCGCGTTGGAGGCCGCCTTTCATACCGAAAAGGCTCAGCGCAGCGAGCAGCAAGTCGCCTTGCTCAAGTCATTCCCGAGCGTCGGTAGCATCACCCCCGGTTCGTTGTATCTCTATGCGGAGCAGCGCGCGCGCCGCGCTTCGGACATCGAGAAAGCTGCCGACCAGCGCGAGGCTCGATACATCGCCCAAGTCCAAGCGGAACAGGTGGCTCAAGCTCCTGCCGAGAGCCGCGACGTACTACGGTCGCTACTAGCCACTCCCCAAAAAGCTTGGACTGAATTGCAGCAGCAACTCGCCGCCGAACATCCCGATCTGTGCCTCGATGGACAATCGCTGGAACGCCTTCTGCCAATGGGCTATGAAGAAGTTCAGCGATATCGCGCGGCAGCCCAAACCTGTCGGGAACAGGACGCGAAAACGGAGCTAGCCAATCTGCAAACGGAAATCAATGAAATCCGCAGTACGGCTCCGCAGGAGAAATTCGTTCGGCTGTTGACTGAACCAGCTAACCATACGCCCCCTTCCTACTTGTTTATTCGCGGAGACCACGAGCAGCCAGGCCAGCAGGTGGAACCTGGCGAACTGACTGTCCTGCAATCAGCGAGCCCAGTTAAGATTGAGCTGAACGATCCCCAGCGTCCCACCACTGGGCGGCGACTGGCCTACGCACGTCACCTCACCAATGGCCAACATCCGCTGCTGGCCCGCGTTCTGATGAATCGCGTGTGGCTTCACCATTTTGGACGTGGGATCGTCGAAACGCCCGGCGATTTTGGCTTTTTGGGCGCGCCACCAACCCATCCGGAATTGCTGGATTGGTTGGCAGATGAGCTGATGCGTGGCGGCTGGAACCTGAAACGCATGCAGCGCATGATCATGTTGTCGCAGACCTACCAGCAGCTTTCAACACGTACACCGGCACTGGACCGCCTCGATCCCGACAACCGACTCTACGCCCGAATGTCCGTGCGTCGATTGGAATCGGAAGCGATTCGGGACGCAATGTTGTGCGCTAGTGGCGACTTGCTCGATCACATGAATGGCCCGCCGGTCCCCGTGAAAGAAGACGCAGTCGGCCAAATTGTCATTGGCAAGGAAATGCTCGATGGGGAGCGCAAGCCCATTGGCAACGAGTCGGATCAAGCTGGTGTCACTCGTCGCAGCGTGTACGTCCAGGTTCGCCGCACTCGCCCGCTGGCTGTCTTGGAAACGTTTGATATCGCTACGGTCTCGCCCAACTGCACCTTGCGCAGCTACTCCAATGTTGCCCTGCAATCGCTTCTGTTGATGAATAGTCAATTCGTTATCGATCGGTCCGAGCAGCTAGCCGAACGAGTGATGCGCGACGAGAGCGAACTTTCTGGGCAGCTTTCCGAGGCTTGGTCGCGCTGTTTCGGCAAGCGCATAGAGCAAGATGCTTTGCGCGAGCTAACAGATTTTTTCCATATGCAAACCGCAGCCTTCTGCGCCCGCGATGAGAAGTTGAAGCCTGAAGATGCACATCGCCTGGCTCTGTCCAGCGCATGCCAAGCGATGTTTAGTTCTAATGAATTCCTCTACGTCGATTAGCTAACTACCAGGTTATTCATGACCACAACAGACGATAACGCGCGTTCCACTCGCCGTCACTTTTTGGCGTCCGCCGCCCTGGGCGGTGGCCCCTTGGCTCTGGCCTGTTTCATGGCGCAGCAGGCTGACGCCGACACGAAACGACCGGAATTGCAAACTCGCACTTTCGACCTGACTCCCAAGAAGCCTCCGTCAAAACCGCGAGCCACCGCCATGATCTCGCTGTTCATGCAAGGCGGACCGAGCCAGATGGATTTGCTCGACCCCAAGCCACTGCTAAACAAATTGCACATGCAGAAGTTTCCGGGCGAGATCAAGTACGACAACGCCGCTCAGGCCAGTTCGCTGGTTTTCGGCTCGCCTTGGAAATTCAAGAAGTACGGTGAGCACGGTACGGACGTGTCCGAGCTGCTGCCACACTTCTCCACGATTGTCGACGACGCGCTAGTCATCCGCTCGATGCATTCTGGCGTCAATAACCATGGCCAAGCGATCTACGCTATCAACAGCGGACGCCCACTGGCGGGCCGCCCCTCATTGGGAAGCTGGCTGACCTATGCACTGGGTGCCGAGAGTCAGAGTTTGCCAGCCTATGTGGCGATGACCGACCCCAAGGGGCTACCCGTTGCCGGAGTTCTCAATTGGTCCAATGGCTGGCTCCCTTCGTTATTCCAAGGTACGGTCGTCCGTCCCATCGAACCTCGCATTTTGAACCTGCAGCCGCCGACGCAGTACAATGGCGAGATACAAGCAAACTATCTCCAACTACTGGCCTCGATCAATCGTCGACATGCCCAACAACGGCGCGGTGAACATGAATTGCAAGCGCGGATCGCCAACTTCGAGCTGGCCGAACGCATGCAGTTCGCGGCCGACGAGGCAACCGATTTGAGCCGCGAATCGAAAGCGACTCACGAGATGTATGGGCTACACCAAGACGAGACTCGGGAGTTTGGCCAACGCTGTTTGATTGCACGTCGCTTGATCGAGCGCGGCGTGCGTTTTGTACAGCTCTTTACTAAGAATCAGTACTGGGATCACCACGGTGGCATCGTTTCCGCTCTGCCCGCCTCCTGTCGCAAGATCGATCAACCGGCGGCAGCCTTGGTCAAAGATCTCAAGCAGCGTGGTTTGCTGGATAGCACCATCGTGCATTGGGGTGGAGAGATGGGGCGTCTACCGGTAATTCAAAACGAAGCCAATATCGGCCGTGACCACAATACCTACGGCTTTACGATGTGGGTCGCCGGTGGTGGATTCCGCGCGGGCATGTATGGCCAGACCGACGAATTCGGACACCGAGCCGTGGAGAACACCGTCAACCACTTCGACTATCACGCTACCTTGCTACATTTATTTGGAGTCGATGCGCAGCAATTGACCTATGAGCAGAACGGTCGTGAACAATCGTTGATCGATGGCCAACCCGCTAGCGTTGTCGAGGGCCTGTTGGCTTGACTTCTAGTGCCATACCACGAGCCAGTACATTGCGGAGCAAGATGGCATTCCAACTATGGAGGCTAATTACGACCGGCGCTAAGTATTGTACTATCTCCGACGTTGTTTCGACGACTTGTGTTGGCGAGTCATTTGCAATCGCATGGATCATCTTCTCGTATCTTGGTATGCGCGACTCGCGCTGATCCACGTTAAGGGGTAGGCGACGATGAGAGTCACATGCAGGATATCAACGTGGCGGATCGGACTCTGGGAAGGTATCGGGATTTGATTTAGACCAAGACCAGCGAAGGCGAGCAGTAGAGCGCTGGCCAGAGCTGCGCCAGCTTCTGCGGTGTGCCCTTGTTTGAAGTGTCGGATGCACAAGAGCGCCAAGCTAAGCAATAGTACTAGCCCCATGGCGATCACGACAAACTCCCGCCAGGGACGTTCCGCGAGGAAGTAGGTGATGGCCGCGCCGCCGATTGCGAGGAGCTGGGCCGTCCAGCGCGCGCCCTTGAAAGGCCCGTAGAGCTGGGCGAGGATGCCAATTCCCATCGCAAGCGATCCAGGCCCGCGGCAGACTTGGTCAAGCCAGACGTGGGTCGCACGGACGCCTGGGACACCGGCAAGGACCAGAGTGCCGACGAATGTTGCCATCGCCAGCCATAGAAAACCCGAAAACAAAAAGTCGTTCCCGATACGAATGGTTCCGAGAACAATGAGCAGACTGACCATAGACAAGGTGAAATCAAGCAGTGCAGACATATTCACTTCCGATTGGAATCTTAAGCAAAAACTCGAAAGTTGTAAGGAACCTTGGCGTCTTCGAGTATCCGAACGGTCTTGCGTAGTCGTTCATTAGCCTTTTCCAAGGCACGCTCCATCCGGCTCCAAAGCGCTTCGCCGGTCATTGTGATCCCCTCCATGACTTAATCCTAGGATTCAAAGTTGTAGCAAAAAAAATGACTACCTGGCTGTGCGCTGCGCCTTCAATTTGCCAAAACGCTTCGCGACTGCAGATCGAAAGGTTCTCTTCAAGAATTCTTCGTCAATCCGTGGTTCGTGAATATCACGCAGGTACTGGTCCGCGTGCCTTCGATCGAATTGGGGGTCATCCCGCCAGTAGTCGAGATAGCTGCTGACGTAACCGTAAAAGAAATCTTCCCTTTCGGAACGGTCGGTCAGCTCGGGCATGTTCCCTACGAATGTCACACCAAAATAATTGAAGCAATGCTGTAGAGCGGCTTCGATCTCACGCAGTCGGGTCGGCTCCGATGGAGTCAGGTGAAAAGTGTTGAACCGTTCATGTTTAAATTGCTTGAAAATCTCGACTGTCGCAGCGCTCACCCAATCCACAGCAACGAGATTGAGAGGCTTGTCGGCAGATACCGTCAGCCGAACGTTATGTTCCCATTGACCATTCGCATCCTTCGAGGCGGCGTCGGCTAGGATTGAGGTGAACTGAGCAAAACGGTAGATACTATGGAACTGCCGTGTCTCACCTGTCGTCGAATCGCCAACGATGATGGCGGGACGCACCACGATGAGTTGCTCTTCTGGAACCGAAGATCGCAGCAGTTTCTCAGCGAACATCTTGCTGTTTTCGTAGTCGTTACGGAACGGTTGGTCGAGGTCCAGTTCGCCTTCGTATATGGTCCCCGAACGTCGACCGCAGACGTAGGCTGTGGAAACATAGACCAACTTCTCCATCCTGCAGGAACGAAACAGATCGGCGGCGTGTCTCGCCGTATTAGTGTTCGCCCGCATGATCTCGTTGCTGGGGCTATTGTTGAATTGAACCGTTGCTGCCGAATGCATCAGGTGCCTGCAGTGATGTCGCACCCAATCGAGAGCTTGGGGCGACATCCCGAAATCGGGCAACGCCGTATCGCCCGAAATGAACACGGGAAGCGTACCGTTTGGGTCGAGTTGCAAGTCAGCGATCAATTGTCGAAATCGTTCTTCCGCCGAAAGCTGTGCATCGCGTATAACGATGGCGGGCACAAAACCCTGTGAAAGCAAGTCTCTGACTAGGTAGGATCCAAGATGACCGGTCGCACCAGTCAGCAAAACGTGAGTCATATAGTGAACATATCCAAATCAGACAAAAGGCCGCAAATTAGAGACCCGCAGAAAACTCTGAATAAAAAACTAGACGCCATGGAGAGTTCCGCAGCGTCGTCTAAAATCAAAAACGGCCATGGAATGACGAGAGCCACGCCCCCGTCCAACTGGGGGTAATTGACTGCCCCGATAGTATATTGTAATAATTCGCAGCGTAGAGAAAAGCGGTCTGTCATTTAAAACCAAAAATCAGTCCTGGTAACTAGGTCGCCCGCGAAGAGCGTTCACTTCGTCACGTTGAGTTTACTTGATAGATAGCCAGAAAAACATGTTTGGAGTTTGCTAACCGAAGTGAGTTTTAGTGAACCCCCATCGAACCCGACAGAATGGCCGACAGCCAAAGCTGTTCGCTGGACACTTCTGATCGAGATCTTGTTGCTGGCTATTTTTGCATTTGGTGCAGTCCAAGCGTGGCAGCAAAGCGGCTCTCGGATTGAAGACTGGCTGCCAGAGAGTTTTCAAGAAACCAAGATCTTAAAGGCTTTCAAATCTCAGTTCGGAAGCGACGAGATGTTGATTGTCGGCTGGCCTGGCGCTAAACTGGGATCCTCCGAAGTCGATGATTTTGTTCGGAGGCTTGAATGCGCGTCACAGGAAGGTGATGTCGGTACCTGCCCACGCTACTTCGACGAAGTTATCTCGGGCAACTCGGTACTCAAAGTTCTCACCGAACCACCGAACAACCTAGGCGTTCAACGGGCAAGAGCAGCCATGCGAGGATGGATCCTCGGCGAGGATGACGACACGTTTGTGATCGCCAGGGTGAATGCGTTCGGTACGGAGCACCGTCAAGCGGCAGTCGAATTTGTCCGTGAGTCGGCTAAGGACATCATGAACTTGGACGAAGACTCCATTCATATCGCAGGTGCGACGGCCGATGTGGTTGCGGTGGACGAAGCAAGTAAGGCGTCGTTGCTCTATCTCAACGTACTGTCCGCCGTCGTCTGCATCTCGCTGCTTACCATCGGTACACGCAATCTCTTTCTTGGGAGTGCGATTTTCGGGATCGCGGCTCTCTGGCAAATGGGGGCGATGGCATTAATATATTACACCGGTGGTCGTATGGACAATGTCCTATTGCTCACCGCAAATCTGTGTGGCGTGCTCAGCATGTCCGCCTCCATCCACACGGTTAACTACTTCCGCGACGCAGTGGAACATCATCGCGAGTTGACACCCACTCGATACGCGTTCATGACGGCGCTTCACCCAACCCTCTTGGCCGCACTGACAACGGCCATTGGCTTTGGTTCTTTAGTGGTCAGCCAGATTGGTCCCGTATGGAACTTTGGTTTCTACAGTATGATTGCGGCCCCCATCGCGGTAACGCTCACCCTTTGGTTTCTCACCGTCTCGCTTCGGATCGGACGATACCAATACACTCCTTCACCCACAGCTTTGTCGAAAGCTTATGAGTACGAGGGGGCTTCACTGGATAAAACTGCAGCCAACCGACCGTCCAGGCCGTTCATTGCGATCTTGGTTGTAACGGCGCTGGCCATGGGGATTGGCGGATTGGGGCTTATGCGTCTAGAGACTGCAGTTGGCATGCATGATTTACTTCCTAAGAATAACAAGTTACTTGCGGACTATGCCTGGCTCGAAAATCGTGTTGGGCCGCTTGTTCCCGTCGAAGTAGTGTTGGAAATGCCCGTGACACCAGACACGCAAATCCTAAATGAACTTCATTTGGTTCGGCAGGTCCAGACAGCCCTTGCGAGCATTGATGACGTCAACGTAACGATTTCCGCATTGAACTTTTCCGTCAATATCCCTTCGCCGGACGCATTGCGTGGGACTCGTGGCGTTGTGCAACGGGTCGTCTTCGAACGTCAACTCGAAAAATTCCTGTCGCATTTCGAATCCCTACACATGTTGCATACGCAAAATGGTGTTCACATGTGGCGCGTCACTGCGCGAGTTCGTGGTGGCGTCAAGCAAGACTACGAATCCGTTCTAAGGCGAATTCGGACGTCGGCCGAACAAGCCGTCAACTCCCAGTCAGACATCCGAGCCAACGTGGTTGTGAGCGGCATCGTTCCATTGACCGTCAAGACGCAAGATAGGTTGATTATTGATATGGCAACCAGTTTCGGGTGCGCCATCCTATTGATTGGCGTAACCATTGCAGTTGTGTTTCGCAGCCTTGCGGCTGGAATGATTCTGATGATTCCGAACTTCCTGCCTGCCGTGGTCGTCTTCGGGACGATGGGTTGGCTGAATGTTCGTTGCGAAATAGCTGGTGTGATGACAGCCGGTGCAGTGCTGGGGATCGTAGTCGATGATTCCGTTCACCTCATTATGATGATGCGCGCGTACAACCAACGCGGTTACGATCGGCACACCGCAATGGAGCAGGCAGTCCGAGTCTGTCGTCCCGCCATGATTCAAACGTCACTCGTCTGTGGACTAGGAATGTTGGTGTTTGCCGCTAGCCCCTTCACTCCCATTCAGCGTTTTGCTTGGATCATGGCGACCTTGTTGGCGGTAGCATTGGCAGGCGATCTGTTCGTACTTCCCGCCTTGGTCCGCAGCCCAATCGGTAAGTATCTTGAATCGGCCAGAGGCTGTCAGTCGGGAGACAGCTCTGGGATTGGAGGACTTGAAGGTGAAGAATAAGAATGATCGACAATTAGGGCTGGCGCCTTTTGAACACTACATGTTTGCCGATGATACTGCCACATGGCCGATGACCTGCAACCTGCATTTGCATTACCGCGGAGAGATCGACATCGATCGCCTAACCAGAGCACTTCACCAAGTACTACCGCTTCATCCACTATTGAATTCAGTGGTCGTTGGCGGAGCGAGAAGCTCGCGAACGTCGAAACTGTCTTGGGTAAAGAGTTCGATCCCGCCGGAGATCTTGGTATTAAAGGACGAAATGGATCCGACGGCAAACACGCCCTTGGACATTAGCGCCAGCCCGGGCCTCCGAATTCTCGTCTTCAACGAGGCAACCCCCAGCTATATCAAGCTTCAGTGGCACCATTGCGCATGCGATGGTTTGGGGATTTTTTCATTTTTTGAAACTCTGTTGGCTCGGTACCGCGAGTTGTCCCCCGGTTCCAATCCATCGTTCGTTGATCACCCCGCCACGCTTGTCGAAGCCTGCATCGAGCAGTTGGGTATCAGAGCTGTCAATCCGCAACGTTTTTGGAGGAGGCTGCGTTCCCAGCCCCACCAACTCAATCGAATCGTGCGATTCTTTACCAATCGCGTCCGCTTGATCGGATCCGAAAAACATCGCGAGGCGTCGGCGACATCCGCTCCCTGGTACTCAGGGCTGGAATGGCAGATGCTTAGTCGCGAAATCTCCGAAGCAGTGATGACCGAAGCGAAGAACCGAAGCGTATCCCTCAATGACTGGTTGTTGGCGTGCTACTACCGATCTCTGAGTGAGGTATTGCTGGGCGCGGAAGGATCGACGAAGGGTTGCTTGCGAGTAGCCGTCCCTATCAGCCTTCGTTATTCCAACACGAGGTTAACGGAAGCCCCAGTTCAGGAAACCGCGATGAACCGCGTCAGCATGATCTTCATGGATCGGCAACAAAGCGAGATTGAATGTCCAACACAACTCTTGCAATCAATACAAAGAGAGATGAGCCAAGTCAAGAAATGGGAGCTGGGTTGGGCCCTATTGGACTGCTTGGCGATTGCTGGGCGAGTTCCCGGTGGTGTTCAACAATTGACTCACGAAGGCAGAAGCCCCGTCACCTCCGTCTTTTCCAATTTGGTGCAGCCATTTACCAAAAGCGACTTGGCCAATCAATTGGGAGAGCTTGAAACCGATGATTTTACAATTACCGCAGCCTTACCGTTTGCTCCACTTCGGAGCGGCTTAGCAATCGGTGTCGATGTGCTTACCTACGCGAAACGACTAACGGTCACCGCCCACTACAACACGGGAATAGTGAGCCCGCTTCAAGCGCAGCATCTAGTTGAAACTTTTCTTCGCATTGCTAGCCAGCAGCAGATAGTAAGCACAACTCCAAGTGGGAAAGCGTCGCAGGAAGTCAGCCGGTAGACAGGAAATGGCAAATCGTAGCGGATGAAGAGTTTTCATGAATGCTACTTGATTTTGCGCCCCAGCCATGAATTGAACAAAACAGGCGTTTTCGCCAAACATTCTGCCGGCTATGCTTACCCAACGACTGCGGTTGCCGGCTGCCGAATTCGACTAGTGGTCTGTCAAGGTTAAGACTTACGGTTGATGGTAGTGGACGAGGTTACGAGTCCCAAACGCATTACGAATCCGTTTGATTTGGTAAATGTCAGGGACTCGTAACCTCGTCCACTACAACCAATCGAAGTATGGATGAAGCACGAGACTTTGATACGATGTCAAACTTCCCAACACAGACGAACTCGACGATGCCGTTCGAGTCATTGCCGCATACCTATTTAACACAACAAAGTAAGCTCGATGTCTGAAATTAAGCGCATTTTAGTAACTGGCGGTGCAGGTTTTTTAGGGTCGCACATCTGCGAGCGGTTGGTCGATGACGGTCACGATGTCATCTGCTTGGACAACTTCTTCACCAGCCAGAAATCGAATGTGGTGCATCTGCTCGGGCGCCCCAACTTTGAACTGATTCGCCACGACATCACCTTGCCGATATTCTTGGAAGTGGATCAAGTCTACAACATGGCCTGCCCCGCCGCTCCGGGCCACTACCAATTCAACCCGATCAAGACCATCAAAACCAGCGTTATGGGCTCGATCAACTTGCTCGGAATGGCCAAACGCTGCGGTGCGCGCATCCTGCAAGCCAGCACCTCGGAAGTGTATGGTGACCCCGAAGTCCACCCGCAACCCGAAAGCTACCGCGGAAGCGTCAACCCAATTGGTCCTCGGGCCTGTTACGACGAAGGGAAACGAGCAGCCGAAACGCTGTTTGTCGACTATCATCGCATGAATAAAGTTGACGTGCGTATCGTACGGATCTTCAATACCTACGGACCTCGTATGCACCCCTACGATGGTCGCGTGGTTTCCAATTTCATTCGCCAGGCGCTAACCGGGAACGACATTACCATCTTCGGCGACGGCAGCCAAACTCGCTCATTCTGCTATCGCGATGATCTCGTGGAAGGGATCATTCGACTCATGAATTACGATCAATTCAGCGGACCGGTCAACATAGGCAATCCGGGTGAGTTCACGATCCGCGAACTCGCTGAGTTGGTGATTGAATTGACCGGAGCCAAAGTTAAACTGATTGAGGGGCCACTCCCAGCCGACGATCCAACTCGGCGCCGTCCCGATATCACGTTAGCCAAGAAGCTACTCGATTGGCAACCTTCGATCACTCTTCGCGAAGGGCTTGTCAAGACGATCGAATGGTTCAAGTCGATCGATCTCAGCCATTATCGCCCGCCGACGCCGAACTATTGAACCCAAGGGCGTTCAATGTAGCAGGCACAATCTCTGGATTCATCGTTTCTAGCCCCCTGTGAGCTTGTCTCGAATGGCGTGGACTTAAGAAAAATCGTCATAGAACAACACTTCAACCGTCTCGGCCACCGTAACACTAAGACCCCAGCGAGCTTGCCTCGCTCGGTGAACGAGTTTTGAATATAGATCGCCTGCGAAAGATAGGGCGTCTGGGTAGTTCCTGTGGACAGCGTCGATCTCGCGAGGTGAGAGAACTCCAGCTTTTTCTAAGCGCCTCGACTCGCAAATTCGATGTAACTGTACCGGGTTTGCATATAGTCACTTGCAGGCTGCGGTACCATCAGGCTGGAATTGCTGGGGAGCGGAGGCAATGGGCGACTTTATACGTAGCCTGCTACGAGACACGTCGAGCCATCACCGGCCCTGGCAGCTTTCCGCTGCTTTGGCTCTCGGCGTTATGTGTGGCTTGCTCCCCAAATTCAGTTTGATGTTTTGCCTTATCGGTGGCTTTTGCTGCGCGGCACCGATTCACTTGCCTTTGGCGGCGCTTACCTGCATGGTAAGTTCCGTTGCGTCGACCACGCTGGCCGCCACGGCGGGACGTGTGGGGCTGTGGTCTTTAACGCATCCGGACCTGATGGAACTGTGGTTCAAGCTAAACGCACTGCCTTGGGTGTCGTGGCTAGGGCTGAATAACTCAGTCGTGCATGGCAGTTTGTTGCTGGGGTTAGCGTTGTTGATCCCCGTCTTTGCTTTGACCAAGCCCGTTGCGAACCGCTTTGCACCGCAGCGGAGGCTGTTGGGCACCGCGCCCGTCGATGCTGACTTCGAGCATCAGCTCAAGCCGCTGGTTGCTCGTGCAGATCCTTCCGCGCGGGCTTCGCTAGCGATCGAAACCAAAATGGCTCATTGCGCTGTGGAGAGTCTGGCCATCGAGACGGGTGCCACTTGGCCTGACGAGGAGGATCAACCAGATGTCGATGAACAGACGTGTCAAGAACTGGAGGATTTGTTGGCAACTTGTAATCGTGACGATGCACGCGGCCTAAGCTCAGGCGAAGTCGTGCAGCGCGCTGCGCAAATGGCTCACTTCGTCGATGATCTGCTAACCTCTTGTCAATTGGAATCTACCTCACCTGCTTCCAAACCATCAAGACGGGATGCTCCGTGCGATCGACACGGTGCGCATTTGCAGGTCAAGCCATCATTGCCTCGTGGAAACAGTGACACGATCAGGGATCATGCGGATAGTTCCCACGGTCAACGTTTCGGCGCGACACCCACCGTGCAGCGCCCCGTGGGGGAAGTGCATCAAGCCGAAACGCTGCGATACTTGCTGCACCACTTGAAGGCGATTAAAGATAAGGTCTCAATCGATGCTGATCAGTAAACGTCGCCTACGGTGGACGGCTATCGGTCTATTGATCGTGTGTGTGCTGCTGATGCTGCGTCCCACACGCTCGTGGATCGAACGGGCCTGGGTCGCTCGCGTGCTAAGCCCGCAGCTCACCGTTGGTGAATTGGTAATTCACTCACAAAAATCGATCATTGAAGCCAGAAACCTCACGTGGCACATTGGTGCTTCAAGTACCCTTGAAGCAACTTGCACAGCAGTCAGCGGACGCGGTTTCCGGGTGTGCGCGCGACGAGGCTGGCTTGCCGTTGATCGCGATTGTCTACCCAGCGGGAGACTGCATCTCCCGAAAGTGATCCTTCAGGACGCCGATGTTTTCTTGGAAACGGGCTTTCCCTCAGCCAACAACAGCTTGGAGAATTGGCAGCATCGACTGGCACGACAGACTGTCGGGTTCCATTGGGGAGCTCTTCGAGAGAAGCTGAGCTGCTTGCCCGCCGCCGAGCAGCTACGCTCGACCTGGTGCGAGTGCATCGAGGGCTGGCTCGAACGCTCTCCTCAGATTCTAGTCGAGGCCGCACAGCTTGAACACCAAATCGAAGCGATGGATAATCCGTTGCGATTCGAACAATCCATTAAAGCCAAGCTGATGCGATACCAGCAGTTGGCAGATGAACAACGTTCTCTCGTATGTCATCTGGATCAACTGGAAGAATCGCTCGTAACCGAATCGGTGCGACTCAACCAACTTCACGAACAAGATCTGCAGTCCCTCGCGGAGCTGACAACCGAAGTCAAGCTAGGGTGTCGGCTCGACTCGAACCAAGCGGAATTGGAGCGTGAGTTTGCGGTTGCTCTCGGTGATGCCGTCTGGAATCAACTAGCTCCCTACGGTGAAATCGTAGACAAGATCTGTCATGGAGCAGTCAGTATTCGGACTGCGGACTACGATGTAACGGTACGTCCGGTTGAGTATGGCGCAGAACACCTGCAGCGCTCTCAGCTTAAGGCAGCAGGCGTATTTCGAGTAGGGCTCGCCAAGGCGCGCTATCAGACCAGCGGAACTTGGCGCATTGCCCAGAACACCCCGGCTCAAGAATTTCGTGAATTCAATTTCTTGACTGTCTTTCAAGTCGATTCCAACCAGCTCAATGTTTCTTGCCAATACGACTCGCGCCAATCGACAGGCACCCAATTGCAGATGGTATTGTCCGATGGTCGGCAGCCAACCGCTAAGCTGGCGGATGCATCGCCGTCGGATCAAGCGGTCGAGTTCACTCAGTCAACGCAGGCCACTTTGGCGTCGGAGGCCGGAAAGCTGACCGGTTCGTTGATTGTTTCGCCAAGTTCGCTAATGTTACTACCCTGGAAAATGCCGCTAGAATTGATCGAAAGCATCGAGGCCAATACGGACCAACCACTGCAGTTTGAAGTGAGTGGAGACTGGGAACAGCCACAATTCAGGCTCGATGGTGCCGCTCCGGTCTGGCTAGAGCAAGCGGTCGACAAACTCGCGATCCAGCAATCGCAGGCCGCAATTGCGCAGTCCCAATTGCGGCTCGACACTGAGTTCGGCAATCAATTGCTGCAACTGCGACGACTTATGGACGTGGAGCTGCGCGAAGCTAGACAAGCCACTGCGGCCGACGAAAGGAAATTGCTCGCGCGGCAATCGCGCATGCACGAGCGGCTCGACTTCACCAGCGGAGCCGAATTCGCGCGACGCCCAGGTGAAATGAACCGATGATTCGCGGTCACGGCGAGGGACGGGCGAAGATTTGTTCGCCGAGGACAGCTCCGCCGGTGGGTGGTATTCGCGAGCGGCATTTCGGTAGTGTCAATTTCGCAGGTAACTATCAAGCGACTGACCGACGGAACGCTCAGCGGCTGACAGGCGAGACGCGTTGAAGGTAGTCGCGTAGCGGGATGATGTGCTCTGCTTCGCGCCATACCGCTTCTAAGTCTTCGATGATGTGATGTTCCGAGCTTTGCATGCCTTGGTGGTACTCGCGTAGCGCTGGGTGCAGGAACTTGCTGGCCGAAGCGCGTGCCACATTGTCGCGACGAATTCGTTGAACGTGAAATGGATCTTCGTCATCAGCCGACTTACCGAACTCAAGCGTCAACACAAAGCAATGCTTATTTCTATTCACAAAGTGCTGTTGAATATAATCCAACGGCATAGCTTCGAAATACTGCACCATGCCGTCTGCCTGCACCACAAACATATCTGCCAGAAAAGCTTGTTGCTGCCATAGGGCCGACGACCCATTGACTCGTGATAGCATCTTTTCGGTTAGTTCCTGCGCGTCGTATGGGAGCACTGTCGATGGCCAAGGTGTCGCGTGGTATTTGTACTCCAATAGTCGATATAAGGCTTGTACGTTGTAGCGGAAGCCGTGAATGAAACCCGATGTCGTTTTTCGGTAGTCGCGCATCTGCATCAAAGTGCCGATGAAAAACATATCGGGTTGATTGGTCGATTCCCACTCGCATGTCAAGTTTGGAAACTTATCGTGGATGGTCAGTTCAGGCATCGCGCTCGCGTCAAAGATACTGGCGTCAAAGCGGAAGCCGGTGCAGCAGAGAACGCGATCATAGACCAGTTCTTCAACTTCGCCTTCCGCGTGTAGATAGCGAAACTCGACCGCATATCGACCGTCGTCACGGCGTCGAATACCGAGCGTTTCCGCATCCAAAACCGCATTTTGCGACTTGAGCTGATAGGTGTCTAGGAAGTTGTTATTGACCGCGCGCAGATCACCAACAAAATGTGTTTTCCAGGCGAAGTCGACAGGAGTGGGGCTGACTAAGTGGATGACCGATGCGCTAGCGATCAAATGGTCGGCGGTCTCGAAAGCTGAATTCCCCTTGCCGACAATCAATACGCGCTGGTTGATAAACTCGGTCGCGTCGATCGACATGCTGGCGTAATTTTCGCTGAGCTCGATGCCTGGGATGGCTGGCACGTAGGGCAGGCTCACCCCGCTTGCGACGACCAAACGGCGGCAGTTCCATGACGTGCCATTTTGGTCCAGCAGCGTAAAACCATCGGCTTGTCGGCTAACTCGCGTGATCCGCGTGTTGGTTTGAAGCTGCAAGTCGAATTTTTTGGCAAAGTGTGCCAGGTAGCTCAGCAATGCGTCGGCTGGTGGAAAGTACTCGACTGAAAAATCGCGAAACAGCGCCGAGTAGTCGTCGGTCAACAGCGAGTTCCAATCGTGGCGCAGACGCAGTTCGGGATCATCATAGCCGGTATGCACCTTGTTATTCGAAATCATTTTGCGATGGCGTGGATAGTGAGCGAAGAAGGACCCCGCTCGATCATTGGCTTCCAAGATGCGGTAACTGCGGCCGTCGCGTTGGAGGTAATAGCCCAGTTGCAAGGCGGCCGGGCCGCCTCCAAGGATCAAGGTTTCGTAATCGCGTTTCATGAGGTTGCATCTAGGTCTATGTTGGTGAGTTTCGAATATTTTGCTCGCACGACGCTGAAATTATCGGCTGTGCCGGTCGTGGCTAGTTTTTGGCTGACCTCGTTGAGAGTCAAGTACAAGGCGGCTACGCGCGGGCTCTTGCCCGCCGCAGCCATCATGGGCGAGGCGAGGTAGTCGAGTGCTTGGAGCGCATTCGCCTTGAGATCCAGCAACAGATCCGCCAGCTCTCGATTGCCGATGGTGCGATTGTGGATCACCGCCTCGATCGCTTGCAGAGCGGCCTGCGCCTCACCCGCATCCGCCCGCTGCCAAATCAGACTGGCACAGACTAGCAGCTTCAGCAAACGGCCATTGTCATCGGTCTTGCCCGCTCTTACCAGCAACTGCTCGACTAAAGAAGCCCGAGCCGGTTCGCTATCCAAACTCTCCAACAGTGCTTTGCGTCCACTTTCATCGACAATCAGTACTCGGTGAAAGAAATTCAATGCCGGTTCACTAAAGTTCCTCAGACGCGGAGCGATATCGCAAGCGAAGTGTTGTAGACTGGAAAAGTCGTTGACAATGAGGTCAGGTTGTGAATCAACCAACCCAGCCACGGCAGCTTGCCCCTCCTCCGAAAGTACTTGGCAACTACCGGTTGATGACGGTGGAACAATCAAGCTGAGTAGTTGAACTAGCTTGTCGGACTGCCGGGATAGTAGTTGAACGAATTCAGGAGCAAGCGCGTGTTTCGATTCGATGATTGCTCTCATCGGACGCGCGATCGATAAAAAACCGGTCCACTGCTGCGCCTCAATATGTTGATTCAGCGATTGGGCTACCCTATCGGGTAGTGGTCGCCGCAATGGTCGCTGGTAGGCGATTGCATATTCGCTTGGATCGTCCGCTGCCAGCAGCGATGTCGTAACCACCAAGTAGTCCGCGATCGCCGCGCGCAGCTCGCGAGCGTCCTTACAAGCCAGATCGATAGCGTCGAGCGCATCGATGACGAGTCCCCCTTTTTGCGTTACAAGATCGATCAAGCGCTGCAACAGATCCTCGCAATGCGGGGCATCAAAGCGGCTGGCAATAAACGTCATGAAGCCTATAAGTAAGCGTGTCTGGTCTTCATTCAGCGCGCTGGGCTTACCTAAAAACTCGAACATGACACCTTGGCGTACACCTTCGAGTCTCGGTTTGCCGTTGTCGGCGCGAGGCAGCATGGCGGCATTGAGCAAGTTGAGCCAACTAGGGAATAGCAGCTCATACGCGAAGACGTCGGTATACTGTGGAAGCGGCTTCAAGCCGGAAAAATAGCTGGCATCAGCGAAGATCGCTCGAATCAGGGCCACTGCAGGTTGCTTCACCAATTCGTTCGAGCTGAAACGGAGAGCGACGATGACTCGCTCGAATTCTTCCAGGTCGCGGCGCTGTTTATCGTTCAGATCAATCTGCGACTCAGCGGATGGTGTGGCAGAGTCGGTAGCATGAGCGTCGCCAGCAATCGAGCAGACTCGATCTAGCAACGCATAGAATTCGATCAGTTTTGGCGGTAGCTTTCCGCGCATTTTGGCCGGTGGTACAGAACACCCTGAGCCAGCCGGCTCGCGGCAGAGCTTGGACACCTGAAAGCAACGATTCAGTAGAAAGAAATCTCGACTCATCGTACCCGGTAGCTCACCAGTAAATTCAACAGCTATTTTATCGGAAAGTAGCAGCGGCAGTCCTATGCACTGGTCTGCTGGAAATACCCGAAGTTCCAGCCATACACTGACCGAACACGACTTTTGCTTTTGACAGATAAGCACAAAAAAATCCGCACCCCCAAAAAAGGAGGTACGGATAGTTTAATCTCTAACTGCTCAATCCTGTCGAATTAGTTGAACATTTTCTTGACGTCTTTAATCACACTGTCTACGTCAAGATCCTTTGCGGATGCTACCGCGTGGCTGGCAACTACCTTTTCATCGTTAGCGATGATAATGGTAATGTCAGCCTTCGGATTGATTCCATAATCCTCTGGGCCATTTTCGAACTCGTTGGGAACCACGAAGGGTACAAGCTTGGCCTTTGAAATGCTGGCGAGCTTCTTGACCGAATCGGTGGCAGCGTCCTTGCTGTCACCCAACATATTCACAAAGGCACGCAGTTGAGCGTCTTCGTGAGCGGCCAGTTGCTCGTCTAACTTCTGTACCAACGCGACTACTTTTTCGTCGGTACTGCGGGTGAACACCATGACTTGAGGACGCGACCCGTTTCGGCAACGATAGCACAGATTCTTGCCACAGGGTACGCCATCGTCCTCCGCACCCACCGTTTTGGTCACGTAAAAGGGAGCAATGCCTTTGCCTGCTTCCAAACCGCTCTTGAGTTCCTCGGCACTTGCAAAGCTGGGACTGATCACGGCCAAAGCGAGAGCCAAACTAACCAACTGTCTCATAGATACACTCCTTAACGGGGAATAGGGGGGGCTGATCTGCGTAAGCATCGTCATCTGTCGCTGCTTACTGAAGCCCTCGGTTGAAACTGTCCTACATAGGGATTGGTTTACGCACTCCTATCGTAGGCGTTTTCCCTCATGTGGAAAGTCTCTTCCATGGGAGATTTACCAAAAATTTGACGATAAATCAGCTTGTGGTGTGCAATTTGTGAAGCACTTCGCACAGCGGGCCATGCTAGCAGCCAACTCCGATCGATGTTGATCACGCTGGCTTCTTCCATTTTCGGGAACCGCGTGGGCTGCTCGTGCGTCTAGTGCATTGTAAAGACTTCTTGGGTAGTGGACGAGGTTACGAGTCCTTGCGCGCAGGGACTCGTAACCTCGTCCACTACAGCCTTGCGCGCAGGGACTCGTAACCTCGTCCACTACAGCGCATAATCGTCAAATCAATGCTCGTCTACGCAGTCTGGGAGTAACAATCATGCGCAAGCTAGTTCCATCGTTGAGATCCAGATCGGCCTGGGCTGCCATGAGCCTTTTGTCGTTGTTGCTGGTCGTTTGGGTAGTCTCGGTTAGTCGAGCAATCGAAGAATCCGATCCCACCAGCGCATTGCCCCAAGCCAAGAGATTGATGCAGGATGGCAATTATGCTGAGGCCTCAGTGCTGTTTCGCGCGGTCATCAAAAATCCCGATGCCGCAGACAAGCAAGTGGTCGAGTCGCTCGAAGCCCTTTTGCAATGCCAACAGCAACTCGGTCTGTTCAGTTCGTTGGACAATGACCTTGCCTCCGCGCTGACAGCACACCCCAATTCGTTCCGTGTGCTGGCTCAGGCGGCCAATCAGATACAGAACGCTCAGCACTACGGCGTCGTAGCCGATCAACAGTTCGTCCGAGGCTATGCGCGCGGACAGCAAAATGGACAGCAGGTCTATGTTGTTGAACAGGATCGATTGCAGGCGTTGAAATGGCGCACGCGCGCCATTGAACTGGCAAACAATACGGACGCAGCGGCCAAGGTAGATGAACTGGCCCAATTGCATTTGGACCAAGCCACCGCCCTACAAATCGGTCGCGATCGAATGTTCGAATGGCGTTTGCAATCGGTCACCGATTTACAGCAAGCCCCTGACTACTTGGATTTAGACGGCCAGCAAGGATTACCGAATCGGCCTGCACCGGTTACCGCTGCGGGCGATCCAGTGCTGTATGACCTACCCAGCTCATGGCAGACGGCCAATAGCGATGGACAGCGACTGCGTTGGTCATTGGCTCAAGCCGAGTTGTCGGAGAACAAGCGTGAGGAAGCTAAATTCCGTTGGGGCGCATTTCTCAATCAGCAGTTCTCCGTCGACACGCTGCAACAAGACGCCTGGCTTTTCCGCCAGCGCTCAGATACCGGTAAGCTACCTGAACAGGGAGTGTCGGCCATTCACACGCTTGCGGAAACAGAAACCATTGCCAAGTTGGCCAACGGTATCAAACGCTTCAGCCTGCCCGATGAGTTCAATCCCATTCGTATCTTCCAAGACGTGGCCAAGGGCAAAGGACAATATGCCGAAGCGGCGGCCTGGCAGCTCATTCAAATTTCGCTCAATCGTCGCCAGTATCCGCAAGCCGCCGAGCAACTGCAAAGCTACCTGGCTCGTTTTGACGATTCGGGGAACTGGAAACAGAAATTGCTGGATAGCATTCTTCGGCCTAGACTCACCTTCGATTCGGTCCCCAGCCAACTAGCCGGCCAACCGGCCAAGCTGAGTCTACTGTTTCGCAATGCCACCCAGGTCAATTTTACGGCGCGGCGCGTGGACATCGAGAAGATTCTACTAGATACGAAGACCTATTATCGAAAATTCAGGTCAGGTGAAGCCAACGATCGCTTTGGGAAGATAGCCAATGAGCAAGTCCCTGACCTCACTTCACCTGGTTCGCTGTTCGATGCAGATAGCATCGATCAGTATCTGTTAGAACAAGTAGCCGAGTGGGATCAGCCGCTCGATCCGCGCCCCAATCACTGGGACCGGCGTATACAAATCGATACACCGCTGAGCAAAGCGGGCCTCTATCTGATCGAAGGTAGCGTTGGCAGTGAAGCACAGCCCAACGCACAAATAGTTCGCATTTTGGTATCGATCGAAGACACCGCCTTGGTGCAAAAGGCGATGGGGGATGGTCAATGGCTGCTGTGTGCATCGGACGCCGACAGTGGTCAGCCCGTCGCCGGTGCCAATATCGAAATGTTTGGCTTCGGTTGGGACCGCTCGCAAAATAACAACGGCGGTCGGCCGAAGATGATCACCGAGAACTTTGCTGCCCGCACGGATAAAGACGGAATGGCTAAAGTGGCCGCCAAGCAAGAATTGCAATGGTTCAGCGTGGTGCGTACCCAACAAGGACGCTTCGCGCTGCTCGGCTTCCAACAGTTTTGGAGTCGCGGCCCAAATTCTCTCAGCTATGCGGAGCTGAAGGCTTATGGCGTCAGCGATCGACCCATGTACCGCCCCGGCGAAGCCATCCAAGCTAAGTTTTGGCTCGGCTTCGCAACGTACGGCGACGAGCCCGGCCAGCGTGTTGCGAACCGTAAGGTAACGGTCAACATGCTCGATCCGCAAGGGCTACAAGTTGCCGAGCGGCAGCTTACCACTGACGACTATGGCGGTTGCGAACTCGACGTTCCGCTGTCCGACGCGGCTGCGCTGGGACACTATAGCTTTCAATTGCGATTAGCTGATGCTCCCAACACTTTCGCCACGACCTCGCTGGCGATTCGCGTCGAAGAGTATCGCAAACCGGAATTTGAAGTCAACATTCTTGCGCCAGAAAAACCAGTCGCTCTGGGCGAAACGTTCGAGGCTCGCATCGAAGCCAAATACTACTTTGGTGCCCCCGTAACCGAAGCTGAGGTTTCTGTGAAAGTCGAGCGCAGCACCTACCGCGAAGACTTTTATCCTTGGGCACCCTACGATTGGTGCTACGGTCCAGGCTATTGGTGGTTTGCTGAGGACTACACTTGGTATCCCAACTGGCGCGGCTGGGGTGGCTGCATCGCTCCGCTGCCGAGCTGGAGACCGTTTTGGGGAAACGAGCCACCGGAACTCGTGCTCGAACAGCAGTTGGAGCTCGATTCAACTGGGATTGCCAAGCTCAAGATCGATACTGCGCTGGCCAAAGCCATCTACGGAGACTCGGATCACAAGTACTCGATTTCGGTCGAAGTTCGCGATGCCTCACGCCGTACGATCACTGCCTCGGGCTCGGTCATCGCCGCACAGGAGCCATTTAAAGTCTACGCTTGGGTCGATCGTGGATTCTATACGATCGGACAGCGCATCGATGCGCACTTCCAAGCTCAGCAGCTCGATGGCACTCCCGTCGGCGGCGGCGGCACGGTCGAACTACTCAAGATTAAGTACGATGATAAGCAGCGCCCTGAGGAGCAAGTTGTCGCTCGCTTCGATGCGCAGACCGATGCCAAAGGGGAGTGTACACAAACGATGCAAGCCGATCAGGCGGGCCAGTATCGCGTGCGCATGCGACTCAAGGACGCCATCGGGCACGAGATCGAAGGTGGATACATCTTTACGGTACGCGGCAATGATAGCGGCAACAACAACGATTATCGCTACAACGCGCTCGAGTTGACTCCCGATAAGCAACATTACACCCCTGGCGAGACAGTCAAATTGCAGATCGCCGCCGATTATCCTGGTGCGCGCGTTGCCGTGTTCGTGCGTCCAGCAGAAGATGGCTATGAACTGCCGCGATGGATTACGCTCGATGGCAAATCGTCCGTGATCGAGATTCCTGTCACGGAAGCGGACCAGCCGAACTTCTTTGTCGAAGCGGCTACCGTCTATGGCGGCAAGTATCACCAACAAGTTCGCCAGATCGTCGTTCCACCGGCCGAGCGTGTGCTGAATGTCGAGGTTGCCATGGACAAGGAGGAGTATCTTCCGGGTGAAGAGTGCGTGGTCGATGTCAAGGTGACCGATCCCGCAGGAAAGCCTGTCGCGGGTTCCTGTGTCATCGCCGCCTACGATCGCTCGTTGGAAGCGCTGGCTGGCGATGTGCTACCGCCGGATATCCGCGAGTTCTTTTGGAAGTGGCAACGCCATCACCAGCCGCAACGCTCAACCAATCTCGACTCGCGGCACCAGCCGATACAAGTCGCCGACCAGCCACAACTACAGCCGCTGGGGATATTCGGTAGCACCCTGGCAGACGACCTCGATGCCATCGAGGGAAACGACGACTATGCTGCCGCCACCCATTGGAACGACGCAGAACTTGGCGCAAGTGGAATGATGGGCGGAATGATGGGAGGAGGTATGGGAGGAATGATGGGAGGGGCTGCGCCGATGAGTATGGCGCGGGGCGAGATGCATGCAATGTCCGATAGCTTTGCATCGGGAGCCATGATGGAAAAATCGGCGGTGGCTGCGCCGGCTGGTGCAGAGGCGGGGGGCGGAGCCAATGCGGCTAACGAGGTTTCCGTGCGTAAGGATTTTGCCGACTCGGCTTTGTGGCTTGCAAAGCTAGATACGGATGCGAGTGGGCGAGCCAAGACCACTTTCAAAATGCCGGAGAACCTTACCAGTTGGCAATTGCGCACGTGGACTGTCGCCTCGCAAACTCGCGTTGGCAGCGACGCGACCAGTGCCGTGACGCGCAAGCCGCTACTGATACGACTGCAAACACCACGCTTCTTGGTCGAGCGGGACGAAGTGGTCCTATCAGCCAATGTTCACAACGATCTGCCAGGCAAGCGGCGTGTGAAAGTAGCTCTGGAGATCGACGGCGAAACGCAGCTCGAATTGCTCGACCCCGCCGACCGCGAGCAGTCCGTCGACATCGACTCGCACCAGCAGGCGCGCGTCGACTGGCGCTGCCGAGCCACCGCCGAAGGGACAGTCACCGTGCGCGCTATCGCAGTCACCGATGATGCCTCCGATGCAATGCAGCTCGAAATGCCGATAGTGGTCAATGGCATTCTCAAGATGGAATCGTTGGCTGGGACCGTGCGCAGTGGCCAAGCCAGTTCGATCGCCACGCTAACTATTCCAGACGCTCGGCGCATAGAACAGTCTCGTTTGGTGGTGCGGCTGAGCCCTTCGCTGGCGGCCGCAATGATCGATGCGCTCCCCTACCTGGCTGAGTATCCGTACGGCTGCACCGAGCAAACGCTCAACCGCTTTTTGCCGACCGTGATTACACAGCGCGTACTGCAACGCATGAACGTCGATTTGGCTAATCTCAAAGAGAAACGGAATAACCTCAATGCCCAAGAGTTGGGTGACGCAGCAGTGCGACGTGAGCGTTGGAAGCGATTCGATCGCACGGCGGTCTTCGACGATCAATTGGTCGCAGACATGGTCCAAGCGGGTGTGACTCGACTAAGCGATATGCAACATGGCGATGGTGGCTGGGGCTGGTTCAGCGGAATCCACGATCAGAGCGGTGCCCATACGACGGCGACCGTAGTGCGCGGCCTATTGATCGCACAGCAGAACGATGTACCCATTGTCCCCGACGTGTTGCAACGCGGTCTAGCCTGGCTCGAGCAGCATCAACAGCAGGAACTGCTTAAGCTGCAAAACGCCGATGGTAAAGTCAAACCCTACAAAGAGCATCCCGATAATATCGATGCCTTGGTCTTCCACGTGTTGGTTTTGGCTGAGCGCACCAATCCGGCCATGCAGCAAATTCTATTCGACCAGCGCGAGCACTTGAGCACCTATGGCAAGGCCTTGCTGGCTTGGGCCACGAACAAGCTCGGCAACACCGAGCAGACCAACATGTTGCGCCGCAATATGGAACAGTTCTTGGTCGAAGATGCCGAGAACGAAACGGCATTCCTACGCGGCCAAGCGTCGTGGTGGTATTGGTATGGTAGCGAGATCGAAGCCAATGCAATCTATTTGAAACTGCTGGCCGCCATCGACCCGCGTGGGCAGACCGCACCACGCGTAGTAAAGTATTTGCTGAACAATCGCAAACATGCGACCTATTGGAATAGCACTCGCGATACGGCGCTGGTCGTCGAGGCCTTTGCAGATTACATCGCTGCCAGCGGAGAAATGCAGCAGACGATGCGGGCTGAAGTGTTTCTATCAGGTAAGCGACTTGGAACTATTCAGTTTACACCAGCTAACCTATTCGATGTCGATAACACCATCGAGATTCACGGTTCTGCCGTTCCCTCTGGTGAGCAGCAGCTAGAGATTCGGCGAACCGGCCAAGGCAATTTGTACTGGAATGCCTACGCGACCAACTTCACACTGGAGGAGGAGATTGCACCGGCCGGGTTGGAGGTCAAGATCGAGCGTCGTTACTATCACTTGCAACCCAGCACGAAGTCGCTGCAACTACCTGACAAACAGGCCAACGTAGTCGACACGCAACAAGCCGGCTTTACTCGTACACTGCTGGAGGACTTGCAAGCCGTTCCGTCAGGTGAATTGGTCGAAGTTGAATTGCTGGTGGAGAGCAAGAACGACTACGAGTACCTATTGATCGAAGATCCCAAGGCGGCGGGACTAGAGTCTGTAGAAACGCAGAGCGGATATTTTTATAGTTCTGGGTTGAGCATCTATCGTGAGCTGCGTGATCGGCATGTCGGATTGTGCATTCGTTGGCTACCACGCGGCAGCTATTCGATTCGCTACCAACTCCGCAGCGAGGCGCCCGGCACATTTACCGCACTCCCCAGTGTCATCCAGGGCATGTATGCACCTGAGCTGCGCGGCAATAGTGCAGATTTTGACATGAAAGTGGTCGAGTGATCGTAGCGTTTTGCCACCTGTGCTAGCAGACGACACGATTTCTCGCGCGGATGGCAAGGCCGGAGCACGGATAGTATCGCCACTGTATTGCGTCTTACACTTCTGCGATGCCTAGCACAACTGAGTGCTAAAGCACTGCGGCCGATCGGGATTCCTAAAGGATCGCATGGAGCTGATGCAGCGCGAAGCAACGCGCTGAAGAATAGTGTGCGAACATTGGGACTGCAACACAGTTCCATTTCGGAAGAAATTCATCGAACTAAAATCGTGTAACCCGGATTATTCATGAGTCTGCGAGAAAACGAAGTAAACGATGATAGCGAATAGGTTTACGTCATACGAGCAAAAAACAGTCTGCTATGCAATCGTAACCCGCAGCGTCAGCAAGGACGTTTGA